>JBEIGE010000009.1:0-113982 GCA_040382055.1 Hylemonella sp.
CGCGAGATCTTCGACATGCTGAAGCTGGAACTGCCCTCCAAGGAACGCCTGGAAAACAGCCTGTAGTGCCAAAACCGAGGCCCCGATTCCAGGGAAATCAGTCACTTACAACGTTTGGTGTCGAACTCGGGAGAGCACGGTGAAGCCCTGACGGGCTGCCTGCTGCGCCAGCGCGCATCCGAGCCAGGTCTTGCCGTGTGGGCGCCGGCTTGAATTTGTCTTCTTTCAGCCGGTCTGAACGTGCGTGTTCTTCCTGATCCGTCTTGTTCTGATCACAGTCTCTGACGGTCTTCTTCGGCTGTTCTGATCGTCTTCTTCAGACTGCGAGCCGGCGAGTGTCCGGCCGAGGTGGTCGTTGCGCTCGACGGGTTCGTTGGGGAGCAGCGATGGCCAAGGCGGGACAACGCAAGTGCATGTCATGCGGGGAGTTTTTCATCCCCAACCATCGCAGCGGTGATCGCCAGCGGTACTGCTGCGCCGCCCATTGCCGGCGCGCGAGCAAGGCCGCCAGCCAGGCCGCCTGGCTGGCCCGGCCGCCCAACAACGACTACTTCAGCGGTGCCGTACACGTCGCGCGCGTGCAGGCCTGGCGCGCCGCGCATCCGGGCTACAGCCTTGGCAGGGTTCGGCCGTCCAGGGCGTTACAAGATCCCTTGCCGCCGCAAGTGCCTGATGTGATTGAGGAATGTGCCAATCGTGCCCAGGCTCCCGAGGCCCCCGCGGCCGTGGCGTTACAAGATCTCTTGAACGCCGAATCGCCTTTACTGGCGGGGCTTGTGGCCCATCTGTTCCAGCCGGCGTTACAAGATGACATGGCCAGCACCACCCGGCGCCTCGTACAACTTGGGCGCGATGTGATCAACGGGAGGTGCGGTGAAGGCAATCAAGCAACTACTTCGGCCCGAGCGGCTGCGGCAGGTCCCTGAGCAGTTCAGCTGGGTTGACCAGGCGCTCGTGCAGCAGCACTTCATCGACCGCTGCGAGGCGCGATCGGCTGCGCTGTACCTGTTCCTGGTCACGGTGTCGGACGCCCAGGGCCTGAGCTACTACGGCGCGTCCACGCTGGCGCGGCGGCTGCGTCTGAGCGATGAGCAGTTCGGCGCGGCGCGCCAGCAGCTCATCGAGCTGGATTTGATCGCCTACAGCTCGCCGCTGTACCAGGTGCTGGCCCTGCCGGGGACAGTGGCGGCGCAGCGCCCGGCACCGCGTGCGCCGGGCGCCACCCGCGACGTCACCGGCGCCAACAGCACCACCACTGGCGGCCAGCCCGTGAGCCTGGCCACGCTGCTGCAGCAGGCGCAGGCGCGCCGTGGTTGACTACGAGACCTACTGCCGCATCCGCGACCACCTGGTGCGCCAGCAACTCACGCCGGCGCAGACCGCTCGCGCGCTGGGCCTGGATACGCGCACGGTGGCCAAGTGGGCCGAGGTCGAACAGTTCCGCGCCCGCCAGCCCCGCCCGCGCCCCAGCAAGCTCGACGCCTTCAAGGGCCAGATCGTGCGCTGGCTCGATGCCCACCCCTATAGCGCCCAGCAGATCTACCAGCGCCTGGCCGAGGCCGGCTTCGACGGCGGCATCACCATCGTCAAGGACTACGTCCACCGCATCCGCCCGCGCCGCCAGCCGGCCTTCCTCAAGCTGGACTTCGAGCCCGGCGAGTGCGCGCAGGTCGATTGGGGTGAGCTCGGCACCGTCGCTGTGGGCAACACGCGCCGGCGCCTGAGCTTCTTCTTGATGGTGCTGTGCTACAGCCGGCGTATGTACCTGGAATTCACCGTCTCGCAGGAGATGGAGTTCTTCCTGGCCTGCCACGAGAACGCCTTCGCCGCCTTCGGCGCGGTCCCCGCGCGGCTGATGGTCGACAACCTGAAGTCCGCCGTGCTCAAGCGCCTGGTCGGGCAGGCGCCGGTGTTCAACCCCAAGTACCTGGACTTCTCGCGCCACTGGGGCTTCGAGATCACCCCCTGCAACGTGGCCTCAGGCTGGGAGAAGGGGCGGGTTGAGAACGGCGTGGGCTACGTCAAGAAGAACTTCCTGGCCGGGCAGGAGTTCATCAACTTCTCGGCAGTGCAGCCCGCCGCGCAGCTGTGGGTGGACACGGTGGCCGACGTGCGCGTGCACGGCGCCACCAACCGCCGCCCGGTGGACATGTTCGAGGAAGAACGCGCCCACCTCAAGCGGCTCAACCCCGTCGGCTTCGATCTCGCGCGCGTGCGCACGGTCAGCGTCAACAAGCAGTTCCGCGTCGCGCTGGACTCCAACACCTACTCCGTGCCCTCGCGCCACGTCGGGCAGCGCCTGACCATGAAGGCCTGGGCCGATCGCGTGTGCCTGTATGCCGGCGACCAACTCGTCGCGCGCCACGTGCGCAGCATGCAGCGCAACCAGGACATCGAGCTTGCCGAACATGCCCAGCAACTCACCCAGCAGCGCAAGAGCGCCCGCGAGCAACGCCTGCTGGTGCAGTTCCTGGCCTTGTCGCCCCGCGCCCAGGCCTACCGCGAGGGGCTGGAGGCACGCCGCGTGAACGCACGGGTGCATCTGCGTCAGATCCTCGCGCTGGCCGAGATGCACGGCCGCGAGGCCGTGGCCCGCGCCATGGACGACGGGCTGGAGCTGGCGGCCTTCAGCGCCGAGTACATCGCCCACATCCTGGCCGCTCGACAGCGCATCGGCGCAGAGCCCGCCGCCCTGCAGCTCACCCGCAGTGCTGACTTGCTGGAACTCGAGATCCCCGAGCCCGACCTGTCCATCTACGACCGTCCCTGAAGGAGCCAGAACTATGCGAGCACGCCATGCCCACCCCGATACCCTGTGCGCGCAGGCCAAGCTCACCGCGCTGAACCTGCCGTTCATGCGCGAGCACTACCAGCCGCTGGCCAAGACCGCCGCCGACAAGCACTGGTCGCACCTGGACTACTTCAGCGAACTGCTCAACGGCGAGGCTGCCCAGCGCGAGGACCGGCGCGTGCAGCGCTGCATCCGCCAGGCCCGCTTCCCCGTGCTCAAGACCATCGACACGTTCGACTGGAACTGGCCCACCAAGCTCAACCGGCCGCAGGTTCAGAACCTCTTCCACCTGGACTTCGTGGCCAAGCACGCCAACGTGGTGTTCATCTCGGGCGTGGGCCTGGGCAAGAGTCATCTGATGACGGCCCTGGGCTATGCCGCGTGCCAGCGCGGGCACTCGGTGCTGTTCACCGGCGCCATCGACATCATCAACACGCTGGCCGCCGCGCACGCCGCCGGTGGCCTCAAGCGGGCGCTGGCAGCCTATGTCAAGCCCGAGGTCCTGTGCATCGACGAGCTGGGCTACCTGCCCATCGACAAGTTCGGCGCCGACTGCCTGTTCCAGATCGTCAGCCACCGCTACGAGCGCGGCGCCACGCTGTTGACCACGAACCGTCCGTACAAGCAATGGGCCGGGATCTTCAACAACGACGCCACCCTGACCTCGGCACTCCTGGACCGGTTGCTGGACCACGTCGAGACCGTCGTGATCGAGGGCAAGAGCTACCGCGGTCAGTCCCACGCCGAGATCTGAACCCCGCAAGCATCGCTCGGGTCAGCGCTGGAACCACCCCAAACCCGCCCCAATCCCGTCAACATTTTGAAACCGGCCAAAACTCAGCAGGTTCGCACCGGCGCCCACAAGCGGCCTCGACTTCAATCCAAATGGCGGCAAAGCTTCAGAACGTGCAGGCTGCCGACAACTTCAGAAACCTGTTTGAAACTCCTGTGCTCTTCTACTCGCTCGCTACCGTCGCCATTGCTTCTGGCTACACCCCGGCGTGGCTAGCAGTCGGAGCGTGGGTCTATGTCGGCCTGCGCGCCGCGCACAGCGTCATTCACTGCACCTACAACCGAGTCATGCATCGATTCGCCGCCTTTGGTACGGGTTTCATGCTCTTGGTTTGCCTTTGGGTGACCTTTACTATCGGCCTGGTCAGCAAAAGTGCGGCCTAACCCCTCGCTCAAGCGGAGCACCAACGGCAGGCCACCAGGGCCCGGCCTGTGGCACACGGTGCATTTTCACAGCCCGGGCCCTGGCGTCCTGCCGCTGGCGCCCGCTTAGCTCGAACGTTAACCCGCAGAAGCAAAGTTCTATCTATGCCCACAACGCCAAAGCAAATCGCAGCATCGCTTTCTGAATTTTGGTCACCGCGCGTCATCGCTGAAGTCGATGATTCGTACATCAAGGTCGCCAAAGTCAGTGGTTCCTTGGCATGGCACAGCCATGAGAATGAGGATGAACTTTTTCTAGTCCTCAAAGGTCATCTGAGAATCGAGATGGAGGATCGGACTGTCGAACTCGGGGAGGGCGAGATGTTTGTTGTTCCCAAGGGCGTTCGTCACAACCCAATTGCAGAGCACGAGTGCCATATCATGCTTATTGAAAAGAAGACCACGCTACATACCGGCGATACTGTTACAGAGAAGACTCGCTCGTTGGCAGATCAGCTACGCCCGACATGAGTGCACGACAATTACATCTCCGAGCTAACACGTTGCTCGTCGCGAACACGCAGCAGCAGACTGCCGCTCTGCGGCGCTTGCTGCGTGCCGGACAGCGCCAACGTTGAAACTACATCGTGAGTGAAAGCTTTAGATCAAGGCGTTTGACTGAAATGTGCCTGCGGTCGAAATATGGTTACCTCATCTGCTTCTCCCGAATTCGGCAAATTCACAGCCACTAAGCAGACGTTCACGAACTACCGCTCCTGGCCCAGACTTGCCGCCGTAGCCGACCCAAAGCGGAGATTCGCAGTAGCAAATTGGACGCCCTGTAGCTGACATTAAAAAGTGAAAGCGATTACACGACATGAGCGACTGGAATGTCAGCGATTTCAACCAGTCAAACATGTGGGTCAGTCAATAAACCCAGCGGGCTGAGAGTTTCTAGACGCTTTGACTGCATGACTGACTGCCGTCACTGCCAACTTACTAAATCACCAGTGGCCGACACTACCAACTATCTACTCGCCTTCGACTTTTTCTGCACCCCATTTCCCCGCTAAGGCTGCCAACGGTTCGATTGCTACCAGTGGCACCTGTTGGTTAAGATGATTCATTCAGGGCATTTTTAAATGAAACCTTAAGCCGCACGTTGCCTCAGTCCTATAAGCTCTATTTCAACCAACGCACCGCCAGGCAAAGCTGATACCGCTACAGTCGTGCGCGCAGGTTTGGGCTCAAGAAATGCTTGGCTGTAAACGTCATTCATTTCGGCAAAGTCGGTCATATCAGTCAAAAATACATTCGCCTTTACAACGTCGGAAAAACCAAGCCCAGCAACACCTAAAACAGCTTTCAGGTTTGTGAGCACTTGCTGAGTGCTCAGCGATAACCCCGCCCTTCACAAGTTGCTCAGTAGCAGGATCGACGCCAGTTTGTCCGGACACATATAGCAAGTCTCCGGCCCATACCGCTCTAGAAAATGGTCCTAACGGTCTTGTAACGCCAGCGCCGCTGTTGATGGTCGATAGTGTCATGATTTAGTCCACGATATAGAGCTTGGCGCCCTTTTGCGTTGATGAGCGATGCGCAGCATCTCCGAAGTCAGACACCTGATAGCTGCTACCCGGCAAAAGTTTGAAAAATCGTCCATCTTTCAATTCAGTATCAAGTTCCCCCTCGATCACAAAAAGAATATGGCCGCGATCGCACCAGTGGTCAGCCAAATAGCCGGGTGAATAGTCAACTCGCCGAATGCGTATGTCACCAATCGTTAACGTTCTCCACAGGGCGAATCCTTTTTCGCCAGGATGGTTGGTAACAGCGAGTTTTTCCCATTGTGTCGTCGTAAATGGTAGGTCAGGTATTTTCATGGATTGAGGCGTTGCCGCCAGTAGTTAAAAATCAAATTTCATCCGATGCGAATTTGTCATTAATCTTTGTAGCGTACGCAAGCAGCACAAGACAAATAAAACCGATCAACATGACTGCGATAACGACCAGCAATGCAGACATGTAACCGTTAGATCTCGCGGCTGAATAACCCGTTATCAAGGGCGCGACAATCTGCGCAACACCGTAGCTGAGCGTTAACCGGCTCATGGCTGCCGTGGACGCAGCGGGCAACAGACGCCCAACCAACGTAAGTGTCAGACTAACAACCCCGATAAAGCTTGCACCGAAAAGAATGGCGCTTGCATGCGCCATGAATTGATTGGTCGAAAAAATAAGAATCGGAACTGACAACAATTGCGCGCCATACGCCGTATTTAACGCAGGAATCAAACGCAGAGTACGCGCAACGCGGTCCCACACCAACGAGCCCGCCATGGCGGCTAAGCCGACAATGATCCACATTTTTGCGCCTTCCCCCCGCAAACCTGGTTGATGGTCAATATAAGACACTAAAAATGTAGCGCTCACCACATAGCCATAGCCCGCACAAAAATACATCACGCCCAAAATTCTCAACGCCCCGCCCAATTTAGGTTTGTCTAGTGTGGACGAAGGCAATGTGGGCTGATTTTGCAGATTCGGCATCCACGCCCAAGCCGGGATCAAAACAGCAACGCCGGCTAGGCCAAGCACCAACCACTGATCTGCCCAATCCAGACTATCAGCCGTTAACCAGACAATCAATCCAGATACTGCAATTCCCAACCCCATGCCAGTGAAATGAATTCCAAGTTCGGTTCTCTGACCCTCGCGAATTAACCAATTCAGAACAATACCTGAACCCAGCAACATACCCGTAGCGCTAGACAAGCCTGCGATAAAGCGAAGCACCGCCCAGACGCCCCAGTCTTCTGTCAGCCCCATGCCAAAGGTACTCAGAAAAGCGATGAACAGCCCGGCGCGATAGCAACCCATACGTAAGCTATGCGACTGAATCGACAACCCAACTAACGCCCCCGCTATATAGCCAAGATAGTTGACCGACGCGAGCCAGCCAGCACCTGACACCGTCAAACCTGCGTCAGCCATCATTCGTGGCAGCAATGGTGTGTAGGCAAAGCGGGCCAGTCCCACCGTTAAGACCAAGCTGCACACCCCAGCCATCAAAACCTGCCAGCGTTGCGGTGCAAAGTGGTGTTGCAGTCGAAGGAGATTCATGCCATTACTGTAGGTAACGATGAGAAGGCCGTCTTTCGATATAACGCCATAATATTTATATGAACCGCCAAAATGAAAATGTGTTTAATGGCTGGCAAGTTATGGCATTGCCCTTCTATCAAGAGCCGCCTCAACTAGTCGCGGTGCGGGCACAGCACATACCCGAGAGGCACTTTTTTGCTCGACATCGCCACGCATGGAATCAGTTGATTTATGCAGTGTCAGGCGTTTTGACGGTGTCAGTCGACAGAAACTGCTTCATCGTGCCCAGCAACCACGCCGTCTGGATGCCAACTTGCATGTCGCACGAGGTTGGGTCTAGACAAGGCGCTGAATTTCGTAGCTTGTATGTGGCGGCCAAGCCTGATCCAGGCCTGCCATCTGTGTGTGCAGCTTACGAGGTTTCGCCACTTCTCAAAGCCTTAATCATCGAGGCCGCCAGTCTCAACGCAGGTGATGAACCTACTTACGCAGGACGCGTGAAGCGATTAATGATTGATCAATTACCGAGACTTTTGAAGGCTCGCTTTTCACTGCCTTGGCCAACAGCTGGGAGCAAACTGCAACGGCTTTGTGAAGCCTTGTATGACGACCCAAGCGATATGCGCAGCAGCCAGCAATGGAGTGAAGTGTTGAACATGTCAAGCCGCTCAATGTCGAGGCAATTTGAAGCGGAATTGGGTGTAAACCTGCGGTCTTGGCGAAGCCGACTTAGACTGCTACGGTCGGTCGAACTATTGCAAAACGGTGCTTCCATTACAACCACGGCGCTGTCTCTTGGCTACAGCTCGACATCGGCATTCAGCTATATGTTTCATGCGGAGATGGGTTGCTGCCCGACACATTACCGTCGTCAGCATGGCTAATTTAGCTTCGCTTGCTCTCTTCACGTAAGGCATTCGCCTAATCCGGTATGGCCGTGCGCGGTGGCACAGGCCTGCGAAGTCCTGGCTTCATAGCAGGCGTTGTAATATTTTTGACTTCGCTTTCGTGCTTGCTAATATGTAAGAAGTAGAAATCTTGTGTAAATTCTCGATACTAAATGGCTGCCAGATACCGGTCATTCTTAAATACTCGTTCCTGGCCCAAAGTGATTGCTGGAATGGGTTGGAAGCAGCTATTTACTGGGCGCTTTTCATGTCACGTTCGTTGCGGGAGCTGACTTAGAGATTCGTAATCTGCCCGCCCCAATGCGGCCGATGCGTTTAAATGGGCAGAAGACACAATGCACAGGTCCTAACGATGCGCATACCCGAGTACCTGCAAAATCGGCTGAGTACAAAGGCCGAGCAGTTGGATGCAATCTGGTAAGGCCGAACTGCCAACCCGTTGGCTTTTCAATACCCACGTTGGCGGATTGACTGCGCGGCATGCAGACCATCCATGCGGTAATACATTGCAGCGGTGCCTGCAGGCGCTGGACCCTGCTCGAATAGCCGTGCGACTGTTACATCCCCCAGCGCAGCGCCGCGGTGTGCACGGGCGCATCCCAAAGCGCCAGAAATTCGGGTGTTGCCGCCGTCACTGAGATCGAGCACCCGGCCATTTCCAGTGATGTGACATACGAGCCGGTAAGAAATCGAACCACCTTCACCCCGCTTTTCTCCAATACGGCACGGGCTGCGTTGACCATCAGATACAGCTCAAGCAATGGAGTGCCGCCAAAACCATTGACCAGCAGAATGACTTCCTGTCCGGCCCTCAAGGCCAGGTCCTTGAGCACCGCACCGGTGAGCTCCTGCGCGATCTCGTCGGCACTTGCCAGCGGTACTCGGCGGCGACCGGGCTCTCCATGAATACCAACGCCGACCTCCATCTCGTGCATGCCAATCTGAAAAGTGGGTTTGCCCGCAGCAGGCACAGTGCAGGAGGTCAGGGCTACGCCCATGGAGGCGGTGGCCTTGTTGACAGCATTGCCAAGCGCCAATAGTTGGGCAAGGTTGTCGCCACGCTCCGCTGCCGCACCGAGTATTTTTTCTATGATGACTGTACCGGCCACGCCGCGCCGACCGGTGGTGTAGGTGGAGTCCTCCACCGCCACGTCATCGTTGACGATGACCACTGCATTTTCCTGGTCAAGCATCTCCGATGCCATCTGGAAATTCATCCGGTCACCCGAGTAATTCTTGACGATAAATAGCACACCCGCACCACCATCAACCGCCTGTGCAGCGTCTAGCATCTGGTTCGGCGTGGGCGAGGTAAATATCTGACCCGGGCAGGCTGCATCGAGCATGCCGTATCCGACAAAGCCAGCATGCAGCGGTTCATGCCCAGTGCCACCGCCCGAAATCAGCACAACTTTGCCGGGCTTGGTGCGCTTGCGGCGTACGAATTCACGGTCGACCCCTAGCGTCACAATGTCTGCATGTGCGGCAGCGAAGCCATCCAGCGATTCAGCCAGTACGGTATCCACGTCGTTCATCAAATTTTTCATAAGGTACCCCAAGTTTGATTAAGTATTGATTGGTAGAACCGGCTCAGGCCAGGTTCAGGCTGTCGCAAATCGAGTTAATGATCAGGGCCATGGAGCGCGAGCCCGGGTCTACATGCCCCTTGGCACGGTCACCCAAAAACGAGGAGCGCCCACGTGTGGCCTCCATATCGGCGGTAGCCTGAGCGCTATCGTGTGCGCATTGGCCTACGCGTGCCAGCAAGTCCGGACCACCGGCCGCCAGCATTTTTTGCACCGGGTCCAGCACATCCAGCAAGGTCTTCTGGCCGACCTCGGCCTTGCCCAAGCGGGTCAGCGCCTCTATGCCGCGGCGAAGGGCTACGGCCAGGTCAGCGGTTGTGACCTGCGCCGGCAGCTCTTTGCCGAGAGTGATGAGCAAGGTGCCAAATACCGGGCCCGAGGAGCCGCCAATCATGGCTACGCAGGTCTTGCCCATGGTATTGAGGGCCTCGTTGAGTGGCATGGCAGAGAGCTCAGGCAGCTTGGCCTGTATGGCCTGTGCGCCGCGTTTCATGTTGAAGCCGTGGTCACCGTCGCCAATGGCCTGGTCCAGTGCGGTCAACTCTTCCAGATGGTCGACCAGGGTTTGTGTAGCGTTTTCAATGAGGGATTTCAATGGCATGGTGTGTTGGCGTTTGAGGAGGTTATGGTCTGAGCCGTTGGTCTGCTGCATCAAACCAGAGGCACTGGGTAATCTGTATCAGCACGTCCTGCCCGGCCTGGGCGCAGTGGCCGGGGCCGCACGATGCGATAAGGTCTTGCATACTGCCCGGCAGACGCAGGTGCAGCAGGTGCTGGTCGCTAAGGCGCTCCTGGCGCAGCACCCGGGCCGGTATGCCATCCGTCACACCAGAGTAGGCCGTGTGCACTTGTAGATGCTCGGCGCGCACGCCAAGAGTCTGCACAGCAGCAGGCAAGGACAGTTGCGGCAAGGTGGAGCGCGGCAGCAGGTTGATGCGCGGGGAGCCCAAGCGGCTGGCTACGGCCACGGTGTCGGGGTCCTGGTAAACCTGCTGCGGCGTGCCCAACTGCACCAGACGGCCTTGGTCGAGCACGCCGATACGGTTGGCCAGGGTGAGTGCCTCGACTTGGTCGTGAGTGACATACAGCATGGTCGCGCCGGTGTCCTGCTGGATGCGCTTTAGCTCCAGTCGCAGGTCATTGCGCAGCCTGGCATCGAGTGATGACAGCGGTTCATCCATCAAATACACAGAAGGGTTGCGTACGAGCGCCCGTCCGATTGCCACCCGCTGCATTTGCCCCCCCGAAAGCTGGGCAGCCGGGTTTTTCAGCTTGTCTTCCATGCGCAGCATGCGTGCCACCTCCAGCACCTTGGTACGGACCTCGTCCTCGCTGATCTTGCGCAACGGCGAGCGTAAGGGGAAGGCCAGGTTGTCGTACACATTGAGGTGCGGGTAGAGAGAATACTGCTGGAAAACAAAGGTCACGTCCCGCAGTGCCGGTGCCATCGCCGAGACATCGCGGCCATCGATCCACACCGCTCCGGTGTCGGGCTTTTCGAGGCCGGCCACCAGCCGCAAGGTGGTCGTTTTGCCGGCGCCGCTAGGGCCCAGCAGCACCACGAATTCACCACTGGCAATGTCGATATCCAAGTCGCTAACCGCAGACTGGGAACCAAAGCTTTTGCTCACACCTGCGAGTTTGAGATCAGCCATGAGTGGCCTTTCGAGTTCCGACGGAGTTGATCGCAAGATCATCGCGCGCGGTGCGAATGGCCCACCCGCTGGCCTTATCAAACAGCGTCATTTCAGAGTTATCCAGTTCCAGTCCGACCTGATCGCCGCGCTCCGCCTTGATGTTGACATCGACCTTCGCGCGCACGACGCAATTCAGCGCGGTTTTGAGAGTGATGATTTGGCAATTTCCCAGGTATTCCACACCGACCACTTCGGCTCGCAAGGGTGCATCGCCTGAGAGGCGAATGTGCTCAGGTCGCACGCCGTACAGCAGCGGGCGCTGGCTGACCTCTTCGCAAACGGCGGGTATGCCCACCGTGACAAGGCCGAGGTTGATACTGGTGGCTCCACGTGCCAATGCGGTGTGGGCTGGAATGAAGTTCATGGAAGGCGAGCCCATAAAGTCGGCAACGAAAACACTGGCTGGTCGCTCATAAATTTCCTGAGGCGCACCGAGTTGCTCAATCACGCCCTGATTCATGATGGCGATCTTGTCGGCCATGGACATGGCCTCGCGCTGATCGTGTGTGACATAGACGGTGGTGGCACCCAGCCTGTCGTGCAGGGCGCGCAGTTCCTGGCACATCAGTTCACGGAATTCGGCATCCAGTGCGCCCAGCGGTTCGTCCATCATGAAGGCCATAGGTTGACGCACAATGGCCCGCCCTAATGCAACGCGCTGGCGGTCGCCGCTGGTCAGACCGGAGACTGGCATCTTCAGCAGGTGGCTGATATGCAGGGTTTTGGCAGCCTGGACTACGCGTTCCTCAATCTCGGTGCGAGGCATACCTTGGGAAACCAGCGGGAAAGCAATATTCTGGCGCACCGACATGTGCGGATAGAGCGCAAACATCTGGAACACAAAGGCAATGTCACGGGCCGATGCGCGCTTGAACGTCACATCCTCATTGCCCAGAAAAATCTGGCCTGAGGTCGGCAGTTCCAGGCCGGCGATCATCCGCAAGGTCGTGGTCTTGCCGCAGCCGGAAGGGCCCAACAGGCAGAAGAATTCACCGTCATTCACCACAAAGGAGGAGTCCTTGACAGCAGTGAAATCGGCAAATGCTTTGTGCAGATTTTGAATTCGTATCTCAGCCATCGTATTACTCGGGAAACTTGGAGACCACCATAAACATGACAGTGCCCGCCAGCATGGTGACAAAAGACCAGGTGTAGAGCATCAGCGCAAAAGGCTGCAGCAGCATCAGGACGCCCAGCCCGATGATGGCGCAGGCCACCAGTTCCAGCGTGTTGCGGCGCAGCCAGCGGGGCCAGTTACTCTTTTTTTCATACAAAGTTTTTGGGGATTGGGACATGGTTAGGCTTTCGCTTTATTTGCGCACGGCACCAAAGGTAATTCCTCGCAAGAGGTGTTTTCGCAAGAGCACGGTGAAGACCAGAATTGGCACCAGAAACAGCGTGGTACCAGCTGCTACAGCAGGCCAGTCCATGCCCCCCTCGCCGATAATGATGGGAATAAAGGGTGGCGCGGTTTGCGCCTCGCCCGAGGTCAGCAACACCGCAAAGGCGTATTCGTTCCAGGCAAAGATCAGGCAGAAGATGGCGGTGGCCACAATGCCGGTGGTGGCCTGCGGCAGCACCACTTTGCGGAACGCTTGCAGGCGGGTGTAGCCGTCGACCATCGCGGCCTCTTCGTACTCACGCGGAATCTCGTCAATAAAGCCCTTGAGTAACCAGACGGAGAGGGACACATTGACCGCGCTATAGAGCAAGATCATGCCTAGCCGGGTGTCGGAGAGGCCCAATTCACGGTACATCAGATAGATAGGAATGGCAACAGCAATCGGCGGCATCATGCGTGTGGACAAAATGAAGAACAACAGGTCGTCCTTGAGCGGCACTTTGAAGCGTGAAAATGCGTAGGCGGCCATCACACCAAAGCCAACCGAGAGCACGGTAGAGCCAAAGGCAATAATCAGTGAGTTGGCGAAGCGCGGCGCGAAGTTTGAAGGCCCAGCCACCACCATCTGTTGGCTGCGCGCAATTTCTTCGCAGTTGCTGGCTGAGGGCGGCAGGCTGGCAATGTACTCTTGCGTCTGGCGGGAGCGCGTGGTGAACAGATTGCAGTAACCCTCCACCGAGGGGCTGAAGATCACTTTAGGCGGGTAGCTGATCGCATCAGCCGGTGTTTTGAAGCCGGTCATGATGATCCATGCCAACGGAATAATCGTCACCAGTGCGTAGAACACCACCAGCACTCCAGCCAGCCAGCGGGTTTGAGACGAGGGTTCTACCACCGAGTGGGCAGTGCTGATGCCTTTGCTCATGGTGCGTTACCGGTTCTTGATGTGGTTAAGGGCTTTGACATATATGTTTGCCAGGCCGAACACGGCAACAAACAAAATGATGGCAAAGGCAGAGGAATAACCGGTGCGCCATTTTTCAAACGCCTCTCGCTTGAGAGTGATGGACGCCACCTCGGTGGTGGAACCCGGACCACCGGAGGTCAGCAGGTTCACCATGTCAAACATCTTGAAATTCTCAATACCGCGAAACAGTACGGCCAGCATGATGAAGGGCAGTACCATCGGCAAGGTGATGGACCAGAACTGCCGCCACCTAGAAGCACGGTCGACTTCGGCGGCCTCATAGATGTAGTCCGGAATCGAGCGCAAGCCAGCCAGGCAAATCAACATCACATACGGTGTCCACATCCAGGTATCTACCAGAATAATGGCCCAAGGCGCCAGAGCCACTTCCCCCAGCATCGAGAAGGAAGACGGTGACACACCGGTAAGGGCGGCAGCGACGGCGTTAAACAACCCGGTTTGCGGCTGGTACAGAAAAGCCCAGAAGTTGCCCACCACGGCGGGGGACAGCATCATGGGAATCAGGATGAGCGTGGTCCAGAAACCATGACCACGGAACTTGCGGTCAATCAGGAAGGCCAAGGTAAAGCCGATCAGGGTTTGCAGCGAAATCGTCCAGAACACAAAGTGAGCGGTGGTTTGCATGGCGGCCCAGATATCGGGGTCTGTCAATATCGTTACGTAGTTTTCAATACCCAGATCGCTCACCGGGGCGTTGGGCCGATTAGCCCGGTAGTTGGTGAAGGAGAGCTTGATGGTCCAGATTAGCGGGAAGATGTTGATGGCCAGCAATAACAGCATGGTCGGGCCAATAAAAATCCAGGCGATGGAGCGGTCGGACAGGCCGCGCAGTTGGCTGGCCACCGGCATCGGTGTGGCGCGGGCAAGGCGGTCAACCAAAGGTGTTTGAACTGACATAGCGCTCCAGCCAATCAGGAATCGGGTTAATGAACCCGCTCAGCGCCACCGGAGCAGAGCGGGAACACTTTCGGATGCAGGAGGACAGACCGGGTCTTATTTGACCTTGCCGTCGTCCTTGAAGACCTTCTTCCAGTCAGCGACAAGGCTGTCGAGAGCTTCTTTGGCGGTGCCCTTGTCGGCTACCACGAAGTCATGGACGCGCTTTTGTTGGGCCAGCATCAGTTGCGCATAAGACGGCTCGGCCCAGAAGTCCACCACTTGGTTCATGGATTCCTGGAAGGCAGCCGCATAAGGCGCGCTCTTCAGATAGCCAGGGTCTTTGAGCACTGCGTTGTGGGCTGATGAGCCGCCGATGGCCTGCCATTTTTTCTGCACGTCGGGATTCGCAAACCACTTGATGTAGGCCAGTGCTTCATTGCGATTGGGCGAGTAAGAAACCACCGAGATACCCTGACCCCCGAGTTGCACGCCTTTCGCTTTGTCCGATGGATTCACAAAGTAGCCTATTTTGGCACCGCCCACATTGGGGTCTTTGTCCAGACCCGGGAAGAAGGCAAACCAGTTCATCATCATAGCCACCTGCCCGGACTTGAACGCGTCCAGGCCTTCGCCCATATAGGCGTTGGTCAGCCCGGGTGGTGTGCTGCCTTTGTGGAGCGACTTATAAAACTCAAGGGCCCTGATTGAATCCGCGGAATTGACGAATCCGTCCAGTGCATAAGGTTTTTTGGGGTCTTGGTATTTGAAGCCAAAGGGGTACAGCACATTGCTCACACCCATGGTGATGCCTTCGGAGCCACGCTCAGTGAAAATATAGGCGCCGTAGACTTTCTTGCCATCGATCATGCGGCCCTGGAAAAACTCGGACACTTGTTTGAACTCTGTCCAGGTCTTGGGTGGTGCCAAATCACGGTTGAACTTCTTCTTAAACTCAGCCTGGATCTCAGGCTTGGCAAACCAGTCCTTGCGGTAGGTCCAGCCAAGGGCATCGGCCATCGCTGGCAAGGCCCAGTAATTGGGTGAATTCTTGGGCCACTCGGCGTAGCCAACCACGGTGGCCGGCGCAAAGTCGGTCATCTTGATGCCTTCCTTGGCGAAGAAGTCATTGAGCTTGACGTAGTGGCCGCTCTCGGCAGCTCCGCCAATCCACTGGCTGTCACCAATGATCAGATCACACAGTTTACCTTTGGAATTGAGCTCATTGAGCATGCGGTCCGCAAAGTTGGGCCATGGCACGAATTCGAACTTCATCTTGACCTTGCTCTGCGCAGTAAAGTCCTTGGACAGTTCGACCAAGGCATTGGCCGGATCCCATGCAGCCCAGCACAGGGTGATGGTCTTTTCCTGCGCTTGCGCAACCGTACTTCCCAGACTCAGCGCTGCTGCCAGTGCCACAGACGCCAGCGCCGGCAAATTTTTGAAAATCTTCTTCATGTAACGTTCTCCTCGAAAGTAATTAATAAAGTCAAACACACCAACACACACCCGGTTACCGCTTAATGCAGGTTTTCGGCCGTCAAGATTTCTACGCGCGGCTGCGCCACGCTTTGCACCCCACGCACGTTTTCACACAGCCCGCGTAGGACGCGAGCAGCAGTGAGAACGCAATAATGAACATCCTGGTGCAGCACATAAGCCAGACTTCCATTGATCAACATGGACTGGTGTACCGCGGTCAAATCATGCGCAATGAGCGGGACGCATTGGGTTAGTCCTGCTTGTTCAAGGGCCCTCGCCAGACCTGCACTGGCAAGACCAACGCAATACAGCCCGCTCAAATGCGACAGGTCAATACCGCTTTCAAGGTAGTCGGCCAATGCCTTGCAAGCTCCTTCGTCGTCGGACGGAATATCGGCCAGACGAACCACGGACAGGTCTGGGAAACGCTCCTCGATCACTTGAGAAAAACCGATGCGCCTTTCGATCTCGCTCGACATCCGGGTGGTCTGGGATGCCAGCAAAAGCTGTGTGCGTTGCTGTTGGCGCGCCATTCGTCCCAGCAGCAGCCCGGCTGTTCGTCCGGCGGCAAGGTTGTCAGCACCGATGAAGGCCTGACGCATGGAGCCGGCCACATCCGTAAACAGTGTTGCGACATGCACGCCGGCACGAACGTGGTCATTGATCGCCAGTTTGATAGCTAATACATCTGGTGCAATAAGCACTATCGCATCACAGTCGGTCACACGGGATAGTTCCAGTGCGAAATGTGCTGGGTCTTCGGCCGAAAATCGGTAGGTTATTTCGGTGATGTGCTGGTGACGGAAATCACCGGCGGTTTGGGCAATATGCCGCTCCAGGTCATCCAGAAATGGCGAGTTGCCCGCTGGCAAGAAATATGCGAACTTGAAGTTGCCTTTGCTGCGCGGCCTGCCGCGGCTAACGGCTGGGGCACCAAGGGCACGTATTGCACCCAAAACCTTGCGCTCGGTCTCGGCATTCACGCCCGATCGCCTGTTGAGTACTCGATCCACAGTGGCCGTACCAACGCCTGCGCTACGGGCTATTTCAGCGATAGTGACGGGGTTTGACATTGCAGAATGATGTTTGTTCGATGCTTAGTTTATGTACATCAATAATTAAATCAATCAGGGTTATTACTAGTTCATAAGATGAGACTACGCATAGCAAACACGTTTTGTGTTCCTTGCTGGTTCTTGTTGAAGTGGCGACGAGTTGTTGTCCTTGCACTGGCGGTGGACACTGTGCGAAATCGCTCTGCGGAATCGGATATCCGCTTCTCTTTTTCTGCTGTTGAGTTGGACAACCAGATAGTTGTAAACACCCTCAATGCGCCTGCAGCTGAAATCTGGTTACCTAATCCATTTCTCGCGATTTCAGCAAGTTCGCAGCCGCTAAGCAGTCATTCACAAACGACTGAACCTGGCCCAAAGTGATTGCTGGAATCGGCTGGAAGCGAATGTTTCGGTCGGTCAAGTCAAACTTCAAAAATTGGCTCATGACGTAGCCAAATTTGCGCTGTTTCGCGGCCGTAAAGCCGCCATACAGATCAACATCCGATTGGCCTCAATCGCACCAGGCGACAAAGTGTTGACACGAGGTATAGGGGATTTTCTGCTCAGTGTCTTCCCGGTGCGCGACAGCCTTGAAAGAGCCAACGCGCTACCAAGGCAAGGCCATACCTTCTGGCCGGGGATACGCACTCAACTCTTTGACAACTGCAGCCGACAAGGGGATGCCCTCCAACCTGCGCTGTGCATGGCAGTGTTGCCCGCGCTCACCAGGCATTCGAATCGCTTGGTTTGCATCGCTGGGCACCAGCCCGCGCAGCGTTGCCACGGTTCGCGCGACCTCGTGCTGAAAATCAACCACAGCGGAAAAACGGCCAATGTCCACGGCCAGCAGCCAGGCATTTTGTCGGTGGCGGCGGGCTGCGGGTTTGTCGCTGAAGTAGTCGGCGATGATCGGGTTGCCCACCACCAAGCTGCAAATCAACTCAAACATCAGGGCCAGGCCCGATCCTTTGGGGCCGGCCATGGGCATGGGGATGGTGGCCTGTTGCGGGTCTGTGGTGGGTTGCCCCTGGGCGTCCAAAGCCAATCCGGCAGGCAAGGGGGTTTGGTTTTGCTTGGCCAATCGCAGTTGCCCCATGGACATGGCACCGGACGCCATGTCCAAAACAATCGGTTCATCATCGGGGCCAGGGACTGCAATGGACAAAGGCGCCGTCGACACCCCTGCCGCGCTGGCACCGTGATATGCCATCAAGGGCAAAGAAGCCGCAAACGCCACCCCCACCATGCCTTTTTGGGCCAAGGCTTGGGTGAAACACCCCAAGGCCCCCGTGTGGGTCGTGCCGCGCACCATCACCAAACCCAAACCCAGGGCGCGGGCTTTGAGGGTGGCTTGCGCCACCGCGTAAGACATGGCCACCGCGCCGGCACTGGCATTCGCATCGAACACGTGAACTGCGGGGGTATCGTGCAAAACTTGCCACTCGGGCTGTATGTTGATCACGCCTTTGTGAATGAAGTTCAGGTAAAACCCCACCCGCCCGACGCCATGCGTATCAATCCCACGCAGTTCGGCCCACAACAAGGCCTTGGCCACGCTGCGTGCGGGCTCGGTGTCCATGCCTGCATGCACAAAAAGGGATTGGACAAAATTTTCAAGGTGCTCAGCCTGCACCAGGGTGCTGTTGCTCATTGGCGCTCAATCTTTCTGGATTCAATCACTTGGCGCCACTTGCGCAGTTCAGTGGCCATATAGCGGTTCATCTCGTCAGGAGAATTGGCCTGGGGTTCCCCGCCAAGTTCGACCAATCGGCGCACCACGTCCGCTTGACCGACTATTTTTCGCAACTCCGCGTTGAGGTATTGCACTATTGGATCGGGTGTGCCCCCAGTAACACCCAAGGCAATAAATGAGTACACCTCATACCCAGGCAGAATCTCGCTCACATTGGCAAGCTCGGGCATGGGTTTGTAGCGCTCACGGCCAGTACCGGCCAAGGCACGCAGTTTTCCGCTCTTGATGAACGGCAATGACAGTGTCGGCGCCTCAAACAAAAAATCCACCCGGCCGGCCAGGGTTTCACTCAGAGCTGTGCTGCCGCCTTTGGTCGGGATGTGCACGGTTTCAATAGTGGCCATGGCGTTCATCAATTCTGCCGACAAATGGCTGATCGACCCGACCCCCGAAGTGGCGTAATTGAGGGAGCCAGGATTTTTTTTGGCGTGTGCTACCAAATCGGGGAAAGTTTTAAATGCAGAGCTGGCCGGGACATTGATGATGAAAGGATAGGCAGTCACCAGGGACACCATGGCCATGTCTTTGATCGGGTCAAACGTTGGCGTGGTGCTCAGGGCTGCGGCCGCCGGATAAGCGCCCGTGACCAGCAACAGCGTGTGTCCATCGGGTTTGGCTTTGGCCACAAAACTGGCCCCTACCATGCCGCCGGCACCGGCTCGGTTTTCGACCACAACAGGCACATTCAGGGCCTCACCCAGTTTTTGGGCCAACAAACGCGCCATGATGTCTGCAGAGCCACCCACGGCAAACGGGCAGACCAAGGTCAAGGCCCGGCTGGGGTATCCCGCTACCGGACTGGACGCCATGGCTACAGTACCTGCTGTACCCCCAAGCCACAAAGCGCTGGCAAGCCCTAAAAAAGAAAGCGTTAAGCGGATGCGGTTCATCAAACGGGCGCGTCCATACGTTCCCCGACCTGGGTTAAAAACAGCGGTATTCATGGCTTGAGCAATCCAGCGGCAATCAAGGCTTGGCGAATCCGCTCGATTTCATCGGGCTGGATTTTCACCAGCGGCGGTCGCACCACAGCACGCGGTAACTTGCCCAGCAACACCAAGGCCTCTTTCATGCGGTTGTGCATATCCACAAAAGGTTCTGTGTAAAAAACTTCGGCGGTGTGGTAAATGCGGTTGTGGATTTGTTGGGCCAGACCCAAGTCTTTGTTTTGCACGGCTTGGAAAAGTTGCGCCTGCAAGTCGGCGATGACCGATCCGCTGCCTGATAAAAGCCCGTTGCAACCCAGAACCAAGGAGCTGAACAACCAGGCACTGTGGGTGCTCAATACATTCACTGGAGGTTGACGGGATTGCAAGGCGCGAATTTGCCGATCGGCCAATTGCGCATTGCCACACCAGTCTTTGATGGCCGCAATCGTGGGCACGGCCTCGATCATGCGCAGCAGTGTGGTCAGGGGATAGCCTTGCCCCCCCGCAGGGTTGTACTGAAAAGCGATCAGGGGCAAATCAGTGACATCGGCGATGCGCTTGAAATGCTCGATTGCCATTTCCGGGCGCTGGCCAAAGGTGTAAATGCCCGATGGAAACACAAGCAAGGCATCGGCGCCACCCTCATGGGCCATTTTGGCCAAACGCTGGGCTTCCATGCTGCTGTCGGTGTAGATGCCGTTGACGATGGGCAATTTGCCACCAATTTCGTCTTTGGTGATGGCCAACACCCGGGCCTGCTCTTCAAACGTGCAAGAAGCTGCTTCGGTGGAATGGGCATTGACCGTGATGGCGCTGATACCTTGCACGCTGGCCACATCGCGCAGGTGCGCGCGATAACTCACCTCATCGATGGAAAGATCATCAAAAAAAGGCAGCAAAACAGCAGGGATAACGCCGTGGGGATGAAAACGATGTGCCTTATTCATGATGCCTTGGAGGGTTGTAAATTAAGGCTGTAGGATAAAGCATCGCCACCCCGTTTGCACAGACGGGTTCACCCTTGTCAGAATGGAATTTATGGCTTCTCAAAACCCCACATCCCACATCGTTGACGGCTTGCGCTTGCCACGGCCTTTTCAGGTGCGTCGCTTGGGGCACTTTGGTATTAATGTCGAATCTGTCGCCCGGTCCCTGGATTTTTATGGTCGATTGCTAGGGTTTGAGATTTCTGATCAGATTGACTTTGGTCCCCGCGTTCCTGAAGCTCTGAAGGCACTGGCAGGTCCCACCCTGGGTTACTTTATGCGCCATGGAACCGACCACCATTCGTTTGTGCTCTTCCCTCAAGCAACGATGCATGCCAGCAACCCCCACTACCAGGCCCACCCGCACCTCAACCTGAACCAACTGACTTGGCAGGTTTCGACTTTGCGCGAAGTGGCCCATGGCTTGGCATGGTTCGAATCTTTGGACTCGCGCGTGCTGCGCTCCGGGCGCGACACCCCAGGATCGAATTGGCATATTTATCCGGTGGATCCTGAAGGGCACATCAACGAGCTGTATTACGGTATCGAGCAAATCGGCTGGCCCGGGTATTCCAAACCCATGGCCATGCATGGCATTCGCTACACACAGCCGCCCGAATTGCCCCATCAATCCGAGTTTGCAGAGGTCAACCAAGCCATGGCCCAAGGCGTGGCTTTGTCAAGTGGCTATCGGCGCGAAGACGCCTTGCAAGAGACTTTTGATGTGGGTGGGATTCTGTTGCCGCGTCCGTTCAAAATCACCAAAGTGGGACCGGTGCGCTTGTTTGTGCGCGATGTCCAGGCCGTGCTGCAGTTTTACACCCATGGCCTGGGCTTGAGCCTGAGCGAGCAAGCCGATGTGTTGGGCCACACCTGTTATTTTTTGCGCTCCAATACCGAGCACCACGCACTGGCCATATACCCTGAAGCTTTGCGCGTTACATTGGGCATCCAACACTCACGCAGCCTGCTGGGCTTTGGTTTGCAGCTGGGCAGCTATGCCCAATTGCGTGCGGCGGTGAACTTCATGGGCCTGGCAGGTTACCAGCCTGTCGGCATGCCCCCTGCCCTGTCACCCGGCATGGGCCACCATGTGTGGCTGCAAGACCCCGATGGCAATGCGGTGCAGCTTTATTGGGAAATGGAGCAAATTGGCTGGAATGGTTCGCCCCGACCGGTGGCGCAAAGAAGGGCTTGGCCGCAAAACCCCGCCGATTGGCCTGACCACATTGACGCCCTGCCAGACAGCTTCATGGGCGAAGTTTTTTTAGGTCCTTTGAACTGAAGTCAGAGATGGGCAAGATGAGCTGTGACATATTGATTCAAGGCGGGACTGTTTATGACGGCACCGGTGCGCCAGGGGTCCTGGCCGATGTAGCCATTAACCAAGGCCGCCTGACGGCCATTGGAAACCACCTGGGTCTGTCAGCCAAGCGGGTGATCGACGCTCGCGGATTGGTGGTGGCCCCGGGGTTCATTGACATCAAAACCCACTCCGATTTCACCCTGCCCATCAACCCCAAAGCCGAAAGCAAATTGCGCCAAGGCGTGACCACTGAAATCATTGGCCACTGTGGCTTTTCAGTGGCCCCGTGCTTGCCCGGCAAAGTCAAACTGCTGGCCGATTACCTCAACCCCAGCGCACCATGGCTGCCTTTTCGCGAAATGGGGTTTGGCGAATATCTGAACAGCTTCCCCGCCACATCGGTGAATGCCGGCATGCTGGTGGGCCACAACACCTTGCGTTTGATGGCCATGGGGATGGCGCAACGCGCACCCACTGAGGCTGAAATGACCCACATGCTGGCCTTGCTGCAAGAGGGTCTGCAAGCCGGGGCTTTGGGCTTGTCCAGCGGCTTGTTCACCACGCCGGGTGCCTATGCCCAGGCCGAAGAAATGTTGCGACTGGCCAAATTGGTTGAACAACACCATGGCGCCTACTTCACCCACTTGCGCGATGAATCCAATGGTGTGATGGCGGCCCTGCAGGAGGCCATTGACATTGCCAGCGCCTGTCGCATCCATGTGCAAGTGGTTCATTTCAAATGTTCAGGCGTGGACAACTGGGGGCAAACCGCCCAGGCTTTGGCGCAAATGCAAGCGGCGCGTGATGCGGGGATGGACATCGATTGCGATGCCTACCCCTATACCGCCGGCAGTAACCCGCTCAAAAACATCTTGCCCCAATGGGTGCAAGCAGGCGGTGTCGAGGCCATGCTGGAGCGCTTGACCGATGCCAACACCCGAGAGCGCATCCGGCAAGAGGTTGAGCGCGATGGCTTGAACAACTGGGGCCGCATTGCATCTTGGGACGATGTGCGCATCTCCATCACCCCCCACCAGCCGCAACACGCGGGTAAAACCATTGCTGGACTGGCCCAGGAAAGGGGCATGGACCCGGTCGACACCTTGTGCGATTACTTGCGAGAGGACCGCGGTGCGACCCGTGTTTTGATCACCTCGATTTCTGAAGATGACGTGCGCGAATTGATCCGCTCGCCTGCGGCCTTGATTGGGTCAGATGGCAATTGCGTCTCGCACGAAGGCGTGGTCAGCCAAGGCATGCCCCACCCGCGCTTTTACGGCACTTTTCCCCGCGTGCTGGGTCGCTATGTGCACCGCGAACAAGTCACCAGCCTGGCTCTCGCCATTTTCAAAATGACCGGTGCGACAGCACGCGCTTTGCGCTTGCGCGACCGGGGGTTGTTGCGCGTGGGCATGTGCGCTGACGTCACGATGTTTGAACCCGATGTTTTTTTGGATCTCTCAACCTACCAAGACCCGCACCGCTACCCCGCAGGCCAGCGAACCACCGTGTTGGTCAATGGGGTGGTGGTGATCGACCAGGCCCAACACACTGGCGCTCTGCCCGGACGCGTTTTGCGCCGCAGTGCCGACGGCAGCGTGGGCTTTAATGAACCGGCCAATAGCCCTTGACCAGTTTTTTCATGTCCAGGCGCGCAGCAATGCGTTGAGCCGATTCACCCACTTGCTGCATCAAGGCGTCGTGATCAATGCGGGTGAGCTTGCCGTCTTTGAGCACCTGTTCGCCAGCAATAAAAACATCTTTCACGCTGTTACCCGTGGCGCTGTAGACCAGATTGGAAACCGGGTTGTACAGGGGTTGCCATTCAGCCTGGGTGGCATCAAAAATCACAAAGTCAGCTTCTTTACCCACTTCGATGGAGCCAATGCGGTCTTGCAAGCCCACCCCTTTGGCCCCATTCAGGGTGGCCATTTCAATGGCGTGCTCGGGAGGCATCACCCGCGGGTTCATACGCACCTCTTTGTACAAACATGCAGCCATGCGCATTTCTTGCACCATATCGACCACGCCGGACGACGCGTGGTCGGAACCCAAACTCACATTCACCCCCATGGCCATCAGCTCCGGATGCTTGCCAGCCGCCATATAGCCATAACCGTTGTGCAATGACGACGAAGGGCTGCACACCAAGGTGGGTTTGCGCTTGACCAACAAAGCGAGTTCTTGGGGTTCGAGCCAACCCGAGTGCACCAAGATCATGTTTTCATCCAGCACCCCCAGCGACTCCAGGCGTTCGATCTCGGCTTTACCCGTGGCCGAGACGCTGGCGTCATGGGTTTGATAACTGAAGCAGGCGTGGGTTTGCAACTTGACCCGGTGTTTATTAGCCAGGTCCTTGAGCCCCGTGATGAGTTCATCACTGGCATTGTTCATGCCCCTAAACGACGCCGACAGGGTGAGTCGGCCATGGTGCTGCCCGAGGTAGCGCTCAAACAAAGCTTCGGTTTTTTCCAGGCAAGCGCCAGTGGATTCGATCATGCTGGCAGGCAGCAGGCCCATGACCGATTTGGTTTTATCAAAGCATGAACAGGCTGCCACCAGACGCATCCCTGTGGCCAGCACCGAGGAGATGGTCGCATCGGGGTGGTAATTGCCAGGGTCGGTGAAACAGGTCACCCCATGGCGCATCAATTCCAAGGCTGCAAAAGCAGAACTCACCGCCACGTCCTCGCGGGTGTTGGCGGCCTCGTAGGGGTACATGTGTTCAAACAAAAACTGCTGGGCATTGGCCTCATCGGCCAAACCCCGGGAGAGTTGGAAAGAGGCATGCAAATGGTTATCGATCATGCCGGGAATTACCACCCGGCCATGGCCAGAAATAGTTTGGCCCGCCTCCCATTGGCACTTGACATCAGCGGTTTTCCCAACCGCCACAAACTGGCCGTCTTTCACCGCCAAGGCCGCATCGCGAATGATGCGCCGTTGGGAGTCAACGGTGATAAGCCAGTCAATGTGGGTAACCATCAGGTCACATGGGAGCGGCTGGCCTGGGGCTGGTATTGTCGATGGCATGCAGTGGCTTTGGGCTCTAGAGGGAAAGTTGATTGGTCGAAAAAGGGTGCGCGAGTGCCTCAGTCTGCCTTGATGCCATTGTCGCGGATGAGCTTGGCCCAACGCTCCATGTCGCGCCGCACCACTTCGGTGAAACGCTCCGGGCCCATGCCCGATGGCTCCAACCCGAGTTCGCGCAACTTGGCCGCCATCTCAGGTGAATTCACGGCCTTGCGAATGGCTTCTGCCAACACAGCCACCACCTCTTTGGGTGTCGCCGCAGGAGCAAACACGGCATGCCAGCCTTGAATGCTGGAGCCGGGGAACAGGCTGTCCATGGTAGGCACTTGGGGCATGCTGGCCATGGGGTTGGCACTGCTGGTCATCAAGGGACGCAAACGGTTGCCTTGCACCTGGGGCAAGATACCCAAGGTGGTGTCGAAAATCAAATCCACTTCACCTGAAAGCAAAGCCTGCATGGCCGGGCCATTGCCCTTGTACGGGATGTGCTGGATTTGAATGCCTGCTGAACTGCGGGCCAATTCCATGAACATGTGCTGGCCAGAACCTGTACCTGCGCTGGCGTAATTGAGCTTGCCCGGTTGCTTGCGTGCCATTTGAATCAAATCCTGCATGCTGTTGATGGGGGATTTGACGTTAACAGCCAATACGTAATCAAAGGTACTGACTTGGGCCACAGGAACCAAGTCTTTGATCAGGTCATAGGGCGTGGTCTGCAGGCTTACCACCGTTACCATGGGCGTGGCCGCATTCAGCACCAAGGTGTATCCATCCGCTGGGCTCTTGGCCACATGGTCTACCCCGATCACCCCGCCAGCGCTAGCACGGTTCTCCACCACCACCGCCTGCTTCAAAATGTCTTGCACATTGCGCGCCAAAAGACGTGCGACCACGTCCAAAGTACCGCCTGGTGCAAAGGGGACTACCAATTTGATGGGGCGGTTGGGAAAAGTCGGGGCTTGCGCCATCACACCCGCACCAACCAACATACCCATGCACAAAAACAAAAAGCGCAGCACTGCAAAGCGAAGGACTATCATGATCGTCTCCTGTAGAGAATCAAAAGTTTACCGGCTCAAAGGGAGGTTTTTTTGCAGCCACCCACTGACCAGGTCGATGACCAACGCATTGCCTTCACCCAAAATAAAGTGGTCGGTTTCGGCAAACAGGTGCAAATCGGTGGGCTGGCCAGCGTGCGCAAACAAATCCACTGACTGCTCAGTGGGGGTCACGGTGTCATTGGAGGGGTGGAGCAGCAGCAGTGGCCGTGGCGCGATTTGGCCCACCACCTCATTGGCGCGAAAATTGAACATGCTCTCCACCACTTCGTAGGGAAAGTCGGTGATCGAGCCCGGCGCCAACTGGTTGCGCAAGCCAGGCTGAATCGGCACGATGTCGTAACGCGGCACCATCATCGACTCACCCAAGGCCAAGCGCCGTCGACCCTCGGCCATCATGTCGGTGAATTTTTTCCACGCGGCATCACTGGCATGTTGTTTGCGAAACTTCTTTTCACCATCGCCCCAACCACCGGTGGATACACATGCGGCCACGCGTTGATCAATGCCCGCCGTGTAGATAGCCACGGCTGCGCCAAAACTGTGACCCATCACCCCAATACGGGAAGCATCCACCTCGGAAAGGGTTTGCAAAAAGTCAATCGCGGCTTGGGTGTCTTGAACCTGCTCCATGCAAATGACTTTGCCACGTTGGCCTTGGCTGTCACCACAGCCGCGCATGTCAAAGCGCAAGGTGACATAGCCCAAGGAAGCAAACAACTTGGACGCGGCCATCGAAATACCACCGTTTTTGTTGCTGCCAAAACCGTGCAGAACCACGATGGCAGCGCACTTTTGACCTGGCGGCAATTTGTCTGGAATTTGTAAAACACCGGCCAATTGAAGGCCTTGGGACGTGAAATGAATGAGGTGTTCCATGCGGTATAAATTCTGTTGAATCGGATGAAATACAGGCCATAGGGTCGCAAAAGTCATGCACTTGGCAGAGAAGGAACAGGCAATTACTGGACTATTCCCACTAAGAATCGTGCTTTCGACAGTCACAGCACTCAGCTCATCCATAAAAAAGTGTGCCTGCATCAAGCCAGACCATCCTAACCCAAAACATATACACAAAGCCAATAACCCCCTATGGGCAGGTTTCACAGCAGTCAAATTCTTGGCATGCACTTTGGCATGGCAGACCGGATGCAATAACTCCCGGTTAAACAACAAATTTGACCCGTCATCCACTCATTGAACGATAGGGTAGCGTACCAACTTGTCACCGTTCTGAACGGCCTGGAGTGCGGCGTAAGCAGGTAAGGTTTCCGCATCGGGGTAAAGACCTAGAAACTATCGTGAACAAATTCATCAATAGGTCCCAGTTCTTAATTTGATCAACCTTATCAGCAGCGGAAAAGAGAACACGTACGCTCGTGCCTGTTCATTAGCACCTCCAATGGCTCAGTTTTGGAGCCAGTTAACAGCCAAAGAATTGCGTCGTTGAATTGGGTACCCGTGTACAGGTTTGAGAGAGGGGGCTTCAAAGACCGCTTTCTGAAGGTGGGATTCTTCATCGCAATGTCTCACGTGAGACTACAGCCGAAATTTGTTTGCCTAATCCGCTTCCCGCGATTTCAGCAAATTCACAGCCCCAAAGCAGTCATTCACGAACGTCTACACCTGGCCCTGACTGGCCACGGCAGTTCCCCACACCGGTCGTACAGAACACCGAACGGGTCGCCCAAAGCAGGCATTGGCAGTGATAGATGTATCACCAGCAGCGCAGAAAACTCACCGCCCTGAGCAGTTCACAACTCCCCAAAAGAAAAGACGGGCTTACGGTGTTCCAATGAACAGGTAGGCATTCACCTGCCCGCTACTGGCGCGTGCAAGACCGATGTAGGCGGGGCCAATCGGTGTTTCGGTGCGGATATAAATGACGGCAGAGTCGAGTACGCCGGTGCGTAATGGCTCGGACAGTGGCCTGCCAATGCGACCTGCTTCCAACGCCACGCCAGCACGCAAGTCACCACGTAAACCTATGGGCATTTGGCCCAAAATGCGCTCGGCGCGCACGTGGGCATAACTGACCTGGTCACCAGACAACTGGTTAGTGGCAAAACCGGAAAGATTGAGAAACCCACCCAACTTGGCCACTTGTTGTCCCGGCAGCTCACCAAAGGTAGACCCGGCATAACTGCCCCGCATACCCAGTACCCAATCATCGAAGAGCATGGAGCCATCAAGCCCGAGACCCACCAGGTTATGACTCCCGTTTGCTGCCTCAAACCAACTGGCTCTCGCGGACCATCCCTGAGAGGAAACGTAGAGCTGCTTTTTTTGGTCTAGTTCAACGCTGGCCTGAACCCCACTTACGCGAAACTGGTCGGTTCGAAGCAAAGGTATTCCAGTTTCAATTTTGTAGGTGTGCTGCTCTTCACGCCAGCCCAGCCTTGCCTGTCCGATCAGCCCAAAATTTCTACCCACCGAGAAATCCATGCGTTGGACGGTGTTTCGATAATCCGAAACGCGAAGATCATTGATGAAAAGCGAAAAGTATTCATTTCGAACCGACCCCTGCGCCGCAACAAAATAGGTTTGGGCGGGATCCAGAGGCTGATGAATTTCAGCAGCAAAGCCGGTGTTGGTGCCCAGTTCGCCTGTAAACAGCAACTCCCCACCCAGCGAGTTGATCCAGGTCTTCTGGTAGGCCGCACGCAAGGCATAGGTGGAACGGCCGGTCAGGGTTGAATTCAGGTTAACGCCCATCCGCAGGTAGTTGGGTCCCCAAGACTTTTCAACCGGCAAGATGCGCAGCACATTGCGATCACCCTCTTGTACAAGGCTGTAGTCAACACGTTCATAGTAGCCATCACCGTAAGCTCTGAGCAAATCTCGATTCAGCTTGGTAACCTCCAGCGGTTCTCCAATTTTTTGGGTCACATACCGGCTCACGGTCGCAGGATTGACAACCTTGAGTCCCGCAATCTCAATCGCATCGACAGGCATGTCCGACGATCCTTTGGTCACTGTTTGCTTCCAGCGCTGGCGCCATTCTGCATAGGCAGCAGGATCGACGGACAAGCGCTGCAGAGCCGCCGTTGCACGGGCAGCGGCGAGTCCACGGTCTGCGGCTTCATTGCTACGGTGAAAATCAGCGGCAGTCAGTCCATCGAGATCAGGCTTGATGTAGATATCGTTGGCGGTGAGTGCTTCCATAGACTTGGTGACATTCTGCGCGGTCAGGATGGAAACCACCTGGGACGAGACCGTGAGCAGACCGCTGATTTCGCTGGATTTGAGCAAGGGCGTGCCTACATTGACAGCAATGACGACCTGGGCTGCGCAGCGATCACGTACTTCTTGTATGGGAAGGTTGTCCACCAATCCACCGTCCACGAGTTTGCGTCCACGGTATTCCAGAGGCGCCATCAGGCCGGGCACAGACATACTTGCACGCATGGCCATGGTCAGGCTGCCATCTCGAAAAACCACCCGCTCGCCACTACCGATATCCGTGGCGATGATGGAAACAGGCAAGGGCATTTGCTCAATCTGACGTTCACCCAAATCGGTACGGACCAACTGGTTGAAAAAAAGCTTGATCTTCTGACCGGAGACAACGCCTGGAGGGGTTGTGACACCACTTGGTGTGATACCGGTCTCACTGCCAGGCAAATAACTTTGCAATAGGCGTTTGTTCCGGAAATTGACGTCGGTGTAGTCCGGGTTGTCCTGAAACATATCGTTCCAGTCGGCTTTGCCCATTTGTGTTCGCATGGCGGCTGCATCCAGTCCGGACGCCCAGGCCCCTGCGACCAGCGCACCAATGCTGGTACCTGCCACACAAGCCACCGGGATGCGAAGGCGCTCCAGTTCCTCCAGAACACCAATATGAGCAGCACCACGCGCGCCACCTCCACCAAGGACCAGCCCGACTCTGAGGGGCTCAGCGGCAAAAGAGCCTGTCACCGAATGACACATCACGACTACTAATGCAAACTTGACAAGTGACGGGGGAAATAGCATCGGTGCCTGCGCAGATAAGAGTTCGACTTTACCGCAGCAAAGTCAGCTCGTTTTCGCTGGGGAAGTGTCGGTAAAAAGTGACCTTGGCTACGCCGGATTCGGTAATCACTCTGTCAATCCCGGTGGCTCGAATTCCAAAGCTGTAGAAAAGTTTGTGTGCAGCCAGCAAGATGCGTTCACGGGATGGCAGCTCTTGTAAATCGTTGGGGGGAAACAAAGACATGCCGGTAACGGGTTCCGCAGCTACGGCAACGAGAACTGGGAATTCAATGACGAAGGCTTGATGACGCATCACCATGCCAGCCTCCTGCCCTCTGGAGCATGTCGTTCAGGTCGTCAACCCGGTCGCTGGCTCATGCTTTGTCCGCTCATTGGTAGCCAACGCCCGTAACGTAGTTGCGCAGCAGCGCCAGCAGTTCGTCGGACGTGTTCAGCACACCGGATGAACCGGTGCACAAAATGCAGTTTGGTGATGGAAGGCGTGCTCAACACAAAAGGGTAAAAATCTGGCAACCCCATATCGAGTGAGAATTCGTTGAGAACACTGGTCAGGCCCGTCCAGGCATTGAAAAAACCCAGAAACTCATGGTCGTCAGTCTCTTCCTTATCCTCTGCGAGTCGAAACAGGACTTCCCTTCCGAAGGGGTCCTTCAAAAGCGCTATGTGGTTGCTGTCCATGCCAGAGCCAATAGCGGTATCCAATGTATCCACCATGTGAAGGTAGTGCGCCCAGGTTTCCGCCCAGTCTTCCCAGGGGTGCGAGCTGGCGTAAGCGCTGACATGGGTTTCGGCCCACGAAGGCGTAGGCCCGTTGGTGTAGTAGCGCTGCAAAGCAGCCGTGTAGTCTTGGCGCTCGTCACCAAAAAGTGTCCTAAAAGGCGCATGCCATCGACTGTCCTTCACCAGGCGGTTCCAGTAGTAGTGCCCCGATTCATGCCGGACATGCCCGAGTAGGGTGCGATAGGGTTCCCGGAGTGCAGTTCGTATGGTTTCCCTTGCAAGATCATCCGCCTCATTGACGTTGACAGTAATGATTCCTTCCCGGTGGCCCGTGGTCACCGGCATTGGTTCGCCGCCAGCCAATAGGTCGAAGGCCAAACCCCGCTGGGGATCGTCTGCTATGCGTGAAGCCACTGGCAATCCCAAGGCAATCAGTGAAGACACCAGTCTGCGTTTTGCAAGCTCAACCTTGCGCCACTTTAAGGCGTTCCCGGCGATGCTCTGGTTTGGGACCATGCGGTTGAGCCGGCAGCACCGGCATAAGGCATTGCACTCACTGGCGGCGACCGCGAGTAACCAGTTGCATTGGGGCGCAAGGTGGAAATTTGCGCAGCGCCGATATGTGTTTCCTGAACCAGGCCCACTAGCCGAACCTGCGATACGCCAACTTCCTTCGTGGGCATCATCTGCCTGCAGGGCAAAGATGGTAGCCAATTCAGGTTCATATCCAAGTTCTCGTCCACAGTGCAAACACAGGTGGTTGCGAAAGTAGACAGGGTATCCACACAGGCACTTGCCGATGCGGTGTGTCAGCGGCTGCCAACGTTGATGTGTATTGTTAGCCGGCGTCTCTTGCATCGTACGCGTCAGGGCTTGTGCTTTGGAAAATCAGCGCCGCGCGCGACGGCCTCGCCCGCTGCGAATTCCTGGCGCATCTCGTCAAGCTTGGCCATAGCGCCCTCAAAGGCGTCGTTCCCCAGCAGCAGGTGGTGCGGCGGCTTGGCCGACGCCAGCGCCTCGAAGATGGCCTGGACGGCACGCACGGGGTCTCCAGGCTGTTTGCCGGACGATGCGCGTACCGCCAAGCGCACCTTGCCGGCAGTGTCCCGGTAGTCCTCGATCGGGTGCTCACTCTCGTTTGCCGAGCGCCCGGCCCAGTCGGTGCGAAAGCCGCTTGGGTTAACCACCATGACCTGGATGCCCAGCGGTTCGACCTCTCGCCGCAAGGCCTCTGACAATCCCTCGACGGCGAATTTCGTGGCGTTGTACTGGCCCAGCGCTGGCATGCCGCGCAGACCGGCCAGCGACGACAGGTTGACGATGTAACCGCTGCGGCGCTTGCGCATGCCAGGCAACACAAGCTGGATCATGTTGGTCAGGCCGAACACGTTGACCTCGAACATCTTGCGAACCTCGGTAGCATCGCCTTCCTCGATAGCGGCGAAATAGCCGATGCCGGCGTTGCGAAGCCGGTAGAGCAGCCGGTGATGAACCAGACCGGCGCTGCGCTGAATAGGGATGGGGTGGCTTGTACATTCATGACATGTTTCTTTTTAATGCCCAAACTGGGCGGCAAAATCGCTGCCGCGTGTTTGTGCAGGCGCGGTGGGCAACGCGTTGAGGGCTGCCCACCGCAGGGTGTTTACTTAGGCATCAATACCTTGTCGATGGCGTGGATCACACCGTTGTCGGCGGCTACATCGGCGGTTACCACTTTGGCGTCGTTCACCGTCGGACCACCCATGGTGCTGACCATCACGTCGCTGCCTTGGACAGTCTTCACATTGCCTGCCTTCAGGTCGGTGGACATGACCTTGCCGGAAACCACGTGGTAGGTCAGTACAGCCTTCAACTTGGCCTTGTCCTTGAGCAAAGCGTCAAGGTCGGCTTTGGGAATCTTGGCGAAGGCCTCATCGGTGGGTGCAAAGACCGTGAACGGCCCTTTGCCCTTGAGCGTGGGCACCAGGTCGGCTGCCTTGAGCGCCACGACCAGCGTCTTGAAATTTCCGGCTGCAACGGCAACATCGATCAGGGTATTCACAAAGTATTCCTTCAGTTGAGTTGATGCCGCGCCCAAATTGCGGGGTGCCCTGCACACTGGGATGTCTGCAGGATTTGCGGCAAGCACCTAACTTACTGCTGGTGATACGGCCGGTCTGTTCGTTGGGCAGCATAGCGTCTGAGCGCCCGATATTCCCGCCCAGCCAACACGAGTCGCTTTTCGAGCCAACCGGTTCGTCCGAACAGGCGACTACCCTGCTGGGCGGTGAGCACGGTCAGTGTGCTCTGAACGAAGTGCTTATTTTCTGACGCCGATGTCCTACTCGTAATGCAAGCCGGCAATCCAGGCAACTGAGTGGCTGAGCGTGTTGTCTGCGTCTGCAGCTAAAAAGATAGCAGTGGCCAAGGGTTCAGGGGCCCCGGCCGGCCACTCATCGCTAAAGGCCAAGCGCAGGTCTTTCATGATGTCGCGTTGTTCATCCAGCCAGCCAGACCCCACTTGCACACCATTTCTCAAAACGATGCTTCGCACCCTGCGGGTGTAAGGGTTCTCAATCATCTCGCCAGGTTTCTCGGTATTTGCCCACACCCAACACAGCGTTGCGGCGGGCAGGTCCGGGTTTCCCCGCGTGCGTGCCAGGCGTAAGAACTGGCGCTCGAAAAAAGGCACGCGGTCGTCCGGCCAGACAAAACTCATACACACTTTGGCAGACGTGTCATCACCGGCTTTGATGCGCAGATCGATCGCGCTGCTTTGCTGACCCACGCGCCATGACCAGCGCACCTGTTTCACCGCTGCTGCTGGCTTTAGTGTTTTTAGCAGCGGACTATAGGAGCTTTGAGCCTCCATTCGCAGCGCAGTTCTTCCGGATTCGGCCGCATCTGAGTACACAGTTACCGGCATGGTTTGTTGGGGGAAGGTGGCAAGCCGCCAGCCCGGGCCTACTGCCGCAAAGTTGAGCAGGTAGGCTGATTGGGCTTGTGCCATTGCTTGACTGAAAGGGTACCCCAACATAAGCGTCAACCCGAAAAGCACAAGGCCCCTCAGGCTTGCTGCGAAGCTGCTTAACACTGCAGCACCTGTATCCACCCGCATTGCGCCGGGGTCAATGCACCTTCTGGTAAGAGCATGTCGTTAGGCCCCACTAGTTGACCTCCGAGCGGCAAGCAACCCTATGCCTGCAACCCCCAGCAGCGACCCACAGGTACGGTTGAAGAGCTGCTGTCGACGAGGCTCTGAGAACCATTTGCGCAGATGGCTTCCCATGTATGCGTAAGTTGTAATTGCAATCCATTCCAAACCCAGAAAAAGCGCACCAAGCACAGCAAACTGTAGCTCCGCAGTTTTTGAAGTGTCTACGAACTGAGGCAGAAAGGCTGTGAATATGAGGATGGCCTTTGGATTGCCCGCAGCAACCAGAAATTCTTGGCGCGCAAGTGAAAAAATACTCTGCCGTGAGCCACCACGTTTAGTATGTTCTTTGACGGGAGGGGCCCGCCACAACTGGAAAGCAAGGTAGAAAAGATACGCTGCCCCGACGAACTTGATTGCGTAAAACAAAATCTCCGAAGTCCTCAGGACAGTGGCGAGACCTGCCGCAGTAATGGCGATCATGCCGACGAACGCAATAAGGCGACCGACTCCAGCGACTGACGCGGACCAAAAACCGTAGCGAGTCGCATTTGACACGGAAAGCAGGTTGTTTGGGCCTGGTGCCATATTCAGAGCAAAACACGCAGGGATAAAAAGAAGAAGAGTATCAATGGTCATGGTGTGCTTTATATATGGTCTAACGATTGATATATCCCTCAGTTGTGCGGGATAACACCGGGGTTACTCAGAAAGCACAGCAAAGGAAATCTGAAATCCTTGAAAGAAATCAAGAAGTTAAGCCGACGAGCCGAATATGTGTACAGATCTATTGGAATTGACAAAGTCGTCGATCCCTTGGGATGGCAAACCGCAGTTTGGTCATCACTCAAAAGTCTATCACTGCGCAAATGTCCGATGCCCCATAGCAGTCATACGCCAACGACTGCACCAGGCCCGGTCTGAACCCAGTTCTCTGCTTCCAGCGCCGGCACCCGCGCGAACTCCCCCCTGTTGTTTGTCACCAGCACTAGACCTTGCGGTGCAATCGGATGTCCGCAACGATCACGCTTACTTGGCACGCATTCTGTTGTTTTTGGCGTTGTGCTCAAGCTCACACAGCCCGAGTTCCTCCATGAGCGGAGGGACATACACGCCGAAGCGGCCGCGTAGTCCCTTCTTTCGCGGGCTTTTGTTCATCTGCGCCTCCAAGGTCTACCCAGCCTCCGGCGCTCTGGAGCATGTCGTTCAGGTCGTCAATGCAAGTTGCGTCTCTCAAAAGTTGTCATTTTTCTCTCCAATGTGTCGATGCATGGTTAACCCTGGCCTCACCAGGCCCAAAGTGTTTGCTGGAAAGAGCTGATAGCCAACCTGCGAAATTGTCCTGATTTGTCATACAAGCTCACAAATAAGGAGTTCCATCCTTGTGCGTGAATATCCAACTGCCGTTGTGCGAGTGAGCAAGCAAGTCCTCATCTGGATAAACCACCGCATCTCCAGGGGCCCGGTCACCAACTTCAAGATAGACAGCTTCTGTCTGCGACCTGTTCAGAAGCCGATGCGCATTTCCGCAGCCTGCCTTAAAGCCAGAACACATTCCCGATGACAACTCTGTTTCACCGTCGTCGGTTTCAAGAATAAGAGTTCCCGAGACAACAAACACAAATTCATCTTGCATGGAGTGAGCGTGACGCAATGCGGATACGGATCCTGGCGGTAACACCGTGATATTGACCCCAAAGTTGGTGAGGCCGAATAAGTCGCCCAAAGGTCGTTTCACGCGCCCAGCCATCATTGAACGAAAGGGTTCTGGGTAATTAGAAGGTTTTGTGCGTGGCGGCGCGTCAAGAGCCAATAAAGCAATAGGACGTTCTGACATGGGACATAAACATGTTTGAGGGATGGAAAAAGTTTCCAATAGATTAACGGAAAATTCTCCTTTCGCTACCCACCTGCAGTCATTCGTCAATGACTGCAGGTGGCTCAAAGTAATAGCTGGAATGAGCTGGAAGCTGCTGTTGTTGTTGAAGCCAATGTCGGACTCACAGGGTTGAGTTACTTTTGCCGGTGAATACTTGACGCCCTCGTGAGGTGCTACGATTTTTAACTGACACCAAATTCACGGGTAGACTGCTCTATCAATATGTGAGCGGTACTGACTGTCACTTGGGTCGCGGTGACTACGCCGGGGACCCTCCTTGTGAGATTCTTTGTTTGAAATATTTAACATGCGCCAAATTGAAACGTATCCCATCAACTTTAAGACGAAGGAACTCATGCGATGCAACGGAAACTTGTTAAAGGTTATCTAATTATTTTTTTTGAATTAGTAGGTGGGGCGATATTAATTTTTGCACTTTCGGGCTGTTTGCATTTCAGATTTCGTTCTGAAGACTTGTCAAAGGGTGGTTCAGAAATATTGCAGGAAAGCGCTAGAGTCAATTGTCGTGAAAAGATTGACATGACAGAATACAGCGAATGCATCAAACGAGTAAATACAACTTTTAACGACTGGCGAACTCAAAAACAGCATAAGAATGATGCTCCAACGGAAAAGTAATAAAAACCCATGGGAGACTTCTTGATATTGTTTTATAGATGGACATTAACGGTTGTTAACGCCGATATTGGGCTGACAAGGTATCGTTACTTGTGCCGGAGAATGGGTGACACCTTCGTGAGGTGCTACGACTTGCATCAGAAACCAAGTTCACGGGTGGACTGCTATATCAGTATCTGAGAATGACTTGGCATGAGTGGCGGCGCAGCTCTTGTTCGCACTCCTCAATTCGGGCCTGATCACGATGCTGTAAAGCAGTCGTTCTCTAACGACCGCTCCTGGCCCCGAGTCGACATTTAACGTAACCAGACGCTTCGTGGTGCTAAAGCTCTTGTATATCAATAGCTCCTATAGCCCTCGCATGTCCCGCGAAGTTTCACCTTGACTTGGCAAAACAGGACGAATTTCGTGTGCTTCAACATCCACGATATCTGGGGGTGGCGTCTGGTGGGATTGTTTCTGAGCCGTCCAAGTCCCGTTTCTAAATCCTTTGGCCGTATGCCTGAGGTTCTGGAAAACGACGACGACTGCTGGCTTACGTCCTCGCAGCAATGACCATACGATTGAAATCAGCGCAAAAACAAACCCTAGCAGCATGAGCGCGCCCGCAAGCAGCCCAAGCCAAACGATCACAATAAACCGGAAGATTTTTAGCATTGCGTTGATGGTTATTCAATACTTAGGTAAATTGCTTCGAAGATTCAAAGTCAGAAGTTCTGCCAAATGCGTCTTCAATAGGTTAAATGTTTCATGAATTTTCAGTATTGCACGTTAATCATATTTTTAATGGTGGAAAGGGCTTTGGTTCCTGTGCCCTACCCCAATGTTTCGGCCCATTCATAAGCCATGTATTGCGTGATGGGAAAACGTAATTCACCGGTGTCAGCCGCAAGGGTGGTTCTGGTTCATGGACTCTGGATGAACTCTTTGTCGATGCTGCCGTTGCATATTCACCTCGCAAGAGGGGGCTTTCGGGTAGCACGCTTCGGTTACGCCAGCGTCAGACGCTCGCCGATTGACAATGCAGAACGCCTTGCGCGTTTTATTGAAGCTCTGCCGGATGACCTGATTCATCTGGTCGGGCACAGTATGGGTGGCGTGATGATCCTGAAAACTTTAAAAAAGAGGGCTGATCCACGTATCGGGCGTGCTGTACTTCTTGGCAGCCCGATAACCGGAAGCAGCGCTGGTCGAGACTTATCGTGCTCGGTTGGCGGACGCTGGATGCTGGGTCGTTCCCTGCCGCTCTGGGCCGAGGGGGTAGTGCCTCTGGCGCCAGTTGGCGTGGAAGTCGGCGTGATCGCAGGGGATGTCCCACTCGGATTGGGGCGTATGTTCCTGGGGCTGGATAAACCAAACGATGGTGTGGTCACGGTGGAGGAAACGCGAATGAAAGGCGCTGAGGACACCCTGGTGATGCGAGTCAATCATTCCGGGATGATTCTTTCTGCCTCAATAGCACGGCAGGTGTGTTCGTTTCTGAAGGAAGGCCAGTTTGCGCGCGCTTAGGCTTGCACTCACAGCCACCATGCTTCTGGCGATCAGTGGTTGCCAAGTCATGGGCTACTACACACAGGCGGTCAGCGGCCAGATTGAAATCTGGCGCGAAGCCCGTCCCGTCGAAGAACTGCTGCGCGACCCAGCGGTCGATGCCGACCTTCAGGCGCGCCTGAAACGAGCGGTGGTTATTCGAGACTTCGCGTCACGCGAGTTGGCACTGCCGGATAACGCCAGCTATCGCAGTTACGCCGATCTGAAGAGACCGTACGTTGTTTGGAACGTCTTTGCTGCGCAAGAGTTCTCAATTCGTCCCAAGCAGTGGTGTTTTCCGTTTGCAGGTTGTGTGACCTACCGGGGTTACTTCAAAGAGCAAGACGCACACAGTTTCGCCAAGCAGCTTCGTGCCAATGGAATGGATGTGTTTGTGGCTGGCGTGCCTGCTTACTCAACCATAGGCTGGTTCGATGATCCGCTACTCAACACTTTCGTCCGGTATTCGCAGACCGAGACGGCCCGACTGATTTTTCATGAGCTTGCCCACCAGGTGCTCTATGTCCCCGGCGACACCAGCTTCAACGAATCCTTTGCTTCGGCCGTGGAGCTGGAGGGCATAGAGCGGTGGCTTGCTGCTGAGGGTACGGCATCCGAGCGCAAGGCTTTCGAGACCACGCGGATATACAGACGTGGCTTCATTGAGCTGGTAGCCACTTATCGTGGCAAGTTGGAGGCGCTCTACCTTCTCACCATTCCCGACGATGAGAAGCGAATACGCAAGGCCGAGATACTGGCCAACATGAGGGCAGCATACCTGGAGCTTAAAGATTCTTGGGGTGGCTTTGCCGGGTACGAGCGGTTCTTTGCTGGGGAGCTCGGCAACGCTCAATTGGCCTCGGTTTCGAACTACACCGAGTGGGTGCCGGCATTCAGGAATTTGCTGGCGGGCAGCGGCTCATTGCCACAGTTCTATGCTGCAGCCAAGGAGATCAGCAAACTTGAGCCCGATGAAAGAAAAGAACGCTTGCGCGCACTTAATAGCGCTGCACCCAATGTTTCTCACCATAATGCCAAATGAAGTGAAAGATTTCGTCGCTTCGCCCGACTAACTCGCATACACCGCAATGCAAAGGCACACCATGAACCGACGTTTCATTTTCTCCTTGTTGGTCCTGCTGGGCCTTGGGCAGCAAGTGTCCGCGCAAGGCCCAAGCGCCGCGGGCAGCACTGCTGCGCCCGCTACGGCAAAGGCGGTCTTTGCCGGTGGTTGTTTCTGGTGTGTCGAGTCCGACTTTGACAAGGTGCCTGGCGTTCTTTCCACCACATCCGGCTACACGGGCGGACGCACCTTGAACCCCACGTACCAACAGGTTTCATCGAACACCACCGGGCACGCCGAAGTGGTGGAGATTGTGTTTGATCCTGCCATAGTGAGCTATGCACAATTGGTGGAGCACTTCTGGCGCACCATCGACCCCACCACCAAAGACCAGCAGTTCTGCGACCGCGGTACCCCTTACCGTAGCGCGATTTTCGCCGTCAATGCCGAGCAACTCAAAGTTGCACAGGCCTCCAAAGCAGCATTGGAAAAGTCCAAACCATTCAAAGAACCGGTTGTGACTGAGGTACTGCTGGCGAGTACCTTTTATCCGGCCGAAGACTACCACCAGGACTATTACAAGAAAAACCCGGTGCGCTACAAGTATTACCGTACCCGTTGCGGCCGCGACGCCCGTCTTCAGCAGCTTTGGGGCGACAAGGCGGCACGTTAGTTCATCCAAAAGTCAAAAGTATTCGCCTAGACGGAATTTGCACAACTGAGCCGAACGCCAATACCTTCAACCGCAGTAGCAGAATGGACGCCCGTTGGCTGACATTCAACAATGAAAGCGATGAAATGGCTTGAGCGACTGAAATGTCAGTGAAAGCAGACGGTCGTGAACGTCGACAAAGCAGCAAGCTATCTGAGCTTTACAAGTTTTATCAAACTATTAGATTAGTAGAGCTCGAACTTTATGATTCGAATCTATTTGGCTTCAATTATTTGCTGTGAAACGGCTTGTTTAGAGTGCCACCATGCAACACAGCATCTTGCTAATGCTGCGGTGGTATCGACACACTGACTTCGCAGCTGAGACTTTATCGCGTCCAGCGCCAAAGGTGTTTCAGTGCAAGCCAGAATCACTGCACGCGTGCCATTGTTCAGAAGCGTCTGAACAGCTTGCTCAATAAGTTGGCCACCATGCAAGGTTTCACCGGCCTTGACCATCTCTATTCCAGGCAAAACGAGCTTATCCATCATGACATCGTCTGGCAGTACGACCGAATAACCCAAGCGAACAAGGGGCAAGTCAAAAATCTGAGCAGCGAGAGTTGCGCGCGTGGCGATGACACCAATTTTTGAACCAGCATCTGCCAGACGCGAAAGCTCTTTGACACTCGCGTCCACAATACTCAGGAATGGAACACGGCATCCTTTGAGCAAATGAGGGTACCAAAAGTGTGCTGTATTGCAAGGCATAACTAAAGCCATAGCACCTGCTGCGATCAGGCGATCACGGCCTGCCAGCAACTCGGGCAGTGGTGAGCGGCCATCGCCCAAAATTGCCGCCGGTCGTGGAGCAATGCGCGGGTCAGATTGAATCAACAACGGAACGTGATCTGTGTCGCCTTTGGCAGGTGTGGCATCCAGTACCTTACTAAAAAAATCAACGGTGGCCAGTGGCCCCATGCCGCCTAAAACACCGATCATGCTGCCCCCCTTTTTGTTCTTACATCAGCGAAAAACCATCAGATAACTGCCTGACAAAAACGCCAGACCCAGAGTGACCAAAAAAATCATGGCCACAGGCCGCCAGCCTAGCTGCGTGACTTCTTGCAATGAGGTTTTTAACCCAACGCCCGCAATCGCCAATACAAGAAAAGCCTGAGACACATCAGATGCACCAGACTGAATCGCACTGGATATCCAACCCGTGCTGTTGATCAACATCAGCAGTACAAATGCGACTGTAAACCAGGGAAGCAAGGGGGTTTTAACGGTACGGTCTGATTCCGTCGAGACAGCCATGCGTGCACGCACGACCAGCGAAATGGCGACCAGTACAGGCATCAAAAATGCCACTCGCATCAATTTGGTGATGGTGGCGGCGTCGCCAGCCTCTGGTGACAGGCTGTAGCCTGCGCCAACAACCTGCGCTACGTCGTGGATGGTTGCCCCAATGAACTTGCCTGACATCACCGCGTCAAATCCCAGCCACTGTGTAATTAGCGGGTAAACCACCATGGCCATGGTGGACAGAGTGGTGACACCGACCACTGTGAGGGTGGTATCACGTTCGAGGTTGGCATTCTTAGGCAATACGCTGGCGATGGCCAGAGCGGCTGATGCACCACAGATCGCAGTTGCGCCCCCGATCAGCAGGCCCAAGTTGCCGTTGACTTTAAACAAGCGGGCCAGCAGCAAGCCCAGGGCAATCGTCAAACTCACAGCAACCATCAAGGCCACTACAGTCTGCCAGCCCAGTGTCACGATATGCTCAACTGTGAGCCTCAAGCCCAGCAAGGCAACGCCGATGCGCAACACCGTGCTGGACGCAAACTGTATACCTGCAGCGCAGCGCTTGTCCTCGCTGATAAAATGCAAAGCCAAGCCAAGCAGTAATGCAAAAAGCAGCATGGAGCCTTTGTAATGACTGCCTAGAAAGGCGGCTGCCATAGCAACCAGCGCAGTAACCAGCAAGCCAGGCAAAAGTGATTTTGTGAACCCCAGAGCTGTACCTGTCGCAAGCGTTGTCATCAAGTCAGGATTTAAAGCGGTTTTAAATCTTTAAAGGAATCCATGTAGCCGTATAGCGCTACTGAGCCCCCCGTGTGCAGGAAAACGATGTTTTCGCCCTTCTTGAAATGACCCTTTCGGCACAGGTCAATGAGTCCGGCCATGCCTTTGCCTGAATACACCGGGTCAAGCAAAATGCCTTCGAGTCGGGCCATCATGGTCACTGCTTCAATCATGCCGGGTGTGGGCACACCGTAGCCTCCGCCCACATAGTCGCAGTTGGCTTTGACACTCTCCCGGCTGACACTGCCGGGAACGCCCAACAGTTCGACCGTCTTAACGGCCAAGTTGTAAACATTGGTTTCTTGGGCTTCTTTGGGGGCTCGTACGCCAATGCCAAGCACCGGAATCTGACTGCGCGTGCCCTCAAACCCAGCCACCAATCCCGCCTGGGTGCCCGCACTGCCCGTGGCATGCACCAGGCAACTGACATTCAACCCTTGATCATTGAACTGGTCTACCAATTCCATCGCGCAGACCACATAACCCAGCGCACCAATCGGGTTGGATCCGCCGCCAGGGATAACGTAGGGCTTTTGCCCCTTGGCGCGAATTTCGTCCGCCAGTTTGGCCATCGCGGCATTCATGTCGGTTCCGCCGGGTACTTCCTGCACGCGGGCGCCATACAGGTGATCAAGAAAAACGTTACCCGATTGTTTGTAATTTTCCTCTTTAGAGCCGGTGCGGTCTTCAAGCAATATTTCGCACTTCATGCCCATCTTGGCGGCAATAGCAACTGTTTGGCGTGCGTGGTTGGACTGGGTGGCTCCTTGTGTGATGATTGTGTCTGCACCCTGTTTGAGGGCATCGGCCATGAGAAATTCAAGCTTGCGGGTTTTGTTGCCCCCGCTGCCCAAGCCGGTACAGTCGTCACGCTTGATGTACAGGTTCGGGCCCCCCAGGGCTTCAGTCATACGGGGCATGAATTCAAGCGGTGTGGGACTATGGGTAATACGAACGCGGGGAAAGTTGGTGAGTTTCATGGATGCTTTCTTTTGTGGTTTGAAATTGATACTGGGTAACGGGGTCACTTCATTGCAAGCGCGAGTTGGCTTGAGATAGAGACGATTCTTCCGATCAAAACGCAGTCGTCGTCGCTCAGAGACAAGGGCGTACGCAAATCCAGCAATTGATCCAATACAGCCTTGGAATGAGGGATATCCGGTTTGCTGGCAAGGTAATGCCAGTGCTCGAAATTGCTGGTGAATGCAACCGGCTCAGGCGTGCCAAACCACTTGATGTAGAGCCCACGCAAACTGCACTCATTGAGAAAATGCTCAATTTGATGCGGCTTTAAATTCAGGGTGAATTGAATCGAGCTCGCTATGAACTCCTCTTTGGCATCACGTTCTGGAACTGACACGCGATCTGCTTTTTTCAGCTCCCGTTCTAGCGTAGCGTAGATATGGTTCCAGCGCCTTCCACGTTCTGCCAACTGCCCAATCTGCGGGCGCAGCAATGCAGCAGCCAGGTTCGACATGCGCATACTGAAATTGGGTGTCTTGTACTTCCAGCGCTCAAATACCTCTGCACTGGGCTTGAGCATATGCTGGTCATACATCATGTAGCTGCCGGACATCAATATGGCCTGGGCGGCAACGTCGTCGTCGTCAGTCACCAGCAAACCGCCTTCACCGGAGTTGATGTGCTTGTAGGTTTGCGAGCTGTAGCAACCTACTTTGCCCCAGGTACCCGTGTGTTTGTTGTCCCATTTGGCACCCATGGTATGAGCGCAATCCTCAACGATGGAGATGCCATATTTGTCACAAATGGCTTTGACGGCTTGCAAGTCAGCAATGTGACCACGCATGTGCGAGAGTAAAAAAACTTTGGCGCCACTTGTCGCTGCTTTGCGCTCCAGGTCGGCAATATCGGTGATGTACTCGGACGTAGCTTCAATCAATATCACATCAGCGCCAGCATGAGCAATGGCACCCGGAACAGGTGACAGGGTGAAAGTGCTGGTTAAAACCTTGTCGCCGGCCTTCACACCCAGCGCCTTGAGTGCAATGAACATAGCCGCGCCGCACGAACTCACGGCCACGCAATACTTTGAACCCACATAGGCGGCGTATTCTTGCTCCAGCAACGATGGCTCAGGGTAGCCCGAGCCTTGTTCACCATAGCGGTGCAAGCGGCCCGTGCGCATCAGGGCAACCGCACTCTCAATCGCCTCTTCAGGAATGGGCTCGGGTGTGCTTAGGTCTTTGCCAAACCACAGGTCGTCTGGCGCGAGAGCAGCGTCAGACGATGTGGCAGGGGTTTGGTTTGCAAGCATCAGGATAAATATTGATGGCCTGCGAGCTTGCCGAGCTCAAAAGTCTCTTGCGGATAATATTTTTTCAACCGAATATCACCCGTGCGCGCATGGCCTTCCATACCTTCAAGGCGGGAAATTCTGGCCGCAACCTGGCCCACGGCGCGGCTGGCGCTTTGTGTCAGCCGCTGATAGGTCACGGTTTTGATGAACTTGCCCACACTCAAACCACCTGAATAACGCGCTGCGCCCCGTGTCGGCAAAATATGGTTTGGACCCGCACATTTGTCGCCATAGGCAACTGTGGTTTCTTCACCTAAAAAGAGTGAACCGTAGTTCGTCAGGTTGGCCAACCACCAATCGAGATCCTTGGCAAACACCTGCAAATGTTCGGGCGCGTACTGGTCACTGATTTCAACCATTTCTTCCCGGCTACCAACCAGAACCACCTCACCATAATCACGCCAGGCTGCAGTTGCCGCATTTCGCGCCAATTCAGGAAGGGCGGCAATTACCGTCGGCATGATATCAATCGCCTTCATGCCCAGTTCGCGAGATGTGGTGAACAGCCACACGGGTGAATCCGGGCCATGCTCGGCTTGGCCAGCGAGGTCGACTGCAACCAGGTTCACATCGGCGGTTTCATCTGCGATGATTGCAGACTCGGTTGGGCCTGCAACCACATCAATACCGATACGGCCAAACAAGGTGCGCTTGGCCTCAGCCACAAAACGGTTGCCCGGGCCGACGATCACATCGGCAGGTTTTGGTGAATACAAACCATAGGCCATCGCAGCAATGCCCTGCACGCCGCCAAGTGCCAGCACGATGTCGGCGCCGCATAGTTTCATGGTGTGCAAGATGGCGGGGTTGACGCCCACTTCTTTATGCCCTGGTGACGTGGCAACAATGTTGGGCACGCCCGCCACCTTGGCAGTACAGACGCTCATGATGGCTGACGCAGCGTGGGCATAGCGACCTCCGGGTATGTAGCAGCCCGCAGTGTTCACAGGGATCAGTTTTTGCCCGGCAATGAGGCCGTCTATCAGCTCGACTTCAAATTCATGCAAGGACTCTCGCTGGCGCAAAGCAAAATCCCTGACGCGTGCGTGGGCAAATGCAATGTCGTCCTTGACACCTTGTGACAAGCTCCTGGAGGCACTTGCAAAGTCGTTTTCGCTCACCACAATGCTGCCATGCCAGCCGTCAAAGTCGCGGGCATACTTCTCTACAGCTTCGCGGCCATTTTTCTGAATGTCTGCGAGCAAGCGCTGGACGGTCTCAGACGTTGCATTGTCAATCGCCTCTTGCGGCGGCGTGGCTTTCTTCAAATACTCAATCGTCATGCCATGCTTTCAGAAATGTTGGGAGCGGCTCAACCACGGCCCTTCCAGGGCACAACGCGGCGTTCAACAAAACGCACCAGATGGTCAAAGGCATAGGCAATGGCGGCGATCACCACAATGCCCATGATGACAACGGGTGTCTGCAGAAATCTGGATGCCGACAAAACCATATAGCCCAGGCCGGAGGTCGCGGCGACCATTTCTGCTGCCACCAAGGTGGTCCAGCCAAAACCAATGCCAACACGCATCGCAGTAAAAATTTCTGGCATGGCTGACGGCAACACGACCATGCGAATCACCTGCCAACGAGTGGCGCCAAACGAATAGGCCGCGTGAATCTGTTCAATCGCTGCGGACTTCACACCCGCCCGCGCACCCAGAACCATCGGCGCGAGTACAGACGAGAAGATCAGCAGGACCTTAGACAACTCGTCAATTCCAAACCAGATGATCATCAGCGGCAGATACGCCAGCGGCGGAATCGGGCGGTAAAACTCGATAGGGGGATCAAAGATGCCGCGTGCGACCGGACTCATCCCCATTGCAATGCCAAGGGGAATGCCGATAACACAAGCTAGCAAGAACGCCCCAAAGACGCGCAACGTGCTCACCCAAACATGTTCCCAAAAGCTGGCGCCAGTAAAGCCTTCCTTCATGACGTCGAACAATGCGTCAATGACGCCCATAGGCGAAGGCAAGAAAAGCGGTTTGATGTAGCCCGCAGTGGTAACGAACGCCCAAAGAGAAATCAAGAGGACGATCACAACCGCGCTGATTCTGAAGCTTTCCCCTTGACCCGGAACGCCATAGATTTCGCCAGGTTTGGCAGGCTTGGCTTTCATCAGGCCGCTGAACAGGCCTTTGCCAGTTGAGGAACCATTAGGTGCTCGGGGGTCAGTCATCGTGGGCTCCTGCTTCGTCAGCAAAGATGATCTTCAAAATCTTTTCCCTGAGGGCAATAAATTCTGCGGACGCCTTGATCTCACGTGCATTGCCTGATTCAAAGTACTGGCGGCTGAACGGCAAGTCAAACACATGGGAAATGCGGCCAGGCCGAGGTGACATGACAACCAGCTTGGTGCCCATGAACAAGGCTTCTTCAACACTGTGGGTGATGAAGAACACCATCTTGCCGGTGTCCCGCCAGACCTTCAAAATCAACTCCTGCGCCCGTTCACGCGTCAGCGCATCCAGTGCTCCCAGGGGTTCGTCCATGAGCAAAATTGACGGGTCGCTGGTCAAGGCGCGTGCAATACCAACGCGTTGTTGCATGCCCCCCGACAATTCATAGGTGGCTGATTGCTCAAACTGCTCAAGCCCCAGAAGCTTGATGAAATCCCGCGCAATTTTTTCGCGCTTATCCTTGTCGTGGCCCTGAATTTTTAAGCCAAAGGCCACGTTGTCCAGCACATTGAGCCAGGGTAGCAGTGCATGCTTCTGGAAAACCACGGAGCGATCGGCGCCGGGACCAGAGACCACCCGTCCGTTGAGTGAGATCTCACCCTCGCTGGGCGCCATGAACCCAGCGATCAGGTTGAGCAAGGTTGATTTGCCGCAACCCGATGCACCGAGCGCCACTACGAAATCCTTCTCATGAATCTCAAGGTTGATATCCTGTAGCGCATGCACAGGTGGCTTGCCGGCTACCGGATAGAAAACCGACACATTCTGGATGGCAAGAGCAGTCATTGAAGGCCTCGAGGTGAACAGGTGAAGTGCTGACCTGTGCACGCAGGTCAGCACTTACGGCACTGCCGTAGACTTATCTGCCCGCAGCCGCTTTGGCGAATTCGGCATTGACGAACTTGCCGTAGTCGTCTTCAGTTTTGTTGATTCGACCTGCGCTCTTGAGAAACTCTGCGGTGGACTTGATGGTTTTAGCTGCGCCCCCGCCCATCCAGTTGGCGGACATGGCCAGATCGGCGTCCGGGTAAATCGTGCCGTCGAGCATCGGCACAACTGCGGCTGGTGATACACCAACACTCGCAGCGACGGCTTTGACTTTTGGCGAATCTGCGTTCCATGCCGCCTTGTTCTTGTGGTAATCCGCATTGATCTCGAACATGGCCTTCAAGAACTTGACCAAGCCGTCGCGGTTTTCAGCTGCAAACTTGTTATTCGCAACCCATGCATTGAAAGTATGAAAACCCGCCGCTCTCGCCACTTCGCCAGCTGTGTACATCACCTTGCCGTTTTCGCGCAACTTCGTTTGAACGGGAACCCATACAAAAGCAGCATCGATGGCGTTTTGTGCCCACGCAGCGGAGATTTCGGCTGGCGACATGCCTAGTAAGGTGACGTCTTTTTCAGTCATGCCGTTCATCTTCAATGCGCCCATGAGCGAGTAGTGGGCAGTTGAGCCGATCGGAACCGCAATGCGCTTGCCTTTCAGGTCGGCCGGCTTGTCGATGCCGGATCCATTTCTTGTGACCAAAGCCTCGGAGCTATCGATGACCTTGCCAGCGGAGACCATCTGATAGGGCAATCCAGAGCTCAAGCCGGATGACAGGGGGGAAGACCCAATTTCAGAAATCTGTATACCGCCAGAGGCCATGGCCGCGTTGACCTCAGCGCCAGAAGCAAACTGCCGCCAATCAATCTTCCAGCCGGTGGCTTTTTCAAGGCTTCCATCAGCGATGAGCGCCTTGTAGGGAAGAGGATCACCAAAATGGCCTATCACCACTTTGGTTTGCGCAACAGCCTGTGAAACGAGTGTGAGTGCGAAGGCTGAGCCGACGAGTAGTGTTTTAAGCAGGTGTTTCATGATGTCCATTCAGTAAAAAGTTGAACAAGTATTGACAATTCGAACTGGGCTCACTTGCAGACTCGCACGTGAACTGATCGAATAATAGGTAAAGCGAATTTTTTTAAATAGTGCCAGATTGATTTTTATTTGGTGCCAAAATGAAAACTATTGGGTTTCTCATCGTGCTTTCAGAGTACGCACCATGAAAGAGCTCAAAAATTTCAGGGAATACCCTAGCTTGGTGCAAAACACCAATACGGTGCAGCCAATCTTTCGGTACGACAGGATTAATTGAATGAGGCAAAAGCTGGAAATCACGGATATTTGGACCAAGTTGTTTCCAAAGTTCTCGTCCAGCAGTTCAACATTGCAAGGTCGGGTTAGGGAAATGATGGTGCACTCCATCCTGATGGGGTTGGTTCCGCCGGGTGCCAAGGTGCCACCAAGCCGCGCGATGGCCAAAGCCCTGGGTCTATCTCGTAATACCGTATCACTGGCTTTGCAGGTGCTGGTTGATAAAGGGTTTTTGATCTCTTCTTCGCGCAGTGGGCTTGTTGTTAATGGAGATATTCTCCTGGGACAGGCTAGACATTCAACTCCTGCGCCTATAGTGCAATCTGGCCTGCAATGGGATACGCGGCTTGTTTCGCGTCTGGGAAATCAGCGCAACATTATCAAACCCGCCAATTGGCAAGACTACGCCTACCCTTTTGTGTACGGCCAGTTTGATGCAAGCCTGGTTCCGCTCAAAGACTGGCGCGCTTGCTCGCATCAGGCGTTGTTTGTACCCGCCGTCAAAAAATGGGCGCAAAACCATATTGACCGCGACTCTGAAGCGTTGGTTGATCAAATTCAGCATCGACTCCTACCCGCGCGCGGCATCATGGCAAAACGAGATGAAATCCTGATTACCGCAGGCTCTCAAATGGCCTGCTACCTTTTGGCCAACGTGCTGATGGATAGGAAAACCGTTGTTGGCATTGAAGACCCTGGCTACCCGGATGCACGCAATAACTTTTTACTACGCAGCGACCACGTAAAAGCACTGCCAATTGATTCCGAGGGGCTGATCGCTTCACGTGCCATGGGCCAGTGCGCTTATGTTTTTGTTACGCCGAGTCATCAGTGCCCAACAACGGTCACCATGACATTAGGGCGGAGGCAGGAGATTTTGGAGTTGGCGAAAAAACGCGACATAGTGCTGTTGGAAGACGACCACGAGAGTGAATTGAACTTTTCAGGCCGCCCCCTGCCAGCGCTGAAAAGTCTGGACAATGATGGTCGGGTTATTTACTTGGGAAGTTTGTCCAAAACACTGGTGCATGGTCTCCGAATTGGCTTTATCGTGGCGCCTTCAGAGTTGATTCGTGAGCTAAGAGCCTTAAGGCGATTGATCATGCGCCACGAGGCCACCAACAACTCGCATACCGCAAGTCTTTTTATTGCACAAGGTCATCATGATGCGTTTATCCGCAAGTTAAACGTCACTTACCGCGAGCGGCGCGAAATACTGACCACCGCATTTTCAAAATACTTACCTCAGTTTGAAATCGTACCGTCACTGGGTGGGTCCGGAGCTTGGATCAAGGGACCAGCTGGATTCAATGCGCAGTCCTTGGCAGATAACTGCGCAACTCGTGGTGTACTAATTGAGCCGGGTGATATTTTCTTCAACAGATCCTCGACCAAAAGTCACTCACACTTTCGCTTGGGTTACTCTGCTATTCATGGTAGCTTGATTGATGCCGGTGTGCAGGAGCTTAGCCGCGCTTATAAAGATAATCGAAGTTAAGCGTGATCCTTGTATGAGTTCGACATTTGAGTCCAAACTTCTGCTTAACCGAAGGCCGATTGTCAATATGAGACCGTTATGTGCCTGGAGCCAAAATCTGGTTACCTAATCCCTCTATCTTTACATACACAACAAGTGGCATGGGGCCTTCAAAGAAGACCCTCAACCTCGTTCGCTAAAGTGCGGCAGCTAACAAAAGCCCCATCTTGTCAATGACGTATTGCGACAGGACCTTATGCATTTTCGTCGTCGGGTGGACACCGTCCGCAAATACGTATGTATCGTTAGACAGCATGGCTCTCAAGGTTCCGACAATACCCAAAGTCGTGTTCACTACAGAACAATACAAGGAGCTGGGTGATGTGGCGCTGTCGGCAACGGCCACCTGTGCGATGGGGTTGGGTCCGCAGGCTGTGCTTTCGATTGCCGAAGTGGGAGAAGTGGAATCGACCACCTTTGTAAAACCATAAGCGGAGGGGTTGGCCACTACCTTGGAAAACAATGGTACTGAGTCAAGATAGGCAACCCCCGTTGTTGGCAAGCTGGCCTTTAAAGTAGCGTTAAAAACCGATTGGGACAGGGAGGTCAATGCGCCAGCAGTTGTTGCTCCACTCGAAATGGCATAAGGATTGATACCCATATCCGGCAGGCCCACCACCAACACATTCTTTGCACCCGCTGTTTTAAGCCGAGTGACTTGGGCTGCCAAAGTGGCTGCTGCAGTCCCTACGCGCGTCCCCGCTTCGGTGGATGTGATCGCGCCAGCGCCAGCAAGCCCGGCTTGGGTGAATACATCGTTGGCACCGGCCAGCACAATCACTAGGTCCGTGGAAGCAAACTGACCTGCGATGACATAGGAGCTGGCCAAATGCTGGTCAATCTGCTGGACAACGGGCAGTGTTGATGCACCCAGAAAGGCATTGGTAACGGCGTAATCCGCTGTCGCAACACCTAAAAGAACAGGGTTAGCTGCTACCGCTGCACCCGCAGCGTTCCCTGCAAAACCAGCCGGATCAAATGCCGCATTTGCAGGATTGGCAGTTGTGCCTACATTGCCTATACCTGGTTGCAATGCAACACGTGAACCACCTTGAGCGTAGTTGGTGCAGCTAGTGCATCCGTCCATCGTCGTTAAATTCAAGGAGTTTTGACCGCCACCCATTAAATTGGCGGGTTTTAGGTCGTAGTCGAGGATGGATGCGAGGTTTTCAACCCATACTTTGCCGGGGTTCGTGGTGAATTTTCCGCCGTACGGTGCTGCTGCAGCCAACTTGTCGCGCAAGGTCACGCCGCCAATGAAGCGATTGGCACCGCTCGCGCCGCCTGAAGCCCAGACTGTGTAGGCGCCGCCATCGCTTAAGCTGTCACCAAACACGATCACGCGGTTGAATGGTTTTACTGTGGACGTGTCGAGAAGGGCCGTAGGATTAGTAGCCAATGTGGCTACGTAGCCCTGCACAGTGTCTAGGGTAACGCCGGCATTCTTAAGTGTGTGGTTCAACTGATCCAGAAGTCCGTCGTGGGTATCTCCGAAGGTAATCGCCACGGTCAGCGGATCGACACCATCGAGATTAATCAATGGGTTGGCCTCCTTCAATGCGGCTTCTACACTGGCTCTCGCGGAAGAAATTGCGGTGGATGTCAGGGTAGCCGCTTTGGCAGCGTTGAAGTTGGTCCCGCTGAACAAAGTCGCAATGCCGGTGCTATTGTTACTGCCAGTAGCTTGTACAGCCAATAAATGTGTAATGGGCGTCACGTTGACGCGACCGCCTGTGGACATGGCAATGGAATACAGATCAGTGGCCCCAGTGGCCCGAGTTACACCATTGGCTGTTCCTCCGGAAATTTTTATCAAGTAAGGAGCAGGGCCCAAGTCTTTGAGTTGTGCTTGGGTGAATGAGGCCACGCCGGTGGTGGCATCGCCTGTGGCTGTGACGGTGTTTCCCGTGGACCCTTTGACGATGACGGTAGAGCCCAAAATGGGGTACCCCCCAATTGGAGTGACATCCAGACTTGCATTCGAGCCACCTCCTCCTCCGCAACTGGCTTGCAATACTGCCAGTGTTACCACAATCGCCGCGGTGAATCTACGCGTATTCATCCCAAAGTTACGACTAAACATGGCAATATCTCCAAAAATGGGCCAATACCTGACAATCAAAAAAAAGCAACGGTCTAAAACGAACGACCTATGCTAATTCTGGCGAGGTTTGGCTCTCAGTCGCATAGGCGACATATGCGGGTTAGTCCGGATGGGTAGATGTTGCGAGGTTTTGTCGCGGATCAGGTCCAATTAGTCAAAAGCCGTCATTGCAATCCGGAGTGATTACCTGTACTGTGCAGCTGTGATGAACTCACTGAAGGTTTCGCACCAAACGATAACCGCAGTGAAGTTTGCCGGATTAATGCCCGTTGGAACGGGAACCACAAAGTTGTCGAACGTCTTGACGTCCCCCACCCGAACCATCCGCGTCTTGAGCTTTTTGAAATCTGCCTCCGTTTCGACGAACTCTGGTGAGAGATACAGCTTGTAGTCGGGCCCAGGTGATAACTTGCCAATCAGCGAGATGGCATTGGGCCCCACGGAAACGGTTCCCTCGCCCCAGTGCAGCGCATCGCTGTCCTTGAGTTCTCGCTTGAACTGACCGCTGAACTGAACCTGGGCCGTAGCTGCTTTCAACTCCGTCACTGTGGGTGCCTGCGGAGCAATCAATATTGGCAAGGCATAAATACCCGCAGCAAACCCGACAACACCCACTGCAAGGTGAGAGCCCAGGAGATAGAACGTTGTACGGGTTTTCATCTTGGACGCTGATGTGCTTTATTGCTGTTTTGGGCCTTCTGTCAAACGACGACCCAAGGATATGCCGTAGGGTGCAGCACGTGCTGGGATCATTGGATCGGCCGATGCTTCTACGCCTTTGGGCATGTTCATCGGGTTGAACGTGATGTTCAGACAAGCTCCGCCGGCATCTTCTGACACAGAGGTCACTCTCAGCGTGCCCAGGGTCACTTTCTTGCGCCCCTCCGGTAATGGCACAGTGGCATTGTCAATAATGTCACCGGGTTGCGCCAGCTCCAAATTGAAGTTGAAGGCCACCTTCCCGTCTTTCACCCGCTGACGCAGGTCATCAAACAAAAAGCTCGCGCCCTTAGCCTTGGCTTCGTCATCGCTCAGTCCCTGTACGCCTGCCACCGGCTCAAAAATCCATTTACCAAACTGTTTTGCACCACTGGCATTGACAAAGCCAAAGCCATGTACACCCCAGTAGTTGACACTTGCAAAACTGGCTGGCACAGGTTGAGAGGCAAAGTATTTGCCAATGAGAAGAACTTCGGGGTTTGAATCGTTAAAGGCCTTGACCTTCACAGGATCCGCTTGTTTGGTGGCTGGGTCAGCTTGACGCGAGGCCAGCAGACCAATGAACTGCTGAGGCGATGATGCACCGAAAACAGGGGAGGAAATATTTCCCATCTGCCATATTTCTCCATTGGGCAGATTGAATTGAAGTGCCAAGTTGCGCTGGGATTTCGCATTGTCCGGGGCCTTGGGGTTGGCACCGCCCACAGAGAAGCGTACGACAACCGGAATTGGCCGGCCTGTAAATACCGATGCACTCGATAGGTTACGGGCGTCTGCGGTGGCAACGAATTCGCCCATGGCACAGATTCCTTTGGCGCCCGAGCGACGATAGCCCTCAAACTTGCCAAAAGTAGCTTCAAATTGATTGACAAACGCCGACGGATCTACAGCAGCAGTTGCGCTCGCAGGTGCTTGCGCAAAAGCACTTGCAGACAAGAGGGCGACAGCGCCAGCCAAAGTGGAAAGAACCAGTCTTTTCATAATTTTTAACTCCAGGGTTTTACTAAGGACCAACAACGAACGGACAGTCTTGCAAAGACAATTCTGCGTTCGTTGCTGTTGGTCGAACCAGCAGCCAAATTCTTACAAGGTTATTGTTGATGTCATGACACCATCGGAAACTCTTGACTTCAATCTGGCTCCCGAATCAGGTGCGTCGGCATTTTCTGGCCGGCCCGATCAGAGATTGCAGACAGCTGAAAAACGAATGCTTTGGAAGATCTGTGTTCCTTGTCTGGGTGAACTTGAAGCCGCAGCTTGTGCTGAGCGACTGGTTTCATGGACATACGCGCGCAGCCAACGTCGCTTTGTCGGTTCACAGGCTGGCGGCCTACCGGGGCGATTAAGATCAGTGGACTAACTCGTGCACTATTTACCCGGAGATTTTTCATGGCGCAAGCGCATTTTCAATGGAACGACCCTTTTTTGCTGGATCAGCAACTCAGCGAAGACGAGCGCATGGTGCGCGATGCTGCTGCTGCCTATTGCCAGGACAAGCTCGCACCCCGTGTTTTGGAGGCATTCCGCCATGAAACAACAGATGCAGCCATCTTTCGTGAGATGGGGGAGCTGGGCTTGCTGGGGCCAACCATTCCCGAGACCTATGGGGGTCCGGGCCTGAACTATGTGGCTTACGGCTTGATTGCCCGCGAAGTTGAGCGCGTCGACTCCGGCTATCGCTCGATGATGAGCGTGCAGTCATCCTTGGTCATGGTGCCGATTTTTGAATTCGGTACAGAAGCCCAACGCCAGAAGTTCCTGCCCAAGCTGGCCACTGGACAGTGGATAGGCTGCTTTGGCCTGACCGAGCCCGACCATGGCTCTGACCCCAACAGCATGATCACCCGGGCGCAGAAAACAGCGGGGGGCTACAAGCTCACGGGCAGCAAGATGTGGATTTCCAACAGCCCGATTGCGGACGTGTTTGTGGTCTGGGCCAAAGAGGTCAGCGAGTCCGGCAAAGTCGGGCCGATACGCGGGTTCATACTTGAAAACGGCATGCAGGGCCTGACTGCACCAGCCATTCATGGCAAGGTCGGGCTGCGGGCGTCGATCACCGGCGAAATTGTGATGGACGGCGTGTTTTGCCCGGAAGAAAACGCGTTCCCTGATGTAACCGGCCTCAAAGGGCCTTTTACCTGCCTGAACTCTGCGCGCTATGGCATTGCCTGGGGTGCGCTGGGTGCGGCCGAAGATTGTTGGTTTCGCTCTCGCAACTACGTGCTTGACCGCAAACAATTCGGCCGGCCATTGGCTGCCAACCAGCTTATCCAGAAAAAACTGGCCGATATGCAGACCGAAATCGCGCTGGGCCTGCAGGGTTGCCTGCGGCTGGGCCGCATGAAAGATGAAGGCACAGCGGCGGTGGAAATAACATCTATCCTCAAGCGCAACTCCTGTGGCAAGGCGCTGGACATTGCCCGCCTGGCGCGAGACATGATGGGTGGCAACGGCATCAGCGATGAATATGGCGTAGCGCGCCATCTGGTCAATCTGGAAGTGGTCAACACCTATGAGGGCACGCATGACATTCACGCACTCATCCTGGGTCGGGCACAGACGGGTATTGCGGCGTTTTCAAATTGATGCAGGACCCTCTCAAAGGGCGGCGTGACTTGCTTTTGAGCCATCCCTAAGACTCATGATGAATACCAAAACCCCGGCCCTTGCGCACATCAAGGTACTGGACCTGTCCCGCGTGCTGGCCGGGCCGTGGTGTACCCAAATGCTGGCTGATCTGGGGGCCGATGTGGTCAAGGTGGAACGCCCGGGCGTGGGCGATGACACCCGGCATTGGGGCCCGCCCTTCCTCAAAGACGCTCATGGCAAAGACACCCAACACGCCGCCTATTTCACCTGCACCAACCGCAACAAGCGATCCATCACCATCGACATGGCCATGCCCGAGGGTCAGGCGCTGATCAAACAGCTGGCAGCGCAAAGCGACGTTCTGGTGGAGAACTTCAAGGTGGGCGGTCTGGCGCACTACGGGCTGGACTATGACAGCATCAAAGCGATCAATCCGAAGCTGATTTACTGTTCTGTCACCGGCTTTGGCCAGGACGGCCCTTACGCCGAGCGGGCCGGTTACGACCTGATGATCCAGGCCATGAGCGGCATGATGAGCATCACCGGCCAGCCGCCCGGCCAACCCGGCGGCGACCCGATGCGAGTGGGTGTGGCGCTGACTGACTTGTTCACCGGTGTCTACGCCTGCAGCGCTATTCTTGCGGCCCTTGAGGTGCGGCACCGCACCGGGCTTGGGCAGCACATCGACATGGCCTTGCTCGATGTGGGCATGGCTATTCTGGCCAACCAGGCGGGCGGTTACCTCAACACCGGCCAGGTGCCCCTGCGCCAGGGCAACACCCATCCTAGCCTGACGCCCTACCAGGACTTTCCTACGCGCGATGGTGCCATGCTGCTGGCCATTGGCAATGACGGGCAATTTGCCCGCTTTTGTGCTGCAGCCGGCCGCCCCGAGTGGGCGCAGGATGCCCGCTTTGCCACCACAGCTGCCCGGGTCAACAACCGCGAGGTGCTGATCCCCCTGATGCAAGAAGTGACGCGTACCCAGACCACCGCCGAATGGATCACCTTGCTGGAAGACAAGGCCGTGCCCTGCGGTCCCATCAACACCATAGGTGAGGCCTTCGCCGACGCCCAGGTTCAGGCCCGCGGTTTATGGGTAAATCAGCCTCTAACCCAAGCTGCAAAAGACCAGACAGCTATTGATTCAATAGCGTCAGTAGCGAGCCCGCTGCGCTTGATGCAGACGCCTGCCGTGCTCAACCGGGCCCCGCCTGCGCTGGGTGAACATACCGAGGAGGTCTTGGCTGGTTTGGGTTTGGACCCAACGCAAATTGCCGACCTGCGCCAAGCCGGGGTGGTTTGACGGTTCTAATAAACCTGAGGAACCACGATCTCATCCGGCACCGGGCCGCGAATGTATTCCGGGTTTCGAACCCGCTCGGGAAGCAGCACAGGCGTGTGCTCGATTTCATGGTAAGGCACCAAACTGAGCAGGTGGTGAATACAATTTAACCGGGCCTTCTTCTTGTCCACCGCTTGAACGACCCACCACGGGGAATCGGCAGTGTGGGTGCGCTCCAGCATGGCTTCCTTGGCGTGTGTGTAATCTTCCCAGAGACGGCGGCTTTCAAGATCCATGGGGCTGAGTTTCCACTGCTTGAGCGGGTCATGGATGCGGCTTAAAAACCGGGCGTGCTGCTCATCATCGGTAATGGAAAACCAGTACTTGACCAATTGAATGCCGTTGCGCACCAGCATTTTTTCAAACTCTGGCACCGTCAAGAAAAACTCCTCAAGCTGACTGTCGGTACAAAAGCCCATCACACGCTCAACACCTGCACGGTTGTACCAACTGCGGTCAAACAGCACGATCTCACCTGCAGCCGGCAAATGAGACACATAGCGCTGAAAGTACCATTGCGTGCGTTCCCTGTCGTTGGGGGCCGGCAAGGCGGCCACACGGCAAACGCGCGGATTCAGTCTTTGGGTAATTCGCTTGATGGCACCGCCCTTGCCAGCAGAGTCGCGCCCTTCAAAGATCACCACCATGCGGTGGCCATTGGCAACCACCCAGTCCTGCAATTTGACCAATTCGCCTTGAAGACGAAACAACTCCCGAAAGTAGCGAAGGCGTGCTGTTTTGGACTCGTCGGTGCCGTGCTCCTCAGAGCCCGCCATGCGGTCGTCAAACTCCATCTCCCTTTCCTCGTCATAGCTGTCAGCCAGCTCTTCGCGAAGACGGGCAATGAGTTCCTGCTCAGAAGTTAAATCAGGATTCAAGGGGGCTCTCCTTGGTTGGATAGGGAAGGGGATGTGTTTGCAAACAGTCAGGAGCATGGCCAAAGGGTGTGACAGATTCATGACATAAGCAGGATCCCTAGCGGCTACTCTGGCCATTGCAGCCTTTTCCACTGGCGGCTCGTATTTCCTGGTCCAGGGGCAAACCGCCTACCCTGCTACCTTGACCTCGCCAAAGGGCCTGTCATTTCCACGTCTGAAGTGGTTAGACTGGCCTTGTATGAAGACAACTTCCACATGCAGCATTGAGCCTGGCCTGGTCTCAAAGGCGATGGAGATGCATTGGCGCTTGAGACACAAGTTGCGGCTTGCCCCCTTGCTTGTCAGGCGCAGTATGAAGTCCCTCTTTTTCGTGTTGGTCTTGAGTTCGGTCCATGCCTTTGCACAGCCTGTCACCCAACACTTTGCCCAATCAATTGCTCCATCCATTGCCATAGGGCTGTTCGGCGACACGGCTTACTCAGCCAGAGAGCGAGAGTTGCTGCCCGTTCTCATGGCAGAGATGGACCGCGAAGAGCTGGCTTTTGTGATCCACGATGGCGACATTAAAAGCGGTGGCTCGTTGTGCAGCGACGCGGTGTTTATGGACATATTGGGTGTTTTTCAGGCCTCCCGTCACCCTTTGATTTATGTTCCCGGGGACAACGAATGGACCGATTGCCACAGGCAAAACAATGGACCGTTTGACCCGCTGGAGCGCTTGGCTAAACTGCGCCAACTTTTTTTTGCTGACGAAAAAACCCTGGGCCAAAGGCAGTTTGAGCTGACCCGGCAAAGCCGCGACCCGGCATTTGCCGCTTACCGCGAGAACGTGCGCTGGGAAGCGGCGGGCGTCCTTTTTGTGGGAATGAATGTGCCCGGCAGTGAAAATAATTACCACGGCAGCACTCGCAACGGCGGACCTGTGGCGGAGTTTATTGAGCGCAGTGCTGCCAATCGGGCCTGGCTGGCCCAGGCGTTTGAGCGTGCCCGGCAGGCCAAGCTGGCCGGACTGATGCTAGTCATCCAAGCCAACCCGGACATTGAGGCCGCCAACCAGGGCAAGCCGGTGCCCGGCTTTAAGGACTTTTTGAACCAGTTGCGACAGGAAACCCAGTCTTTCGGCGGACAGGTTGTGCTGGTGCATGGCGACTCGCACCAGCAGCAAATCAACCAGCCCCTGCGGGATCCGGCAACTCAGGCGGTGATTCGCAACTTCACGCGCGTAGAGACATATGGTTCGCCGTGGATGGGCTGGATAAAGGCCACAGTAGATACCAAAGACCCGCAGGTATTTCGCTTCGAGCCCAGGCCGTTCCGGGTCAACCCAGCGCCAGCGCAGTAAACCCCCATCAGCCCTGGCGTTGCCAAGCTACGTCGGTCTGATAAGCTGATAAGTATTTCAGGAGGCTCCCGTGCTTGTGAAACGCATCATCGATGTCACAGAGAAAATTTTTCTGATCATCATTGCCCTGTTTACCGTGGGCGCCATGGCGCAAGAGGTCATGTTGCTGATCGAGAACCTCAAGGTTGAACTCAAAGATCTGCTGCTGATGTTCATTTATGCCGAGGTGCTGGGCATGCTGGGCGCTTTCTATACCAGCCACCGTATCCCCATCACGATTCCCTTGTTTATTGCCATGACGGCCCTGAGCCGCTTGATCATCCTGCAAGGCAAAGATGGCGACCCGTCGATTCTTTTATACGAGAGCGGTGCCATTCTCATGATTTCAGCCGCTTGCTGGGTGATCAGCCAGTTGCGCGAGCGAGACTGATAAAAAGGCCTGACACCGGTGCGTTATTGCCGATCGGTCCTGCATCTGACCCTTTGTTCCCTGATCGCAACGGTTGCGCTGGCTGCGCCGCCATGTGATGATTTTTATGCCTGGCTACCCAACGTCAGTCGGGCCTTGTGTGAAAACGCCAGGCTGCAAGCCACGCCCGCGCGCAGCGTGCTTGGCAAAACGATTTATACGCGAGATGTACTACCCAGCGCGCCGGTTGCTTCGCCTTTGCGGGTGTTGGTGGTAGGGGGCATTCATGGCGACGAGTTGTCTTCCTCCTCGGTGGCGCTGCACTGGATCTCGCTGGCCCAGTCAACGCCCGGCCAAACCCACTGGCGGTTTATCCCGGCGCTTAACCCGGATGGGCTTTTTGCACGCCCGTCCCGACGTGTCAACGCCAACGGCGTTGACTTGAACCGTAACTTTCCCACGCCGAATTGGGAGCGTGAAGCGGTCATCTACTGGGAAAAACGCACGCGACGCGATCCGCGCCGCTGGCCCGGCAAAAGCCCCTTGAGTGAGCCGGAAACCCGGTTTTTGAATGAGGAACTGTTGCGCTTCAAACCGAATTTGATTGTCAGCCTTCACGCGCCCTATGGCGTGCTCGACTTTGATGGCCCGATTGCCCCACCCAGCCGCCTGGGTCGGCTCTACCTTGACCAGGTGGGTATCTTCCCGGGTTCTTTGGGCAACTACGGCGGCGTCTACAAAGGCATGCCGGTGGTTACCGTTGAACTTCCCAGCGCCTTGCTGACACCCCGCGATGTGGAAATCCAGCGCATGTGGCTGGATTTGCGTCAATGGATGGGCGAGACTCTCGTGGCGAGTTCGCCGCCGGTTCAATAAGCGGGCAAAACCGACGTCGTGTGCCGCAGGTCAGCGAACCAGCAGCACCGGCACCGAGCATTGCGCCAGCACCTGAGTTGCGACCGAGCCCATGACCAGGTTGCCCCAGGAGCCGTGGCCATGCGAGCCCATCACGACAAGGTCAAACTTGCCCGTGTCGGCAATCTTGGCGATCAAAGCCCCCGCGTGGCCAACTTTCCATTCGCTCTTGGCGGTGATGCCGTGGCGCAGCAGAAACTTGGAAACCGGAGCCAGCACTTTCTCTGCTTCTTCTGACTGATACTTGTCAACGGCGGCTTTTCCAACGGCGGCCCGCACGTTGGGTGTCAGAGCCGGCTGGGCTGTGAAGAGGACGTAGTCATTGGCATGGGTGAACAAATCATCGTGCGTGGCCAGGTAAGCCAGCATTTTTTTGGTGTAGGCACTGCCATCGACAGCCAGTAAAATTTTCATGGTCTTTCCTTGTTGGTCAAATGTATCGTTTAGCAGAGCCAGTTTATCCAGAATACGGCCCGGTGTATTGATCCGTGTCAAGTGCTGCTGTTTTTGTTGTTCTTGTGTGAGCCCTCAAGACTCAGGCACAGGGTCGGATTAAAGTGGGCTTGTTCGTTCTTGCGGGAATAGCCCAAGGGGTTGGCCACCACCCGACAGCCGCCATGAGTGTAATCGCTTGGACAGTGCAGATGGCCGTGCAGCCATCGACTCGCAGCGGGGAGTAAATCATCGAGGGCGTTGCAAAAGCCCGCTGTTCCAGGGGTATGCCCATACCGGGGGTCAGCGCTTCTCAGGCTGGGTGCAAAGTGGGTCACAACCACCGTTTCACCGTCAAATGGCCTGGCCAGCGTTTCGCGCAGCCATTGCTGGCACACCAAAGACTGTTCGCGTATCTCCTGCGCGAGCATGGGCGCACCGTTGCGCGATATGAGCGCCTTGCGCAAGTAATAGTTGGCCGCACGAAACGCCTTGTCGCGAGATTTCAGCGTTGCGGCCAGCAGGTTCTCTTGGGCCGTGTCTGACCGGGCAGTGGCCAACGGCGTCAATGCGTCAAAGTCGGTCCACAGCGTGGTGCCAATGAAGCGAACTGCTGCACTGCCATGCCCCCTATCTGGCTCTGCCAGCACCAGGACTTGGCGCTCCAGCCAGTGAATTCCCAGGCGATGGCACACCTCCTGCAGTCTCAGGTGTGCCTGATCGAAGTCCTGCCCGTCGTATTCATGGTTGCCGGGCACAAAGATGACGGGGGTGGGCCAGCCGTGCAAGGGGGAAAACCTCGCCAGGCCAAAGTCGGTGTCGGTGAGCCCCGAGCCTTGTTGGTAGGAGCCGATATCGCCTGCCAGAACAAGAACATCAGCCTGCGGTGCCGGCTTTGGCACAAAGTGCGGGTGAGCCTCAAGATGAAGGTCGGACAGGAGCTGGATGTTCATGTGTTCACAGACGCGGGGTGTGCCTGGCTGGCAATTCTGGACAATACGCCGCGCAGCCACTTATGTGCGGCGCTGTGATGCAGCCGCCGGTGCCAGAGGGCGTCAACATGCACGGCTGGAACGCTCAAGGGCAACTCGCGCAGAACCAATTGGTCGGCAATCCCCGTGACCCCGACAAAGTGACGCGGCAAAACGGTCAGCAGATTTGAGCCGGCAACGACCTGGCCCGCTGTAAAAAACTGGTTCACCGTAAGAACAATCTGGCGTGTGCGGCCCACGGCTTCCAGGGCTTCGTCAATAAAGCCATAGGGGCGTCCGGAAAAGCTCACCAGCATGTGACGGGCCTGGCAAAAAGCGTCTAAAGTCAAAGCCTGCGTGGAAAGCGGGTGCTCGCATCGCATGACGCAGACATAGTCGCTTTGGTACAGCCGTTCGCGCGAAAATGCTGCCGCCTGACCAGCCTGCGCGTTGGCAGTCAGGCTGGCCAGGACGGCGGGGAAAAAACCAATCGCAAGGTCAGCGCGGCCTTCTTCCAGCAAGCGACGCGGATCGCGGGTGGTCAGGGGAATGACCCGAATCGATACACCGGGAGATTGCTGCTCAAGCACCTGAACCAAGCCAGGCATCAGTTCTGCGGCTGTGGCATCGGCCATCGCCAGAACAAAGGTGTCTTTTGCCTGCGCGGGCGCAAACTGCGGTGGTATCAGGCAATCCTGCAACTGACGCAGGGCTTCGCGAACCACCGGCCAGAGGGTTGAAGCCAGAGGTGTGGGCTCCAGTTGGGTTCCGTTGCGGCGTACCAAATCATCCCCTAAGGTGTCTCGCAAACGCCGCAGGGCGTTGCTGACGGCCGGTTGGGTAATTGACAGATTTTTTGCCGCACGGGTCAAGCTCTGCTCGCTCATGACTTCATGGAAGACGCGTAGCAGGTTCAAATCCAGTGTTAGAAAGTTCAAGTCAGTCATGGTGGTATCCGTCCATCACTAGCGCGAATGGGTTCCATCATCAATATAAAGTTGAATCATACTGGTGTTAACCCTAATATGTCTGTGCGGATCGATCTTGATCTGCAAAACCCTTTGAGGAGTCAGACCATGGCCAGCTTTGTTCACACTGAAACCCCAGAATCACACCCCGGCGTTGCACGCTTCGAGGCAGTCTTGGCAAGCGCCGGGCAGATCCGCAGAAACTTTGATGGTTCGCGCAGCCTTGCCACCCTGATGTTGGCAGCGATGGTTTCTGCGTTGGTGGTGGTGGCAGACCAGTTGATCGACACGTGGGCTGACGGACACCTGCTGACTGCATGGATTGCGCTCTGGTTGGTTGGATTCTGTGCATTGGCCCTCCTGGCCGACACCGCCAAGCAGAGCTCAAAGCGCGTTATGGCCAGACTGAATGCATGGTCCCACAGAATTGCCAAGGGTCGGGCCGATGCGAGATTGATGGCGCTGGCTCGGCAAGATCCCCGGATCATGGCCGAGATTGGAGCCGCACAGTCGCGTGCTACCCAGCTGGGAGAGTAACGCAACCACACAATAAAAAACCCGGCCCCTGAAACAGATCAGGGCCGGGTTTTTTTGTTTGGTTAAGCCTCAGGCCGTGAGACGCTGCTCAATCAGGGCTTTGACCTGTCGCAATTCCTGTGGCAAGTTGTGCGCCAACTGTTCAAACAGGGCATCATGTAAAGCCAGTTCACGCGTCCATTCATCAACGTCGATGTGGGTCACCGCTTTGAATTGCGCCAGATTGAAATCCAGTCCGGTCCAGGTGACTTCGTCGAACTTGGGACTGACGCCGAACACATGGTCCTGGCCCTGAACATTGCCTTCAAGTCGGTCAATCATCCATTTCAGTACACGCATGTTCTCGCCGTAACCGGGCCAGACAAACTGCCCGTCATCCCCTTTGCGGAACCAGTTGGTGGTAAAGAAACGTGGAGAAACCGCGCCGGTAGCTGCAATCTTTTCGCCCAGGTTGAGCCAGTGCTGGAAATAGTCACTCATGTTGTAGCCTGTGAAAGGCAGCATGGCAAACGGGTCGCGGCGAACCACGCCTTCCTGACCAACGATGGCAGCGGTGGTTTCTGAGCCCATGGTGGCAGCCATGTAAACACCTTCAACCCAGTTGCGAGCTTCGGTCACCAGGGGGACGGTGTTGGAACGGCGTCCGCCGAAGATAAAGGCGTCGATCGCAACGCCGGCTGGGTCGTCCCAGGCCGGATCCAGCACCGGGTTGTTGGTGGCCGGCACGGTGAATCGCGCATTGGCATGGGCCGCTTTGGCCCCCGTCTGCTTGGCAATTTCCGGAGTCCAGGGCTTGCCTTGCCAGTCGGTGGCCCGCGCGGGCGCAGGGCCCATGCCTTCCCACCACACATCGCCGTCTTCGGTGAGCGCTACGTTGGTAAAAATCACGTCATGTGTGAGGCTGGCCATGCAGTTCGGATTGGTCAGTGCATTGGTACCAGGTGCCACACCAAAGTAACCGGCTTCAGGATTGATGGCGTACAAGCGTCCGTCGGAACCTGGTTTGATCCAGGCAATATCGTCGCCCAGCGTGGTGACCTTCCAACCGTCGAAACCGGCAGGAGGAACCAGCATGGCGAAATTGGTTTTGCCGCAGGCGCTGGGGAAAGCCGCCGCAATATGGTACTTTTTGCCCGCAGGAGAAGTTACGCCCAGGATCAGCATGTGTTCGGCCAGCCAGCCCGGGCTGCCCGTTGGGCCTTGCGCAGCAGCGCGTCCCATGATGGAGGCAATGCGCAATGCAAAACACTTTTTACCCAGCAGGGCGTTGCCGCCATAACCTGAGCCGTAACTCCAGATTTCGCGCGTTTCGGGGTAATGGACGATGTATTTGGTTTTGTTGCTGGGCCACTTGACGTCGGCCTGGCCCTCGGCCAGCGGCGCCCCCCACTGTGTGTATGCAGGGCACAAAATCGCCATTGACACCCAGCACGTCGTAAACGGCCTTGCCCATGCGGGTCATGAGTTTCATGTTGACGGCCACGTAGGGGCTGTCAGAGAGCTCAATGCCGATATGGGCAATCGGGGAACCCAGCGGCCCCATGGAGAAGGGCACCACATACAGGGTGCGGCCTGCCATGCAGCCGTCAAAAAGGGCCTTTTCTTTGCCACCTTTGCCATCGGGTTTACCGGTTTGCATCAGGGCGCGCATCTCTTTGGGGTCGATCCAGTTATTGGTTGGGCCGGCCTCTTCTTTGGTCTGTGAGCAAATGAAGGTCCGGTCCTCGACCCGTGCAACGTCACTCGGATCGGACAAGGCCAAATAACTGTTGGGGCGCTTGGTCTCGTTGAGTTTGATAAACGTCCCAGCCTTGACCAGAACGTCGCACAGTCGCTTGTATTCCTCGTCGCTGCCATCACACCAAACAATCTGTTTGGGTTTGCATAGGGCGACGACATCGGCAACCCAGGCTAGCAGCTTGGGATTCTTCACGTAGCTGGGAGCCTGAAGGTTCAGGCCTTGCATGGCGGGTGCGTTCATGGCTTGTCTCCTGTTGTTGTTCGTTTCAGGCCATGAAAACCGCGATGAAAGCGATTAAGAAGATCATTACCCCCCCGGCTACCGGCAACACAATGGGAATATAGGGAACGATGCTCTCAATCGGGTCAACCGGCTGGCCCTTGTCTTGCAGTTTGGGGTCGGACATGATGAATCTCTCAAAAGTGACAAGGACAATAGTTTACATTTTTGGAAAAAATCGATTTTTGTGTCAACGGACCGGCAGGGGTGCGCGTGATAGGTACAGGCAGGTATGAATTTTTGAAGACACCCCTGCATAAGAATCCAAGGACCCATAAATGCGAAAAGACCTGATCAGTATCCCGGAAAAGGGCACGTACAAATGGCAACTGTTTGACCAGTGGGCCAGTGAATTCCGTCAAACCCATGCTGACCACATTGCCTATATTGCCCTGAACTTTGCCGGGGTTCTAGACGCCTGCCGCTCCAAGTTGCAGTCACGCATTCAATACCACCGCCAGTATCTGGAAGATGCCGCCACCGGTTATCGCCACCGTCGGGCCATTGCCCGCCTGCAGAACACCATGACCGGTGCGGCCATGTCTTACGAGGGCTGTTTTCGCCCTCAAAGCGCCACCACCCGCAAGACTTCGTCCGCGTAAGCCTCCAGCTTTTTCACGCCAATACCGCTGATACCCTGCAAATCAGTCAGGTTGCGAGGCGCCTTTTGAGCGATGGCCGACAAGGTTGCATCGTGAAAAATCACATAGGCCGGCAAATTGTGCGACCGTGCCACTTCAGCCCGCCAAGCCTTGAGCGCTCCAAAACGCGCTTGCGCCATGGCGTCTAAGGGTTCGAGATCAGGTTTCGCAGCAGGCGCGCGCTTGGCTTTTCGCTCCAACGCCGCAGGGTCGGATTGCCGCAGCCGAACTCCGACCTCGCCCTTGAGGACGGCCCTGGAGCCATCGGTCAACTGCAGTGTGTTGAAGGCCTGACCATCCACGGCCAAAGCGCCAATGGCGATGAGCTGGCGCAGCACCGAGCGCAACTGGGTTTCGCTGAGATCAGCGCCGACACCGAAAGTACTCAGGGTGTCATGGCCAAACTGCTGAACCTTGTCGGTTTTTTTCCCTCTGACGATATCCATGATGTGACCGGCACCAAAGCTGATCCCGCTGGACTGTTGCACACGGTAGATACAGCTGAGTAACTTGCGTGCGGCATCGGTGCCGTCCCAGACCTGCGGGGGATGCAGGCAGTTGTCGCAATTTCCACACCCCGTGCCCAGGTCCGGGGCATCATCCGTGCTGCCAGTCGAAGCTGGGGAGAGGGCAGGTTTGTAAATTTCTCCAAAATAGCCCAGCAAACGCACGCGCCGACAATCGGTTCCTTCGGCCATGGAGAGCAAGGCGTCGAGCTTGCCGCGCATCACCTGCTTGAAGGCTTCTGCCGCCGGGCTCTCGTCGATCATGCGGCGCTGGTTCACCACATCTTGCAGGCCATACGTCATCCAGGCATCGGCGGGTTGGCCATCCCGGCCGGCTCGTCCGGTTTCCTGGTAGTAGCCTTCGATGTTTTTGGGCATGTCCAGGTGGGCGACAAAGCGGACATCGGGCTTGTCAATGCCCATGCCGAAAGCAATGGTGGCAACCATGACCAGCCCTTCTTCACGCAAAAAACGGTCTTGGTGGTTTTGCCGTACCGCAGCGTCCAGACCAGCGTGGTAGGGCAAGGCATTAATGCCTTGGGCACAAAGTGTCTGCGCCGTATCCTCAACCTTTTTGCGTGACTGGCAATAGACTATGCCCGCCTCGCCCAGGTGCTGGCGCTGAATAAAGCGCAGCAGCTGCTGGGTTGCATCCTTCTTTTCAACGATGCTGTAGCGGATGTTGGGCCGGTCAAAACTGCTGGCGAACTGGCGAGCCTGCTGGAGTTGCAGGCGATCGAGAATGTCTGCCCGGGTCAGTTCATCGGCGGTGGCTGTCAGGGCAATGCGTGGCACCCCGGGAAAGTGCTCATGCAGCACCGTCAAGGCCCGGTACTCAGGGCGGAAGTCGTGACCCCATTGGCTCACGCAGTGGGCCTCGTCAATGGCAAACAGGCTTAAATGCCCGCGTGCATGCAAGGCATCCAGCAAGGCCAGAAAACGTGGCGTGGTAACCCGCTCGGGGGCGGCGTACAACAAGGTCAGTTCTCCGCGCAACAGCCTTTTTTCTGTTGCTGAGGCGGCTTCGCCGGACAGGCTTGAGTTGAGAAAAGCAGCCGGAACACCGGCTTCAAACAAGGCTCCGACCTGGTCATGCATCAGGGCAATCAGCGGAGAAACCACAATGGCCGTGCCATGTCCGGCCCTTTGCCGTGCAATAGCCGGGATCTGGTAACACAAGGATTTGCCACCTCCGGTGGGCATCAAAACCAGGGCGTCGCCGCCGGCCACCACGCAGTCAACGATGGATTTTTGCGGCCCCCGAAACGCTCCGTAGCCGAAAACTTCGCTCAGAATGTGTTCAACAGACAAGATCAATGCTATTTAATCTATAGCTGAGAGTGCACGCCGGATATGGGCCTAGGCTGTAATTGGTCACATTTGCTCCCATGGCAAACCGTCATGACGCCAGCCATTGACGGTGGAGCGGTGGAAGTTGTCGTCCAGATCGCCCTCAAAGCCATGCAGGACATTGACCACGTTGGTAAATCCGGCCGCTTGGAGACTGGCTCCAGCATCCAGCGTTCGCTTGCCGCTGCGGCACAGCAGCACCACGGTACGCGATTTATCGCCATTGGCCTCCCTGTCGACCGCAGCCACAAAACCCGCCGGGTCGGGCGTCAGGTCTGGGTATTCGTACCAGGCAATCATGATGACGCCGGGCGGACGGCCCACGTAGAGGGATTCGATCTCCATACGCACGTCCACAAACAGGGCGTCCGGCTGGTCTTGTAGCAAGGCCCAAGTTTCTTTGGGTGTGAGGTGTTTCATGCCCGCTATTGTCTCGGTTTTACAATCGGGGCACCATGAAGCCTGTCCACTACACCCGCGCCCAAGCCCTGCCGGATATCCTGAGCCAACGCATTGCCATACTTGACGGTGCCATGGGCACCATGATTCAGCGCTTCAAGTTGACTGAAGCCCAGTACCGGGGCGAGCGCTTCAAGGACTTTCACAAAGACGTCAAAGGCAACAACGAGCTGCTGGCCCTGACGCGCCCGCAAGTGATTCAGGACATTCATGAGGCTTATCTGGCCGCTGGTGCCGATTTGATCGAGACCAACACCTTTGGCGCCACCACCGTGGCCCAGGCCGACTACGACATGGCAGACCTGGCGCGTGAGATGAATCTGGTCTCCGCCCAGTTGGCCCGGGCCGCCTGTGACAAGTTCTCCACGCCGGACAAGCCGCGTTTTGTGGTTGGCGCTCTGGGCCCGACGCCTAAAACCGCCAGCATCAGCCCCGATGTGAATGACCCGGGTGCGCGCAACATCAGCTTTGAAGAGTTGCGCTTTGCCTACTACGAACAGGTGCAGGCGCTGGTGGAAGGCGGGGCAGATGTGCTGCTGGTGGAAACCATCTTTGACACGCTCAATGCCAAGGCAGCCTTGTTCGCCATAGACGAGTTTTTTGAAGCCAGTGGAGAACGCTTGCCGCTGATCATCAGCGGCACCGTGACCGACGCCTCAGGACGCATCCTGAGCGGCCAGACGGTTACCGCCTTCTGGTACAGCGTGCGCCATTCCCAGCCCCTGGCCGTGGGCCTGAACTGCGCTCTGGGTGCGGCCTTGATGCGACCCTACATTCAGGAACTGGCCCGCGTGGCACCCGACACCTTTATCAGCTGCTATCCCAATGCCGGGCTGCCCAACCCAATGAGCGACACCGGTTTTGACGAGACACCGGACGTTACCAGTCGTCTGCTGCACGAGTTTGCAGCTGAGGGACTGGTCAATATTGTGGGCGGGTGTTGCGGCACGACGCCAGAGCATATTCACGCCATTGGCGAGGCAGTAAAACCCCTGGCCACGCGCGTGCTGCACAGCGGGGTTTTCTACCGCGAAGCGGCCTGAGCGCAGTGGCGGCCTTGCGTGGCTGGCGCCGCTGTGTGTGCCGGATGCTAGGCTTTTGACTTGGCATTCGGGCTGCCGGAGTCAGCGCGAGACCGTGTCGGCTGATTGCGCCTCAAATTCGCGATATCCAACTGAATGTCAATTTGAACCTGATTCCACTAGAATCAGCAGTCTTCCAAGGAGCGTTGCACCCAGCCGGCTTTTCAGTCCAGACGGGTCAGGCTTGGACTTATTCTTTTGCAACGACGCTCACCTGAACCCCTGAACCAGGTGAGTGAATCATGAGTCAAATTGAAGTAGCCACGATGATGTTGTCCGGCCTGGAGCCGGTTCGCATTGGCGAGGGCAGCCTGTTCGTCAATATTGGCGAGCGAACCAATGTCACCGGTTCCAAAGCGTTTGCCCGCATGATCCTCAACGGTCAGTTTGAAGAGGCACTGGCCGTTGCGCGCCAGCAGGTTGAAAACGGTGCCCAGATCATTGACATCAACATGGACGAGGCCATGCTCGACAGCCAGGCTGCCATGGTGAGATTCTTGAATTTGATAGCGTCAGAGCCAGACATATCAAGGGTTCCCGTGATGATTGACTCCAGCAAATGGAGTGTGATCGAGGCCGGTCTTCGCTGCGTTCAGGGCAAGGGTATCGTGAACTCCATCAGCATGAAAGAGGGTGTGTCGCAGTTCAAGCAGCAGGCCAGGCTGGTGCGTCGTTACGGGGCTGCAGCAGTGGTCATGGCGTTCGATGAAAAGGGCCAGGCCGATACCTATGCGCGCAAGATTGAAATCTGCGAACGGGCCTACCGCATCCTGGTTGATGAGGTGGACTTCCCGCCTGAAGACATTATTTTCGACCCGAATATCTTTGCGATTGCCACCGGGATCGACGAGCACAACAACTACGCGGTGGACTTCATAGAAGCCACCCGCTGGATCAAGCAGAACCTGCCCGGAGCCAAAGTCTCGGGCGGGGTCAGCAATGTGAGCTTCTCATTCAGGGGTAATGACCCTGTTCGTGAGGCGATCCACACCGTTTTTCTGTACCACGCGATTCAGGCTGGCATGGACATGGGCATCGTCAACGCCGGCATGGTGGGCGTGTACGACGATCTGGAGCCCGACTTGCGTGAGCGGGTGGAAGATGTGGTGTTGAACCGGCGTGCGGATGCCGGAGAGCGTCTGGTGGAGATTGCCGAAAACGCCAAAGGAGCGGCCAAGGATGAGAGTCGCCGCCTAGACTGGCGCGGCACGGCCGACGTGCCTGCCACCGTAGCACAGCGCCTGAGCCACGCGCTGGTGCATGGCATTACCGACTTTATTACGCAGGACACTGAAGAGGCCTACCAGGAGGTGCTGGCTGGAGGCGGACGGCCGCTGCATGTGATTGAAGGCCCCTTGATGGACGGGATGAACATCGTGGGTGACCTGTTCGGCCAAGGCAAGATGTTTTTGCCCCAGGTGGTGAAAAGCGCCCGTGTGATGAAGCAGGCGGTAGCGCACCTGATTCCGTATATCGAAGAAGAAAAGCGCTTGCAAGAGCAGGCTGGTGAAGAGGTCAAGGCCAAAGGCAAGATCGTGATTGCCACCGTCAAGGGCGACGTGCATGACATTGGCAAAAACATCGTCACGGTGGTTCTGCAATGCAACAACTTTGAGGTTGTCAACATGGGCGTGATGGTGCCTTGCCATGAAATTCTGGCGCGCGCCAAAGTAGAGGGCGCTGACATCGTGGGCTTGTCCGGGCTGATTACGCCCAGTCTGGAAGAGATGCAGTATGTGGCTGCAGAGATGCAGAAAGATGATCATTTTCGGATCCGAAAAATTCCTTTGCTCATTGGGGGCGCCACTACCAGCCGTGTTCACACCGCGGTAAAAATTGCACCGCACTATGAGGGTCCTGTGGTGTATGTGCCGGATGCCTCCCGCAGTGTGAGCGTGGCCCAGGGCTTGCTGTCGGATCAGGCTGCCAAATACATCGATGACATCAATGCCGATTACGACCGTGTGCGTGAGCAACATGCCAACAAAAAGCAAACCCCCCTGTGGCCGCTTGCCAAGGCGCGCGCCAACAAATGGCAACCCACCGGGCCTGGCATGGCATGGGCTGGCGTCAGCCCCTACACGCCGACCAGGCCCAAGTTCATCGGACGGCGGGTTTTTAAAAACTTTGACCTGGCCGAGTTGGCTCGCTTCATAGACTGGGGGCCGTTTTTCCAGACCTGGGACCTGGCCGGGCCATTCCCGGAAATACTGAGGGATGACGTGGTCGGTACCGAGGCCGTCCGCGTTTATGCCGACGGCCAGCGCATGCTCAAGCGCCTGATTGAAGGCCGTTGGATCACAGCCAATGCGGTGGTTGGCTTGTACCCCGCCAACCGGGTGAACGAGGACGACATCGCGCTGTATACGGATGAAAGCCGCACCGAAGTTGCACTAACCTGGTATGGTTTGCGCCAGCAAACTGAAAAACAGCAGTTCACTGCGGGCGATGGAAAAACCGTACTGCGACCCAGCCGTTGCCTGGCTGATTTTGTAGCCCCCCGGTACGATCAATCCGGGAAGCTAACGGGCCTGCGCGACTACGTCGGTGTTTTTGCTGTTACAGCCGGCATTGGCGTGGAAAAGAAGGAGAAAAACTTCATGGACGACCATGATGATTACTCCGCCATCATGTTCAAGGCGCTTGCAGACCGACTGGCCGAAGCCTTCGCAGAATGTTTGCATCACCGTATTCGTACCGATCTGTGGGGTTACGCTGCTCAGGAAAATCTGACCCCTGAAGAATTGATCGCTGAAAAGTACCAGGGCATACGTCCTGCACCGGGTTACCCGGCCTGCCCGGACCATAGCGTCAAAAAGGACATGTTTGAGCTGCTCCAGTGCGCCGAGATCGGCATGGGCCTGACAGAAAGTCTGGCCATGTTGCCAGCAGCCAGTGTCAGCGGTTTTTACCTCGCCCATCCGCAAAGCATGTATTTCAATGTTGGCAAGGTCGCAGAGGACCAGGTCAAAGACCTGGCCAAGCGACGCAGCATGGATCAGAGATCCCTGGAGCGTCTGCTCGCTCCTAATTTGTAAGCCCGGGCCGATGCCTTCATGAGTAAGGGTTCTGACAACCCGAAAGCAGGAACACAACGTTCCATTTTGTTGTTGTCCTTCGCCACCTTTGCCAGCATGGCTGCGCAGCGTCTTTGCGATGCCATGTTGCCAGAGCTCTCGCGTGTTTTCTCAGTCAGCCTGGCTCAGGCTGCACAAGTGGTTTCGCTATTTGCAGTTGTTTATGGTCTTTCCCAGCTGTTGTATGGGCCGCTGGGAGATCGACTGGGAAAATTCCGTGTTTTGACCTGGGGCACACTGACCAGTTGCCTTGGCGGTTTATTGGCTGTTTTTTCGCAATCGCTGGACATGCTGGTTGCCGCACGCATGCTGGTTGCGCTTTCAGCCGCGGCCATCATCCCGATGTCTTTAGCCTGGATCGGCGACAACGTGGACTACGAGCACAGGCAAGCCACCTTGGCGCGCGTGGGTGTGGGCACCACACTTGGCATCACCAGTGGCCAGTTGGCAGGCGGTTTGCTGACCGACATTTTGGGCTGGCGCTGGGCTTTTGTTTTTATGACGCTGCTTTTCGCCGGGGTTGGCGCTCTCCTTTATGCGGACTTGCGGCGTCAGCAAGCCCGTCCCGTCGTTGATGAATTTACCCAGCCAGTGGTCCGACCCGGTTTTGCAGCCCAGGCGCTGATCATCATTACCGGACGTTGGTCCCGGGTTATCCTGGCAGTGGCTTTCATTGAAGGCGCAGCCGGGTTTGGCGTTCTGGCAATCTGGGCCTCCCATCTCCACCATGAATTGAATTTGTCCTTGACCAGTTCAGGTGCAACAGTGGCCCTGTTTGGTATAGGTGGAATGTTCTATATGGCCTTGGCCAGCCGGCTCATCCCGCTTCTGGGGGAGCGTGGTCTTGCCATGTTGGGCACCCTGTTGTTGATGGTGTCAAGTGCCTTGCTGGCCTACACGTCGCAATGGTTACTGGCCTTGCCGGCCAGCCTGCTTGGCGGTTTTGGTTTTTTTATGTTTCATAACACCATGCAGGCCAATGCAACCCAAATGGCCCCAGCCGCCCGAGGGACGGCGGTATCGCTTTTCGCAGCATTCCTGTTTATGGGTCAGTCGGTGGGTGTTTTGCTGGCAGCCGCACTGGTTGAGCGGTTGGGCTCGGCTCAGGTGATTGTTCTGGGCGCCGGGGTGATGTTGGTTCTTGGCCTGTTGCTGTCGGTGGCCCTGAAGCGGCGCGATGACTTGATGCATCTTGAGTGAGAGCCGAGTGATTACCTTCAGGCCGTGCCTTGTCGTCGGTATTGCAGGGCTTCAGCCACATGCGTCAAACTGGTTTGAGTTGAGCCCGCCAAGTCAGCAATGGTTCGGGCGACTTTAATCGTGCGGTGCGTTCCGCGGGCCGACCAACCCAGCCGGGTGGCCGCTTTGTTCAGGAATTTTCTGGCGTCCTCATCCAGGTAGCTGTGCGTTTCCAGGTCTTTGCCTTCCAGCGCCTGGTTGGCTTTGCCCTGGCGGGCTAAAGCGCGCTTGCGGGCTTCCTGACTGCGCTGCCGAATGATTGCGCTGGGCTCGCCGTTGGAGGCAGTCAGCAGTTCCGAGGGTGGCAAAGCACCAACCTGCACATGCAGGTCAATACGGTCCAGCAAGGGCCCGCTGAGCCGACCCTGATAACGCGCCACCTGATCCGGTGTGCAGCGGCAGGCCCGCAAGGTCGAACCCAGATAACCGCAGGGGCACGGATTCATGGCGGCTATCAATTGAAACCGTGCTGGAAACTCTGCACGCCGGGCGGCGCGGGAGATGGTGATGGTGCCTGCTTCCAGAGGCTCTCTCAGGGCCTCCAGGGCGCTGCGCGGAAACTCCGGCAGCTCATCAAGAAAAAGCACCCCATGGTGTGCCAGTGAGATTTCCCCGGGCCGAGGTGGTGAGCCCCCACCAACCAGAGCCACTGCGCTGGCCGAGTGGTGCGGGCTGCAAGTGGGTCGCAAGCCCCACTGCGCCATCGAAAAGCGCCCGGCCAGGCTGGCAATGGCTGCGCTTTGCAGGGCTTCCTGCGTACTCATGTCCGGCAGGAGCCCTGAGAAGCGATGCGCCAGCATGGATTTGCCTGAACCGGGCGACCCACAAAGAAGCAGACTGTGCCCACCGGCTGCCGCAATTTCAAGCGCGCGTTTGGCCCCGAGCTGCCCCTTCACGTCAGCCAGATCCAGGCCGGCAACGCCGTTTTGCCTTGGCTGTGCTTCAACTCGGGCCCAGTCGGTGTGAGTACCCGCTGTGGGTGAGTTGTTGTCGGCGGGAAGGAATTGTTGGACCACGTTCAGTAAATGCCGGGCCCGGTAAACGCAGGTGCCGGGGACCAGGGCGGCTTCTTCGGCATTGCCCGGGGGCAATACCAGCTTGGGTGCCACAGTCAGCGCTTGTAAAGCCAGGGCAACTGCCAGGGCGCCACGAACCGGCCGCAACTCGCCGGACAAAGAAAGCTCGCCAGCAAACTCATGCCCCGCCAGCCGGCTGGCGTCAATTTGGCCACTGGCGGCCAGAATGCCCAGCGCAATCGGCAGATCAAACCGGCCTGAGTCTTTAGGAAGGTCCGCCGGTGCCAAATTGACGGTAATGCGTTTGTTGTTTGGAAACTCCAGCCCCGAGTTCTGAATGGCAGAGCGCACCCGCTCACGAGCCTCTTTCACCTCAATATCAGCCAGACCCACCAGCGTAAAGCTGGGCAAGCCATTGGCAAGGTGCACTTCCACCGTAACTGTAGGTGCTTCGAGCCCTAAAAGAGCACGGCTTTGAAGGCAAGACAGACTCATGACACTCCCTTAATTAGTGCATTTCACTAGACCAAACGAAGCTTTGGCGCACAAAATCGGTGCAAACTGTATTTATGTACAGTTATTCTACAGTTGTTTTTGGAGTGGGTTTTCGACTTGGGGAAAAATCAACAAAATCTTCATTGGCACGATCCGTGCTTTATGAAACTGTCTATTTTTAACCTCTGGAGTGATTCATGAATTTCAAAATCAAAACTGTCCTTGCCTCCATCTCTATGATCGCAAGTGTGACGGCTTTTGCGCAAGCAAAGCCAGCGACACCCAACTACACCTTGAGCTACAACGTTGGCGCGGTTACTGACTACCGTTTCCGTGGTATTGAGCAGAGCGGTGGCCGTCCGTCTTATCAGGGTGGCGTGGACTTTGTACACAAAAACGGCATTTACCTTGGCGTTTGGGCTGCATCCAACGTCACATGGATCAAGGAAGTTAACGGAGCCACAAAAGGAGACTATGAAGTTGACTTTTACGGCGGTCACAAAGGCGACATTGCACCGGGCTTGGGATACGACGTTGGATTCATCACTTACCAGTACCCCGGTAACAACTCTGGTGCTGCAAGCGCGTTTGCTCCAGCTGGTGCCTATTCAAAAGCCGATACCACCGAGGTTTATGCAGGCCTGACGTATGGTGTGGCAAGCTTGAAAATGTTCCAGAGTATTGGTGACTTCCTGGGTAACGTAGGGACAAACGCTAGCCGTTATGTTGATCTGTCAGCCACATTTGATTTGGGTAAAGGTTTTTCTTTGGTTCCGCATTTCGGGATGCAGACGATTCCTTCAGGAGTCGGCGTGCCTAATAACGATGCAAACTACAGTGATTACTCGTTGACTCTTGCGAAAGATTTCGGCAAGGGCATGGTTGTTTCCTTGGCGGCTATTTCAACAGACGCAAAGAAGAGCTTTTACACTACCAATAACTTGTCTTCAAACCCAAGCCGCTATCTTGGCGGCAACACTGTAGTTCTGGGTCTGAAATACAACTTCTAATCTCAAGCGATCCAATCGTTCAAAAGAGGAAATCACATGAAACTTGTCACAGCCATCATCAAACCCTTCAAGCTTGACGAAGTTCGTGAAGCCTTGTCCGCCATCGGCGTTCAGGGCATCACGGTGACTGAAGTCAAAGGCTTTGGTCGCCAGAAGGGCCATACAGAACTTTACCGGGGTGCAGAGTACGTTGTCGACTTTCTGCCCAAGGTCAAGATTGAGGCGGCCGTCTCTGATGAACTGGTGGATCGCGTGATTGAGGCGGTGGAGGGCGGAGCCCGTACCGGCAAGATTGGCGACGGAAAGATCTTTGTTTATAACCTTGAACAGGTTGTCCGTATCCGTACTGGTGAAACCGGTAAAGAAGCCCTTTGAAGAGAGAACAATATGAAAAAACTACTTGCCTCATTGGCACTTGGCCTGACCCTTCTGGCTGGTACAACCGCCGTTTGGGCTCAAACTCCCGCAGCAGCTCCCGCAGTTACTGCCCCCGCTGAAGCCAAAGCGGCTGAAGCAAAGCCTGCGGCTGCCGCTCCTGCCGCTGCTGCAGCCGCACCCGCTGCACCTGAAGCCCCGGCTGAAGCTGCACCGGTGCCGGTTCCCAACAAAGGGGATACCGCCTGGATGATGGTTGCTACCCTGCTGGTTATTTTGATGACCGTCCCCGGCTTGGCCCTGTTCTACGGCGGCCTGGTCCGAAGCAAAAACATGCTGTCGGTCCTGATGCAGGTCATGGTGACTTTCTCGCTCATCGTTGTACTCTGGTTTATTTATGGCTACAGCCTGGCGTTTACAGAAGGTAATGCGTTCATCGGTGGTTTTGACCGGCTCTTTATGGGTGGTGTCTGGGATAACGCGGCGGGCACATTTGCCAACGCCGCCACGTTCTCCAAAGGCGTCTACATTCCTGAAATCGTATTTGCAGCTTTCCAGGCGACCTTTGCCGGCATCACCTGTGCCCTGATCGTCGGAGCTTTTGCTGAGCGCATGAAATTCTCGGCTGTACTGATGTTCATGGTTTTGTGGTTCACTTTCAGCTATACCCCCATTGCGCACATGGTGTGGTTCTGGATGGGCCCTGACGCCTATGCAAGCAAAGAAGTGGTGGATGCCATGAATGCCAAGGCCGGTTACATCTGGCAGATGGGTGCGCTTGACTTTGCCGGCGGCACGGTCGTTCACATCAATGCCGCTATGGCTGGTTTGGTGGGTGCCTACATGGTTGGCAAGCGTATTGGTTACGGCAAAGAAGCCATGGCTCCACACAGCCTGACCATGACCATGGTTGGCGCTTCCCTCCTGTGGGTGGGCTGGTTTGGTTTCAACGCTGGTTCTGCGCTCGAAGCCAACGGATTCGCTGCTCTGGCCTTCATCAACACCTTTGGTGCAACTGCTGCGGCTGTTTTGGCCTGGTGCTTGGGCGAAGCGCTGATGCGCGGCAAAGCGTCGATGTTGGGCGCAGCCTCTGGTGCCGTTGCCGGTCTGGTGGCCATCACGCCTGCTGCTGGTAATGTGGGCATCGGTGGTGCACTCATCATCGGCTTGGTTGCTGGCTTTGCATGTTTGTGGGGTGTCAATGCTCTCAAGAAAATGCTGGGCGCTGACGACTCTTTGGACGTATTCGGCGTGCACGGCGTCGGCGGCATTGTGGGTGCCATCCTGACCGGTGTGTTCAACTCCCCGGCTCTAGGCGGCCCCAGCGCCGTGGGTGATTGGGTTACCGCCGGCATGATTTCAGCGGCTGACTACTCCATCGCCACTCAGGTCTGGACACAGACCAAGGCTGTGCTGATCACGGTTGTCTGGTCTGGTCTGGTGTCGTTCATTGCTTACAAAATTGTTGACTTGACCATTGGTCTGCGTGTCAGCGAAGAAGAAGAGCGTGAAGGCCTGGATATCAGTTCACACGGCGAGACTGCATACAACCGCTAATCATCTCCTTTGATTATTCAGCCCGCTAGAGCTCAGGCTCTAGCGGGCTTTTTTACGCGTGCTTCACGGCTGGCCCACATGCCCTGCTCTTGACCTGCCTTGTACGGCTTGGCGGCTTTAACCAGCTGCATTGGGTTGATTGGACCGGCTTTGGCCACGCCACCTTGTGGAGCAAAGCCCCTCAAATAGCAGATACCATAGTCACATGGACAACGACCTGAACCCCATCGTCGAGCGCATTCGCGCTGCGGCCAACGACCATACGCCGCTGAGAATTCGTGGCGGCGGCAGCAAGGACTTTTACGGGCAAAGCTTGCAGGGCGAGATTCTCGATACCCGTGGACTAGGCGGCATCGTGAGTTATCAACCCAGTGAGTTGGTGGTGACCGTGCGCAGCGGAACCCCTTTGGCAGATCTAGAGTCTGTGCTGCGCGAGCAAGGCCAGTATTTGCCATTTGAGCCACCTGCTTTCAGCGGCTCTGGCGCACAGGCCACTTGCGGAGGTATGGTGGCCGCCGGCCTGAACGGTCCGGCCCGCGCCAGCGTCGGTGCTGTGCGTGATTACGTGCTCGGCGTGACCCTGATCAACGGCCGGGCAGAGCTGTTGAAGTTTGGCGGTGAGGTGATGAAAAACGTTGCCGGCTATGACGTTTCCCGACTGATGGCCGGGTCACTGGGAACTTTGGGACTGATCGTGCAAGTGTCTCTCAAGGTTTTACCGATCGCACCGGCGCAATGCACACTCTTTTTTGAACTGGACGAGGCGCAAGCACTGGCCCAGTTGAATCGCTGGGCTGGCCTGCCTCTGCCGGTCAACGCCTCTTGCTGGTTTGAGGGTGCGCTGATGGTTCGGTTGCGGGGAGCCAAAGCCGCTGTTGCAGCAGCCCAAGTCGCCATGGGCGGCCAGCTGATGGCGCTGTTAGACGAGGAGCGTTTGTGGAGTGGTTTGCGTGATCAGACGGCACCCTTCTTTGTACTCAAGGAAAACGAAAGCCTGGTGAGATTAAGCGTTCCCGATACGACGCCACCCCTGAATCTGGGGTCTACGCTGATTGAGTGGGGCGGTGCACAGCGCTGGATCAAAGTCCTTGATTCCCAAGGTCCTGAAATCAGGGCGGCCTTGGCCCCTGTAGCTGGCCAAAACACCCTTTTTCGTTGCGCCAACAAAGCCCCTGGCGTTTTTTCTGCCTTGCCCTCGCCGTTAGACCGCATACACCGTCAGCTCAAAAAGCAGTTTGATCCCGCTGGTATTTTCAATCCCGGCCGGATGTACCCCGATTTTTAATACCCCAATTTCTGAGCGAACACTATTCCATGCAAACCAACCTCGCGCCCGAGTACAAAAACACAGCTGATGGACAGGCCGCAGAGGCTATTTTGCGTAAATGCGTTCATTGCGGTTTTTGTACGGCAACCTGCCCGACCTACCAATTGCTGGGCGATGAGCTGGACGGCCCGCGTGGCCGGATTTATCTGATCAAGCAGGTGCTTGAGGGGCAAACGCCAACACGCAAGACCCAGATGCATCTGGACCGTTGCCTGACCTGCCGTAATTGCGAGACCACCTGTCCCTCGGGCGTGGATTACGGTCATCTGGTGGACATTGGCCGCAAGCTGGTCGACGCCAAGGTAAGCCGCCCCCTGGGCGAAAGCGCGCTGCGCTGGGCCCTGAAAGAGGGCTTGCCTTCCCCCCTATTTGCGCCGGCCATGAAGATGGGCCAGATGGTGCGAGGCCTGCTGCCCCAAGCACTCAAAAACAAGGTTCCGGCGGTGCAGGACGCCGGTGTCTGGCCGACCCGCACCCATGCCCGCAAGGTGCTGATGCTGGCGGGCTGCGTGCAACCCGCCATGCTCCCCAACATCAACAGCGCCACAGCCCGCGTGCTTGATGCGGTGGGCGTGCAAACCCTGATCGCGCCAAAAGCCGGCTGCTGCGGCGCGGTCAAGTTTCACCTCAATGACCAGGAAGGCGGCAAAGTCGCCATGCGCGCCAACATCGACGCCTGGTGGCCTTACGTCGAGCAAGGCGTCGAAGCCATCATCATGAATGCCTCGGGCTGTGGTGTCACCGTCAAGGAATACGGACACATCCTCCACGATGAGCCGGACTATGCCGCCAGAGCCCAACGCATCAGCGCGCTAACCAAGGACCTGAGCGAGTGGCTACCAGAGATCGCCGCGTCATTGCGCGGCAAGGTTGCCGTCAAAGCAGCACAGGTGGCGTTTCATCCGCCGTGTACCTTGCAGCACGGCCAGCAATTGAGGGGCGGGGTGGAGCAACACCTGGGCGAGCTGGGCTTCAACATTCAGCTCAGCAATAACGAGTCCAATTTGTGCTGTGGTTCTGCGGGTACCTACTCGGTACTCAATCCGGACCTGGCTTACCAGCTGCGTGACCGCAAGCTCGGCCATCTGGATCAGCTGCAACCCGAGGTGATTGTGTCTGCCAATGTCGGCTGTATTACCCACTTGCAAAGTGGCACTACGACGCCCGTCAAGCACTGGGTTGAATTGCTCGACCAAGCCCTTACCTAGCGTTTGCTGGGAGCTGGCGGAAAAGCCGGTTTCACGGGTGTGGGCCAGCTGGCCCACAAGGCGGCTAGCAATATCAATGCGCCGCCGAACAAGGTGCGCAGCGTCAACTCGCCCGCGCCCATAAACACCGAAGAGCCACTGGCAAAGAGCAGCTCGGTCAACATGATCAGGGAAGTTGCGCTGGCGCTGAGTCGAGCAGCGCCGTATTGAAGACAAATATTGCCCACCAGAAAAGCCAGGCTGGTGAGCAACGCCATGCTTCCCCAATCCATGTTGAAAGAAGGCGGTGCCTGAACGCTGCCGAACTTTGTGAGCAGCAGGGCAACCATCAAAGGCACCAAAGCCCCGCCACCAAACATGGCCAGCATACGGCCCTGGTCGGGTGTGTGGTTGAGTTTGCGCAGCAGGATATTGGTCAGCGCAAAGCAAAGCCCGCCCATCAATGCCAGCCAATCCGCCAGATCAACCGGCACGGGCCAAGGCGATTCGGGTGTTTTCAGCACAATCACAACGCCTGCCAAAGCTACGGCAAGACGCAACAGGGACAAGGGGCTGGGCTTTTCCCCGAGCAGCGGCCATGCCAATATCAGCACCCAGGCAGGCATGAGGTAGAACAGCAGCACCACCCGCACCACATCCCCGATGGTCACCGCCCAGTTAAAGCCTACATTGGTCAGCCCGGCGGCAAGTGCGAGCAGAAAAAGCATAGGGAACCGCACGATCAAGCGCCAGGAGGCCGGCCAGATCAGCACAAGGCCAACCAGAGACAAGCCATAAATAAAAAAAGTGGACCACAGGGGGTGCAACCCGGCCTGACTGAGCTCACGAAAGGGCCACCAGGACAAGCCCCAGACCAAAGCGTTCGTGATCAGTCCGGCAATCGGCAGCACGCCACCCATAGCGCAGTTCAGCCGTGGCCGTGGTCGCTGCGTGCAATGGTCAGCAGCCGTTCAACCTCTTCGGCGTGGTGAGTGCAGTTGCTTGTGTGCCAGCGCTTGATCAGCCACATAAAACCTGCCACCACCACGCCGAAAGCCGTGATGGCACCAAAGGCTGACAGGCCCATGCCCGTTGACAGGCTGTACAAGCCGCCAAGAAACAAGATGCAGGCCTGTTCGTTGAAATTCTGCACGGCTATCGAGCGGCCAGCACCCATCAGGTTATGCCCGCGGTGCTGCAGCAAAGCGTTCATGGGCACCACCAGAAATCCGCCCAGACCGCCCAGCAACACCAGAAACGGTGCCGCCAGCCAGACGTTGTCAATGAAATTGAGAAGAATGACCAGCAAGCCCATGCCGATCCCCAGCGGCATCACCCGGGTGGCGTCCTCCAGCCGCATGCGCATGGAGGCGACCACGGCACCCACGGCAGTGCCAATGGCCACAACGCCAACCAGTGAAGAAGCTTCGGTCACGCTGTAACCCAAGGCGGCGGCGGCCCAGGCCAGCACGATGTAACGCAGATTACCGCTGACACCCCAGAACAGGGTCGTGGTGGAGAGTGAAATTTGCCCCAGCTTGTCTTTCCAGAGCAGGGTGTTGCAGCGCCAGAAATCGGGCAAGAGGCTCACCGGGTTCTTGGGTATCGGGCGCATTTCAACGCCGGTATGAGGAATTCGGGTGTTGAACCAGGCTGCAAGCAGATAAACAAAGATCAGTATGCAGATGGCGGCCTCAGGCGCGGTGTTGATGCTGGTGGTGATAAATGGCAAATCGAAAGACAAGAGTGAGGACGAAATGGCATTGCCAACCAGTTGCCCGCCCAGCAAAACCCCCAGAATGATGGACGCAATGGTCAGGCCTTCAATCCAGCCATTGGCCTTGACCAGCTGGGAGGCCGGCAGCAGCTCGGTGAGGATGCCGTATTTGGCCGGGGAATAAGCGGCGGCCCCCAGGCCGACGATGGCGTAGGCCATCAGCGGGTGGGTGCCAAACAGCATCATCAGACAACCGACGATTTTGATGGAGTTGCTGTAAAGCATGACCCGTCCTTTGGGCATGGCATCGGCAAACGCACCCACAAACGGGGCCAGCACCACATAAAACAGGGCGAACATGGGAACCAGTGCTGCTTGCTGCCATTCAGGTGCATCGCTTGAGCGTAGCAATTGTACGGCGCCTACGAACAGGGCATTGTCGGCCAGCGAGCTGAAAAACTGCGCTGACATGATGGTGTAAAAACCGCGTTTCATTGTCTCCAGACCAACGTCAATGGCCCGGATGAAGGGCGATGTATCAGAAAAATCGAATTGTGCACAGGTTATAGCACGGTGTGCGATGTCAAAATGTGACAACACGATTTCTCTGGTCTTTCATCATGCCGCGCCCGATCCTAGCCACCATCCATACCCAGGCCCTGCACCATAACCTGTCGCAGCTGCGCAAGACCGCGCCCCAGGCCAAAGTGTGGGCCGTGGTCAAGGCCAACGCCTATGGCCATGGCATTGAGCGCGTGTTTGAGGGCCTGCGCGGTGCCGACGGGTTTGCCCTGCTGGATCTGGATGAGGCCGCGCGGGTTCGAGCGCTGGGCTGGCGCGGCCCGGTCCTGTTGCTCGAGGGCGTGTTTGAGCAGCGGGATCTGGAGCTCTGTTCACGGCTTGATCTGTGGCACACCGTGCATTGCGATGCGCAGATTGACATGCTGGCCACGCACAAAACCCATATGCCCCATCGCGTTTTCCTCAAGATGAACAGCGGCATGAACCGGCTCGGCTTCAGGCCTGAGCAGTTTCGCGCCGCCTGGACCAGACTCAATGCACTGCCGCAAGTCGACGAAATCTCACTGATGACGCATTTCAGCGATGCCGATGGCCCCAAGGGCATAGATGCACAAGTTCAGACGTTTACCACGGCAACCCGGGACCTGACCGGCGAGGTGAGCCTGAGCAACAGCGCGGCGGCCCTGCGCCACCCCCTGAACACCGACTGGTTGCGCCCGGGTATCGCCCTGTACGGCAGCGCCCCCGACTACCCTGAACACAGCGCTGGCCATTGGGCCTTGCAACCCGCCATGACACTCGCTACCAAAATAATAGCTGTGCAGCAAGTTTCCAAGGGGGATAGTGTGGGTTATGGCTCTTCATTTGTGGCAGATCACCCGATCAGAATTGGCGTTGCGGCATGTGGCTATGCCGACGGCTACCCGCGCAGCGCTCCCACCGGAACCCCGGTTCTGGTGGACGGCTTGCGCTGTCGGATGGTCGGGCGCGTCAGCATGGACATGATCACCATAGACCTTGGCCCTGTGCCACAGGCGGGAATTGGCAGCGAGGTAACCCTTTGGGGAGGCGCTGACGCCGGTGCCAGTTTGGCGATTGACGAAGTGGCCCATGCCGCAGGAACTGTCGGCTACGAGCTCATGTGTGCTCTGGCGGTGCGTGTCCCCGTGGTGGTTGAATAGTCTTTAGCTGACCTAACCGTTGTTAGCGACGGTCGGTTTCAACTCTTCTGTTTTCGTAGGCGGGCCCGCAGGCTTGTGCGTGTTGCGCAGCCCCAGCGCCATCACGGCTCCCACCACCAGCAGCGCCCCGGCAACCTGCATCGGGGCAATGGCCTGACCCAGCATGAGCCAGGCCAGAACCAGCGCAAAAACCGGCTCAACGTTCATGATGGGTGAGCTGCCCACCACACCCAGCCTGGGCAGCAGGGTGAACATGATGGTGAAGGCCGTGCCATACAAGAAGGTCAAACCGCCCAGCCCCCACCAGCCGCTTGCGGCATTGGGCAGGTGTGCACCTCCCTGGGCCAGCACCACAAGGCTTGCCATTGCGCTGACCATCACCATGGTCAAGGCGGTGCGCAAGCGGCCGTCTACCTCGGCGACTTCTTGCTGGGTTAACACCAGCGCCAGGCCAAAGCTGGCTGCAGCGGCAAGGGCAAACGCCACGCCCACTCCAATACGCCCCCACTGTCCGGCGGCACCCAGGCCAGTGGCCGCGCCCATCACATCCAGCGCCAGTGCCAGCCCGACCAGAATGACAGGCATCACCAGCAGTGCAGCGCGCTCTGGCGCGCGCCGACAGAGCACCCAAGCCCAAAACGCAGTCCAGATCGGGTAGGTGTTGAAGGCCAGCAGGGCCAAGGCGACGGGCAAGCGCGCAACAGAAGCGTAAAGGCAGAGGCTTTGTATGCCCAGCAGTACACCGATCAGGATTAAAAATGAGCGTTGCCGAGTTGTTACAGCCAGTGACACGCGTTGTTGCAGCACCAGCAAGCCCACCACCAGGGCCGTGACACCGCTGCGCACCAGAACCGCCGTGGCCACATCCACGCCGCTGTTGAAGGCAAAGCGTGCGGCCACATGGTTGGCACCCATCATGCAGGCCACCAGCAGCAGCATCAAGAAGGCGGCGCGGCTCAGGGGGTTGGTGCTCATGCAGGGCGCGGGTACAGGCCGTGCACCTGCGCATGGACACGCGCCAGTCCCAGCAAAGTGTTGGTCAGCGGCGTGGCCACACCGGTGAGTTGGCCCAGCTCGCAAACCACGCTGACCAAGGCATCGAGTTCCACCGCCCGGCCGGCTTCCACATCCTGCAGCATGGAGGTCTTGAAGGCACCCAGCTTGAGCGTGACGGCATGGCGGTCCTGGGGTTGTTGTTCAATGCGGATGCCCAGATGCTGGCCGATGCCCTTGGCTTCGAGCATCACGCCCGAGACAAACTCGCGCACAAGAGGGTCGCCCAAAATCAGGTCGGTGGTGGCGCCGGTGAAGGCGCTGATGGGGTTGAGCGTCATATTGCCCCACAGCTTGTACCAGCAGTCGGTCTGGATTTGGGCAGAGACCGTGGCGTTGAAGCCGGATTGGCTCAATACCTGCTGCAGTGCCAGCACCCGTGGTGTTGCCAGCCCGGAGGGTTCGCCCAGAATCAAACCGTTGCCGGAGTGTTGCTGCACGTGCGCGGGAGACAGCAAGGAACAACTCGCATGCACAACACAGCCGATGATCTGGCTCGCCGGTATGGCCTGCCCGATCTCGCCGGTGGAGTCCACCGACTTCAGTTGTGCACCCTGCAGCGCCCCCCCAAAGCCCTGCAGAAACCACCAGGGCACGCCATTCATGGCCGTCATCACCACGGTTTCGGGGCCGATCAGCGGCCCGATGTGGCGGGCCACTTCCAGTAACGCGGGTGCCTTGACCGCAATGACCACCAGATCCTGCACGCCAAGTTCTGCCGGCTGGTCGGTGGCCAAAACCGGGTAACTGGACTGCGTCAGCCCAGCGCTGCTGCCGGTTGCACCGCCCACCGCGCTGCGGCTGATCCGCAAGCCGTGCAAGCGCAGCGCTGACAGCGTGGCCCCGCGAGCCACCACGCTGACCGGCAGGCCGCTGGCAGCCAGCCCCGCACCAATCCAGCCGCCAATAGCGCCGGCACCGTAAATGCAGATTTTTTGAAAAGAGGTTGTCATCAGGATATTTGGTTAAAAATCACTCTAGCCCTTGTGGAATATGGCAGTTCAGCTCTATTTTTGATAGCTTTTATCGACACGGTCAATCTGGCGCATCAAGGCGTCCAGCACGTCCTGGCCGGCCCCGAACTGCGCGTCAAACTCGACCGATTGGCGGGTTGTGCGCTCGGCAACCGCTGCAGATACGGCGATGGCAGGGCCAAGTGCGGCTTGCGTGACCTGAACCTCGCAAGCGCGCTGCAGCGTCCACAGACGCACGAAGGTCAAGGCCAGGGTCGGGCCCCAAGCCAGCAGACCATGGTTGCGCAGGATCAACAGCGGCTTGTGACCCAGGTTGTGCAGCAGACGCGGTGTCTCTCCGCGATCGACCGTGATCCCCTCAAAGTCGTGATAGGCCACCAGGCCGTGCAGCTGGGCCGAGTAAAAATTGTTTTGCGCCAGGCCGCCCTGTGTGCTGGCCACCGCCATGCCGGCCGTGGTGTGGGTGTGCATCACGCAATGGGCCTCACCCAGAGCCTCGTGGATGGCGGCGTGCACCGTAAAACCAGCCGGGTTTACGGGATAACTTGATCCGTCCTGGATCTCACCGCGCAGGTTGATCCTGACCAGGTTGCTGGCGGTCACCTCGTTGTAATGCAGTCCGAAGGGGTTGATCAGAAACTGCGGCTCGCCACCGCTGGCGGACTCAGGCACGCGCAAGGTGATGTGGTTGTAGATGATCTCGGTCCAGCCCAGCAAGGCAAAAATGCGGTAGCAGCCGGCTAGCGCCACGCGCGCACGCCATTCATCCGGGTGGCAGATGCAAGACAGATCTCTTTCACTCATGGGTTTGGCGACGGCGCAAGGTTTGATTGATACATCAAGGTTACCTGAAGCCGGGCTGTGGTTTCATCCAGTATCCTCCGGTATCATTGGACCATGGCCAAAGACAAAACCATCTACACCTGCAATGAGTGCGGCGGTACCAGCCCGAAGTGGTTGGGCAAGTGCCCGCATTGCAACGCCTGGAACACACTGGTTGAGTCGGTGGCGCGAGCCGAATCACCGGTCAGCAACCGCTTTGCTTCGCTGGCCAAGACCGCTGAGGTGGCCTTGCTCAGTGACATCGAAGCCAGCGACGTGGACCGCACACCCACGGGTCATGAAGAGCTGGACCGGGTGCTGGGCGGCGGCATTGTTGAAGGTGGCGTGGTGCTGATGGGTGGCGACCCTGGCATAGGCAAGTCCACGCTGTTGTTGCAGGCGCTGGATTCGCTGCAGCGCGGCGGAAAAAACACCTTGTATGTCACCGGCGAAGAAAGTGGTGCGCAGGTCGCGCTGCGCTCGCGTCGCCTGGGGCTAGACAAATCGCAGGTCAGGGTGCTGGCTGAAATCCAGCTTGAAAAAATCCTCGCCACTCTCGCGGCCAACCAGCCCGATGTGGCGGTCATCGATTCCATTCAGACGGTGTATTCCGACCAACTCACCAGTGCACCGGGCTCGGTGGCGCAGGTGCGCGAGTGCGCCGCACACCTCACCCGCGCGGCCAAGGCCAGTGGTGTGTGCATAGTGCTGGTCGGCCATGTCACCAAAGAGGGCGCGTTGGCCGGCCCGCGTGTGCTGGAGCACATGGTCGACACCGTGCTGTATTTTGAAGGCGACACGCACAGCCAGTTCCGCTTGGTGCGCGCCATCAAAAACCGCTTTGGTGCGGTCAATGAAATTGGCGTGTTTGCCATGACCGAAAAAGGCTTGAAGGGCGTGAGCAACCCGAGCGCTATTTTTCTCAGCCAGCACACCGAGCCCGTGCCGGGCAGCTGCGTGATGGTGACCCTGGAAGGCACGCGCCCCATGCTGGTGGAAATCCAGGCGCTGGTGGACAGCGGCGGGCCGTCCCCCCGGCGTCTGTCCGTGGGCCTGGACCGTGACCGCCTGGCCATGTTGCTGGCGGTGTTGCATCGCCATGCCGGGGTGGCGTGCATGGACCAGGACGTGTTTGTCAACGCGGTAGGCGGCGTTCGCATCAGCGAGCCCGCCGCCGATCTGGCGGTGATGCTGGCCATCACATCGAGCCTTCGTGGCAAACCGCTACCCAAGGGCTTTATTGCCTTTGGCGAAGTGGGTCTTGCCGGTGAGGTGCGCCCGGCCCCGCGCGGCCAGGAACGGCTCAAGGAAGCTGCCAAGCTGGGCTTTAGCGTGGCCGTGGTGCCCAAGGCCAATGCCCCCAAAAAGCCCAATAGCAAGGAGTTTGAGGGGCTGACCATCCATGCGGTCGATCGCATCGAAGAGGCTTTGGCGGTGGTTCGAACGCTGACGTGATGCAGGGCGTCGACGGCTTGAGGTCTCTCACAGGGACTCTGCGGCGATGACAAGGAAAGATGAGGGTAAAGTACGGTCGGTAAATGCTGAGGGTTGATAAGCTCCCAGCTTGTTTTCGTGAGCCTTGTGACCCCCTGCTATGCAAATCCAGAAAATCATCGTTCCCATTGCCAGCGTGCTGCTGGTCATGGCTTCATTCAGCCTGTATGGTTGGCCCGGCGTGGCCGTGAGCGTGGGCGCGCTGGTCATGTGGTTGTTGTTGCACTTCAACCGCATGATGCAGGTGCTCAAGCGCGCTGCCGGACGGCCTATCGGCCATGTGGCCAGTGCAGTCATGCTCAACGCCAAGCTCAAACCCGGCGTCACCCTCATGCATGTGGTGGCCATGACCCAGGCACTCGGCCAACAGACCAGTGCCAAAGACGCCCAGCCCGAATGCTTTCGGTGGACCGATGGCTCTGAATCCTATGTGGATTGCGAATTCATCGGCGGCAAATTGACAAAGTGGGCCTTGACACGGCCTGCGCCTGATGAGTCTGGAGCGGACTCTGTTTCAACCCCTGTTCCAGCCCCCGCACCAAGCCAGTCCAACGCGGCTGGCGCAACCCCCGTGCAACCTGACAGCGCTGCCCCGTAAAATCACGCCCAAGCCCATTTCACCCGCACCCCTGAGGAACAACCCATGATCCCGCAACCCGCTTCGATGTCTGACCGTGATGGAAAAATCTGGATGGATGGCCAGATGGTCGACTGGCGAGACGCCAAAATCCATGTGCTCACCCACACCCTGCACTATGGCTGCGGCGCGTTCGAAGGTGTACGGGCCTACAACACGGTCAACGGCACGGCCATCTTTCGCTTGCAGGAGCATACCGAGCGGCTTTTCAATAGCGCCAAAATTCTGCGCATGAACATCCCCTTTAGCAAGGAAGAAGTCATGCAGGCGCAAAAAGATGTGGTGCGCCAGAACCAGCTCGAGAGCTGCTACCTGCGCCCGCTGACTTGGATTGGCGATAAAAAGCTGGGTGTCTCGCCCAAGGGCAACACCATCCACCTGATGGTTGCCGCCTGGGCCTGGGGCGCTTATCTGGGCGAAGAAGGCTTGAAGCGCGGCATCCGCGTCAAGACCAGCAGCTACACCCGCCACGCCGTCAACATCACCATGACGCAGGCCAAGGCGGTGAGCAACTACACCAACTCCATTCTGGCGAATATGGAAGCCACCGACGACGGTTACGACGAAGCCCTGCTGCTCGATAGCTCCGGCTTTGTGTCTGAAGGTGCTGGCGAAAACATCTTTGTCATCAAAGATGGCGTGATTTACACCCCCGATCTGTCAGCCGGTGCGCTCAATGGCATTACCCGCAACACCGTGATGCATATCGCCAAGGATCTGGGGATCGAAGTGGTGCAAAAACGCATTACCCGTGATGAGGTCTACATTTGTGACGAGGTGTTTTTTACCGGCACGGCCGCAGAAGTCACCCCCATCCGCGAGCTTGACCGCATCGAGATGGGCAAGGACGGCTATGTTGGTTCACGCGGCCCGATCACCGAGAAAATCCAGAATGCCTTTTTTGACATCGTCAACGGCCGAAACCCCAAATATGCCCATTGGCTCAGCGCGGTCTGAAGCGTCACAATCCAGTTGCTCATGAATAAACCCACCATAGAACTGCTCGCCAAAGACCTGAACCATCAAGGCGGGGTGTTTTGCCCCAGCCCGCTGGCAGACATGAAGCTTTGGAACAGTCACCCCAAGGTCTATCTGGACGTGGCTCGCAACGGCCAGGCCAAGTGTCCCTATTGCGGCACGGTCTACGCCCTCAAAGCGGGCGAACACTTTGGCTCTGGCCACTAGCCAAACCGCTTGGGCATCAGGCTTGCCCGGTGCCCTGACCTGGCTCTCATGACGCCCGTTCGCTCGTTGATCATCGCGCCCCAGTGGATTGGGGACGCGGTGATGACCGAGCCCTTGCTCAAACGTCTTCATGCCCGTGGCGAGCAGCTCACCGTGGGTGCGCTGCCTTGGGTGGCGCCGGTGTACCGGGCCATGCCGCAGGTGGCTGAAGTTATTGAGTTTCCGTTTGCGCACGGCGGCTTGCAGCTCAAAGGCCGGCGCAGTCTGGCGCGTGCGTTAAGCGGGCGGTTTGATATCGCCTATGTTTGCCCGAACTCGCTCAAAAGTGCCCTGTTGCCGTTTCTGGCCAGCATTCCCAAGCGGGTGGGCTATCTTGGCGAGGCCCGGGTGGGGCTGCTCACGCACCGGCTGAAAAACCCGGCCAAAGACCGTCGACCGCCCATGGTGGCTTTTTATTCTGCCTTGAGCGGCGACACCGATGTGGCCGCAGACCGCCCGCAACTGCACCTGCCCGTCGGGCAGCTTGAGGCGGTTCTGCAACAACTGGGGCTGAGCGGCAGCTATTACGTGTTTGTGCCGGGCGCAGAATACGGCCCCGCCAAACGCTGGCCGGTGCACCACTTTGCCAAACTGGCGCAACAACTCAATGCGCCGGTGCTTCTTCTGGGCTCAGACAAGGAGGCAGCTTTGTGTGCCCAGATTGCTGATGCAGCCTTGCGCTGCCACAACCTGGCTGGCAAAACCACGCTGGCTGAGGCCTTTGCCCTGATTGCAGGTGCCCGGGCGGTGATCACCAACGACAGCGGTTTGATGCATGTAGCTGCTGCGCTGGACGTTGCGCAAGTGGCAATTTTTGGCTCTTCCAGCCCCCTGCACACCCCACCGCTGAGCGACAAGGCGCGCGTGATTTGGCTCAAGACCGACCCAACATACCAGCCCGCACTCGACTGCGCCCCCTGCTTTGAGCGCGAATGCCCGCTGGGGCATCTGCGTTGCCTCAACGACGTCTCACCCGAGATGATTATGCAAAATTTATAGCAGTCAGACCAATCAGGAATTGGGCTAGTTGCTAATTTTGTTTCTTGAACCGCGGCCCAGCAATTGCTCGGCTTCACTGGTCATACGGGCGATAACGTCACTGGCTGGCGGTATGTCGTGGATCAAGCCCACCGCTTCACCAACGGTGGCGTGCGCTTTTGTGAAATCCCCGGTTTTCACGCCCTGCTCATACACCTCGCGCGCAGCCTCGGGATGCTGCCGCAAGTCGTCCACCCGGTCTTCCCACGCGCGGTGCAGTGTGTTGCGAATGGCCCGAAAGTCATAGGGTGCAGGCCATTGCTTGCGCCTCAAGATGTCAAACACACTGCTGCGGGCCGTGCCATCGCCATCGGTGTGCAGCGCCTGTTCTTTGGCGCCTTGTGCCGCCAGACTTTCACGTGTGGCCCACAGCCGTGAACCCACCAGGGCACCATCAGCACCAAGCATCATCGCGGCGGCCAGTCCCCGGCCGTCGGCAATGCCACCGGCACCCAGCAACAGGGTGTTGGGGGCCGAGCGAGCCAGGCTGTCGGCTATTTCGGGGATCAGGCTGAAACTGGAGCGGCCATTCATGGCGTTCATGCCGTGCCCGCCTGCTTCACCCCCCTGGGCCACAATCAAGTGAGCGCCTGCTTCCAAGGCCAGATTGAGCTGGTCAAGGCGTTGAATCTGGCACATCAGGAGTGCGCCGGCCGCAGCAATACGCTTTGCATAGGGCCGGGGGTCGCCAAAAGACAGCATGACCACGCGAGGCAGGGCTTGAGCCGGCTGGTCCAGCACCCAGTCCAGGGCAGAGGCGTCTTCGTCCATCTTCCAGGTGATAAAGCCTATACCGAGCCGTTGTGCCACTCCGCTTGCGCCAACTGCTGGTGCGTTGCTGGCGGGGTCTGTGGGCACGCTGCCTTGAAGTGCCAAGGTGTATTGCGCTTGTGTCCAGGCCAGGTCACCATAACCACCACCCACCAGTCCCAAAGCACCAGCACGTGCACAAGCCAGCGCCAAAGCGCCACCTGAGGCCAGCGCCATGGGTGCCAGTGCAATGGGGCTGGACAGGCCCAGTTGTTCCATCAGGCGTGTTTTCATGCGGGGATTGTGCCGTAACGCAGCAGTACAAGCCAAAAAAAAGCCACCCGGAGGTGGCTTGAAAAGTCCCCGGAGGGACGTCGTTGGGATCCTGAGTATCAGATTCAGCCAGCTTATGAATACTGAGCTTGAAACCAAACCTCTATTGACTGTGACAGCAGTTGGAGGGACTTTATCGGCTTTGATTTACGCTGTATATCCCCCAAAAGGGTCAGATGGGGGGTGCGTTATGAAATTGGCTTGCAGCTTGAGCCCAAAATGTGAGCTAACCCGTCAGTCCGGTAAAACTGCGGTGCTGTGGTCTTGTTTTTGGGTGGGATGAACGCGCGAGGCCAGCCACACCAGCAGCAGCACAGGCAGACCCAGCAGTGCGGTGGCGGTAAAGAAATGGGCGTAGCCGAAATGGTCCACGTAAACACCCGAGAAGCCAGCCAGCCACTTGGGCAGCAGCAGCATCATGGAACTGAACAAGGCGTACTGCGTCGCCGAGTAGCTGATATTGGTCAGGCTGGAGAGATAAGCAATGAACGCAGCAGTGGCAATGCCACTGGACAGGTTGTCGGCTGAGATCACAAAAATCAGCCCGGTGAGGTCATGCCCCCGGGTGCTCAGATAAGCAAACAGCAGGTTGCTCGCTGCGCTCAGGACGGCCCCGAGCATCAGCACCCGCATCACGCCAAGCCGCATGGACAGTACCCCGCCGATAAACGCACCCACTAACGTCATGATCACGCCATAGACCTTGGTGACGGCGGCCACTTCGTCCTTGGTGTAGCCCATATCCACATAAAACGGGTTGGCCATGATGCCCATGACCACATCACTGATGCGGTACACCGCGATCAGCGCCAGGATCAGCGCGGCCTGCCAGCGGTAGCGGCCTATAAAGTCGGCAAATGGCTCCACCAGCGCCCCCTTGAGCCATGCCATCGCGTTGCGTGCTGGAGGCAGGTCATGCCTGGCTGGCTCTGCAGAAAACAGCACGGTCAGAACCCCCAAGCTCATGGACGCGGCCATCACCAGGTAGGCGGTTTGCCAGGCGGCATGCTGGTAGCTGGCCGCATGGGCCACTTCGGCACGGGCTGCCAGCCATAAGACGCCTGCGCCGGCCCAGATCATGGCCAGGCGGTAACCGGTTTGGTAAGCGGCGGCCAGCGCAGCCTGGCGCTCGGTGCTGGCCGATTCAATGCGAAAGGCATCCAGCGCAATGTCCTGGGTGGCGGAACTGGTGGCCACCAGCAGGGCACACCAGACCACTGGCATCAAGGATATTTTTGGGTCGTTCATGGCCATACCCACCAGCCCGGCCACGATGCAGGCCTGCGACAGCAGCAACCACGAGCGTCTGCGCCCCATCAAACGCGTCAGAACAGGAATCGGCAGGCGGTCGACCAGTGGTGCCCAGCACCACTTGAAGGCATAGGCCAGACCAACCCAACTCAGGTAACCAATGGTGGCGCGATTGATCCCGGCTTCACGCAGCCAAAAGCTTAAAGTGCCAAGTACCAGCAGCAGCGGCAGGCCCGCGGAAAAGCCCAGCGCCAGCATGCGCAGGGTAGGGGCTTCCAGGTACACCTTGAGCGTATCGCTCCAGCTCGGCCGCTTCAAGGCCTGAAGCGATGCACCACTCTTGACTTTGGCTTGATCGTCAGCATCTGAGTTCATCTATTCATAATACGCGTAGCCTTATTCACAAAGCCCAAATTTGCGCTCACCCATGAAATTTTCTCGCTCCGCATTGTTGGCCTTGCTGTCGGTGGTGTTGTTATCACCCGCACCCGCACAGCTACAAACCCGGGATGGCGTCGAAGTGGGTAAAAACTCGGCATTTACCCAACTGGTACCTGCGCAAGAGGTGGAGCATTCTGCAGCCCAACAATATGCCCAGTTACTGCAGCAAGCGGCTGCCAAAAACGCCCTGGTTTCCCGCGACGACCCGCAGTTGCAGCGGCTGCGCGCGATAGCCCGAAAAATCATTCCACAAAGCCTGGCGTGGAATCCGCGTGCCCGCGACTGGAAGTGGGAGGTCAACCTGATTGGCTCAAACCAGATCAACGCCTTTTGCATGCCCGGCGGCAAGATTGCTTTTTACACCGGCATTCTGGAAAAACTTCAGTTGACCGACGATGAAGTTGCCATGGTCATGGGGCACGAGGTGGCCCATGCCCTGCGTGAGCACGCGCGCGAGCGCATGGGTAAAAGCGCGGTGACACAGGGAGTTGCCCGGATTGGCGGCGTCATCGCGGCTGGAATTTTTGGGATTGACCCGCGTGTGACGGACACCCTGGCCCGGGGTGGTGCCAATCTGCTGGCCCTGGAGTTCAGCCGAGAAGACGAGTCCGAGGCTGACTTGGTAGGGATGGAAATTGCAGCGAAAGCGGGCTTTGACCCCCGCGCCGGTGTGAGCTTGTGGCAAAAGATGAGCGCCAACAACAAGGGCGCTCCACCGCAATGGTTGTCAACCCATCCTTCGGGCAGTAGCCGGATTGCCGAGATCGAGAAGAACCTGCCCCGCGTGATACCGCTCTACGAGCGGGCACTGGCGGACAAAAAATGAAGGTAAGCCCGCAGGGCCAGGTTAATCCAGGCCGATATTGCCCGCCTTGATGACGGCACGCCAGCGATCGGTATCTTCTTTCATCCACAGGGCCATTTCTTCCGGGGTGTTGCCTATGGGTTCGGCACCGACTTCGGCGTAACGACGTTGCATGTCGGGCGTGCGCAGGATGTCCGCAACCGTCGCTGAGAGTCGCGCCGCAATTGCAGGGGGCGTCTTCGGCGGTGCTACCAGCGCAAACCAGGCTACGGCCACCACGCCGGGCACCACTTCGTTCAAGGTGGGAATGGTCGGCATGCTGGCCAGGCGTTTGCTGCTGGTGACCGCAAGAATCTTCAGCTTGCCACTGCGCACATGGGCAGATGCCGCAGCCACATTGCCAAACATCAGCTGCACATGACCCGCCAGCAAATCAGAGACCGCAGGGGCATCCCCTTTGTACGGGGCATGAACCATTTTCAGGCCGGTCACCATCTTGAACAGCTCGGCGGTCAGATGAGCGGTGGAGCCATTGCCTTGGGAGGCGTAGGTGAGTTTGTCCGGGTTGGCCTTGACATAAGCCATGAATTCCTGAACGGTTTGTGCAGGCACCGAGGGGTGAACCAGCAGCGCATTGGGCACTAAAGCCAGCACAGTAATGGGCACAAACTTCGCAGGGTCGTAACCTAACTTGGGATAAAGGCTCACGTTGATGGACAGTGGGGGCGGTGGTGCGGCCATCAGGGTGTAGCCATCAGGCTCGGCGTTGTACACAAACTCGGCAGCAATATTGCCAGCCGCGCCCGGTCTGTTATCAATCACGATGTTTTGCCCCAAGCGCGCCGTCAGCTGTTCGGAAATAAGGCGCGGCAACAGGTCCGCCGTACCCCCAGCCGGGTTGGGCACCACTATCCTGATCAGCTTTTGCGGCCATACCGACGCCGTTTGCGCCCGGGTTGCGGTAGCGCTGCCCAAAGCCGAGAGCCCCAGGGCCGCCAAGACCAATTGCCTGCGGTTTGCATCAGGCAAGGCGTTTGATTGATCAGGGCAGGTGTGGGTTTCTATGGTTGTTTGCATGTCGGTAACCTTGTATCACTGTGGAATTTCTATGGAGATCAAAGCGGGATGAAAGGGGAATCAAAGGGGGATCACCATCAGCGTTTCTATCACGCGGGAGTCGTAAATGAATTTGCGGCTTCTGAATCTGGGTTGCTCATCTACCCACTCAACCTGATCATGGCACTGACCGGCTGCGTACAGCTTCATATTGCCATCCAGATCCATGGTGCGGACAATCAGGAAATTGGAGCGCACATCGAATACGCCCATGTGTTCGCCCACAATTTGTACGCCGGAGAGGATGTGGCGGTAATGCTGCGGCTCATAAATATTGGCAATCCGCATGGACTTGATGCGGTCACGCAATTGCGCAGCGCTGTGCGCGTCTATCACTGCCAGGGGCAGTTGCCGGTCAGCGTTGAAGCGCGAGATGACGGTGTAGCGGCCGTCGGGCAAGAGCAGGTCACAGATCGCCTCGACGCGGTTTTCATCAACGGCGCGGGCCCATTCGTAAATCAGGTTTTCAACCGCCCGGAAGTGGGTCTCGAAGCGCGGAGTTATTGCTTGACTCATCACAGACCCATGTCCTGTCGGTAGTTGTGCCAGAAGTTACGGATGGCACGCTCAGACAGCTTGCTGCTGCCCCCGCTGTCGAGTTCGCGGCCACCCATCTCGATGAACGATTCGCCGCTTTGGCCGTCAGCCATGGCGCGCTGCATCATTTCACAGACGGCAGCATCTTCCACCGAGATCATGCCGGCAGACCCGGCCAGGTTGGCCTGAGTCAATCTCATCTTTGTCATGGCGGCATCATCATCCGCAAAACCAAAATAGGTCCACACCAGATCAGACTGGCCCGGCCCCTTGGGCAACAACTGGCGGGTTGCCAGGCTGTTGGCAATCTGGTGCAGCACAAACGAGGGGTAAGTGGTGAGAATCTGCACGCTCACGCCATCGCCAAATTCATCCTGCCATTTCAGGATGCTGGGATCTTCCAGTTTGAGGTTGTCGTTCTCGGAGCGCAACTTGGCGTCGTTGTCCATGGTCTGTGCCTGCGGCTTCTCGGTGCCTGCCTTGGTGTAAAAGTACACATGACGCCCGGCGGTGTCCAGCACCATGCCCGATTCCTGGGACTGCCTTGAGAGACCGAATGTGCCGTAAAACGTATGCAGGATGTTGGCATGGTAAGAGTCACGCGGGTTCTCGTGATAGGCCTTCCAGTTGGCATGAATGCGCTGGGTGTCATAACCCAGTACCTTGAGCGGCTTGTGAAGCACACGGCGGATTCCGTGGGCCACCTCGCCCAGCCACTCCTCCAGGCTAGGCATGTCGTTTGAAAAAGTGGCGAAGACCAGACCGCACAGCGTGGCCACGCGTAACTTTTGCAAGCCATGCTCAGCCATATTGAAATCTTTGGGCAGGCCGCCTTCGCCACGCAAGCCATGACGAAACGCTGCATGCGTCAGATCCCCCTGCAGGTTGTAGCTCCAGGCATGGTAGACGCAATGCAGCTTCTTCGCAGAGCCGAAAGCCTCGCGGCAGACCATATTGCCGCGGTGGGCGCAGCGGTTAACCAATGCATGCAGACTGCCGTCTTCGGCACGTGTCAACAGGACCGACTGCTCACCGATGTAAGTGGTTTTGAAGTCCCCAGGCTGGGGTACTTCGGCCTCCAGCCCCAGGTAGTTCCAGGTCTTACCCCTAAAAATGTGGGCTTGTTCCTGCGCATACACGGCAGGGTCGCTGTAAACCCAATACGGTGCGCGCGTAAAGCCTTCCAGGGGCCACTGCCGATGGTGGGCGGGTGCTTGGGCGGAGATTGACAAAGTGTTGGCCATTAAAAGTGAATCTGGATCAAATGAACTTTAGCTTGGTCTTACGGTATATCAGAGCTTATCCAGGAATTCAACTAGCAGGGCGCTGACTTGAGGCGCCCTTTCCCGCTGAATCCAGTGGCCGGCACTTTCCAGAATATGGCTGCCGCGCAGACCGGGCAAGGTTTGCGCAAAGCGGCTTATTTGGGATTGCGATGCAGGGAACTTCAGCACCGCATCGCGTTCGCCGGCGATAAACAGGGAGGGCTGGTGAATCACGCAGCCCCGCCAGGGCATCATCAGTTCCTGATTGCGTTTGAGGTTGCGGTACCAGTTCAGTCCGCCGCGAAACCCGGCCTGACTAAATTCGCTGGCGTAATAGGCCACATCCTGGTCGCTCATCCAGTCCGGCAGCGACAGCGGGTCAACCGTGCTTCCCAGAAACCCCAGCCCAGGCTTCATGCGACCGAAAGTTTTGGGCGGCGCATCACCTGAGCCACTGAAATGAATGCGCCGGATGGAAGTGGTGATGTCCGCTTCAAATTCGGCCTCGGCGACGCCGGGCTCCTGGAAGTACTGCATGTAAAAGTCGGTAATGCCCTGTTCCTTGAGGGTCTGCAGCAAGTCAACACGCCCTGGCGGGACAAAAGGCACACTCATGCCCGCTACGGCACGAAAAATATCTGGCCTGAGCAAGGCACAGGCCCATGCAACAGGGGCGCCCCAGTCGTGACCCACAATGACGGCCTGTTTTTCACCGAGCGCGCGCACCAACTCAACCATATCGCCCACCAGGTGAAGCACGGTGTACTGCGCCACGTCTTGCGGCGCATCTGTTGCACCATAGCCGCGCATGTCAGGCGCTACGGCGCGGTAGCCGGCTTGTGATACGGCATCGAGTTGATGCCGCCATGAATACCAGGACTCAGGCCATCCATGACAAAACACCACCAGCGGGCCATGACCCTGCTCTGCCACCCGCATGGAGATGCCATTGACGTCATGGTTATTAAAAATCAATTCATGCATGGTGATCACCCCGTCGGTTGGTCTGTTGCTGTGGAAATTCAAGCTGGGGTGTTGAGCCCTAAGGCAGGATGCTAACGGCAATGTGGTGCTCGGGACCTGAATCCTGTTCAAGCCTTGAGACTGGATGCCGGCGCTTTAAGCACCATCAGTACACCAAAAGCGGATAGGCCTAATCCTGCCGACAGCCAGAGCGCGCCAGTAGCCCATGTCTCAAGCATCACACCAAACATCAATGGTGCAAAGGCCTGAATGACTCTGGCGGGGACCATCAGCAAACCCTGACGCTGCCCGTAACCGTTCGGACCGAAGAAGTACAGCGGCAGTGTGCCGATAGCAATGGTGAGAATGCCGTTACCAAAGCCGTGAATCATGGCAAAGGCTATGGCGGCGGGTGCCCCAAACAAGCCCAGCGCCAAACATGCCGCCGGGTGAGCCAGCGTTGCCAGCCGGGCTGACAACAAAGGATGGGCCCGCTTGAGCAAGGTGAATTCAAAGATTCGACCAAGCACCTGGGATGGACCGACCAATGCGGCAATGCTGATGGCCAGAACAAATGTGACGCCACTGGTCATCAGCAGTTGAGGGAGATGGGCGGCCATGGCGGTACTCATGAACCAGGACGCCGCAAAAACATAAGCCAGCATGAGCGCTACGTGTTGTTGCGTTTTGGACAATGGTGCTTGTACTCGTTCGCTGACCTTGTCCTTGTTGGTTGCTGGCGCAGTCCAGCGGGGCAGCATTGCATTCATGGGCAACCCGAAAAGCAAATGCAGCACGGCCCAAGTCAAACATGCCTCCCGCCAGCCGAATGACGAGGCAACGTAGGCGGTTAAAGGCCATCCAACTGTGCTTGCAAGGCCGGCCAACAAGGTGATTCCGGTGATCACGTTGCGTGCTGCCCCGCCTTTCAACCGGACGACTGTGGCGAATGCAGACTCATACAGACCGCTCCCCATGGCGATACCCACAATGGCCCATGCGGCAAACACGTGCACGCTGTTTTGCACTTGGCTCAACAAACCCAAGCCCATTGCAAATAGGCAGTTGCTGGCCATCAAGACGGGTCGCCCGCCATAAAGGTCTATCAAGCGTCCGGAGAATGGTCCGACAGCGGCAGAGACGATCAGTGCCAAGGAGAAAGCTGCAAAAAACGCAGAGGTGGACATGTTCATGTCCCGAGCAATCGACTCCGCGAGCACGGCGGGCAGATAGTAGGAAGAGGCCCAGGCCAGAGTCTGAGTAATACCGAGATTAAGCGTCAGGGAGTGGTGGCTCTTCATGCCAGCTTCGCCGCTCTACGGATGCGATTGAATACAGATCGGCATATCACTGCGCTTGCCACATTTGACTGAAAGTTAGAGTTCAACCATGAGATTCACCGCCACATCAGGTCGCAACAGGCTTACTGGCGACCCTCGTGCGTGAATATTAAGACACGTGTAATGTTTCAGATCATCGCTTTACGAACGCGTGCAGAGATCAGATCGATGATACTGACTGTTGCAATGATGATAATCATCACGGCAGCTGTCTCCGCGTATCGGAAGCCGCGAATAATTTCCCACAGCACCACGCCAATACCGCCAGCACCGACCATGCCAACCACGGAGGCGGAGCGAATATTGGCTTCAAAGCGGTAGAGCGTGTAAGAAATCCATAACGGCATAACCTGGGGTATGACACCGTATACGATTTCGTGCATTGCCGAAGCGCCCGTGGATCGGATACCTTCGACTGGTTGCGGGTCGATCGCTTCGACGGCTTCAGAAAATAGCTTGGCCAAGGTACCAGCGGTGTGAATCCAGAGCGCCAGAACTCCCGCGAAGGGCCCCAAGCCTACTGCTACAACGAAAAGCATGGCAAAGACCATCTCATTAATGGCCCGACAGGCATCGAGAACCCGACGAACTGGCTGATAGATCCACCAAGGAACAATGTTTGACGATGCCAGCAAGCCCAGTGGTACCGCTGAGATGAGCGCGAGCGCCGTTCCCCAAACAGCAATCTGCACGGTTACCAGCATCTCCTGGATATACATACGCCAATCCGCAAACTTGGGCGGGAAGAACTCGCTTGCGTAAGTGGCCATATTGCCGGAGTCGCGCAAAAGCTCCATGGGGCGCATGTCGGCACCTTCCCAGGAGGCGGCAAGTAGAAGCACGATGGCAGCCCATCCCATATATCTAAATAGACTTGGTCGCGTCGTGGCAGCTTGTGCCAGTGGTGACATAGTGATCTGGGGATTGATCTGACTCATTGCGCATCTCCAAAAATAAAAAAGCCCGCCGTTGATGGGGCGGGCCATGGCTGTTTGGCTTTACTTCAGAGCAGCCAGTTGCTTGTCAATGTCAGCCAGCTGGGCCACCTTGTCAGCGGCAGCCAGTGTCGTGTCCGCATCGATTTTGTTGCGTTTGCCGAACAAATCCAGTTCGCGAATGGGGATCAGTTGGGCGTTCGTTGACTGCTTAAACCCCGAGAGTTTGGAGATTTTGAAGATGATCTCTTTTTCGCGCGGATCGGTCTTGGCGTAGTTATAAAAGAAGTTTTTGATTTTCTCCTTGGTGGCTGCAGGCAGGTCTTTGTGCAGAACCATCGGATCAAGCGGGATCAGTGGCGATGTCCAGACTACGCGAATATCATTGAATTTCTCTGGCTGGCGATCTTTTAGTTTTTCCAAGTTCTCACTGTTATTGGTGGCAACATCGATCTGCTTGTTTGCAACTGCCAAGGCATTGGTTTCATGGTTCGCGTTTCGCACAATCCTGAAATGGGTCTTGGGGTCGATCTTGTTCTTCGCAAACACGTAGAAACCGGGCACCAGGAATCCGGAGGTTGAGTTCGGATCACCATTGCCGAAAGACAGTGATTTACCCCCTTTGAGTACATCGTCTAGCGATTTGATGGGGCTGTCTTTATTGACGATCAGATGTGAGTAGTAGCCTTGAGACCCGTCGGCATTGACCATCTGGGCGAAGACTTCACCATTCGAGCGGTCAACCGCCTCCATCGCAGACTTGTTACCCAACCAGGCGACCTGGACCTTGTTAAAACGCATGCCTTCAATAATGCCGGCGTAGTCGGGTGCGAAGAAGGCGGTGACCTTCAGACCGGTCTGCTTGACCATGTCATCGATCAAAGGTTGCCAATCAGCTTTCAGATTTTGTGTGGACTCGGTCGAAATGATGCCGAAGTTGATGTTTTGTGCCCAAGAGGTGGCCAGTGTCAGACCCAGGGTGAGTGCGGTTAGGGTGCGCTTAATCATGGATTTTCCTTGCGGTACAACAGTTGATAAATAAAAAAGAATTTAGGCAGCTTGTGCCAGAGGAGCGGGGTAATCGACCACGCGAGACGGTGGTGTTGAAGCGGGTTGCTTGTTCAACGCCGAGCTGCCATTGAGAATTTCATCTGCCTGCATTCCGTAGAGCTTTCGCAACAGTTCAGGGGTCAGCACGCGAGACGGTCCATCGAATACGACGCTGCCCTGATGAAGGGCAATGACACGCGGACAATAACGGATGGCCATGTCCACTTGGTGCAAAGAGACCACGATTGTGCAACCGTCTTCTCGGTTGATGCGGGCCAGTATCTCCATCACGTTTCTTGAGGCTTCCGGGTCGAGCGAAGCTATGGGCTCATCCGCGAGAACAACCTTGGCGCCCTGCACCAAGGTGCGTGCAATCGCCGCGCGTTGCTGTTGACCGCCAGAGAGTGTGGATGCGCGTTGTTGATGGCACTCGGCTATTCCCACTCGCGCCAGCGCCTCAAGCGCGATTGCGCGCTCTTGCGCATTGAACCAACGGGTCCATGACCGCCACCAGGGCATGGAATAAAGACGTCCAACCAGCACATTGACCATCACAGGAAGACGGTCAACCAGATTGAACTGCTGAAAAACAAAACCTATTTGTGAGCGGATGCGACGGACATCGCTTTGGATTCGGCCTTCACGTTGCACACATTCACCGGCAACCTCTATCACTGAGCCAGGTGTGCTGTCAGCGGCCATCAACCCGGCCACGTGGCGGAGCAAGGTTGATTTACCCGAGCCAGAAGCGCCGATAAGAGCCACCATCTCACCCTGTTGGATATTGAGGTTGATGTTGTTAAGTGCGAGTTTCCCATTGGGAAAGCGTTTGCTCAGGCTGCAAACATTGAGTGCAATGGACATAGGCGTACTCTCGGGTAAATGCTCATGATTCAGATCATCAAGAGTGTCCGCCTGTTGTGTGACATTAATTTGAAATCTTGGGGAAGCTTTGGTGACAAAAGGCCCCATGACCCAGGATCAAGACGGCAGTGATGGCCCATAGCGATGTAGAAACTGCCGTAAATCCGATAGCTCCGGCATGCGTTGTTCGAGGGTGTCGTGATCCCAGTCCCACCAGGCCGTGGCCATCAGCGCATCAGCGATATCGCGGGGAAAACGCATGCGCAGGACGCGCGCTGGCGCACCGGCCACAATGGCGTAGGGTGCGACGTCGCGGGTCACAACAGCGTTACTCCCAACGACCGCACCATGGCCGATACGCACACCCGGCATGATCACGACACCGTGGCCTATCCAGGTGTCGTGGCCGATACTGACGCGTTGGCGTTGTCTCCACGCGAAAAAAGCCGTGTCATCACTATCCGATAGACCGTAGCGGCTTAGCCGGTAGGTGATATGGTGCAAGGTAGGTCGCTCGATGGGATGAAATCCAGGGTTGATACGAACCATGGCTGCGATATTGGAAAATTTACCGATGTCCGTACTCATGAGTTCGCAGCCCCTGCTGATGTAGCTGTAGTCGTCAAGAACGCTGTCAGTCATGTGAACTTGTTCGCCGACCTCGGTGTACCGGCCAAAGTGGCAGTTCTGGATGGTCGCTGTGACGGCCAGAGTGGGAGTCTCGCTCAGACGAACGCGAGGCTGAATGTTTTGTGCAGCGACGTACTTGAGCCGCTCAGTGTTGCGTGTCATGCTTCAGGTTCTTTCAAAGAACTCGGCGCCCTTGTCGCCAAACAGCGCGAACCACGGCGTGGTGGCGTCCATCTTCAACCTCAACGAGGCGAACTTGAATGAGGTCAGCCCTGAGGCCTTGGGCAATCTCGCCACGGTCGGATAAACCGACTGAACATGCCGGGTTGCGACTGACGGTAGCGACTGCCTGTGCAAGGCTCAGGTGACCGTCATCAACCAGCCGCAGTGCTGCGGTCAATAGGCTTCCAGGCACGTAATCGCTGGAAAGGATATCCAGCAAACCCAGACTGGCCAGATGGGCTGCGGCCACGTTGCCCGAATGTGAACCGCCCCGGACAACATTGGGCCCGCCCATGACATTGGCCATGCCGCGTTCGCGGGCGGCTCGCGCGGCCAGCTCGGTGGTTGGAAACTCGCACACGCTGACACCATTCGCTTTGGCCTCTTCGACATGAGCCAAGGTGGTGTCGTCGTGGCTGGCCAGAACAATGCCGTGAGTATGGGCGTAGTCGACGAAGTGCCGACGATGGGGTTGCGCGTAGCGTGCCTGAACTTCTGCGGCTTCGGCGACCTTGCGAAGGAATTTGTCTTCACTCCAGCCCTTTTTCCCGATGTAGTAAATCTTGGCGTGCTCAAGGTTTTCCCACTGTCGTTGACCAGGCGTGTGATCCATCAAAGAAATGAGACCCACCAAAGGGTTGTCAATAAATGGCGCGAACAAATCGATAGTGTTTGGCGCAGCCAATTCACATCGCACATGCAATCTGTGCTCTGCCCGTAGCAGGTCACGTTCGATACAAAGGCCCAAGGTCTTCACGACGGTATGCCAGGCACTCCCGCGTAAACTTTCAGTGTCTGCTTCACCCACGCCAAGTGCATCAAAAACGGTGGTGATACCAGCAGCAGCGATCTCGGCATCGTGCGCGAGAAGGGCTGGTATCTCGGCCCAATTCACCTTGGGCCTGGGCATAAGATGTCGTTCAAAATTGTCGGTATGGATTTCAACCAGACCCGGCAGCAATAAGTCTCCTTCGAGGTCCAACGCACCCATAGGCACCCCTATGCTGCTGTCAAAGGATGCAATCAAGCCATCTTTAGCCTGTAACGACCCGCTGATGACCTCATCACGCAACACCAGTCGGGCATTAGCCAAAAAAAGCTGGCCTTCTGGCGCAAAAGCATATTGTGTGGCTCCGCCCAGATCATGGGGTGCATTCATGCCGGCTCTCCTTGTAACTGGTCTTCATGCCTGATGAGGGTCGTGTGGCGGAAGGTTTCCACCGGGACTCTGCGCGTCGCAACCGCCTTGGCCACGGCGTGGTCGTGAAAAATTCCCAATATGGCGCAGCCACGTTCGCGCGCTTCACAAATCAGCTTTATCACGGTAGACGTATTGGCGGCATCCAGCGACGCAGTGGGCTCATCGAGCAGCAATAGCGGCCGGGGCTTGATCATGTTCCGTGCAATATTGACTCGCTGTTGCTCACCGCCGGAAAAAGTCGCTGGCGGCAATGACCATAATCGCTCAGGGATCTGCAATCTGGCTAGCCACTGGCGAGCTTGGTCTCGTGCAGCCTCAATGACCTCTGTATCGCCGTTGGCGTCATCTACCAGCGCTTCAGCGACCACGTCCAGCGTCGGCACGCGCGGAATCACCCTCAGGAACTGGCTCACATAGCCGATGGTGTCTCGTCGCAAAGCCACCAGTTCGCGGGGCTCAGCTTGGGTCAGGTTGATACGGGCTCCATCGCCGCGACGTACCCAGATGTCACCTGAACTGGCGCGGTAGTTGGCGTAAATGAGCTTTAGCAAGGTGCTCTTTCCCATGCCAGAGGGGCCGTCGAGTACCAGGCACTCTCCTGCCTGGACTTCGAGATCAATGTGATCGAAAACAGGAAGAACGGTGCCGTGTTGGTGATGCAGTGTGAAGTGTTTCGAAACGCCTGCAAGCGTTAAGACGGTCGTGGCTTCAACCGATAGGTTGTTGAGTGTCATGGGTGTAGCACCGAAGAGACCAGCAATTGCGTATAGGGATGTTGGGGGTCGTCAAGCACTTGATCGGTGAGGCCCGACTCCACAACGCGACCGTGCTGCATTACCAACATTCGGTGGGCCAGAAGGCGTGCAACACTGAGGTCGTGCGTGACGATGACCACAGCCAGCCGCATTTCTCGCGTGAGTTGGCGCAGCAGATCGAGCAAGCGGGCCTGTACGGAAACATCCAGACCCGATGTAGGTTCGTCCATGAAAACAAGGCGTGGCTGGGTCACCAGATTTCTTGCAATCTGTAAGCGCTGTCTCATGCCGCCAGAAAAAGTCCGTGGTACATCATCAATGCGGATTGGATCTATCTCCACCCGACTCAGCCATTGTTCGGCCTGGGCACGCAGCGCGCCATAGTGTCGCTGACCAAGACCCATCAAGCGTTCGCAGACGTTGGCACCGGCCGATACATCCATGCGCAGACCGTCCGCAGCGTGCTGGTGGACAAAGCCCCATTCGGAGCGGGCGAGCAAGCGCTGTCGCGCCTGACTCATGGTGTGAACGTTCTGCAGGTGGCCGTCGCGACTCTGGAAATCAACCACGCCGCTGTCGGGTAAAAGACGGGCTGCCAGGGTGTTGAGCAAGGTGGTCTTGCCTGATCCGGACTCACCAACGATGGCCATTATTTCTCCGGGCCAGAGATCAAAAGATGCATCGTGCAGCGCCACGTGTTGACCATAACTCTTTCGTACGTTGCGCACGCTGAGCAGCGGTGACGGATTGGTAGGCATGAACAAGTCTTAGGAAGAAAAGGTAAAGAACTGATCAAACAGGTGCATCTGTTGATGCAGTCTGCATTGACGACAGATGCTGACGTTCCTGGCAATGGTCAGAGTCGGAGCAGACGTGCAGTCGTGTACCTTGGTCATCGGTGATGATTTCGTCGAGAAAGCTGTCGCTCGCACCACACAGGGCACAGTTCTCGTCCCATCGCTGCACTTCGAAAGGGTGGTCATCGAAGCCCAGGCTTTCGACGGACGTATAGGGTGGAATGGCGTATATACGTTTCTCACGACCAGCACCGAACAGCTGTAAGGCCGGATTCATGTGCATTTTGGGATTGTCGAACTTTGGGATTGGCGACGGTGCCATCAGATAGCGTTTGTTGACCATCACGGGATAGTCGTAGGTGGTCGCGATATGACCGTATCTGGCGATATCTTCATAAAGCTTCACATGCATCAGCCCGTACTCGGCGAGTGAGTGAAGCGTACGAGTTTCAGTCTCACGCGGCTCCAGGCGCTGTAATGGCTCTGGGACAGGCACTTGGTAGACGATCATCTGTCCCTCGCGCATGGGTGTCTCAGGAATGCGATGGCGTGTCTGGATGATGCTGGCTGCATCTGTTCGTACGGTTACCGGCACACCGGTGGTACGCTGGAAAAAGCGGCGAATGTTGACAGCGTTAACCGTGTCGTCAGAGCCCTGGTCGATCACTTTGAGTGTGTCATCAGGCCCAATCACTGAAGCAGTGACTTGAATGCCGCCGGTACCCCAGCCGTAAGGAAGCGGCATTTCTCTCGAGCCAAATGGAACCTGATAACCGGGGATGGCTACTGCCTTGAGGATGGCCCGCCGTATCATGCGCTTGGTGCGTTCGTCCAGATAGGCAAAGTTGACACCGGAATCGGCGGTGGCATGAGGCTCCAGTAAATCGGGGGCTAGAGGGAGAGGGGCGTTCATTCGCGTTCCTGTTCTGATTGAGCCATCCCAGCGCGTGCCGCTTCTGCGCGCATCCGCCGGACCAACTCCAGTTCAGACTGAAAGTCGACGTAATGCGGTAGCTTGAGATGCTGCACGAAACCTGAGGCTTCCAGGCTATCGCTGTGAGAGAGAACAAATTCAGGCATTTGCGCAGGTGCCTCTACAGCCTCACCTAACTCTTCTCTGCGCAGGGCGCGGTCGACCAGGCTCATGGCCATGGCCTTGCGTTCGCTGTGCCCAAAAGCCAGACCGTAGCCGCGGGTAAATTGGGGTGGTTCAGTTTTACTGCCGCCAAACTGATTGATCATCTCGCATTCGGTGATTTCTATTTCACCGATTGACAAGCTAAAGTCCAGTTCTTCAGGCTCCAATTCGACGCAGACCAGACCAAGCCGAACTTCGCCGACAAAGGGGTGGGTGTGGGAATAGCCTCGCTGGGTGGAGTAAGCCATGGCCAGCAGGAACCCCTCGTCACCGCGCGCCAGGTTTTGAAGGCGTGTTGCGCGCGAAGCCGGGAAGCGCAAAGGCTCACGCGTCAGATCTACCGGCTCTGGATCGCCGCTTGGAATAGGGTGGCTTTCGATGAGGCCTTCCTGATTCAGAAGATCCACCACGCGCGGTGAGGCTTCAGGCACTGGGGCTGTGTCGTTCGCGGTCAAACCAGCTTCTGAGCCGTTCGCCAGCAAGGTGAAATCAAGCAGGCGCTGCGTGTAGTCATAGGTTGGGCCGAGGACCTGCCCGCCGGGCAAATCTTTAAAGGTGGCTGAAACACGGCGGTCAGGTCGCATCTGCTCGGTTTGAAGCGGTCGTGTGTAGCCCAGGCGCGGCAGTGTGGCCCTGTAGGCGCGCAGCAGGAAGATGGCTTCAACGAGATCGCCTGCAGCCTGTTTGATCGCCAATGCGGCAAGCTCGGGGTCGTAGACAGAGCCCTCGGTCATCACACGGTCCACGGCAAGCTTCATTTGCTCACGGATCTGGCTGACGGTTAACTCGGGGTGTTGGGTATCGCCGCGGCGTTGCCGCGCCAGCAGCTGGTAGCTGTTGAGAATGGCGGTTTCCCCGCCCTTGACGGCAACGTACATGTTCAAGCCTCCTGCAAAGCGTGTATTCGCGTACTGCGGGGCAACCCCAGGATTTCGTGGGAAGTGGCCAAAAACAGGTCTACCCCACGAGGGAAGGCCTGGTGGTTGACCGTCCATTGGGTCACAAAATCATTTGGCAGGCCACTGACGGTGACGTCCTGCCTCAATGCAATACCGGGTCCTTCCAGGGACAGTTTGCGTCCATCAACCAATGTGTCGTCACCCAATGATGAAACTTCGACCACCACCGTAGCCGACTGGTCGGGATTTTCGTCGCTACCAAGCGCCAGTGAAGCCAGTTCAGGCCATTCGTCGTTTTCTGCAATCCAGAGAAATCGTGCCGAGTTGATGTTCTTGGCCCACGTGCAGCCGGTGTGAAAACGTAACCAGGCTGCAGCATCAGTATCGGCCAGTGTCGGAGATATCCAGACGGCACATTCGCTGTCAACCAAGGCCAGAAGTAAGGTGGCAGCAGCCGCTTTACCATTTAACGGCAGATCGGTCACAGCAGGCATGGATTGAATACGGCCCGGGTATGAAAGTGCGCGCAAAGCGGTGCGAAAAACAATCTGGCTCCCCAGCGCTGGATCATGGAAACCTGGCCGCACCTGTTGCAAGTCTTGTGCTTTCATGTATCGCTTTCTTCGCTGGCATCGCTGACTTCTCTGGCGACTGTAAAAAAATCAACTTTTGTGGCCTCGGCTCGCGCTGCGCGCTGTGCGCGCACGTGGGCTAAATGCTGACGCACTGGCAGCAGCAATGTTGAATCAATCGTGTCTTGTAGCGAAGGGTTCTGAAGCAAAGCGTCTGCCATCGCTGCGAGTTGAGCCTGCCGATGGTTGCGGCCCATCACGTAGGCCACGCCAACCGGACTATCGTCACCGCCACTTAAACGCAAGGCACAGCGCGTAACCGTTATTTCACCCAAGTTGAAGCGCTCCCCGGTGCCACCGGCTCTCCCCTGCACCATATACAGCCCCGTCTCTGGCCGACGCAGCCAACGTGGCGTTTGCATGGCCTGCAAACCAAGCCCCTCTTCCAAGAGGGAAAGTGGAGCGTGCGCAAGAAGAGCCATCCAATCCGGACGACTGAGTGGCCGGTTAGGCTCAATCTTGTCAAATGCGTGAAACATAGTCGTGGTAGCCTGCAAATTGCATTAATTAATTGTTGGCATGTCAAAGCAGATGTATCTGAGCATAGATTTTTCTCGTGTCTTTTTTATGACAAAACTTCTGGATCAGCAGTGTCTATCCACCTCGTTCCCAAATAGTCTGGCGACTGTTCTTTAGCCACACAGCTGCAGATATCACGCGCCCGTTTGCCGATACACGTGGACACCGCCGAACACATCAGGTCTCGTAATGACTATGCCCATGACACTTGAATCAAATTCATTCCATCGCGTTGCAATTTACGCGGCACCTGATCCCCAATCGGTCTGGTGGCGTGTTGGCAGTGAATGGCTGGGACGCTGCGCAAGTCAAGCCGTTGCTGTGACGCAACCGATCATCAGCGGGATAGACCCTGCTGAACTGCTCAGACTGACGTCAGAACCTCGTCGTTACGGATGGCATGCCACGCTTAAAGCGCCTTTTCGCCTCGAACCCGGAGTCGGTTTTCCTGCACTGCGTGAGGCACTCACAGCCATCGCCCAAGATCACCGTGCCTTCGATATCGGTCATTTCAACGTGACACATCTGGGGAAATTTTTAGCGCTGCAGCCTGTTGATCCACCGGCCGCTTTAAATGCACTGGCGAACGACTGTGTCCGTCGCCTGCAGCCACTGGCCGCGCCCTTGAATGAACACGAGCTGGCTCGTCGCCGAAGTGCGCGGCTCACACAGGAAGAAGATGCACTGATGTTGGCCTGGGGTTACCCGTGGGTACTTGAGCGCTTCAATTTTCATTTCTCGCTGACCGGCCCGTTGACTGGCCTGACAGCGGAAAGCCTGAGTCGACTTCATCAATCGGCAACCGATCATTTCCAGAACTTACCCCCTTTGCGTACGGACCGACTCTCTGTCTTCGTTGAGCCATCACCCGGGGGGGATTTCGATTTGCTTGAACAAATTGAATTGGCACCATGACCCAGCGTTTAATTTACGTGATTGGCCCTTCGGGTGCCGGTAAGGACAGCGTGCTCGATGGCCTGCGAAAGAACTGGGGTGACCTGCCACCAGCCTACTGGGCGCGTCGCACCGTCACTCGGGCATCCCACACGGGTGAGGCGCACGAGAGTGTTTCCCCAGACGAATTCGGCGTCTTGCTAGCCCAGGGGGCCTTTGCCTTGCATTGGCAGGCCAATGGCCTTTGTTACGGCGTGCGTCATGGCGAACTGACGCCATTGGACGCAGGACATTGCGTCCTGCTGAACGGGTCGCGTGCTTACCTCAGCACGCTTCTGTCGACCTATCCGCAAGCCAGCGTGGTCCACATCACCGCGTCGGCACAGGTCTTACACCTAAGACTGATGAGTCGCAGCCGTGAAACCCAAGAAGATATCAATCGGCGGCTCGCGCGTGAAATTGCTTTTGATTTGCCAGAGCACACGCTTGAAGTACAAAATAATGGCGCCCTGGAACATGTTGTCCACGACCTGCGCCAGGGTTTGGAGAAAAGACTCTTGATGAATACGGGACAAGCTGCCGCAGCGAAGGGCTAGGTTCAGCTAAATGTGAGTGCACCGACGCAGGCCACGATGAGCGCAATGCTCACCCATGCGGCCACACGGGTTTTCGGCCCGACCTGCGATTCGCCCATGAGCGTCTTGTTTTGAGCCAGCAGCAACAGCGCCACCACATGAAAAGGCAAGATAACCGCATTGACCACCTGGCTGGAATAGATCAGCTGGATGAGGGGTAAACCGGGTATGGAAACAACGCTGGCCGCTGCGACCGTAAGCACCACAAACGCCGCATAGAAAAACTGAAAGTGCTTGGAATCAAGGTCCAGCGAAGCCGGTGCGTCAATGCCCTCGGCAATTGAATAAGCTGTTGCCAGCGGAACAATTGCAGCAGCAAGTAGGGAAGCACCCAACAGCCCCGCGCCAAACAGCAGCGTAGCCCCAGCCTCGCCCCCAGTGACTGCGTATGACACCTACAAAGCCCTTGCCGGTGGCAGCTCCAATGCGTACGGCGAGCAAGTGAAACTGAACCAGTAAAACGGTTGAGAAGGGAATGATCCAGAGCAAGCGATAGCCGTAGTCGGCGCCGAGGATGGAATACGTGGTGATGCCCGCTGGATCATCGTCAGACAGGCCGGCAAGCAAGCCAGGCCCCAAAACCGCCATGAATGCGGCAATCCCACCCGCCCCGCTGGCTCTGATTCGTGCGAACTGTGCACTGATGCCACGCTTGTGGTGCGCGACAGCATGTGGGGCATGCGGTTCAACGCGGGGGATTTTTAACAAACAAGGTCCGGTCAGCGATGGCACCAGCAGGAACCACATCGATTCGACTATCGGCCATATCGCCGGATCGGTCAAGTGTGATGGCTATAGGCTCAACGTGATGCCCTGGGTGCGCGCGTGGTTAGCCCTGTGCCCATCGCAGCCATTAAAGATCAAAGTCGTAATCAACGGTCAGCGGCGCATGGTCGCTAAAGCGCTGCGCTTTGAAAATCTCAGCCTTTCGGGCTAACGCAGCCAGTTCAGGCGTTGCAATCTGATAGTCGATGCGCCAGCCAACATTGTTGGCATAGGCTTGCCCCCGGTTGCTCCACCAGGTGTAGGCGGCGTCGGTGGCTTCAGGCTCCAGGGCGCGGTAAACGTCGACCAGGCTGCCATCACTGAGCAAGCGACTCATCCAGGCACGTTCCTCTGGGGTAAAGCCCGAGTTTTTCAGATTGCCTTTCCAGTTTTTGAGGTCGATCTCCCGATGGGCGATATTGATATCGCCGCACAGGATGAATTCGCGTTGTACCTTGTGCTTCTGGAGATGGGGATGGATGTGGTCGAGAAACCGGAACTTGGCCTGTTGCCGCTCTTCGCCGGAGGAGCCGCTGGGGAAATAGCAGCTGATGATGGATCGCTTTTTGTGCAAAGTGTCAAAGCGTGCCTCGACATAGCGGCCTTCCCGGTCAAATTCATCAGAGCCCACCCCGACTATGACCTCACTGGGCTCATGCCGGGTGTAAATGCCAACGCCCGAGTAGCCCTTTTTTTCTGCTAAATGAAAATAGCCCTTCAGGTCGCCAAGCACTTCAAACTGGCCGGCCAGGTCAGCCTGCTGGGCTTTGACTTCCTGCACGCAAATACAATCCGGTTTGTGAGTGGCAAGCCAGGGCTCAAGTCCCTTGCGGGCGGCAGAGCGAATGCCGTTGAGATTGAGGCTGGTTAATTTGAACAAGGAATTTCCCCCCATGAATCAGAGTGCGGTCGCCAACGACGCGTTGGCTCAAGAGTTTCTGCAATTTTCGCTGGATTGTGGCGTACTCAAGTTTGGCGAGTTCAAAACCAAGGCAGGTCGACTCTCGCCCTACTTTTTCAACGCTGGTTTGTTTGACGATGGTGCCAAGCTCGGCAAGCTTGCCGGTTTTTACGCGCAGCGCCTGGTGCAAAGCGGTATCGCGTTCGACATGATTTTTGGCCCCGCTTACAAAGGCATCCCTCTGGGTGCGGCGGTGGCGATTGAGCTGGCGCGCTTGGGCAAAAACGTGCCCTTTGCCTACAACCGCAAAGAGGTCAAAGACCACGGCGAAGGTGGCAGCCTGGTTGGCGCACCGCTCAAAGGACGCGTGTTGATCGTCGATGATGTGATGAGCGCTGGGACTGCTGCCCGTGAATCCATCGAACTGATCAAGGCGGCTGGAGCTACGCCACATGCGGTGGCAATTGCTCTGGACCGCCAGGAAATGGCGACCGAAAAACAAGCCGATGGCAGCACGAAGGACGTTCCCTACAGCGCCGTGCAATATGTGCGTGAACACGTGGGTTTGCAGGTGTGCGCGATTGCAGAGCTGGGCGATTTGTTGTCTTACCTGGGTGCGCACAAGGGTGGCGACATGGACGCGCATTTGCTACGCACACAGGCCTACCGGGACCGGTTTGGCGTTTGATGCCCTCAAAACCGTGGCGATGACCACGTTGAAAAACTTCAGGCCGAAGGGGCTAGCCAGCGCTATCAGCCCCCTAACCCAGGCGCCTGATCAGGCGCTTAGTTTCTTCATCAAGAGCGAATTGACCAGTGCCGGATTGGCTTTGCCTTTGCTGGCCTTCATGATGGGACCGACCAGGCCGTTGAGGGCCTTGGTGTTGCCAGCCTTGAACTCTTCCACGTTTTTTGGGTTGGCGGCTAGCACCTCGTCGATGATGGCTTCCAGGGCGCCGGTGTCGCTCATCTGTTTGAGGCCTTTGGCTTCGATGATGGCGTCTACCGCACCGCCGTCAGTCCACAGGGCATCAAATACCTGACGCGCCGCGTTGTTGCTGATGGTGTTGTCATCGATTCGGCCAATCAGCGTGGCCAGTTGTTGGGCGCTGACGGGGGCTTGTTCGATGGTCATTTCACTGGCGTTGAGGCGACGTGTGACTTCACCCATGATCCAGTTGCTGGCCAGTTTGGCTTGGCCACACGCTTGCGTGGTGGCTTCA
>JBEIGE010000010.1:0-97057 GCA_040382055.1 Hylemonella sp.
AATTGATGTTCAGGGGGGCGCAGTTGGACGCCAAAGGCATAAACAGTTGGTTTGGTTCTGCGCTGGTTCTGGTTACTGGTGCTGGTTTGTTCGAGATGTGCCGCCGTCATTTCAGTCTGGAGTGGGGCAAAGTACAGGAAGAAATTGAAAAAGAAATCAAGCGCAGGGAGACCCTATGAGTGCACAAGGTCAAACACCCGCTTTGGAGCTGAAGGATCTGCGTAAGAGCTTTGGCAAAACCGAGATTATTCGTGGTGTGAGTCTGGCGGTTCAGGCCGGGGAGCGGATCGCCATCATCGGGCCTAACGGCGCTGGTAAATCCACTCTGTTCAACCTGATCAGCGGCCGATTCGAACCGACCAGCGGGGACATTCTGCTTGGTGGTCAGTCCATGCTTGGCAAAAAGCCTTACGAGATCAATCGCATGGGTCTGTCGCGCAGTTTTCAGATCACCAATATTTTTCCCAAGCTAAGCGTGTTTGAAAACCTGCGCTGCGGTGTGCTGTGGAGCCTGGGCTACCGCTACAGCTTCTGGAAGTTTTTGGCTGATCTGGATGATGCCAATGACAGAACCGAAGAATTGATGGAAATGATCCGCTTGAAGAAAAAGCGTGATGTGCTGGCCATTAACCTGACCTATGCCGAGCAACGTGCACTGGAGATCGGGATCACGATTGCGGGTGGCGCAAATGTCATCTTGCTGGATGAACCTACAGCAGGCATGAGCAAAAGTGAAACTGCGCGCTTTATCCACCTCATTCGTGAAGTAACCCAGGGTAAAACGCTGTTAACGGTCGAGCACGACATGGGTGTTGTGTTCGGTTTGGCAGACCGCATCGCGGTGGTGGTTTACGGTGAAGTACTTGCCTTTGATACGCCCGAAGCGGTGCGGGCCAACGAACGGGTACAAGAGGCCTATCTGGGTTCAGTCGTGGCAGACACCCAGGCAGAAGGGCAGACATGAGCCTCTTGAGAGTTGGAAATCTTCACGCTTTTTATGGCAAAAGCCATGTTCTGCATGGTGTGAATTTTGCAGTGCAGTCCGGTGAGATTGTGGCCTTGCTCGGGCGCAACGGTTCGGGACGTTCTACCACAGCCAAGGCCATCATGGGCTTGGTGGACTGCAAAGGCGAGATTAGCTGGAAAGGCCAGGACATTGAGGGCAAGAAGACCTATGAGATTGCCCACTTGGGACTGGGTTATGTGCCTGAAAATCGCGATATTTTTCCGAATCTGACGGTCCACCAGAACCTGCTTCTGGGGCAAAAGAAATCCAAAAGCAGCGGACGCTGGACGCACCAGGACATGTACCAGATGTTTCCTCGATTGAAGGAGCGAGAGCATACTGAAGCGGGGGTGCTATCAGGCGGTGAGCAGCAGATGTTGACCTTATGTCGTACCCTGATGGGCGACCCGGACTTGATCATCATCGATGAACCCACGGAAGGTTTGGCCCCGAAAATCGTGGAGCTGGTTGCGCAATACCTTCAGGAACTGAAAAAACGCGGAATTTCCGTCCTTCTGATTGAACAAAAACTCACGATTGCCATGCAGATCTCAGACCGCTGCCTGGTCATGGGCCACGGCAGCATCGTTTTCGAAGGAACGCCGCAGAGCCTGCGCGATAACACCTACATTCGCAAAGAATGGCTAGAAGTCTGAGATAATAAAAAGAACGGTCGTTCTTTTTTCATATTGAGGAGCCCCCATGACTGCCAACTACCACGTTCACGGCGACATTGCCGTGATCACTCTGAACAATCCGCCGGTCAATGGTCTGGGTTTAGCTACCCGACAGGCCATTGCTCAAGCGTTGGAGCGCGCCAACAGCGATAGTGCCGTCGCAGCCGTCGTGTTAACTGGAGCCGGCAAGGCTTTTTCAGGTGGTGCCGATATCAATGAATTTGACAGCCCCAAATCCATTCAGGAGCCCAATTTACTGAGCATCATCCTGGCCTTGGAGAGTTCGGCCAAGCCAGTCGTGGCTGCAGTTCACAGCGTTGCCATGGGCGGCGGGCTGGAACTTGCACTGGGCTGCCATTACCGTGTGGTGGCACCGGGTTGCAGTGTTGCCCTGCCAGAGGTCAAACTGGGCCTGATACCGGGTGCGGGCGGCACCCAGCGTTTGCCCCGTGTCCTGGGTGTAGAAACCGCGCTGAATATGATTGTGAGCGGCGAACCGGTCAAAAGCGAGTTGCTGGCAAGTTTGCCTGGACAAAAGCTGTTTGACAAGTTAGCAGCTTCACCCGAGTCATTGTTGGATGAAGCCCTGGCCTATGCCCGCTCTGTGGCAGCCGTCCGGCCTTTGCCCTTGGTGCGTAACCTGCCGTGTCAACACGCCCAGGGTGGTGCCTACTTTCAGTTTGCCCGGAACATGGTCAAAGGCATGGCGAAAAATTTCCCTGCACCGGCCAAATGTGTCGATGCCGTCGAAGCCGCCACCCAGAAAAAGTTTGATGATGGCATGGCGTATGAGCGCGAGATTTTCATCAACCTCATGTGGACACCTGAGTGCCGTGCACTGCGGCATCTCTTCATGGCAGAACGCGCGGCCTCAAAAATTCCGGATGTCCCTGCTGACACGCCCAAGCGGGAGATTGCTTCTATCGCCGTCATCGGTGCGGGCACCATGGGCGGTGGCATCTCCATGAATTTCTTGAATGCGGGTATTCCCGTCAAGATTCTTGAAACCAAGCAGGAAGCACTTGACCGTGGCCTTGCCACCATCCGTAAAAACTACGAAGCCCAGCTTAAAAAGGGCAAGCTCAAGCAGGAAAAGCTGGATCAACGCATGGGCCTGTTGAGTACTACGCTGAATTACGATGATCTCAAAGACGCTGACATGGTGATCGAAGCCGTTTTTGAAGAAATGGGCGTCAAGGAAGCGGTATTCAAGGAACTGGACCGCGTAATGAAGCCCGGGGCTATCCTGGCAACGAATACCTCCACCCTGGATGTCAACCAAATTGCGGCCTTCACCAAGCGACCACAAGACGTCATCGGCACCCACTTTTTCAGTCCCGCCAATGTGATGAAGCTGCTGGAAGTGGTTCGTGGTGAAAAAACCGCCAAAGATGTGCTGGCGACGGTCATGGCCTTGGGCAAGAAAATCAAAAAAACATCGGTGGTCTCCGGCGTCTGCGATGGTTTCATCGGCAACCGGATGATCGAGCAATACAGTCGTCAGGCCGGTTTTTTACTCGAAGAGGGCTGCACGCCGGCGCAAGTGGACAAGGCGATCGAGAAGTTCGGCTTCGCCATGGGTCCGTTCCGGATGGGCGACCTTGCCGGCAACGACATCGGCTGGTCCATACGCAAACGCCGCTATGTGGAAAAGCCGCATATGAAGTACAGCAAAACCGCTGACTTGTTGTGTGAGATGGGCCGCTTCGGTCAGAAAACCGGTGCCGGCTGGTACGACTATCAGGCTGGCAAACGTGATGCCATTCCAAGCGCCTTGGTGGTGGAGATGATTGACGAGCTACGCAAAGAGCTGGGCATTACACCGCGCAAGATCTCGGACCAGGAAATTGTGCATAGACTGGTTTTTTCCATGGTCAACGAAGCTGCCCATATTCTGGAAGAAGGTATTGCGTCTCGCGCCAGCGACATCGACATGGTCTACATCACCGGTTATGGCTTTCCGGTGTTTCGTGGCGGACCCATGCAGTATGCCGACACGGTAGGCTTGTTCAACGTGGTGCAAAGCATGCACCGCTTTGCGCAAAACCCGCGCGATGATGCCAAGTTCTGGCAACCCGCCCCCTTGCTCGCTCGACTCGTGGCCGAAGGTAAAACTTTCAACGAGTCCTGATTCCACCTCCCTCTAACACTACGAATTCAGGAGCAATCACATGACCTCAGCTGTTATCGTCTCGACGGCACGGACCCCTTTGGCCAAAAGCTGGAAGGGCTCATTCAACATGACCCATGGCGCCACCTTGGGCGGACATGCAGTCAAACACGCCATTGCCCGCGCCGGTATTGATCCGGCCGCAGTCGAAGACGTGATCATGGGCTGTGCCACGCCTGAAGGCGCGACCGGTTCGAACATCGCCCGCCAGATTGCCCTCATGGGCGGCTGCCCCATTACCGTCTCAGGCATGACGGTCAACCGCTTTTGCTCCTCAGGCTTGCAAACCATTGCCCTGGCTGCTCAGCGCATCATCGCCGGAGAGGGTGAGGTATACGTTGCTGGCGGTGTTGAAAGCATTTCCTGCGTGCAGCAAGAAGCCAACACGCACATGCTGCGCGACCCCGCGCTTGAACGACTCAAACCCGAGATTTACTGGAATATGCTGCAAACGGCCGAGCAGGTCGCCAAGCGCTACAACATCTCGCGTGAGGTCATGGATGAGTATGGCGCGGCCAGCCAGCAAAAAGCCTCTGCGGCTCTGGCCGCCGGTCTTTACAAGGAAGAAATTGCGCCCATTACCGTGATGGCAGGTGTTGCTGACCCGGTCATGGGTCTGCGGACCAAGGAAGTGACCGTGAGTCACGATGAAGGCATACGTGAAGGTACTACGGTCGCCGGTATCAGTGGCATCAGGCCGGCTATTCCCGGTGGTGTGATCTCTGCCGGCAATGCCAGCCAGTTCTCTGACGGCGGTGGTGCCTGTGTCTTGACCAGTGAAGCCTGGGCCGAAAAGAACAATCTCATGCCGATCGGGCGTTTTCTGGGCTTTGCGGTGGCTGGATGTGAACCCGATGAAATGGGTATAGGCCCGGTTTTTGCCATCCCCAAAGTGCTGGCACGTCTGGGTTTGAAGGTCAGTGACATTGATTTGTGGGAACTCAATGAAGCTTTTGCCGTCCAGGTCATTTACTGCCGCGACAAGCTTGGTATTCCAGGCGATCGCCTCAACGTCAATGGCGGTGCTATTGCGGTGGGTCACCCTTATGGTGTAACCGGTCAGCGTCTGACCGGCCACGCCCTCATTGAAGGCAAGCGGCGTGGTGCCAAGCGCGTCTGCGTGACCATGTGCATAGGCGGTGGCATGGGAGCCGCTGGTGTTTTTGAAGTGCTCTGAGCATGGGCTTGCGTTCAACCCTGGATTTTTTACTCTATGAATGGCTGGACACCCAGACGCTGAATGGGCATGAGCGGTTTGCAGACCATTCCCGTGAAACTTTTGATGCCGTGCTCGACACCTGCGAGCGCATTGCCCGGGAAAAATACGCACCCTTTAACCGCACAGTAGACATTCAGGAGCCGCAGTTTGACGGCGAAAAGGTCATCCTGCCGCAAGCCACGCATGACGCACACAAAGCCTATGCCGCCTCAGGCATGCTCAGCGCCGCGCAAGACTATGAGGTCGGTGGCATGCAGTTACCGTACACCATCGAAGCTGCAGCCAATGCATTTTTTGCCATGGCGTCTGTCAGCATAGGCTCAGGACTGTTGACGACCGGCAATGCCAGCCTGCTCATGGTGCATGGCACAGACCTGCAGAAAGACGTTTTTGCCAAGCACGAGTTCTCCGGTCGGTTCTCAGGCACCATGTGCCTGTCCGAGCCGCAAGCTGGCTCCAGCCTGAGCGACATCAGCACCCGAGCCGTCCCTGATGGTGACGACTATCTGTCCGAGCCACTGGGCTCGCGTTATCGCCTCAAAGGCAACAAGATGTGGATTTCGGCAGGCGAGCATGAGCTGACCGAGAACATCATTCACCTGGTCCTTGCCAAGATTCCCGGGCCAGATGGCAAGTTGGTTGCCGGTACACGCGGCATCTCCCTGTTTATCGTGCCCAAAAAAATGGTTGATGTGCAGGGTCAACTCACCGGTGTGCGTAACGACGTGGCGCTGGCGGGTCTCAACCACAAATGCGGCTGGCGTGGAACCACCAACACCCTGCTGAACTTTGGCGAAGGCAAGTTTCCTCTCACGCACAACCCTGGGCTGGACTCTCAAGGCGCGGGGGCCGTGGGCTATCTGGTGGGCGAAGCGGGCAAAGGTCTGCAGTGCATGTTCCACATGATGAACCAAGCCCGGATTGGTGTGGGCATGGCTGCCACCATGCTGGGCATGGCCGGCTATCAGGCCAGCCTGGAGTACGCAAAAAACCGCCCCCAGGGCCGGCCTTTGCCGGGAGCCGGTCAAAGCAGCAAAGATGCTACCCAGCCGCAGGTGCGCTTCATTGAGCACACCGACGTCAAGCGCATGCTGCTGGCCCAGAAGGCCTATTGTGAAGGCGCTTTGGCGCTTGAGTTGTACTGCGCCCGGCTCATTGATGAGCAAAATACCGGCACGGCACAGGCCGCAGACGATGCCCGCCTGCTGCTTGAAGTACTCACGCCGATTGCCAAGAGCTGGCCCAGTGAGTGGTGCCTGGAGGCCAATTCGCTGGCGATTCAGGTCCATGGTGGTTATGGCTACACGCGCGATTTTCCGGTAGAACAATATTGGCGCGACAATCGGCTCAATATGATTCACGAAGGCACCCATGGTATTCAAGCCGCAGATCTGCTGGGCCGCAAGGTGCTGATGGAAAACGGGCGCGGTCTGGATTTGCTCTGTGAGCGTATGGCTACAAGCATTGCCCGAGCTCAACAGCATGAGGCGCTTTCGCAACACGCCAAAGCGCTGGAACTGGCGATGAGCAAAGTTAAATCCACCACCCAGGCGGCTTGGTCGACCGGACTGGCTGAACAAGCCCTTGCCAACGCAGTGCCTTATATGCAGGCTTTTGGCCACATGGTTCTGGCATGGATCTGGCTGGAAGTTGCGGTGGCCTCAATTCCCCAAGTCGCAGCTTCAACTCCCGGATCCGATTCAACTTTGATAGCAGCAAACCAAGGCCGCTTATCGGCTGCACGCTATTTTTACCACTATGAATTGCCCCGGATTGACGCCTGGCTCACTGTGGTGGCCCAGCGTGACATGACCTGCGCTGAAATTCCTGAAGAAGCGTTTTAATGCCCAGTAAAGAAGCGGTTCTGCGTTTGCAAAAATGGATCTGGGTCCTGATCTATGGTGGCTTGCTCACCTTAATTCTGGGCGTTTTCCTGGCCAGAGCCGATCTGACACTGGCGCGTACCCTGCAGGCCGGCGGGGGTGTTCTGGTGCTGATTGGCGTGGTGCTTGTTTACCTGCGATCGCGCATCAAGGAAGAACCCAACAAGTAAGGCCTATGGACAAGCTGGCCTCTCCCGATACCTTCATACTGATTTAAACACCTATGACCCGGACCATACAACAACTGTTTGACCTCACAGGAAAAACCGCCTTGATCACGGGTGGCTCGCGCGGTTTGGGCTTGCAAATGGCGCATGCCCTGGGTGAAGCCGGTGCGCGCATCATGGTGACTTCGCGTAAAGCCGAAGACCTTGAACAGGCGGTGGCTGAACTCCAAGCCAGCGGCATTGACGCCCGCTGGGTCGCTGCAGACTGCGCTGATGAGGTGGACATCCACAGGGTGGTTGATGACACGCTGCACCGTATGGGCGATATCGATATTCTGATCAACAACGCGGGTGCAACCTGGGGCGCGCCGGCTGAAGACCACCCGATAGCCGCTTGGGACAAGGTGATGAACCTCAATGTTCGCGGTTATTTCCTTATGAGTCAGGCCGTCGGCAAAAAAAGCATGATTGCACGCAAGTCGGGCCGCATCATCAACATCGCCTCCATTGCGGGCCTCGCCGGGAATGCGCCGGGCATGAACATGATTGCCTACAACACCTCCAAGGCCGCAGTCATTAACTTCACACGGACTTTGTGCGGCGAATGGGGCAAATTCAACATCAATGTCAACGCCATCTGCCCGGGCTTTTTCCCCAGCAAAATGACCGCCGGCACGCTCAAGGCACATGGCGAAGACCGTCTGGCTGGGCATGCGCCGCTGCGCCGCCTGGGCGACGACGAAGACCTCAAAGGTATCTGTCTGTTGTTTGCATCCGATGCTGGCAAACACATCACCGGCCAGTACCTGGCGGTTGATGGTGGGGTCAGTAGCGTCAAGGGCGCCTCATGAGTTTTGGCGTTGAGATTCCCTTTGTCACCCATCTGGGTTTCGAGTTAATCCGGTTTGAGGATGGCCACTCAGAGATCACTTACACCCCGAAACCCGAACACCTGAACTCCTTCTCGGTCACTCACGGTGGAGCCAGCATGACCCTGTTGGACGTCACCATGGCCTCGGCAGCGCGCAGCATCCAGCCTGATATGGGTGTCGTCACCATTGAGATGAAAACCAGTTTCATGCAGCCGGCCAGAGGCGCATTGATCGGCAAAGGGCGCTTGATCCACCGCACGGCGACGCTGGCCTTCACAGAAGGCACCCTTTTCGACTCAGAAAACAAGGTCTGTGCCCATGCCACAGGCACCTTCAAATATGTCAAGCGTCTGCCCACCGGGCCTAAAAGCGCCAACCCACTGAACGTCATTTCCACCGATTAAGCCCTGACTCAGGGGCGCGTTCGACCTCTCGCATCAACTTCAAACCAAAGGTATACACGATGAAACTCAACCAACAGATTGTTCTCGACAGCCGCCCCCAGGGTGAAGTCAACCCAGGCAATTTCAAGCTGATCAGCACACCCATTGACGCGTTGCAGGATGGCCAAGTGCTGGTGCTTCACCATTACCTGAGTCTGGACCCCTACATGCGCGGACGCATGGATGAAACCAAAAGTTATGCACAACCCCAGCCGCTGGGTCAGGTCATGATTGGCGGAACAGTGGGCGAGGTGGTGGAGAGCCGCCATCCCAAGTTTGCAGTCGGAAATAAGGTGGTGGGCATGGGGGGCTGGCAGGAGTACAGCGTGGTTGATGCCAATCAGTTCGGGGCCTTGCGCACGGTAGACACCACGCACGTCCCCCTCAGCCACTATTTGGGCGCGGTGGGGATGCCGGGAGTCACCGCTTGGTACGGTCTGGTCAAGATCATTGAACCCAAGGCGGGCGAGACGGTCACGGTGAGTGCAGCCACTGGAGCCGTTGGCAGCGCTTATGGCGCACTGGCCAAGGCCCGCGGCTGCCGCGTGGTGGGCATTGCCGGCGGCCCTGACAAATGCAGGTATGCGGTTGAAGAGCTGGGTTTTGACGCCTGCATAGACTACCGCGAGCACAATGACCTCAAAATGCTCTCCAAGGCTCTCAAGGAAGCCTGTCCGAACGGGATAGATGGCCATTTTGAAAATGTCGGCGGCATGGTGCTTGATGCGGTCATGCTGCGTATGAACGACTTCGGACGAATTGCGGTGTGCGGCATGATTGCCGGCTACGATGGCGCGCCTGTGCCCATGACTTACCCCATGCTGATTCTTAAAAGCCGCCTGAAAGTACAGGGTTTTATTGTCAGCGAGCACATGGAGATCTGGCCTCAAGCGCTCACGGAGCTTGGCACGCTGGTCGGTACAGGCAAGTTGCGCCCCAGAGAATCGGTGGCCCAAGGTATCGCATCCGCTCCGGAAGCTTTCATGGGCTTGCTCAAAGGCAAGAACTTTGGCAAGCAATTGGTCAAGCTGGTTTGACTCAAGTACAGATCAAAGAACCTCTTTACTCACCATGATTACTGATTTCAAAGGCAAAACTGCCGTCATCACCGGTGCTGGCTCCGGCTTTGGCCTTGAGGTGGCACGCATTGCGGCGCGAGAGGGCATGAACCTGGTTCTGGCGGACATCCAGGCAGACGCCCTCGATAGCGTGGTTTCAGAGCTGCAATCTTCGGGCGCAGCCGTTCTGGGCCAAAGAACCGATGTGTCCAAGGCCGCAGAAGTTGAGTCTTTGGGGCAGGCAACGCTGGCGCGTTTTGGTGCACCGCACTTTGTCTTCAACAACGCAGGTGTTGCTGCTGGTGGCTTGATCTGGGAAAGTACCGAGCAGGACTGGGCATGGGTGCTGGGTGTGAACCTGATGGGCGTGGTGCATGGCGTGCGGGTTTTTACCCCCATGATGCTGAATGCGGCAAAGCTTGACCCTGCTTACCGGGGCCATATGGTCAACACCGCCAGCATGGCCGGGCTGGTCAATCCGCCCAATATGGGTGCGTATAACGTCAGCAAGCATGCCGTAGTTTCCTTAAGCGAGACCTTGTACCAGGATCTGGCGCTGGTCACGGACCAGATCAGTGCCAGCGTGCTATGCCCCTACTTTGTCCCCACGGGCATTAGCAAAAGCGAACGCAACCGCCCGCAAAACCTCTTGGCCGAGAGTGCTCAACCGACACCCAGCCAGTTGATCGGGCGTGCCATGAGTGACAAAGCCGTGGGCTCCGGCAAAGTCACTGCAGCCCAGGTGGCACAGATGGTGTTTGACGCCATCACTGAGCGGCGTTTCTACATCTACAGCCATCCCAAAGCCCTCGGCGCTGTTCAAACGCGTCTGGAAGATGTCGTACAAGGCCGCAACCCGACTGACCCCTTCGCATACAAACCAGAAATTGGCGTTGAGCTCAAGCGCGCTTTACGCGCTGCTATTTAAGCGGCTTGCAAAAGTGATCAAGGGGATGATTTTGGCGACCAACCACTGCTACAGCCTGGGAGCAGCATGACCCCGCTGTTGGGTTGCGACACCCACGTGCATGTGTTTGGTCCGCAAGAAGCCTACCCCATGCGGCCCGACAGGCACTACACACCACCCCCGGCGTCGCCGCAGGATTTGCAGGCGCACTTGCAGGGTCAAGGCTTGGGCCGGGTGGTACTCGTACAAGCCAGTGTGTATGGGTTCGACAACGCGTGTTTACTCGACGGGCTCGATCGCTTGAAAGGCACGGCTCGCGGCGTTGTGGTGATTAACGAGGAGACTACTCAGGCAGAGCTGCAAGCCATGCACAACCGTGGCGTTCGCGGTGTGCGTATCAACCAGGAGAGTGTTGCCGCGTGTGACGCCACACGCCTTGAGCAGGCCCTGCGTATCCATGCTGCGCAAGTGGCACATCTGGGCTGGCATCTTCAGGTCTATGCGCAAACCGCGGTGATTGCAGCCTGCGCTCCGATGATCCGCCAGCTCGGCCTGCCCGTAGTGCTGGACCACTTTGCGCTTTGGCGTGACCCGTCGTTCACCAGCCCGGATGCACTGACCGTTCTAGGCTTGCTGCAAGACGGTGTGGTCTATATCAAGCTCTCTGGCAGCTACCGCGTGCCCTTGCAGACGCCTCAAGAGCTGTGCACCGTGGCCCACCGCCTGGTGGCTACGCGTGCTGACCGGATTTTGTGGGCAAGCGACTGGCCACACACCAACCGAATACCCGATCTCAAGCCGACTCAGGTAACACCCTACCGCCTCATTGCGCCCGCGACTTTGCGCAGTGAGCGAGATGCATGGCTGGTGAACTTGGCCGTTCAACAGCAGGTGTTGGTAGACAACCCTGCGCGGCTGTCCGGCTTTTAATGGAATCAACCCGACGTGATGAAACGGTTTTATCGACGTGGATTTTTAACTGGACTGTTGGTCTTTTTCGTCTTTTTCTCGTCCAGCATTTTTTGCGTGGGTATGGTCACACCCGCGTTTGCCTCAGAGGTTAGCCCTGCCACACCGACCACACTCAAAGGTGTCAAGGTCGTTACGGCCCTTGAGGCGAAACAACTGATCGATGGTGGCGCAGTGGCGTTTGACTCGCGCCTTGAGGCTCAATTCAAACAAAAAACCATTTCGGGGGCGAAAAACCTGCCGTACCGGGATAACAGCGGCCCCGTGGTCGATTTCGATTTCATTGCGGACCGGTTTAATTTCAGCAGGCTGCCTGCTGATAAAACCACAAGCCTCGTTTTTTTCTGTGAATCCGAGAACTGCTGGAGCGCCTACAAGGCCGCCCATTTGACTTTCAAGGCTGGTTATTCCCGGGTGCACTGGTTGCGTGGCGGCATGGTTGAATGGGCTCGGGCTGGCTACGCCATTCCATAATTTTTAAACAACACCAATGCAAGAACTGATAGATCAAATCGCCAAAGAGCTCAAAGCCCAGCCGCGTCAGGTGCTGGCTGCTGTAGATCTGCTCGACGGTGGCGCAACCGTCCCCTTTATTGCCCGCTACCGAAAAGAAGTGACCGGTGGACTGGATGATGTGCAACTGCGCGAGCTGGAGTACCGCCTGGGTTATCTGCGCGAACTGCAAGACCGACGTAAAGTGGTGCTGCAAGCCATTGAGGAGCAAGGCAAGCTCACAGCAGTGCTCAAGGCCGCCATTGCGCAGGCCGCGACCAAACAAGACCTGGAAGACATTTACCTCCCGTTCAAGCTCAAGCGCCGCACCAAAGGTCAGTTGGCCCGCGAAGCCGGGCTGGAACCATTGGCCGATGCGCTCTTTAGCGACCCCACGCGAGTGCCGGCAGATGAGGCGCTGGCTTATGTGCTGCCACTCAAACCAGTCGCAGAAGGCGAAGACAAGCAGCCTGATTTTTCTACCGTTGCTGCGGTGCTTGATGGCGTTCGCGACTTGCTCAGCGAACGCTGGGCGCAAGACCCGGTGCTGGTACAAGACCTGCGGGAATGGACGTGGGCCGAAGGCTTGTTACAAAGCAGCTTGATGGCGGGCAAGGATGAAACCAACGCCGAAATTGCCAAGTTCCGCGATTATTTTGAGTATGACGAACCGATCAGCCGTGTTCCCTCTCACCGGGCGCTGGCGGTTTTTCGCGGCAGGGCACTAGAAATTCTTGACGTCAAGCTGGTATTTCCTCAATCAAATGAGTCTCTATCCCTTACTGCAAAAGAAAAGTCTGCTACTAAAGCAATAGCGCCAGCCGTATCTTTGGCAGAAGCCCGCCTGGCGCTGCGCCTGGGCTGGACCCACCAGGGCAGGGCAGGCGATGACCTGATTCGCAAGTGTGTCAGCTGGACCTGGAAGGTAAAATTGAGCTTGTCCACCGAACGCGATTTGTTCACCCGCCTCAAAGAGGCTTCCGAAAAAGTGGCGATCAAGGTGTTTGCCGACAATCTGCGTGATCTGTTACTGGCCGCGCCGGCCGGGCCGCGGGTGGTGATGGGGCTGGACCCGGGTATACGCACGGGCGTCAAGGTAGCGGTGGTCGATGCCACCGGCAAACTGGTGGAAACTGCCACCGTGTTTCCGCATGAACCACGTTGTGACTGGGAGGGTTCCCTCTTCAAGCTTGAAAAACTGTGTGCCCAGCATGGCGTTAATCTGATTGCCATTGGCAATGGCACGGCGAGCCGGGAGACCGACAAATTGGCCGCAGAACTGATCAAACGGCTTGCCAAAACTTCAGTCAGGCCTATCGACAAGGTGGTGGTGAGTGAAGCGGGTGCGTCGGTGTACAGCGCCAGCGAATTTGCCTCCCAGGAGATGCCCGATGTTGACGTTAGCCTGCGTGGCGCGGCCAGCATTGCCAGACGGCTACAGGACCCGCTGGCCGAACTGGTGAAGATAGACCCCAAATCCATAGGTGTGGGCCAGTACCAGCACGATGTGAACCAGAGCGACCTGGCGCGCACCCTGAACGCCGTGGTGGAAGACTGCGTGAACTCGGTGGGTGTTGACCTCAATACCGCCAGCGTGCCTTTGCTGTCACGCGTGTCCGGTCTAAGCCCGTCTGTGGCGCAGGCTGTGGTTCGCTGGCGTGATGCCAACGGTGCCTTTGCCAACCGGAACCAGTTGCTTGAAGTCACCGGTCTGGGTGCCAAAACCTTTGAGCAAAGTGCTGGTTTTCTGCGCATCCGTGGGGGTGATAACCCCTTGGACATGACCGGCGTTCACCCGGAAACCTATCCGGTGGTGCAAAGCCTGATTCAAACCACCGGCAAGCCGATTACCGAGCTGATGGGCCGCGCCGACATGCTCAAAACCCTGCGTCCCGAGCTGCTGGCCACGGCCGGCTTTGGCGTGGTTACCGTCAAAGACATCCTGGTCGAGCTGGAAAAACCCGGTCGCGACCCACGACCGGATTTCAGGGTGGCCAAACTCAATGACAGTGTTCAGGACATCAAGGATTTGACATCAGGCCTGGTGCTTGAAGGCACCGTCAGCAATGTGACCGCATTTGGCGCATTTGTAGACCTGGGCGTACACCAGGATGGCCTGGTGCATGTGAGCCAGTTGTCGCACAGCTTTGTCACCGATGCACGTGAGGTGGTTAAAACTGGCGATATTGTGAAGGTGCAGGTGCTCGAGGTGGACGTCCAGCGCAAGCGCATCAGCCTGACCATGAAGCTGGGAACGGCATCACGCCTAGGAACTGAGCGCGGCGAACAAGCCCCGGGCCTTAACCGCTTCGAGGCGTTTGCAGCTGGGCCACGTCAGCGACATGGGGGCGACCGGGCGGGCGGTGATCGTGCAGTTAACAATGCGCGCGAATCAGCCCCCAATGCCATGGCCTCGGCCTTTGCCAAGCTCAAGCGCTGAATTCATGAGGCTTGCCGCATGCAACTGAGCAATTTGCTTCAAGCCAACATTGTGCTGCCCAGCATTCCCAAAGTTATAGCCTTGCTGTTGCATGAGCTGGAGCAGCCTGAGCCGGATCTCAAAACGATCACGCAACTCATCAGAACTGACCCCGCACTCACCGCGCGGCTGCTGCAGACGGCCAACGCCAGTTTTTTCAAACTCACGGGCAAGGTCAACAGTGCCTCTGAAGCACTGGCCATTTTGGGGCTGTCTCATATCCATGCCATGGCAGCACAAGCGGCCAGCACCACATCCCTGAAGTCCTTGAATGGTCTTGATTTGCTTCAGTTCTGGGACTACAGCCTCAATGTGGCCAAGCTGGCGCGTTCACTGGCCGGTGTGGTCAGACAAAACCAGGGCGCAGCATTTACCTGCGGTATGGTGCATGCCATGGGTGAGTTGGTGATGCACCTGGCCATGCCGCAAGACATGGCCAAACTGAACCAGCAGCTTGCCCCGCTTGACCTCAAGCGCGCGGATATTGAAATCAAGGCCTTTGCTTACTGTTACGCCCAGGTTGGGGCAGCTTATGCCCGCCGCTGGCTATTTCCGCAAATGATTGTCGATGCGCTTGAACACCAGCACGCGCCGTTTGAGAACGATGTCTATGAGCCCCTGGCCGGCGTGATCCATCTCGCGAGTTGGCGTGTCCGTGCCCGGCAAGCCAAGCTGAACGACCAGGCCCTGGCCGTGACATTTCCCGGTGCTGTAGGCGAAGCCCTGGGGCTGGACATTGACATGGTGTTGCAGCAAGACCCATTTAACTGGGCTACTCGAACATGAAGCAAACGCACTGATCCCGTGAAAGCGCTTGCTATTTATGCCGGCCCGCGTGCGCTGGCACACCTGACCCATCATGGTTTACAACCCGGCCACGTCACGACCATGGCGGCGGCTGCCGGCGGCCCCAAGGGCTTGATTCTGGGTCCGCTGGATCGCTTTGTATTTGGTCAATGGTTGCCATCTTCGGGCCAGCCCGTGGATCTGGTGGGTGCTTCGATTGGTGCCTGGCGCATGGCCACGGCTTGCCTGAATAAGCCGGTGGCTGCCTTTGAACGGCTGGAACACGACTACATCCACCAGCACTACGCGCTGGAGCCAGGACAGCGCAGACCAAGCCCGGATTTTGTGAGTCAGCGTTTTGGCGACAGCTTGCAGGCGTTTTATGGCGGCCGCATTGACGAGGTGCTTGGTCATCCGCGATACCGTGTGCATATCGTGACCTCACGCGGTCGCCACCTGCTCTCCCGCGAGAATGCGCTGGCTACCCCACTGGGCTACCTGGGCGCTTTCCTGACCAACGCGGTCAGTCGCAAAGCCATGGGTCATTGGCTGGAGCGGGTGGTCTTCAGTGCACCGCACACAGCAGCTTCAGGCCAAACACAAAGCACCGATGGCCTGATCACGCCATTGCCGTTTCTGGACAATGACTACCGTACCCGCCAGGTGCTGTTAACGGCGGCCAACTTCATGCCCGCCTTGCAGGCCAGTTGCTCGATTCCCTTTGTTTTGAGGTCGGTCCAGCAGATTGCGGGCGCACCATCGGGTGCGTATTGGGATGGCGGGATAACCGACTACCACCTGCACCTGAACTATGCAGGCCAATCTGCTATGGATTCAGAAGCTGAAAATTCAGGCGCAGAAAGGGTGGAAACCGTCAATCCCCTGAAAAACCTGGTGCTCTACCCCCACTTTCAGCAAAGCGTGGTGCCGGGCTGGTTGGACAAAAGCCTCAAGTCGCGGCACAAGTCAACCGACTTCCTGGACACCACGGTGCTGCTGGCGCCGCGCCCGCAATGGGTCCAGTCTTTGCCCAATGGCAAGTTGCCCGACCGTCAGGATTTCACACGCTATGGCAACGATCTGGCGGCCCGGGTGAAGGTGTGGCAGCAAGCCGTGGCCATGGCCCAGCAACTTGCAGATGAATTTGCCCAGTGGCTGAGCAAGCCCGACCTCAGTTTGGTGCAGCCCTTGTAACTGCGTGAGTTGATGTACGGCTGTAGTTGAGCAAACGCTTACAGGGCTTGCAGCAACATCTCGCGGTAGTCATCCGGGCTTGCAATGCGCGGGTTGGTCTTGTGGCAATGGTCGGCCATCGCACCGCTAATGATGGCGTCAAACTGGGTTTCGCTCACACCCATGTTGCGCAGACCAGTAGGCAGTCCCAGGCGGGCGTTCATGTCCTTGATGGCCTCGCCCAAATCACCGGCTGAATCCAGGTTCATGGCCTGGGCCATGCGCAACAAGCGGCTCTCTTGAACGATGGAGTCGGCCTGGGCATTGAAGGTAATCACCGCCGGCAAAAACATGGCATTGAGCGTGCCGTGATGCAAGCGCGGGTCGACCCCACCCAGGCTATGGCTGAGCGAATGAACGCAGCCCAAGCCTTTTTGAAAAGCCATGGCACCCTGCATGGAAGCGCTCATGAGGTTCAGGCGGGCCTCGCGGTCATTCCCGTTGCTGGTGGCGCGCTCGATGTGGGCCCAGGCGCGCTGCAGGCCGTCCAGAGCAATCCCGTCGGCGGGCGGATTGAAGGCCGGTGCCATAAAGGTTTCCATGCAGTGGGCGATGGCATCCATGCCGGTGGCCGCGGTGAGTTGGGGCGGCAGTCCCAGTGTGAGCTCGGGGTCGCAAATGGCGGCTTTGGGAACCAGATGCCATGAGTGGAAACCCAGCTTGCGGTGGTCATCCAGGATCAGGATGGCGCCGCGAGCGACTTCGCTCCCCGTGCCGCTGGTGGTTGGCACGGCAATGATGGGAGCAACCCGGTCGGTAATTTTTGCTGAACCGCCTTCGATGGTGGCGTAGGTTTTCAGCGGCCCATCGTGGGTGGCTGCAATGGCAACGCCCTTGGCGCAGTCTATGGCCGAGCCGCCGCCCACAGCAATCAGGCCATCGCACTGGTGCTGGGTGTACAAGGCCGCTGCTGCCCGAACTGCTGCTTCGGTGGGGTTCGACGGTGTCTGGTCAAACACGGTCAGGGGCATGGGTTTCTGGCCGGACCGGGTGGCTTGCGTTGACAGAGCATCCAGCGCTTTTTGCAAAATGCCAGCTGCCTTGACACCGGGGTCGGTGATGATCAGGGGGCGGGTAATGCCGACCCGCTCGCACTCGGACCTGAGCAGTTGAAGGGCGCCGTAGTCAAACTGCACCTGGGTGATGTAGAAGATAAGTGACATGCAAGTAGGATATCCGAATGCCAGATACCCGTAAATCCTCCAACCCTGACAGACCGCACAGTCCGCGTACCCTGCTCACGCCCGCCATGCACAGCGTGCTTGACCGCATGGCGCACGCCGGGGCTCCTCCGCTGCACAGTTTGAACCCGCAGCAGGCCAGGCAGGCCTACGAGGCCGGTGCCGGAGTACTGGACAATCCGGCGCATAAGCTGGCACGGGTGGAGGACTTTTGGATTCCAACGCGCGATGGACAAACCATGGGCGCACGGTTGTACATGCCTGATGGTTTGCCTAGTCAGTTGCCCGAACAAGCCCCCGTGCCTGCACCAACCCCCCCGGTGCTTGTGTATTTTCATGGTGGCGGCTTCACCATAGGCAGCATTCAAACCCACGACACGTTATGCCGGTCTTTGTGCCATCTGGCGCACTGTGCGGTGGTGTCTGTGAATTACCGGCTCGCGCCCGAGCACCGGTTTCCGGTGGCCGTGAACGACGCTTTTGACGCTGTGCTGTGGGTTGCCTTCACCGCCAGCGGGCTTGGGGTCGATTCAAGCCGTCTGGCTGTGGGAGGCGACAGTGCAGGGGGCACGCTGGCCGCGGTATGTGCCATTCTGGCGCGCGACGCCGGACTGCCATTGGCCTTGCAATTGCTGATTTACCCCGGCACTACCGCCCACCAGGATACGCCCTCCCACCAGACCTTTGCCAAAGGATTTTTGTTGGAACAGGCATCCATCAATTACTTTTTTGACCATTACATCGATAGGGCAGACCGCGACGACTGGCGCTTTGCACCCCTCAATGCACCCGATCACCACGGCCTGGCACCGGCCTGGCTGGGCCTGGCCGAGTGCGACCCCCTGTTTGACGAGGGACTGATGTATGGCGACGCCCTGAGGCTGGCCGGTGTACCGGTAGACCTTGAGATTTACAAGGGCGTGGTGCATGGCTTTATCTCGATGCGGCGGGCTTTGCCTGAGGCCCGGCAGGCGCATCAAGATGCGGCTCATGCCCTGCGCCAGGCTTTCCAAACTTCTCATTGAACCTTTAAAGTTGAGCTATGACCCCTGATATCAAGCCTCTTTCCACGCACAGCCAAGCTGCTTCGGGCAGCGCCCTGAAACGGTCTGACTTCCGCTTTTTTCACCGCCTTCGGGTGCGCTGGGTGGAGGTGGACATGCAGAAAATTGTCTTCAACGGCCATTACCTGATGTACTTTGATACCGCCGTCAGCGACTACTGGCGCGATCTTGCGCTGCCCTACGAGGCTGCAATGCACCAGTTGGGCGGCGATCTGTTTGTTAAAAAAGCGTCGGTGGAATACCACGCGTCGGCGCGTTTTGATGACCGGATTGACGTAGCGATGAAATGCGAGCGCATTGGCTCGTCTTCCCTGGTGTTTCGCTGCGCCATCTTCCGTGGCGACGCATTGCTGATCACCGGCGAATTGGTCTATGTGTATGCCAATCCGGCAACCCAGAAGTCTCAGCCCGTGCCACAAGCCCTGCGCGACATGCTGATGGCTTACGAAGCGGGTCAGCGCATGGTGACCATCACAACCGGGGTCTGGCAAGACCTGCGTGAAGGTGCCAGACAGGTGCGTACCGAGGTTTTTTTGGAGGAACAACAAATCCCCCTTGAATTGGAGTGGGATGACCAGGACGATGCGGCCGTGCACGCGGTGGCCTACAACCGTCTGGGTATGGCGGTTGGAACCGCGCGCCTGTTGTCAGCAGGCCCCGGACGTGCGCGTATCGGACGCATGGCGGTTACACGCGTGCTGCGGGGGTCTGGCATTGGTGCGGGCTTGATGCAGGCCCTCACCCTAGTGGCTCAAGCGCGATCAGACCAGGTCATAGTGCTTCATGCCCAGCGCAGTGCCGAGCGTTTTTACGCCCGCTTGGGTTTTACCTCGCATGGCCAGCCGTTTGATGAGGCCGGGATTGACCACATCGAGATGGTCAAATGTCTTCCAGCAGGGGATATGGCAAAGCCAGCAGGCTGAGCGCGGGACCGCTCGCACTGCCCAAGGTGATCTGTGCAGCTTGGGCCGCGCTGGTTTGCATGGACACAATGGCGTCAAAACCGCCATGAGGTGAGGCGGCTGACTGAACCACAGTGCCACAGGGCTGATCCGGGTCGGTGCTTTCAAACACCTCCTGGCCGCTGTGCAATGGCGCGTCGACGTGTACCACATAAGCGCGACGTTTCAAGGTGCCCCGGAATTGACTGCGTGCCACGACTTCCTGGCCGGGATAACAGCCTTTTTTGAAGCTCACCCCCCCCACCGATTCGTAGTTCAGCATTTGGGGCACAAAGGCTTCAAAGACCGGCTGGGTCAAGGTGGCTACGCCGCTCATGACCTCGCCCCACAGCCACAGATCGAGGCTGAGTGCATCCGCTGAGCTTGCAGTTTGGACAGCTTGCGCCTGAACCGGCGCGACGAGCAGCGCTCGGGCTGAGCCTTCTGCGGGATACAAACCCACGATACTGAAATGATCAAAATCTGATTTTTCCCATACCCTGTATGATCTTGAAGCTACTTTTTCAATAGCACTTCCAGCCAGGCCCAGCAGCGAAAAATCAGCGGTGGCATCCGTCAGTTTGGCCTTGGCGCGAAGGACAAACATACTCAAGCGCTTGAGCGTGGCGGCCAGCAAATCGCGGCTGCAGACCAGCAAAATCTCGTCATGGCTGCGTTTGAAACCAATAAAACTGGCCTGCATGCGTCCCTTGGCATTGCAGAATGCCGCCAGCCTGGCCTCGGACAAGCCCAACAAAGCGAAATCTTGCGTCAGTTGGCCTTGCAGGAATTTGCTGGCATCCTCGCCTTGCACGCGGATCACGCCCAGGTGCGTCAGTGAGGTTTGACCTTGAAGGGCAGGCGGTTGGCTGGCAGGGCTGGATTGAGGTGCGGCATTGTTCATGGGTTAAATTATCAGCCTGAATGCCATAGCGGTTTGTCTGTGCGTCTTTTGTCTGGCTGGTATCAAATTGAAGTCTTCTGTTTTGCGTGTGCTTGTGGTCTTGTTGCTGGGCTTGGGCCTGAGCGCGGGTGCCGGTTTATGGTGGCTTAACAGCTCTATAGTGGCCGAACCAGCGGTGATTGACCTGTCCATCGAGCCTGGCACCTCGGCCCAGAATGTAGCGCAGGCTGTTGCGGATGCAGGCGCACAGGTCAACCCCACCTTGCTCGGCCTGTGGTTCCGCCTGTCGGGCGATGCACGGCAGATCCGGGCAGGCAGTTACGAGTTGACACCGCAGACCTCGCCCAAAACCCTGTTGCGCAAACTGGTGCGAGGCGAAGAATCGCTGCGTTATGTCACCCTGGTGGAAGGCTGGAATTTTCGCCAGGTGCGCCAGGCGCTCCTCAAGGCAGAACAACTCAAGCCCGACACCCAAGGAATGGCAGATTTTTTGATCATGGACAAGCTGGGGCGACCCGGCCTGCACCCCGAAGGGCGCTTTTTTCCTGATACCTATGCCTATGCCAAAGGCGCTAGCGACCTGGCGGTTTTGCAGCGCGCCATGCGGGCCATGGACAAGCAGCTGACGGCGGCCTGGGCCCAAAAAGCAACCAATTTGCCATTGAAGAGTCCGGAACAAGCCCTGATCCTGGCCAGCATTGTGGAGAAGGAAACCGGCCGACCCGTTGACCGCGCCATGGTCTCTGGTGTCTTTAACAACCGCCTGCGTATCGGCATGATGCTGCAAACGGACCCGACCGTGATTTATGGCTTGGGTGAATCCTTTGACGGCAACCTTCGACGCCGCGATTTGCAGACCGATACACCGTGGAACACCTACACCCGCCCCGGACTGCCACCCACGCCCATTGCCATGCCCGGCAAGGCCTCCTTGCTGGCCGCGGTTCAGCCGGCCACGACCCAGGCGGTTTATTTTGTAGCGCGGGGTGACGGCACAAGCCAGTTCAGTGCCACACTTGACGACCACAACCGCGCCGTGAACAAGTTTCAGCGCGGCATCACTGGCACCCCGACAATCACACCATGAGCGGACTTTTCATTTCTTTTGAAGGCATAGACGGCGCGGGTAAATCCACCCACATTGCCCCACTGGCGCAGGCCTTTACTGAACAAGGCCGGATTGTCACCCTCACGCGTGAACCCGGTGGCACCCCACTGGCCGAGAAACTGCGGGCCATGGTGTTGAACGACACCATGGATCCCATGACCGAGGCCTTGCTGGTGTTTGCCGCCCGACGCGATCATTTGCAGCAAGTCATCGAGCCGGCACTGGCACGCGGTGAAGTGGTGCTGTGCGACCGCTTCACAGACGCCACCTTTGCCTACCAGGGCGGTGGCCGTGACTTTGACCTTGATTTGCTATCAACATTGGAGCAATGGGTTCAATCATCCCAAGGGCTAAGCCCCGATTTAACCAATCACGAGAAGGCAGGGCAGGGCACCCAGGGTATTCGCCAGCCAGACCTGACGCTCTGGTTTGACCTGGACCCGGCCATTGCCGCAGAGCGGCTGGCGGGTGCGCGGGTGCCCGACAGGTTCGAAGCCCAGTCGCAGGCGTTTTTTCAGCGCGTGGTTGCAGGCTACGCCCGGCGCATGCACCTATCGCCGCATCGCTTTGTGCAAATTGCAGCCAATGCGCCGGTGCACTCCGTCTGGCAGGCTGTGCGTAGCGCAGTGGTGCAACGCGGTTGGCTCTCATGAGCGAAGCCGGCCCGATGGCTGCGCCTGCGCAGGCAAGCTGGATTGCCAGCCAGACCCGCCAATTACTGAGCCAAAAAGGCCATGCCTGGCTTTTGCAGGGTGCGTCCGGACTGGGCCAGTACGGCCTGGGCTTGTCACTGGTTCGCAGCTGGCTGTGTGAAAGTCCGCTTGCGCAGGGCGCTTGCGGCCTATGTACCAGTTGCCATGCCATCGATGTTCGCACCCATGCTGACTTGTGCGTCCTGATGCCTGAGACCACCCAGCTAGAGCTGGGCTGGCCGCTGTCTGAGAAAGCGCAGGCCGATATTGACGATAAAAAACGCAAGCCCAGCCGCGAGATCCGGGTTGAGGCCATGCGGGATGCGATTGAGTTTTCCCAGCGCACCAGTGCGCGTGGACGCGGCAAGGCTGTGCTGGTTTACCCGGCCGAGCGGATGAACGCCATCAGCGCCAATGCCCTGCTCAAAACACTGGAAGAGCCCAGCGGGGATACGCGATTTGTGCTGGCCAGCGAAGCCGCTCACCAGTTGTTGCCGACCATCCGCAGTCGTTGCATTGCTCACACCATGCAATGGCCAGCAGTGGCCGACAGCCTGGCGTGGTTGCAGACGATGGGCATGTCTGGTGCTGATGCGGCCACACTTTTGCAGGCCTCTGGAGGCAGGCCAGAAGACGCCTTGCTTTTTGCACAGACCGGGCGCGACCCGCAACGCTGGAAGGCGCTACCGCGCGCTGTGGCCAGCGGTGATGTTTCCATTTTCAAAGACTGGCCAGGTCCCCAGGTGATTGATGCCCTTCATCGCCTGTGCCACGACCTCATGGCCCTGAGTTCCGGGGCAAGCCCGCGCTTTTTTGAGGCAACAGACCTGCCCCCCAAAAGCGCTTTGGCTCATCTGACAGCGTGGTCGCGGGAGCTTGCGCAAGCAAGCCGCACGGCGGAGCACCCGTTCAATGCCGGTTTGATGATGGAGGATCTGGTTAACCGGGCGCAAACCGCCCTAAAATCCAGACGCTGAGTTCGTGAGTCTTGCGTTTGACCTTGAAGAAACTCTGCTCATTCATCCGGATTTCACCTGTCCAGCGAACCAGATTTACACCTCTTGCATGTTCACTGACTCCCATTGCCACCTGAATTTTCCGGAGCTGAAGTCCGACCTGGTTGCTATTCGTCAGGCCATGGTCACCGCACAGGTCACCCGCGCCTTATGCATCAGCACCACACTGGAAGAGTTTCCCGACGTTCACAAATTGGCCACAAGCTACGATAACTTTTGGGCTACCGTTGGCGTTCATCCGGACAACGAAGGCGTAACAGAGCCCACCCTGGATGACCTGATCTCTCGGGGGCAGTTGCCCCGGGTAGTGGCAGTTGGGGAAACCGGTCTTGACTATTACCGGCTTGGGGATCGCACCTTGGCCGACATGGCTTGGCAACGCGAGCGGTTTAGAACCCATATCCGGGCAGCACAGCAATTGTGCAAACCATTGGTCATCCACACCCGAAGTGCTTCTGAAGACACCCTGGCGATCCTGGAGGAGGAGGGTGAAACCGGTTGCACAGGGTCAGCGGGCGGGGTTTTTCATTGCTTTACTGAAACCCAGGAAGTGGCGAGAGCTGCCCTTGACATGGGCTTTTACATTTCTTTTTCTGGCATTTTGACCTTCAAGAATGCCCGCAGTCTGCATGAAGTAGCGGCATTTGTGCCCATGGACAGGCTTTTGATTGAAACAGACAGCCCGTATTTGGCACCCGTACCTTACCGAGGTAAAACCAACAATCCTTCTTATGTACCTTATGTCGCGGCAAAGATTGCTGAGCTTAAATCGTGTTCGGTCGAGGAGGTTGCGCGCACCACCAGTCTCAATTTTGACCGTCTATTTAGCGGTGTTTTAACATGATAAGTTACTTTAAGTTACTGATATATCTTGTTGTATTTATTGGTTATTCATCGATCCATGCGGGGTCTTACGATGATTTTTTCAAGGCCATTAAACGCGATGATGACCGTGTCATTGTGAACCTGCTTTCGCGTGGGTTTGACCCCAACACACCTAATCCAGATGGCGATCATGGCTTGCTGCTGGCCATACGGGAGCCTTCACCAAAGGTCGTAGCGGCGTTGCTGGGTGCAAAAAACATTCAGGTTGAGGCTCGCAACCGTCAGGATGAGAGTCCCTTGATGCTGGCAGCGCTCAAGGGACTGACAGACATTGCCGTCCGGCTGGTTGCGCAAGGCGCAGACGTCAACAAGCCCGGCTGGACACCTTTGCATTACGCGGCGACCAGTGGCAATCTGGAGATCATTCGTTTGTTGCTGGATAACCATGCCTACATTGATGCCAGTTCACCCAATGCCAGCACGCCCTTGATGATGGCTGCGATGTACGGTACCGCTTCGGCAGCAAAGTTGTTGCTTGAGTCGGGCGCCGATCCAACAATCAAGAACGATCAAGGTTTGACGGCCCTTGACTTTGCACAACGTGCCAATCGCGCTGATTCATTCGCCATCATCAGTGCGTTTACCAGGGCCAGAGAACCACGTGGCCAGTGGTGATCTTCTGTTTTCAGATCATACGATGTATATTATGTTAAGTAGAATAGATGAGGTGCGGTCTGTGGTGTCGTGGATGTTAGGCAATAACAATGCAGCGCCTTCATGATCACTCCCCTTCATGGGCTTGGCCCCAAATCAGCATGGCGTCTCGACCATCAACCAACAGGTCTGATTTCAGACCCACAGGCAAAACAACCTTGGTCTGCACATGTCCGAACGGCAAATTGGTGAGCACCGGCACTTTGATTTGCTGACGTAGCCAGTTAGTGACGGCCTGCAAATTAAAACCTTTGTCATGGGCAACGAGCTTGTAGTCGGTGAACTGGCCAAAAATAATGGCTTTTTGGCGCGCTAAAACGCCGGCATGCAGCAACTGCGTCAACATGCGCTCAATGCGGTAAGGATGCTCTGCAATATCTTCCAGGAAAAGAATGCCTTTGTGGATCTGCGGCAAGAACGGGGTTCCGACCAAAGAGCTTAAAACCGCCAGATTGCCGCCCCAAAGCACTGCATCCTTGATATGAAATGCCTGCTTATCCCTTGCCTGCAATGAAGTGTTTGCTCCAGTATCCATAGCGCCAAGCGGTTTTTCGCGGGTTTGACGCCAGCCTGCACCCTCACCCTGCCCGACGATCAGATCATCAAAGCAGGCTTCCATGATGTCGTCCGGAAGGCCCTGAACACCAAAACCTTCCAACAAAGACGGACCGGCCCAGCTTACGGCACCGGTCTTGGCCAGCAGTGCACACTGAAACGCCGTGAAGTCACTCAGACCCACAAAGTGAGTGCCTTTGTCCACGGCTTTGGCAACGGCCTTGTAGCGAATCTTGTCAAGTATCCGGCTCAAGCCATAACCACCCCTGGAAATCATGGCGATATTGGCCCCGCTGGCCGCTGCACGGTGAATGGCTTCCAGGCGTGTTTCGTCGTCACCGGCAAACCGTTGATGGCTGACCAGCGCAGCGGCGTCGATCTCAACCTCATGGCCCAAGGCCTTCAGGCGAGCAACACCCCGCCTGAAAGCGGCTTTGTCCCGAACTGCGCCGGAAGGCGAAAAAATGTAAATCTGTTTTTTCATGCGAGTGTGGTGCTCTTGCTTTTGTCTATTGATCTGTTGCCCGCGTTGTTCACATCGTTGTTCGCCGAACAAAAGAACGCAACAGCGGCTTGGGTTATGGTGGCAAGAGATGGCGAAGCGTGAGACAGATCAGGACACTCGGCCTCAATACGAAGCTGCCCCTGCCATTCGGACAAGAGATGCTGGTTGTCCGGGATCAATCCATCAGCCCTCTCTGAAGACTGCACGTCGCTGCCTAAAGGCGCAAAAGCACGCAACGCCGCTTCATAGCCTCGGTCCGGGAAAGGCGCTTTAATCGCGTCCGCAAGATCAGGGTTTCGGGCATCAGCTTGCAGCAGCCAAACGCCGCTGACCGGCTTACATCGGGGTTCAGACAGGTTCAAGCCCAATAACCCAGCCCAATTTGGTAAGACCAGCACAACATTCTGCAAATCCAGATGCTCGATGAGCGCAATCAACACCTGCCGTTGACTAGCCAGCTTGTGGAAGTCTTGCCGCTTGGGTTTATCGCTTTTTCCAAAGCCTATCAAATCCGGCGCAATGACACGGTGGCCCAAGGCCAACAACTCGGGGATCAGATGCCGGTACTGGTAGCTCCAGTGGTCCTGCTCGTGCACAAGGAGCCATGTTTTCGGGGCAAACCGGGAACCTTCATCCAGATAGTGCAGCCGAAAACCGGCCAGCGCTGGCAAGTTATTCACATATCGCGCGTCCCAGGGGTAGTCCGGCAAGCCTTCAAACCGGGCCTCCGGCGTACGCAGCGCGTCTTGCCGCAAGGGTTGATGTGCAATCTTTTTTTCGTCTCGCCTATTCTGGAAAAACTGCTGGAGCATTTCGGCACAGGCGTTCTCAAGCACCCCACGCGATACCTTCGTTTGGTGGTTGAGCTGCGGGTTGTCAAACAGGTTCACCACAGAGCCTGCAGCACCGGTCTTGGGTTCAGCCGCCCCGTAGACCAAGCGTGCAAGGCGGGCATGAAGAATGGCACCCGAACACATGGCGCAAGGCTCCAGCGTGACAAACATGTCACACCCATCAAGCCGGTAATTACCCAGGTGCTCAGCTGCAAGCCGCAGGGCCACAATTTCGGCATGTGCACTGGGATCATGCGTCTGGATGGGGGAGTTTGCCCCCCAACCAATGACCTGCCCGTCTTTAACCACCACCGCCCCCACGGGAACCTCTCCCCTATCGGCAGCGGCTGCCGCCTGCGCTAGGGCCAACGTCATGTAGTGGGCATCGTCCAAATCAGATTTCCTCTCGGGGACTTTTGAGCTTGTCCATCCACTGGGCCAGCGCACGCTCGTTGTCGGTTCCCGCTGCATAAATACTGCGCATGGATTCCCAGGCTTCGGGGCGGTGTTGGTTGAGCTTGAGCTTGCACTGCAGACCGGTAACCTGCAGCTCAAACGCGACAATTCCGGCCAGCATTTTCTGGGTGTATTCCTCACTCAGACCCCGCCATTGCTCGGCATACGCAGGCTCATGGTCACCAATGAGGTGCTTGAGCAAACGGTCTTTGCTGATCGCTTCATGAATCAGCTTGACCTCAACCGTGCAATTGACGGTCAGGTAGTTCCAGGTCGGCACCCGAACCAGGTCCGGGTAGACCCGGGGTGACATATAGGCGTGGGGCCCCAGAAAGGTAACTACCGCCTTGGCGCGGTCCTGCATGTACCGCCAATGCGGATTGGCCTTGGCCACATGCCCCAGAATGACCAGAGCTTCACCCTCTTCCATCACATGCAAGGGCAAATGCGTCACAAAAGGAAAACCTTCGTCATCGGTGCTGATCAGGCTGCCAAACGGGTGACTGCGCATCAAACTCAGCGCATGCGAACGGTCTTTTGAGTTGAATTGGGGAGGAAGGTACATAGGGCAGGTCTATCCTTTGCTGCAAATTATCAACTATCAATCTCCACTACCACGTAATACTAATAGCCTCAAACCCGAAATACTGGCCATTAAAAGCCTGGTGAGAGTCGCATAATTCAACCCACCATGAGAACCGACAACATCCGCAGCAAGCGCTTCGTGATCTCTATCCTGTCCCTCACAGCGCGCCGCATCCAATCTAGCCAGAGACTGGCAGTCCTGGTATTCATGGCGCTGACCGGCGTGGCGATTGCTGCGCCGCCTCTATTGCGTTTGCCGATTAACTGTCAGCCAGGACGTGATTGCTGGATTGCCAATCATTTTGATCATGGCACCGGGCAAGAGGTGCGTGACCATCGTTGCGGCACCATGACCTACCCGCGTCACAATGGAATCGACTTCGCGCTTAGAAACCGGCAGGCACAGCGAGATGGCGTTGCCGTGCTGGCAGCGGCCGATGCCCGGGTTATGGCCATCCGCGACGGCGTTGGCGATGGTACGGGGATGCTTGCGGTGCAGCCGGCTTTAAGCGGCCAGGAGTGCGGAAACGGAGTTGTTCTCGATCATGAAGATGGCTGGCAAACCCAGTACTGCCATCTGCGCGAAGGAAGCGTAAGCGTCATCCCGGGGCAGACTGTGGCGGCAGGTGCCCCGCTGGGGCTGGTGGGGCATTCCGGAAAAACCGAGTTTCCCCACTTGCACTTCACCATCAGGCGTCATGGTCAAGCGGTCGACCCGTTTGCACCGGCCGGGGTCACATCTGACTGCTCCGCCAACGCCCCAAGCTTGTGGCTGCCCGCTGTCGCTTCAGAGCTGGTTTACAGCACGGGTAACGTTTTTCATCTCGGCGTGACCACACGAGTGCCAACGGTCGATGAGATCCGCGACGGCAGCCTAGCCCTGACCCCGGGAACCGTTCTGGGCCCGGACGTGCCGGTGATCGTGGTGTTTGCCGAGGCTTTCGGGTTGTTGACCGGTGACAAGCTACAACTGAGCATTGTGGGCGCTGGCGGTGAGGTCATCGCCAGCAGAGAGATAGCCATGCAAAAGTATCACGCACGCTGGACTGCCTTTGTGGGCCGCCATCGACCAGATGCAGGATGGCCGCCAGGCTCTTACACCGCCAGTGCGGTCGTCATGCGCGAATCCGGATCACCACCCTCTGCACCCTTGCGTCTGACGTTTGAAGTGCGATAGTGGTGATGCTGTTGTGGGGAGCTACCCACCCAAGCTTGCCATAAACACCCAGTCTCGATACAACTGGCTGTCGCTGAAGTCAGCAAATTAGGCGGCGAATCATTCCCACTCAATCGTCGCCGGTGGCTTGCTGGAAACATCGTAAGTCACCCGGTTGATGCCACGCACTTCGTTGATGATCCGGCTTGAGACCTTTTTCAACAGCGCATACGGCAATTCGGCCCAGTCGGCCGTCATGAAGTCGCTGGTTTGCACGGCCCGCAGCGCCACAACGTAGTCATAGGTGCGGCCATCGCCCATGACGCCCACGCTTTTCACCGGCAAAAAGACCGTAAAAGCCTGGCTGGTCAGGTCGTACCAGCTCTTGCCGGTTTGGGGGTCAATGAAATTGCGCAGCTCTTCAATAAAGATCGCATCGGCACGGCGCAGAAGGTCGGCATACTCTTTTTTGACCTCGCCCAATATGCGCACGCCCAAGCCGGGACCTGGAAAGGGGTGCCGGTAGACCATGTGATGAGGCAAACCCAAGGCAACCCCGAGCTCGCGCACTTCATCCTTGAACAATTCGCGCAGCGGCTCCAACAGCTTCAGACCCAGCTGTGCCGGCAAGCCCCCAACGTTGTGATGGCTCTTGATGGTCACGGCCTTCTTGTTGCCGGCTCCGCCGGACTCGATCACGTCCGGGTAGATGGTGCCCTGTGCGAGCCATGCCACATGACGGGAGTGGTCGTTTTTGAGCTTTTCTGCCTCTGCTTTGAAGACTTCTACAAACTCACGGCCGATGATTTTGCGTTTTGCTTCAGGGTCATCAATGCCCTTGAGGTGGCCCAGAAACTGGGCTTCAGCGTCTACACGGATGACCCGGGCCTGCAGTTTTCCAACAAACATCTCCATGACCATATCGCCTTCATTGAGGCGCAATAGTCCGTGGTCGACAAAGACGCAAGTCAACTGGTCGCCAATGGCGCGGTGAATCAGGGCCGCAGCGACCGAGGAGTCAACACCACCGGACAGACCCAGGATGACCTCTTCCTGCCCCACTTGAGCACGTATTTTTTCTACCGCCTCGGTGATGTAGTCGCCCATGATCCAGTCAGCGCGGGCATCACAAATGTCCAGCACAAAACGCTCCAGGATGGCAGCGCCCCGCTGGGTATGCGTTACCTCAGGGTGAAACTGAACCCCATAAAAGCGCCGCTCCTCGTCCGCCATGCCGGCGATCGGGCAACTGTCGGTACTGGCCATGAGCTTGAAGCCAGGTGGCAACTCTGTCACCTTGTCGCCGTGGCTCATCCACACTTTGAGCATGCCGTGGCCCATGGGCGTAGCGTAGTCTTGAATGCCGTCCAGTAACTTGGTGTGGCCGTGGGCACGCACATCGGCGTGACCAAACTCGCGCTTGTGACTTGGCGCCACCTGTCCGCCCAGTTGCACCGCCATGGTGAACATTCCGTAGCAAATCCCCAGCACCGGAATGCCAAGCTCGTAAACCACTTTGGGTGCGCGCAGGTCTTCTGCCTCATACGTGCTGGCATGGCTGCCAGACAAAATAATGCCTTTGAGATGGCCATCTTTGGCATAGGCACGGACCCAGTCGTCCGTCACATCGCAAGGGTGCACTTCGCAAAACACATGCGCCTCGCGAATGCGTCGCGCAATGAGCTGGGTGACTTGGGAGCCGAAGTCAAGAATGAGGATTTTCTGGTGCATATAAATGGGATAAATCTACTCTGCCCGGTAGTTCGGTGCTTCCTTGGTGATCTGCACGTCATGGACGTGACTTTCACGGATACCAGCCGATGTGATCTCAACAAATTCGGCACGGTTTTGCATGTCTTCGATGGTCGGGCATCCGCAGTAGCCCATGCTGGCACGCAAACCACCGGCCATTTGAAAAAGAATTGCCACCACTGAGCCCTTGTATGGCACACGCCCCTCAATACCTTCGGGAACCAGCTTGTCTGCATTGGGGTTGCCGCTGGTGGACTCCTGAAAATAGCGGTCTGCGCTGCCTTGCTGCATGGCGCCGATGGAACCCATGCCCCGGTAGCTTTTGTAACTGCGCCCCTGGAAAAGGATGATCTCACCGGGCGCTTCTTCGGTTCCGGCAAACATGCCACCCATCATCACCGTGCCAGCGCCTGCGGCTACCGCTTTGGCAATGTCACCGCTGTAACGCACGCCGCCATCAGCAATGAGCGGCACCCCCGTGCCTCGCAAGGCGGTTGCCACACTGTCAATGGCCATGATCTGGGGTACACCCACGCCGGCCACAATGCGGGTGGTGCAGATGCTGCCCGGGCCTATGCCCACCTTGACTGCATCGGCTCCGGCTTCGACCAGCGCCAAGGCCGCAGCACCGGTGGCAATATTGCCTCCAACCACATCAATATCCGGGTAATTCTGTTTGATCCAGCGCACGCGATCAATCACCCCTTTGCTGTGCCCGTGTGCCGTGTCCACAACAATGGCATCCACACCGGCTCTCACCAAAGCCTCAACGCGCTCCTCTGTGCCCTCGCCCACGCCCACGGCAGCACCAACACGCAGACGACCTGTGCTATCGCGTGCTGCATTGGGAAAATTCAGCTGCTTGGTGATGTCTTTAACGGTGATCAACCCTTTGAGCTCGAAGGCCTCATTGACGACCAACAGCCGTTCAAGTTTGTACTTGTTCAGTAGGGCCTTGGCAGCTTCAGGTGTAGTCCCATCTGGCACGGTAACAAGTCGCTCGCGGGGGGTCATGATTTCCCTCACCGGCTGGTCATAGCGGGTTTCAAACCGCAAGTCACGCCCGGTCACAATGCCGACCACTTTGCCGGCTTCACACACGGGAAAACCGGAGACCCCCAGTTGCTCGGATAGCGCCATGACGGCTCTGACGGTGGTGGTCGGGGTAATGACGACCGGATCGCGCAACAAACCGCTTTCGTATCGCTTGACCTTGGAAACCTGTGCTGCTTGGTCTGCAGAGGTGAAGTTTTTATGCACGATCCCGATGCCACCCTCCTGTGCGATGGCAATGGCCAAGCGGGCTTCGGTCACGGTGTCCATGGCAGCCGACACCAGGGGCAAGTTCAGGCGAATATTGCGGGAAAAACGGGTCGCGAGAGAGGTGTCTTTGGGAAGAACCTGGGAGAACGCTGGCACCAGCAACACATCGTCGAAGGTGAGCGCTTTACCGAGAAGGCGCATATTAAAGCTCCAAATTCAGAATTGTAGCTTTCAAATTTACCTGCCTGACGGGCCCATCCGGCGTCATTCGGACTTGCAACCGTTATTGCGCTCGCTAAACTGAGGGCATGTTCATTGCCAAACTCCTTGTTGCAAGCTTGGTTTGTGTAACCTGCTTCTCGGCCATGGCTCAATGGCAATGGATTGACAAGGACGGGCACAGGGTTTTCAGCGATCGTGCACCGCCAACCCAGGTTCCCGAAAAAAATATCCTGACGCAGCCAAAACCTCACCGGGAAGCTATTGAACCCGCACTCAATGCAGCTACATCCAAAGGTGCAGCACCTGAAAGCGTAACCGCCAAGCCTGCCGGTGTAGACAACGCGTTATTGGACAGGAAGAAGCAGGCAGTGGCGTCAGAGGCAGCCAGACGCAAGTCTGAGGATGAGCGTTATGTCATGGCGCAAGCAGAAAGTTGTCAACGAGCCCGTCTAGCCAAGTCTGGCCTCGATGCCGGCTTAAGGATATCCCGAACCAATGCCAATGCCGAACGTGAGTTTTTAGAGGGTGCGGCGCGTGAGCTAGAAGCGCAGCGCTTGCAAAACATCATCGACGCCGATTGCAAATAGCTGACGTGTGTGGCTTAGTATCCGGCTTTCGCGCCTGATCGCTTGTTGGCAAACAAACCGGCCCGTTTAACGCCCTGCTTTGAAAAACGTTCCCGACGGGCTATTTTTGGATCAACCAACAGCTTACGGTAAATTTCCACCCGGTCAAGGTCGCGCAAAACCTGTGTGTGTTCGCACTTGCGACCCCAAATACCAACCGGGCAGGTCGACAGATTCAGCTCGGGGAATATTGGCCCGATACCAGAGGCATGCAGTGCTGCCTGAACGGTAGCGCCTTCCGGCAGGCTGAGCAGTACTTCATGGATCTTTCTGGGCGTTGGGCAGTAGACCAGCGTCACTGTGAGCGCCATGCTATTCACCGTAAACCTGTTGAGCGCGCTTGACAAAAGCCTCTACCAAGGTGCCTGCAATTTTGTCAAAGACAGGGCCAATCAGTTTGGCCATGGTGTTGCTTGAAAAACCGTAGTTCAAGCTCAATTCAACTTTACAGGCGCGTTGCTGACCATCACCCACAGTTAAAAACCGCCAATGCCCTTCGAGTTTGGAAAAGGGGCCTTTGACCAGCTGCAGAGCGACTTCCTGACCTTGTATATGGGTATTGCGCGTCACGAAGGTTTGGTGGATACCTGCAAAAGAAATTCCCACCTCAGCCAGCGCGCCCAGCTCATAACGCTCAATCACTTTGGCGCGGTCACACCAGGGTAGAAACTTTGGATACGCATCGATATCCGTGACGAGATCGTACATTTCCCGAGGGCTGTACCAGATCAAAACAGACTTATTGACAGTTTTCATAGAATGAGGCTCTGGCAATCGCCGCAGCCCAGGCAATTGTAAGTTTGCCATGAGCCCTTATTTGAGAAACATGGCCAAAAAACCCGATACATCTTCGCGCATTGCCGACAACAAGAAGGCACAGTTCAATTACTTCATTGAAGAACGTTTTGAGGCCGGAATGGTGCTTGAAGGCTGGGAGGTGAAGGCTGTTCGCGAAGGCAAGGTTCAACTGACAGATGGCTACGTCGTGATCCGTGAGGGTGAGCTTTTCTTGATCGGTTGTCAGATCAACCCCCTGAAAACCGCGTCCACGCATGTCAACCCCGATGCGGTACGGACGAAAAAGCTGCTCATGAAAAAAGCCGACATCGTGCGCTTGATTGGCAAGGTAGACCAGAAAGGCCATACCCTGGTGCCGCTCAATATGCATTGGAGAAATGGTCGTATCAAATGCGAACTCGGACTTGCCAAAGGCAAAGCCGAACATGACAAACGCGACACCATCAAGGAACGCGAAGGCAAACGCGAAGTCGAGCGGGCCATGAAAAGCCAGCGACGCTAGGCTTCAGGCACGCCCTTGACTTAACCGCCGCGGCCAGCCTTTTTGCGCTCGTGCTCCTTGAGGTAGCGTTTGCGCAAACGAATGGACTTGGGCGTGATTTCCACCAGTTCATCGTCTTCAATAAATTCAACGCCGTACTCCAGGGTGCATTCAATCGGCGGCGTGATCTTGATGGCATCTTCCTTGCCGCTCACCCGGAAATTGGTGAGCTGCTTGGTACGGGTGGCATTGACGATCAAATCGTTGTCACGGCTATGAATGCCCACAATCATGCCCTCATAAACCGGGTCATTGGCACGAACAAACATGCGGCCCCGGTCATCGAGTTTGCCCAGGGCGTAGGTGAAGATTTCGCCATCGTCCATGGAAATCAGCACGCCATTTTTACGGCCACCAATTTCGCCTTTATGCGGCTCATAGCTGTCAAAAATATTGGAGATCAGACCTGTTCCGCGCGTCAGGTTCAGGAACTCATTTGAAAAGCCAATCAGGCCACGTGCCGGAATGCGGTATTCCAGACGGACCCGACCACGACCGTCCGGCTCCATATTGACCAGCTCGCCCTTGCGCTCGCCCAGGGCCTGCATCACAGCACCCTGATGCTGGTCTTCGATATCAGCAGTCACCAGCTCGATGGGCTCGCACTTCTCGCCATTGATTTCACGGAACACCACGCGCGGCTTGGAGACTGCCAGTTCGTAACCTTCCCGCCGCATGTTCTCCAACAGAATAGTCAGGTGCAGCTCACCCCGACCCATGACCTCAAAAATACCCTCTTCATCGGTTTCCTTGACACGCAGAGCCACATTGTGTTGCAACTCTTTCTGCAAGCGATCCCAAATCTGACGACTAGTGACAAACTTGCCTTCACGGCCGGCCAGTGGACTGGTATTGACGCAAAAATTCATGGTCAAGGTGGGCTCATCCACTTTGAGCATGGGCAGCGGTGCAGGATTTACCGGATCAGTGATGGTCACGCCGATACCGATATCGTTCAATCCATTGATCAGCACAATCTCACCCGGGCCGGCCTCTGTGGTCTGAACTCGCTCCAGGCCCTGAAAGGTCAACACTTGATTGATCCGGCCCTTGACCGTTTTTCCATCCGGGCCTTCCATGACTACAACATCCATCATGGGTTTGATGGTGCCCTGGCTGATGCGACCCACACCGATACGACCTACAAATGTTGAAAAATCAAGTGCTGAAATTTGCAACTGCAAGGGTGCGGCCGGGTCACCTTTTTGTGCAGGAACATGCTTGAGAATAGTGTTGAAGAGGGCTGACATGTCAGGTCCCCACTGCTCACCTGCTGCGCCCTCGTCCATGGACGACCAACCGTTGATTCCCGAGGCATACACCACCGGGAAATCCAGTTGCTCGTCTGAAGCCCCCAGTTTGTCAAACAAGTCAAAGGCGGCATTCACCACAAAATCTGGCCTGGCCCCTGGTTTGTCGACCTTGTTGACCACCAGAATTGGCTTGAGGCCCAAAGCCAATGCCTTCTTGGTCACAAAGCGGGTCTGAGGCATCGGACCTTCTTGCGCATCAATCAAGAGCACGACACCATCGACCATGCTCAAAGCGCGCTCGACCTCACCACCGAAGTCGGCGTGTCCGGGGGTATCAACGATGTTGATGTGCGTACCCTCCCAGGTCACAGCACAGTTTTTCGCCAGGATCGTGATGCCCCGCTCTTTTTCAATGGCATTGTTGTCCATCACGGTGTCGACCACTTTTTCGTGCTCGGCAAAGGTTCCGGACTGGCGCAGCAACTGGTCGACCATGGTGGTCTTTCCGTGGTCGACGTGGGCAATGATGGCGATGTTTCTGATTTGCTTAAGGCTCATGGTTCACTTTCTAAATGACTAACGACAGAGGGCGCGGCTTGACCGCCTCGTTCTGCCCTACAAAACTCATAATTTGCTGTACTTCAATCGGACTCAACAAACGTCCGGGGATTAATTCACCAGCCTTGACGTGGGCTGTGCCCAGCAAAACCTGCTGCTCAGGCCCACAGCCCTCGGAAGGACCGTAAACCGAAATTTCTTCGTCATCCTGCCAAGTACCTCGTCGGCGTACGCCGCTGAGGAATCTTCCCGCATTCTCGCGGTCCAAGATGACAGGTTTGTGGTGAGCGAGCAAAGACTTGACGGGCAACAAGCAGGCCATTCTTTCCTGCTCAGACATGGCTTCCAGTGTGTCCAGGGTCACGCATTGCGAGACCTCAAAATGCCCTGTTGCAATACGCCTGAGGGCTGTCAGGTGTGCGCCGCACCCCAGGGCTTCGCCTATATCCTCCGCCAACGTCCGTATATATGTTCCCTTGCTGCAAGCAACTCTCAAATGAATAGCAGAGTCCTGAGTACCAACAAGGGTTTCCAGTACTTCAAGCTTATGAATATGAACGCTTCTTGCCTCTCGTTCCACCGCAATACCAGCGCGTGCATATTCATACAAGGCCTTGCCATCTTTTTTAAGGGCGCTGTGCATGGGAGGTATTTGCTCAACGGCGCCGGTAAAACGCAGGACGGCCTGTCTGAGCTGGGCTTCATTGAAGTTCACTTCACGCTGTTCCAGCACTTCGCCTTCGGCATCCCCGGTAGTCGTCTTGATTCCAAGCCGGGCCGTTGCCTCATAGGTTTTGTCAGCATCGAGTTGGAGCTGACTGAACTTCGTAGCCGCGCCAAAGCACAGCGGCAAGACGCCTGTGGCCAAAGGGTCAAGCGTGCCGGTATGGCCCGCCTTTTCAGCGCGCAGTAGCCATTTCACCTTTTGCAAGGCCTGATTGCTGGAAAGACCCAGTGGCTTGTCCAGCAACAGCACCCCATGCACGGGGCGCCTTGCCACCCGAGTGCGCGGCGCATTCATGGTCAGTCCTCGTTCTTTGATCGTGAAGCGACCGCCTGCGCGATCAAGGCATTCATGTCCGCTGCTTTTTCAGTTGTTCTGTCAAAAACAAAGTGCAACGTGGGTACGGTGTGGATGTGAAGGCGTTTAAACAAGCCGTTTCGCAAAAAACCGGCTGCCTGATTGAGGGCATCCTGTGTTTTTTGAGAGTCCCCCTGCAATTGACTGAAAAAGACCTTGGCGTGCGCATAATCCGGCGTCACTTCCACCGCCTGAATCGTGATCATGCCCACCCGGGGATCTTTGAGCTCGCGCGCAATCAACTCCGTCAGATCCCTTTGGATCTGATCAGCAACCTTGTAGCTGCGGTTCGGGGTTGAAGACTTCTTGGTGGCCATTGATTACAGGGTTCGGGCAATTTCCTTGACTTCAAAGAACTCAAGTTGGTCATTAACAGAGATATCGTTGTAGTTTTTAAGCTTGATACCGCACTCAAAACCTTCCTTGACTTCGCGCACGTCGTCCTTCATGCGCTTGAGTGAGTCCAGCTCACCGGTGTAAATGACCACGTTGTCACGCAAGAGACGGAAATGAGCGTTGCGGTTGACATAGCCGGTTGTAACCATGCAGCCTGCAACAGTGCCGATTTTGGAAGCGACAAAGACGTTTCGGATCTCGGCCATGCCGATAATTTCCTCGCGCTTTTCCGGAGCCAACATGCCTGACATTGCAGCCTTCAACTCATCCACGGCGTCGTAAATGATGTTGTAGTAACGAATGTCCACACCATTGTTCTCTGCCAGTTTGCGTGCACCTGCATCTGCCCGGGTGTTAAAGCCAATGATGATGGCTTTGGAGGCGATGGCCAGATTCACATCGGACTCACTGATGCCGCCTACAGCGGTGTAGACCATCTGGACTTTGACTTCCTCGGTTGAAAGCTTGAGCAGCGACTGCGCCAGTGCCTCCTGGGAGCCCTGCACATCAGCCTTGACGATGATCGGAACCATCTTGACCTGGCCCGAGCCGATATCGCTGAACATGTTCTCCAACTTGGCGGCTTGCTGCTTGGCCAGCTTGGTATTGCGGAACTTTCCGGCGCGGTAAGTGGCAATTTCACGAGCACGCCGTTCGTCTGCCATGACCATGAAATCGTCGCCAGCCTGAGGTACTTCCGTCATACCCTGAATCTCTACCGGAATTGAAGGACCAGCTGATTTGATGGTTTTGCCGTTCTCATCGAGCATGGCGCGAACGCGACCATAGGTTTGACCGGCCAACACCACATCACCGGTTTTCAGAGTGCCGGACTGAATCAACACGGTGGCAACCGGGCCACGACCTTTGTCAAGTTGCGCTTCAATGACCAGACCTTTGGCCATGGCCTCAACAGGCGCCCGGAGTTCAAGAACTTCGGCTTGCAAAAGAACCTGCTCCAGTAACTCATCAATACCCTGCCCGGTTTTGGCAGACACAGACACAAAGGGTGAATCACCACCAAACTCCTCGGGAACCACTTCCTCCACTACCAACTCGTTCTTGACACGTTCGGGGTTGGAATCGGGCTTGTCGATCTTGTTGATGGCGACGACGATAGGGACACCTGCGGCTTTGGCGTGTTTGATGGCTTCCCGGGTCTGGGGCATGACGCCGTCATCCGCCGCAACCACCAGGATGACGATATCGGTGGCTTTGGCACCACGGGCACGCATGGCGGTAAATGCCTCGTGACCGGGGGTGTCCAGAAACGAGATCATTCCACGGGGTGTTTCCACGTGATAAGCGCCAATGTGCTGGGTAATTCCACCGGCTTCGCCAGAAGCCACTTTGGCACGACGGATGTAGTCGAGTAGTGATGTTTTGCCGTGGTCAACGTGGCCCATGACGGTCACAACCGGCGCACGAGCCAATGACTCGGATTCCTGCTGGGATACTTCTTCGTCCGTAAATGCTTCAGGATCGTCAAGTGCAGCAACTATGGCTTTATGACCCATCTCTTCCACCACAATCATGGCGGTGTCCTGGTCTAGGGGCTGGTTGATCGTGACCATCTGGCCCAGCTTCATGAGGTGCTTGATCACCTCGGAGGCCTTGACCGCCATCTTGTGTGCAAGTTCAGACACTGTGATGGTTTCCGGCACATGAACCTCGATCACACGCGCCTCGACGGGTGCAGCAGGCTCGTGATGCTCTTCGCGCTCACGGTCGTTGCCGCGGCGACCTTTAGGCCCACTGCGCCAACCACCCCGGCCCACACCACCGCTGGTATCACCCCGCGTTGGAATGGCTTTCTTCTTGGCTGGATCGCCGGCCCAGCTGCTGGACAATTTGGCTGATTTAACCTCTTTTCCGCTGCCTGCCGGACCAGATGTTGGTGCTCCAGCTGCAGGCGCAGAACGGGGCGTTGTTGAGCCCGCTGCTGGTTTATGCAGTGTGCCTTTAATGCCAGCTTTGCCAGATTCAGATTTTGGCGTTTTGACTTCCGGTGGTTTCGGTGGCGGAGCTGCTTTCTTGGCAGGGCCAGACATCATCAGACGAATGGCAGCGGCCTCGTCTTCAGCCTTACGGCGACGATCGCCCAAATCGGCAGCCCGAGCAACCTCTTCTTCAACTTTAGCCTTGGAAGCAGACGCCGCTTGTGCCCGTAATTTGGCTTCTTCATTAGCCTTTTTTTCTAGCGCCGCTGTCTCAGCTGCACTCTGTTCTTGTTTGTTTTGGATATTGCGTGCGGCTTCAGCCTGGGCCTTTTCAGAAGCCGCACGTTCACGACTTTCCTGCTCTTCACGCAAACGACGGCGCTCGGCGAGTTCTTCTTCCTGACGACGGATCAACTCAGCCTGTCTGCGGGCTTCCTCTTCGCGCCGCGCCAACTCTGCAGTGTCAACCACAGAGACAGCGACAGCCTCTTCTGCCACAGCTTGTGGCTGGGGTGCTTCTGCAGGCGCTTCAGGGGCATCGTCCCGACGGATAAAAGTGCGTTTCTTGCGCACTTCAACCTGAATGGTTCTGGCTCTTCCGGTGGAGTCGGCTTGTTTGATCTCACTGGTGGACTTTTTGACCAGTGTGATTTTTTTGCGTTCGGCACTGGCTGTGCCATGACTGGACTGCAAATAGCTCAACAAGCTGTGTTTATCAGCATCCGTCAGGCTGTCCGAAGCTGCTGACTTGGCTACACCTGCGGCCTTGAGCTGATCAAGCAGAGTCTCCGTAGATTTCTTAAGTTCGGCGGCGAATTGCGCTACTGTCGTAGTGGACATGTCTTGTGTATCCTTTCATGACCATTACTCTTGAGAAGCGGCGTCATTGGTAAACCAATGTTCGCGCGCCTTCATGATCAGGGTCTTGGCTTCATCCGCAGACTGGCCGGTAATTTCAATAAGTTCATCAACAGCCAGGTCAGCGAGGTCGTCAAGTGAATGAATACCACCTTCGGCCAATTTGGTGATGAGATCCGGGGAGAGGCTGTCGAAGTCACGCAGATCCTGAGAAACCTCTTCAACACTTTCCTCGCGGGCAATTTCTAAGGTCAGCAGCGCGTCTTTGGCACGGTTGCGCAGTTCATTTACCGTGTCTTCGTCAAAGCTTTCAATCTCCAACATTTCCTGAATCGGCACGTACGCCACTTCTTCCAGGCTTGTAAAGCCCTCTGAGATAAGGATATCTGCGATCTCTTCGTCAACATCGAGCTTGGCCATGAACAAGGCACGAATGGAGCCGGTTTCGTCAGCTGTTTTCTGAGCCGACTCTGCAGCGTCCATGATGTTTATTTTCCATCCCGTGAGCTCGGAGGCAAGTCGAACGTTTTGACCGCCACGGCCAATGGCAATTGCCAGGTTTTCCTCGTCCACCACAACATCCATGGCGTGACGCTCTTCATCAACAACAATACTGGACACATTGGCAGGAGCCAGCGCTCCGATGACGAACTGGGCCGGATCTTCGCTCCACAACACGATATCCACACGCTCGCCGGCCAGCTCATTGGTCACACCGTTGACACGGGTGCCACGCACACCAACACAGGTACCGATGGGGTCGACACGCTTGTCATGCGACAGAACGGCGATCTTGGCGCGGGAGCCCGCATCGCGCGCGCAGGATTTGATCTCGAGAAGACCCTGCTCGATCTCGGGAACTTCCTGTCTGAACAGTTCAATCATGAATTCAGGTGCAGATCGCGACAAGATGATGGGTGCACCACGAAGCGTCAGGTCTACCGCCATGATCATGGCGCGAACACGGTCCCCGCTACGCAGATTCTCTTTGGGAACCATCTCGCTGCGGCGCAAACGTCCCTCAACCCTGCCGCTTTCAACGATGATGTCGCCCTTGTCCATGCGCTTGACAGTTCCGACAAAAATCTTGTCCCCACGGGACATGAAATCATTGAGGAGCATTTCACGCTCGGCATCGCGAATTTTCTGGAGGATGACCTGCTTGGCGGCCATGGCACCAATCCGACCGATAGGAACCGACTCAACGGTTTCCTCGATGTACTCATCGACCTCGATGTCCGGAATTTGTTCCTTGGCTTCAAATAGCAGCATCTCCTGGTCCGGGAGTTGCAGCCCAGCCTCATCGGGCACGACATGCCAACGCCTGAAGGTTTCATAATTGCCACTGTCCCGGTCGACGGCAACACGAATGTCCACATCACCCGGAAAAAGCTTTTTGGTGGCTTGGGCCAATGCGGCTTCAACCGCGCCAAACACAACATCCCGCTCCACGCTTTTTTCACGTGAAATGGCTTCGACCAACATCAACATTTCGCGATTCATGCCAATACTCTCCTAGACCTAAATAAATCAATCAATCCTTGGCGCCTCTGCCCTTGAAACTAACAATCGGGGCCAGTCGGGCCTCACGCAACTCATCCAGCACAAAACCCAAGACCTGCTCTGGCGCCGGGACATGCTTGCGGCTCACCCGCTGCCCCGGTTTAAGCTCCGGCTCATCCCGCCAGCTGATTTCCCATGAACCGGGTTTGCCAGCTGACTTCAAGGTACCTCTGAATTTCTTACGGTTGGCACTGACCTGCCCTGCTGCTGCCAGACCCATCGGAGCTTTCAGGGTGATATCAATAACCTGACCCACAAAACGCTCAAAATCATTCTCATGCCGCAAAGGACGGTCAATGCCGGGCGAGGACACTTCAAGACGCGTATAGGCAACATCTTCGACCTCCAGCGCAAATTGCAACTGACGGGTTACTTTTTCGCAATCTTCAACAGTGACAAACTGCTCGATTTCGTCAGCCACCCATGGCAAGTCAATCGTGATGCGCAACAAGCCACCTGCAGAACGATGGATCTCCACAAGGTCATAACCCAAACCCTTGACGATCTGATCAACAATTTCCTGCAGTGCCACGGCCGCCACCCACACATCCTTAAAAGTTCAAACCACTTAAAAACCAAACCACTGAAAACGATAGACCAAAAAAAACGGGCGGTTTGAACCCGCCCGTTTGGTCGTGAAGCGCAGATTGTATCCGAAATTGACCTTAAAGCCTTGTATTTAAAAGGATTTATCCTGCCGAGGACAACAAAATACGGGTGTAAGGGTGATTGGGATGATCAAGAATCTCGGTCAGTGAGCCGGATTCAAGTACCTCACCCTCTTTCATAACGAGGACGTGGTGGGCCATGGCGCGGATGACATCGACGTCGTGGGTGATCAGAAGATAACTCAGGCCTTTGGTAAATTGAAGTTGCTGAAGCAACTCAAGCACCTGCTTCTGGATGGTGACATCCAGCGCACTGGTGGGCTCATCGAGAATCATCAACTCCGGCTCAACGATCAGTGCACGTGCAATGGCAATGCGCTGGCGTTGTCCTCCCGAGAACTCATGGGGGTAGCGCTGCAAAATTCCCGGAAACTGGTCTTCACTCAAGCCCACTTCACCGAGTGCTGAAAGCACCCTCTGTTGACGCGCTGTCAAGGAAAGCGACGCCGCATGAACCGATAAACCCTCACCCACGATTTCCTCCACGGTCATGCGCGGCGACAGGGATGAAAATGGATCCTGAAAAACCACCTGGACAGCTTGACGCAAGTTGCGGTTTGAATTGGCGTCTTTATTCCACATGGCTCCGGCCACCCGGAGTTGGCCTTCAAATGGCATCAGCCCCAGAGCAGCCAGGGCAAGTGTGGATTTGCCAGAGCCCGACTCACCCATAACTCCAAGGGTTTGCCCTTTGCGCAAGATGAAGTCTGCGCCCTTCACAGCAACAAATGCCCCGCTTTTGAACCAACCCGCGAGACCCGGCAAAGGCGTGGGGTAACTCACTCGCAATTGTTTGGCTTCTAGCAGTACCGTGGGTTCTTTAGCGCCTGAAACCCGGTTGTCTCGCGCTGGACGGCTGTCAATCAAGCGCTTGGTGTAGCTGTGGGTGGGGTTGGAGAAAACCTCAGCAACCAGCCCCTGCTCAACAATCAAGCCGTTTTCCATCACGATCACACGGTCTGCAAACCGCCTCACCAGATTCAGGTCATGGGTAATCATGAGCACAGCCATGCCGTTTTTCTCTTGCAGACGACTCAACAGGTCAAGAATCTGAGCCCTCAGGCTCACATCAAGTGCCGTGGTCGGTTCGTCAGCCAACAGCAAGCGCGGTTGGCAGGCGATGGCCATGGCAATCATGGCGCGCTGGCGTTGGCCGCCGCTGAGCTGGTGGGGGTAAGACTTTGCGCGGCGCTCTGGTTCAGGTATGCCGGTTTCAGCAAGTGCCTCAATGGCCTGGAGAATGGCCTGTTTTGGCTTGATACCGCGTTTGAGTTCCAGCACTTCGGCAATTTGTTGACCCACGGTCATCAGGGGGTTGAGCGCCGTCATGGGCTCCTGGAAGATGAAAGAAATATCCTGACCCCGGATGCCACGCAGTTTTTGCTCTGAAATTGAGAGCATATTGTTGAATGTCTGCGAGGGCTCAGGCTCCAAAAAGTTGATGGTTCCTGTCACCTGCGCCTCTGGCAGCAAGCGCAGCAGGCTCATGGCTGTGACCGTTTTGCCCGACCCCGATTCACCCACCAGAGCCAGTTTTTCGCCAACATTGACAGAAAAATCTATGCCATGGACCACTTCCTTGCCACCGAAGGCCACCCGAAGATTGCGGACATCCAGCAGCGTCATGACTTGTCAGCCTTTCTGGGGTCCAGGGCATCACGCAAGGCGTCTCCCATGAAGGTCAGCAACAACAAGGTGACGACCAGCACAGCAAAAGTCGACAGCGAGATCCACCAGGCGTCTATGTTGTTTTTCCCCTGAGCCAGTAGCTCACCCAATGAAGGCGTACCGGGCGGTACACCCAAGCCCAGAAAATCCAGCGAGGTCAGGGCCAGGATCGCGGCACTCATCCGGAAGGGTAAAAAAGTGACGACAGGTGTCATGCTGTTGGGCAGTACATGCCGCCACATGATCTGCATGCTGGACAGGCCCATGGCCCGGGCTGCCCGTACATAGTCAAGCTGTCTGTTACGCAGAAACTCTGCGCGGACATAGTCAGACAGTCCCATCCAGCCAAAAAGGCTGAGCAATACCAACAGCAAACCCAGACTGGGGTCAAACATGGCGGCAAAGATGATCAGCAAATAAAGCTCGGGCATGGAGCCCCAGATCTCTATAAAACGCTGAAAGAACAAATCTGTTTTACCGCCATAAAAGCCCTGAATGGCACCGGTCACGATACCCAGAAAAACACCGATCACGGTTAGCGCCAGGGCGAAAAGCACCGAAATCCGGAATCCATACAGCAGCCTGGCCAGCACATCCCGACCCCGGTCATCCGTTCCCAGCCAGTTGTCCGGTGAGGGTCCGGACGGATTGGGTTCTTTGGCGAAATAATTCAATGTGCTGTGGTGGTAGGGATTGAGCGGGTAAATCGCAAAGTTGCCTGGTTTTTGGAATTGCTGCTGGATGAAGGGGTCCAGAAAATCTGTCGGGGTCTGAAAATCGCCACCGAAGGCAGTCTCAGGAACGCTGCTGAGAATCGGCAAATACCATTGCCCGTTGTAACGTGCCACCAGCGGCTTGTCGTTTGAAATGAGCTCAGCGCCCAGGCTCAAGACAAACAGCAGGCAAAAGATGAGTCCGCTCCAATACCCCAGACGGTTGCGCCTGAAACGCAACCAAGCCCTGCGTGAAGGGCTTAAAGACAGACCGGCAGATTGAGCAGGATTAGTCAAACTTCACCCTCGGATCTACCCAGATGTAGCACAGGTCTGAGATCAACTTGGTCACCAGTCCGATCAGGGTAAACAAATACAAGGTACCCAAAACCACAGGGTAGTCACGGCGCATGACCGACTCGTAAGACAAAAGGCCCAAGCCGTCCAGTGAAAACAGGGTTTCAATTAACAGCGAGCCGGTAAAAAAAGCCCCAATAAAAGCAGCCGGAAAGCCGGTGACGATCGGAATGAGGGCATTGCGAAAGACATGTTTCCACAGCACCCGGCGCTCGGTCAGGCCCTTGGCGCGCGCGGTCAGCACGTACTGCTTGCGAATTTCCTCCAGAAAAGCGTTTTTGGTCAGCATGGTGGTTACCGCAAAAGCGCCTAGCACGCTGGCGGTAATGGGCAAGGCAATGTGCCAGAGGTAATCGACAACCTTGGCACCCCAACTCAAACTCTCCCAATTGCTCGATGTCAGCCCGCGCAATGGAAACCACTGCAACTGTCCACCAAAAATAACCAGCAAGGCCACGCCCAGTACAAAGCCGGGGATGGCATAGCCCACCAGCACAAGCAAGGTAGTCAAGGTGTCAAAACGTGTGCCGGAGCGAACAGCTTTGGCAATCCCCAATGGCACTGAGATCAGATAACTCAGAAAAAACGTCCATAGCCCCAGGCTGATGGAGACCGGCAGTTTTTCCTTGACCAGTTGCCAGACATCTTTCGGGTAAAAAAAGCTTTTGCCCAAATCAAAGCGGGCAAACTGCCCGAGCATTTGGAAAAAGCGTTCATGGGCAGGCTTGTCAAAGCCGTAAAGCTCCTTGATCTCGGCAATCCGCGCGGCATCGACGCCCTGCCTGCCGCGGTAGCCCGCGCCGGACACTGCCGCACCCTCCCCCCCGGTGTCTCGCCCCTGCAATTGCGCCACCATCTGTTCCACCGGCCCACCGGGAACAAACTGAATCACGATAAAGGTGAGCAACAGCACGCCCAGCAAGGTCGGGATCATGAGCAAAAGCCGCTTGAGGATGTAAACGAACATGGCTAAGGCGCTCCCTTGACGGCCTGGCCTGTCATGGCAGCCTGGTTGGCCGGACTGGCCCACCAGGTGGAAGTGATCCAGTTCTCAGGCTGGTAATAACGCGGCGTGATCTTGGCCTGCTCAAAGCGACCGGCGCGATAAGCCACCCGGTGAATCCCGCTGTACCAGTGCGGTACGGCATAGTGCCCGTGGCGCAGCACCCGGTCGAGTGCACGAACCCGGGCCACCAGCTCAGGGCGAGTGTGTGAGGAAATAATTTGATCCAGCAAGGCATCCACCGCAGGGCTTTGGATGCCGATCACATTACTTGAGCCCTCGGTCACAGCCGCTTTGGAGCCAAATCGCTCCAGCAACTCGGTGCCGGGGGATTCACTGCCGACAATGCGGTTGCTGATCATCTCAAAGTCAAAAACGTCCATTCTTTTTTGCAGAATGGCAAAGTCGATCACTTTGTAGTTGACGCGTATGCCCAGTTTTTCCAGATTTTTGGCATAGGGCGTCACCACCCGGCCCATGGAGCCCGAGCTGTCCAGAAATTCGATGCTGAACACCTCACCACGGGCATTACGCAAGGCTCCGTCCCGATAAGTCCAACCCGCTGCGGCCAACAAATCCCGGGCTTTGCGCAAGTTATCCCTCAAAGTCTGGCCTGACTGCGGGTCCTGACTGGTGAAGGGGGGTTGAGGTACATCCTGGGAAAAAACCTCCGGCGGCAACTGCCCGCGCAGGGGCTCGAGCAGGGCCAGTTCTTCAGGCCCCGGTTTGCCTTTGGCTTCAAAGTCACTGCCGACAAAGTAACCGCGAACCCGGGTGTAGGCGTTGTAGAACAGCTGGCGATTGAGCCACTCGTAGTCCATGGCCAGGGCAATCGCCTGGCGCACCCGCACGTCACTGAACTTCTCGCGCCGGGTGTTGAACAGAAAACCCTGAAAATCTCCGGCATTGCCGTGCTGAAGTTCTTTTTTGATCAGCAAGCCCTTATCAAAAGCCCGCCCGGCATAGGCGCGGGCCCACTCACGGGCAATAAAGGCCTGGATGTAATCAAACTCACCGGCTTTAAAGGCTTCCAGCTGGGCGGTGCTGTCTTTGTAGATTTTGTAGGTAACCCGGTCGAAATTGAACATGCCGACCCGCACGTTCAGGTCTTTGGCCCAATAGTTGGGATCGCGCTCGTAGCTGATGTCCTTGCCGAAGTTGACCTTGCCGATTTTGTAAGGCCCGCTGCCAATGGGCGTGTCAACAATGATTTTGTCCAATGGCTTGGCAACACCGTTTTCTACCCCCCACTGGCGGCTAAACACCGGCAGGCTGCCCGCAATCAGCGGCAACTCTGCGTTGACGCGCTTGAAATCAAAGCGCACCTTGCGCTCAGCCAGCACCGTGACGCCCTTAATCTCGCCAAAAATAGTGCGGTATTGAGGCGCGGATTCTTTGGAGGTGAGCTTGTCAAAAGAATGTTTGACATCAAGCGCCAGCACTGGGTCCCCATTGTGAAACCTGGCCTTGGGGTTAAGCGTGAACACAACCGAAAGACGGTCAGGCGCCACGCTGATGTCTTGCGCCAGCAGTCCGTAAGCGGTCGTGGGTTCGTCCAGGGTGCCGGTTAACAAGGTTTCAAATACAAAGCCGTTCAAACTGGGGGGCGCACTGCCTTTGAGGGTGAAGGGGTTGTATTTGTCGAAGTTAGACAGCCGCGTGGGGGGCACCAGCGATATCTCTCCACCCTTGGGGGCTTGAGGGTTGACGTAATCAAAAGAGGCAAAATCAGCCGGGTACTTGATATCCCCAAATTGCGCATAGGCATGCCCAGCCAAGGCCGGCAGACAAGACCAAAAAGCAAGAAAAAAACAACAAATGCGCATGCGACAATTCTGCACACATTTTTAACCAGAGATAAACATGGGCTTTTTAACCGGCAAAAAACTTTTAATCACTGGGGTTCTGAGCAACCGTTCCATTGCCTATGGCATCGCCAAAGCGTGTCATGCCCAGGGGGCTGAACTGGCTTTTAGCTATGTGGGCGAGCGTTTTAAAGACCGCATCACCGAGTTTGCCGCTGATTTTGGCTCGAAGCTGATCTTTGACTGCGATGTGGGTGACGACGCGCAGATTGAAAAGCTGTTTACTGACCTAGCCGCACACTGGCCCAGCTTTGACGGGTTTGTGCACAGCATCGGCTTTGCTCCGCGCGAGGCTATTGCCGGAAACTTTCTGGACGGCATAAGCCGTGAGAACTTCCGCATTGCCCATGACATTTCAGCCTATAGCTTCCCGGCCATGGCCAAGGCCGCCCTGCCCCATCTGAGCAGCAAAGCCGCCCTGTTAACGCTGACCTACCTGGGCTCAGACCGCATCATCCCCAACTACAACACCATGGGTCTGGCCAAAGCGTCGCTGGAGAGTTCAGTGCGCTACCTGGCAGAAGCCGTAGGCCCCAAGGGCATACGCGTGAACGGCATTAGCGCCGGCCCCATCAAAACACTGGCTGCCAGCGGCATCAAAGATTTTGGCAAGCTGCTGCACATGGTGGCCGACGCCTCGCCCATACGCCGCAATGTGACGATTGAAGATGTGGGCAATGTGGCCGCGTTTTTGCTGAGCGACCTGGCCGGTGGGGTGACGGCTGAGATTACCTATGTGGATGGCGGGTACAGCCAGACCATGGGGTTGATGCTGGAATAGCCGTCTCTTCCTAACTAGGTTGGCACGGCGGGCTGCCCAAGTTCTCACTCTAACGGGGTTGGCATGGTGGGTGGCGCAGCCCACCTTGATTAAGATTTTGGCTTATTGCGTTCAGAAACCAGAGGAAAATCGGCTGGATTTCGAATGGACTGCACTGATAAATCGACGTCCAACTCCGGCCAATAAAGGTGGTCGGGGGTTGGCCACTCCACGTTTGATAACTGCTCGATCGTGCCCTTTCTAAACCAAGGAAATTGATCAAAGGGTACGAGCAGTTCCTCGTTGGCAAGTAACAGCCAAAAGCCGTGCTTAGAAACATGAGTCACTTCAGCCGCCAAAGTGGTGATTCCAGGCATCTTGGATCTCCTTTAAATGTGCATTCACAACTGATTGCGCTTGCCGAATTTGGGACGCAGATAGCCCTGTGTGGTTCGCTAATGCAACATCGGGTGTAAGCCAAAATTTAGCTTCGCCATCCGCGTGCGACACATGGACATGAATACGCGTCTCCTCGCGTGAAAAAAAGAAAAGACGAAATTGGCCATCGCGAACTATGGTGGGTGCCATTTCGCTACTGTAACCAACTTATTATTTTGCTGGCTAACTGGGTTGGCACGGCGGGTGGAGCAGCCCTACCAACTCAGGTTAGCTTTCGTCTTCCCCACCTTGCGGGCCCCAGAAAACTACCCAGGTTGAAAAGTCAGGGGAAAAATTCTCAAATCGATGCTCGATGCCAGCGGCTACGAAAAATACATCACCGGGCGTACAAGCATGCCGCTCGCCCGCGATCACGATTTCCCCAATGCCAGCGTGAATAAAGTAAAGCTCATCTTGGGTGTGGGGCGTTTGCGGATCACGGCCCATCGGCGCGTAAAACTCAACTGACATTGAGCCATGCGCAAAAGCCCGCGTAAAGCGCTCACCCTGCGGCCACTGCTCCGAAACTGATCCGGGAAGTTTCGACAGGAGTTCGGATGCGGTTGCCTTCATCATTAAAAAAACGTTGCCAACGGATAGGTTTGATATTTTCTACTGCTGGTTAATGAGTTGCGTGCTGTTTTGCCCTGAGGTCTCAACTACCAGCGATGAAAGTGCAACTTCCGATATTGACTGCCTCGTTATGCTGCGCTCACTGCAATACTTGGTTTTTAACCAATGGCTTAGTGGCTTGGTGCCTTTGCTTGCGTTGCAGCCTAAGCAACACAGGGCAATGTTTGATGAGTTCACAATAGATTCATCATTGACGATGTGCTCCCAGGAGGGACTTGCAGCTCTTGGGGCCTGTGGCTTACCGAATTCGCGACTGCAGTAGATGCAACGGCGGTCGCGCGCAATTACAAAGAGCGCGAGTTCCCTTGGGAACTTCCATCTTGTTGCGTTGCTTAGGAGCAGTGGCGTCATGAAGCCCAATATGTTTTACTTTGCTAATCCGCAGAATAACGGATAACTCAACCCCTTCCCAAGGCCATCAGATTGGGTGTCCCTGCGTCGGCCCCATTCGCGGTTGCCACAGACTTTGCAAAACAAGAACCGCGATAACGCGAAGATGCCAGCAAGCCAAAATCTTGAGCCCGCGAGCGTGGGCCAGAGCAGGGATACCCGGTCTGCTGGCCTCGCCCACATGCTAGCGAGAAAAAATCAAGCCTTCACGCAATCCGCAAAATACGCCCGCTTGCCATCGGCGTCCTCCACCTCCACCAGGCCGTGGATGTCAGACTCAAAGCCGGGGCACTGGGCGTTGAATTCGCGGGAGAACTTCAAATAATCGACGATCTTTTTGTTGAAGACCTCGCCGGGAATCAGCAGCGGTATGCCGGGCGGATAAGGCGTGACCAGCCCCACCGTGATGCGGCCTTCAAGGTCGTCAATCCCCACCCGCTCGGTTTTGCGCTGTGCGATATGGGCATAGGCATCGCTGGGCTTCATGGCGGGCTTGAGGTCGCTTAAATACATGTCGGTGGTCAGGCGGGCAATGTCGTACTTGGCGTAGAGGTTGTGCAAATGCTGGCACAAATCAGCTAGCCCCATCTTTTCGTACTTGCGGTACTTCTGACAAAACTCAGGCAGGATGCGCCACATCGGCTGGTTTTTGTCATAGTCGTCCTTGAACTGCTGCAAGGCAGTCAGCATGCTGTTCCAGCGGCCCTTGGTAATACCGATGGTGAACATAATGAAAAAGCTGTAGAGCCCGGTTTTCTCAACCACCACACCGTGCTCGGCCAAAAACTTGGTCACGATACTCGCCGGGATGCCTGTTTTGGCAAAGCGACCGCTCAAGTCCATGCCGGGCGTGACCACCGTTGATTTGATGGGATCCAGCATATTGAAGCCGGTGGCCATCTTGCCAAAGCCGTGCCAGTTCACGCCGGCCTTGGCGTTTTTGGATTCGCCCTTGATGATCCAGTCATCCGAGCGGCCTATGCCCTCCTCCACCAGTTTTTCAGGGCCCCACACCTTGAACCACCAGTCAGCGCCGTACTCTTCATCCACCTTGCGCATGGCACGCCGGAAATCCAGCGCCTCGGCAATACTTTCTTCCACCAGCGCGGTGCCTCCCGGGGGCTCCATCATGGCAGCAGCCACATCGCAACTGGCAATGATGCTGTACTGCGGGGAGGTCGAGGTATGCATCAGATACGCCTCATTGAAGAGGTGACGGTCCAGTTTGACGGTTTGCGAATCTTGAACCAGCACATGGCTGGCCTGGCTGATACCCGCCAGCAGTTTGTGGATGGACTGGGTGGAATAGACCATGGCATGCTTGGGCCGGGCGCGTTTTTTGCCCATGGCGTGGTAGCTGCCATAGAAGGGGTGAAATGCAGCATGCGGCAACCAGGCTTCGTCAAAATGAAGGTTGTCCACATAGCCATCCAGCATGGTCTTGATGGTCTCAGTGTTGTAGAGCACCCCGTCATAGGTTGACTGCGTGATGGTCAGCACCCTGGGTTTTATTTTTTTGGTGTCAACACCTTTAAGCAACGGGTTGGCCCTGATTTTGGCCTGAATGGCGGCAGGCTCAAACTCTTCTTTGGGAATGGGGCCAATGATTCCAAAATGGTTGCGTGTGGGCTTGAGAAAAACCGGGATGGCCCCGGTCATGATGATGGCGTGAAGAATTGATTTGTGGCAATTGCGATCCACAACCACCACATCGCCAGGAGCGACCGTATGGTGCCAGACCATCTTGTTGGAGGTGCTGGTCCCATTGGTAACAAAGAAGCAGTGATCGGCGTTGAAAATACGCGCTGCATTTCGCTCGCTCTCGCCTATGGCACCGTCATGTTCCAGCAGTTGTCCTAATTCCTCAACCGCATTGCACACGTCTGCGCGCAACATGTTCTCGCCAAAAAACTGGTGAAACATCTGGCCCACCGGGCTCTTCAGGAACGCAACCCCCCCGGAATGTCCCGGGCAATGCCAGGAATAAGAGCCATCTTCTGCGTAATCAAGAAGCGCCTTGAAGAACGGCGGCTGCACACCTTCCAGGTAACTTTTGGCTTCACGCAGAATATGACGCGCCACAAACTCGGGCGTGTCTTCAAACATGTGAATAAAGCCGTGCAGCTCGCGCAAAATATCATTGGGAATATGCCTTGAGGTCTTGGTTTCGCCATAGACATAAATGGGCACATCCAGATTTTTGCGGCGAACTTCTTCAATGAAATGCCGCAGATTCAACACTGCAGGGTCCAGGTCGGGACCGGGTGTGAACTCTTCGTCATCAATCGACAAAATAAAGGCGCTGGCCCGGCTTTGCTGCTGGGCAAACTGACTTAGATCACCATAGCTGGTTACCCCCAGCACTTCAAAGCCCTCGGTCTCAATGGCTTGGGCCAAGGCCCGAATTCCTAGTCCAGATGTATTTTCTGAACGGAAATCCTCATCAATGATGACAATGGGAAAACGAAATTTCATGAAAGCTCCAGCCTGAAGAATTAATTGACCGAGCGCGAAGTTTAAGGACTTATTGTGAAGCTCTCGGTTCAGGAGCAGACATTTGCCAAAAATTATCGCAATCGCAACACTCTCCAGTCTTGGATGACCGAGTACCCAAACGGGAGGAAACTACTTCATGACAAGACCGCCATCGACAAACAGGGTCTGGCCGGTCATGAAGCGGCTCCAGTCCGAAGCAAGAAACATTACAGGCCCCGCAATGTCTTCCGGCCTGGCAATTCGTCGCAGAGGCGTTTGAGCCGCAATGAGGTCTTTCACTTCCTCCTTGGTGGAGCGACTGGATTGGGTTGGGTAAACCAGGCCCGGGGCAACACAATTGACGCGGATGCCAAGAGCGCCCAACTCAACTGCCAGGTTGCGGCTGAACCCGATCACGGCCGACTTGGCCGTGGTGTACTCGTGGTAGGCAATGGCGGGGCGCTCAACCAGATCGCTCACCATATTGATGATGACACCTGCGCTGCGTTTTTTGAAATGCTTCAGCACCTCCTGACAAACCAGGAAAGTCGCCCGCAAAGTTCCGTCCAGTTGGCGTTGATAGTGTTCCCAGGACAGGTCCCAAAACAAGCTACGCTTATCCGGATCAAACTGATAGGCGGCAAACGCGTTATTGACCAGCACGTCAATCTGCCCCAGTTCCAGAAGAACCTGTTGCACCATGCTGCTGACCGCTTGTTCCGAACTCACATCCGCCTGCACAGCCCAAGCATCGCCGCCAAGACGCTTGCATTCTTCCACCACTGCTTGCGCAGACGCATGGTCCTGCAGGTAGTTCACCGCCACGGTAGCGCCCTCTTGGGCAAAAGCACGCGCAATGACAGCACCAATACCGCGTCCCGCACCGGTAACCAGAATCACTTTGGCTTTGAATTTCATGTTTTAACGCAGCTTGGTGAATTATTTGCCCGGAAGCAGATCCTGAGCGATCACGTCAGTCGCCTTGATATCGCGCTGAATCATGCCCAGACGCTTGTAGGTATCGGCAGCCTTTTGAAACATGGGAACATCAAGGGCACCCAGACCTTTGGCATCGGTCAGCGGGGAGACACTGCTGGCATTTCTCAAGCCAATAATTTGACGGTTGACGTCCAGGTTTTTTCCATCAATGGCGCGTTTGACTGCCAAAGCTGCAGCCTCATCCGGATTTTTAATCATCCAGACGGCACTGTCCCGATAGGCCAGCAAAAACCGCCTCAGCACATCTTTGCGGGTTTGGTAGGTTTGCTCCGTGACTACAAAAACATCGCTCGAAACATTGAGATGATTACGCACGTCAATCACATTGACCTCCCCCAAACCGCGTAGCTTTCCCACCAGCAAGCCGGTGTCTGTGGCAGCCGTCGCGTCAACCTGCCCCTGAATCAGCGGCGCAAAGTTGAGTAAACCCGTCACCACAATAGTGACATCGGCCTCAGTCAAGCCGGCTTCATTCAACAGCACCAACAGGTTCTGCCGTGTTCCGCTCGAGAGGCTGTAGACACCGATTTTTTTTCCTTTCAGGTCTGCGGGTTTGGTGATATTGCTGGATTTAAGGGAAACGACATTGAAGACGTTTTGCGGATAAATATCGTAAATGGCACGGAGTTTTTCACCTTTGTCCACAGCCGAAAAAAATGACCCCGGATCGGTAAAGGCAATCAGCGCCTGCCCTGAAAGCATATTGCGAATTGCATCGCCGCCGCCCGCGCCGGGTACATAGGTCAAGGCAATGCCGCGTGACTTGAAAAATCCTTTGTCCTCTTCCGTCAATAGGTTGGTTACCTCGGTAATGGGTTGACTCCATCCCGCAACAGCGACCTTATCCAGGGGAGTTGCCTGTGCCCAAGCCCCTGGAGCAGGTGCAAGGATAAATACGGCGGCCAAGATCAGGCCGCGAAAAAGCGTATGACTCAAAGCATTCACTTCATTCTTCCTTTTCACTCAGTTCCATCTGTGGCGGCAGCAAAAGCCGCTCGATCCAGATGGCACATTGATAAATAGCCAAACCCATCGCGGTGATGATCACCAGAACCGCAAACATCAGCGGCGTATCCATCATTCCCTGAGAGGCAATGATCAATGCGCCCAAGCCCTTGCTGCCACCTATGAACTCACCCACGACAGCGCCCACCATGGCCAGCACCACAGCAACACGAAAACCCGCCAGGATGACTGGCAAGCCCGAGCGAATTTTCAACATCACAAGTGTTTGTAAATTGCTTGCGCCCAGCATCCTGAACAACTCCCGCTTTTGCGGGTCAATCTGTTGCAGGGCTGTCAGTGTGTTTTCCATCAAGGGAAAAAAACAGATCAGCGCGGTAATAACTACTGTCGATGTCATTCCAAAACCGAACCAAACGATGAAGAGCGGCGCAAGTGCGAGCTTGGGAATCACCTGACTGATGACCATATAGGGCTGCATCAGGCGACGCAAGACATCAAATTCGGCCATTAACAAGCCTGATAAAAATCCGAATGTGCAGCCCACAAAAAGACCCAGAATAAGTTCGGTCAGCGTTCGAACAAAATGAGGATAAAAATAGCCGGTGTAAATGCCTTGCCACAGTGCCTCTGCAATCACCGATGGCGCCGGAAGAACCAGTGTCGGGATTTCTGAAAGTCTTGAAAAAAGTTCCCAAGTCATCAGCAAACCAAGCATCAGTAGGAAGGAGCTCAGTCGAACCATGGCGGGCTGCGTCAGTTTCATGGATGACACCCATCCATGGTTTGCCTGACTTGTGCGCACAGTTCATTGAAGGGCAGGCCATAACGTATCTCCCGCCGTCTCGGCCGAGGCAATGGCACCGTGAGGTCTTCAACAATACGGCCCTGGGACATCACAGCAACCCGGTCGGCCAAATACACTGCCTCGGCAATATCATGCGTGACAAATAAAACAGTGGTTTGACCCCAATGGCAAATTGCGAGCAAGTCATCCTGGAGTTCCTCCCGGGTCATGGCATCGAGCGCAGCAAAAGGCTCATCGAGCAACAACAAGCCCGGGTCCATGATGAGTGCCCGGGCGAGTGCAACCCGGCTCTGTTGCCCGCCAGACAGTTCACCCGGATATCGCCTGAGCAAACCCGACAGGCCTAACTGCTCAAGCAAGGCCGCTGCCCTACTTCGATCCTGCGTGTCGGGTTTGCGCTGCAAAACAATGGGAAGCAATACGTTATCGATCACTGTTTTCCACTCCAGCAGGGTGGGTGATTGAAAAACAAACCCCAAACTTGCCAGGGGCTTGTCCAGGCGTTGCCCTTCAACGTGAATGGCGCCTTTGTCTGGTTGGTACAGGCCCGATGCCAGTTTCAACAAGGTGGTCTTGCCGCAACCGCTGCGACCCACCAGACAGTGAAATTCACCCCGTCCGATCTGCCAGTCCACGGCGTTGACAACCTGCATTTGACCTCGGTAGTCGTAGCTCACCCCGGACATGCTCAGGAACGGATTTGATGAGGAACCCAGGGCCATGTCAGTCCGCATAGGGGGCATATCTTTCAGCCATCATGTGCGCAGAAGACTCAATATCCACCATGGAAATGAGGTCCAGTAGACTAAAGCGTCCGTCATGGTGCCAGCCAGCCTCCGGGGAGGTCATCTCACCCAGTGCGCAAATTCGTGTCACACCTGCTGCGCCGAGCTGGTGAGCCAGCTTGAAAATCTCTTCCGGTGTCGCAGCGAGACCCACCGTTTGCAAATAAGCTCGATGGGGCTCTATGAGCGGAAAAACCTGGGTTAAATCGTCAACGGCAACCACCTTGATGGTGCGGTTCATGACGGTAGGCTCAAAAGGCTGTAATTGGTCGCAAAAGACAACCGTGCCGTGACGGCCACTGCTCACATCTGAACCAGGTTCTGAAAGCGCTTTGATCTCCTGGGCTTGTGTCCAATTCGCCATGAGAACAGAGTCATTCAAGGACTGCCTCAAAGGCGGGTACTTTTTCTCCAGCGCCTGCAGTTCATTGGACAAATAACGCGCGAAGTCTTCGGGGCTGATCGCACCGGCACGCTGCACATAAATCACATGCGGCGAATAACACCCTTGCTGCTCGTAACGCACGACATCCAAAGCGGCCAACTGCGCTGATTTCAAACCCTGGCGTGCATCCAGTGCGGCTTTGGACACCAGCGCAAAGCTGATTTTGTGGCCAAAAGCCAGAAAACGGCTAGTCAACGGTACTTGCTTGCGTATGGCTTCAAGCGCAAGGTTGCCGCCGTAGGCCAACACAAGATCAGCCTGGGAAAAAAACAAACGCTCCTTTAAGGTATCACCGCCGCGCCACCAGACAACGGCCAGACAGTCTGCCAGACGTGGATCTACCTCAACCAGCATCTGGGCAAACCAGCCAGCCAACAAAGGCTCTGCACTGGAGACCTTGCCGACGGTTCCTGATTTGACCAATAAACCGGCAATCAAGCTCCATAGCGGAAGTCCTGGCACATTGCCAGCCCAGACATGAACTGCCAGATCAGCACCAACAGCTTTTGAGAAGCCGCCTTTGACACGCGGTTGAAAATCATCGAGCAGCAAAGGGTTGGTGAAATCCTCCACCAGAAAACGTTGCAACTGGGGTTTGCGAAATGTTTTCAGGTACTGCGTCAAGCCTAAACGAACCATGTCCGCATCAAAGCCAGACACCAAAGGTAAAAGGCGGTCCAATTTTTGCCGCCAGGGATCATGCACGTCAAGCAAACGCGCAATCACGGCATCTATGGTTGAAACAATCTGCGTTACTGACAACGTCTTGAGATAGTTTCTACCGGCTGTTTTCACGCGGCTGGATAAATCATTCACCTGCAGTTCAGAAAGAAGCGGCACGGATACGTCTAGCGTTTGTCCATCGCCTTCAAATCGCAACCGCTCCCACTGGATGTCTTCGGTCTTGATGCCAGGCAAATAGCCTGCAAACTCGTGCAATACCGTCACGCCTTGGCCGCCTTTAAAAACTCTTCCACAGCCAGCGAGCAACCTTTAGCCGCACTGCCACGGGCTCGACCCATCAAGACAAATCCCTCAGGTGCAGCAACGCCCATATCTTCTGTCAAGATGGTGGTCACCGAATTAAAGTTGGCCAGATCACAATGCACCAGAACCCCGGGCTCACCGGCTGGCATATCCAAACCGCTCATGGGATCGACAACCCGGGTACGGATCCAGTCCGGCCCGGACTTCACGGATGGTAGTGTCGCATTGCCATCGTCGTAAAACTGGGTACTGAGCTCAGTCATGCCGTACATATTGATGCAGTGACTGGCATTAACACCGAAGGTCCTGGCAAGCTGCTCATAAAACGCCTGAGGCGATAGTTCACGCGATTGACCCTTGAAACCACCCGTATCCAGCACGCGGCTTCCCTCAGGTAATTTGAATTCCAGGCCCTGCTCATGAAGCTCGTCCATCAGGTGCACAAGGCTGTAACTGGCACCTAACAAGGCATAGGGCTCGCCGGAGTTTTGAGCGCGGGTCAAATCAGATAACGCCAGTGGAAGGTCCATGCCGGATTCATTGATCAGGTAAGCACTGTCTGGGGACCCAAACCTTGCCTTTGCAAGCGCCAGATAGTGTGCCAGTGAAGAATTCGACATCTGCGTTTCTGAGGGGAACAGGATGCCCATTCGCATTTTGTGATGACCCCGCATGAAGCGGTGACTGAAGTTACGCGTCATCGACGCGTCGTAAACCGCCAGATTGGGGTGGTAATGCTTGCCTCGCAGATCAGCTTGGGTTGTACCACTGGTCATAAAGATGCGAGCAGCAAAATCGGGTGGCGTGCAAGTCAATGTGAGTTCTTTGAAACCACTGATGGGCACAGCAGGAATCTCACGCCAAGATTTGACTGTACGCGGTGTTTTGCCACGTTGCTGGCAAAAACGCTGAAAAGGCAAGTTGTAGGAGTACTGGTGAGCGAAAGTGGTCAAAGCCTGGAGATCAAAATCAGCCTGCGAAATATCGGGCGCAGACATCAAGGCCAACAGACTTTTTTGAAGGTTGGCTGAACTGAGGTCTGAGGTCATCAAAAGGTCTTTCGGAGGCGCATGGTTGTTTGCTCCGAAAGAGGTTGCCGGCGAATACGGCAAACCCTGACAGCTCTTCTTACGTCGGCATGATCCGAGTCAAGTTCGCGGGTTTGGTCAGTTCCATCTCAGCCCACCTTGCTTAGAGCAAAGCTTGCACCCCGGAGCGATGCGATTCTATCGCAACACAAACTTGGATGAAGCTGCGCCAAGCTCAAATAGGCGTCGCTTCGCCACCATCCAGAATGACGTTTTCCACCACGCCGGCACCTGATCGTCGAAAAGCAGCGGCAGCCACATATTCAGGCGACTCAAAACACGTCACGCCAGCTTCAAAAGTTGGAAATTCGATCACCACAAAACGCTTGAAGGTCGTTGGGCCTTCCATAATTTGGTATTTGCCGCCGCGTGCCAATACCTTGCCTCCATACTTCTGAATAATTCCCGGCACGAGATCGGTGTATTTTTTGTACTCGACGGGGTCATGAATCAAAGAGCGGGCTAGCCAATATGCGGGCATTTTTTATTTCCTGGAAAAATTAGTTTGCAATCGCATTACCAAGGTTGGGTAGCCAGGTTACAACTTGAGGAAAGGCAACAATCAGCAGAATACTCCCCAACAAAGCGACCCAGTAGGGTGCTGCACCCTTGAAAATTTCGCCGGTGGAAAGTCCTTTTTCGTCGGTCACTGCCGCCTTGACCGTGAACACAAGAATCCCAAAAGGAGGAGTCAGCAAGCCGGTTTCGATGGCAATGATTCCGATAATGGCAAATGCCAAGGGGTCGAAACCCAGCGCCATCGCAATCGGTGCAAAAACCGGAACCGTGAGCAGGATGATTGAAATTGAATCAATGATGCAACCCAGGATAAACCACACCAGTACCATCATTGCCAGAATGGCATACGGGGAAAGTCCTGACGACAAAAAGAAATCTTTTGCGGCTCCCGTTACCCCCGTCATGGAAAGAACACGTGAATAGAGCTGCGCTGTCACCAGCAAAAGCAATAAAGGTGCAGAAGTTCGGCCTACGGATAAAATGGCCTGCATCATTTCCGGTGGCTTCATGCCGCGCAGCAGTGCAAGAATCAAGGCCAGCGTAGCACCAACACCCGCACCTTCGGTGGGGGTAAATGCTCCCAGCCAAATTCCGCCCAGAACCAGAACTACGAGCGCGAGAATCCCCAGAGTACTCCACAAAATGGTTCTCAGATCGGTTTCTGCAATGAGGTCTGTGGCATCCCTGGCCGCCTTCTGGATGGCAGGCAAATCATCCCCTTCACCCACCCGCGCAGGGTTTGTTTTTGCCACCCAAATGATGTAAATGATGTAGAGCGTGACCACTATGAAACCGGGGATGATGCCGGCTATAAATAGCTTTCCAATGGCCATCTCAGTCAGTACACCCCAGACGATCATCAGCACCGATGGCGGTATCAACATTCCCAGACAAGCGCTACCCGCAATACAACCCAATGCAAATTTGCGCTCATAACCATAACGACGCATCTCTGGATAAGCGATTTTTGAGAAGGCAGCCGCAGCGGCAATTGACACGCCCGTGACGAAGGCAAAAATCGCATTGGCCAAAACGGTCGCTACACCCAAGCGGCCAGGAACCCATTTGGTCATACGGTTAATCAGCGTGAACAAGTCACTGGCAGCACCGCATTTTGCAAGAAACTCTCCCATGAGCATGAACAGCGGAATCACCGCAAAAACATAGTCCCGCAATGCTTCGTAAGCGGTATTGGAGGTAAAACTCAAGACGGTGTTGATATCGCGGGTCATGAGGTAGATGCCCAGCATGCTGGTCACCCCCAAAGAAACAGCGATATGAATACCAAAAAAAACCAGGGTCAGCAAAACGCTGACCAGAATAATCATGTCGGTCGGGTCAAACATCTGGTTCTTCAGTGTTGTGCGCTGGACGCAGCAGGGGCCTGGCCCTTAAGAGCCGTGGCAATATTTTCGAGCGTCAGAAGAAGGTAACTGGAGGCCGCCAGTGCAGTGCCCAGAACAATCACAAAACGTGCAGGCCAGACCGGTACCCGCAAAGCTCCTTCCCCCTCAAACTCATTCGAGCTCCAGGCATGAGCAGCGCCTTCGAAGCTTCCGTAGCAAACAAACATGAAAAAAGCCATGCCGACGAAAGCACCCAAAGCGCCAAACCAACTCTGTAAGCCAGGCGGAAATTTATTGACCAGCGTGTCCACATTGAGCATGCCGCCCGATCGGATCGCAAAGCCTGCTTGAAGGAAGCAAATAATCACAATCGAAAACGAAACAATTTCGGGTGTCCCCTTGATGGGTGAGTTGAATAAAACCCGCCCACCGACATCGGCAACCACAAGAAAGCACAACAAAAATGCCAAAACTGCAGCAAGCACCATCAGCGCACGAGCCACCCAATCGTTCAAACGTTGAAACATAAATAATCTTAGATAAAAAACCACCCCTGAGCGAGGGGTGGTTTAATGATCGACCTATTTGATCACGTAGCGAACAGGCCATTTGTGGCCCATTTTTTCAGCCTCTTCCAGCGTGATTTTGAGAACCTGGGTTCCTGGCAAACCCTGCTTGTCAAGGTCTGTCGCCATGGTTTGCGGCCAGTCTTTCAGCGAGTTGGCCCAGTCAAGCTTGACAGATTCAGGCACTGATTTCACATTGACGCCAGTTGATTTCAGGGTGGCTATCTGCTTGGGGTAGTTTTCCTGGTTAACGGTTCCGGTCTTGGCCTCGAACTCCTTGGCCACTTCCACAATAATGGCTTGCACCTCTTTCGGGAGTCTGGCAAAACGGTTCTTGTTGATGGTCAGGCCATGCCAGGTGATAGCACCAAAACCTACCTCGGTGTAATTTTTTGCTACCTCGCCCAGCTTGAAGTTAACCCATGCCGAAGGGAACATGATCCAGCCGTTGTAAACACCGGTTTGCATGGAGGTGTAGGCCTCCGGCAGCGAGGACTGCACCGGTACGGCACCTGCATACTCAAGCCACTTCAAGTTCAAGCCAGCTCCAGCAATCTTGCGGCCTTTGAGGTCTGAAACCGTATTCCATTCAAAGGTGGTGCCCAGGTTGTAGCCATTATCGGAGATCAAGGCGAATAACTGCTGGTTGTACTTGTCTTCAAACACCTTGGACAAGTAAGGCACTTTGTCGTAGACAGCCCGTGCCAGTTTGACGCTCATCTCGGAATTCATGGTGCCAAAAGGCAGCATGACCTGGAATGCATTAAGTGGCAAGTTGGAGGGCTCAAAGCAGAAGCAATAGCCACCTATATCGATGATGCCCGACTGGACACCTTCCAGGGTGTCTGCCACCTTGACCATGGAGCCACCATAACCTTCGACAAACTCAATTTTGTGGGAGGTTTTTTCAGCAACCCGCTTGGTTACTTCAGGTACAAAGAAGTTTTGCATCAGGTTTACATAGGTGTTGGCTGCAGGGTGTCCTGACGCGATGCGCAGCCGGATATTTTCGGCCTGAACACTGGCAGCGCCAACCATTCCTAGCAGCGCAATCAAAACGGTTTTTTTAAAGTTCATTGGCATGGTTTGTCTCCATCAATAAGTTATCCCAACCCTGAGAGTAACCAAATCCACCGTTTAATGAACGAGGGGAAACCAGCACATGCAATGCCGATTTAACCCCTTGCCATAACGTTTTGATATCGGACAAGCCGATCAGGGAACTATGACGGTTGATCCCGTGGTCTGACCACCTTCAAGTGCCATGTGCGCTTTGGCGATATCCGCCAGAGCAAAGCGCTGGTTGATTGACAGTTTCAGGGCACCTTTTGCAAACATGTCAAACACAGTGGCGGCAGAGGATCGCAAGTCTTCTGTCGATGCGGTGTATGTGACTAAAGTAGGGCGCGTGAAGTAAAGCGAGCCCATTTTTTGTAAGGTTCCTGCAGCTACAGGAGGCGGTGCACCCGTGGTGGTGCCAAATGACACAAAATAACCCCGTGGGGCCAGGCTGTTGAGTGATTGATCGAAAGAGTCCTTACCCACCGAGTCAAACACCACAGGAACGCCTGCGCCCCCCGTGATTTCCTTGACACGGGAAGCCACATCTTCGGTCTTGCGGTCTATGCAAAAAGCATAGCCGTTATCAAGTGCCTGCTTGACCTTCTCTGCACCGCCGGCCACGCCAATCATGTGCGCACCCAGATGTTTGCCCCACTGACCAGCAAGCAAACCTATGCCGCCCGCTGCGGCATGCATCAACACAAATTGACCGGCCTTGACCGGATAGCAACGTTGCATCAGGTATTCAACCGTCATGCCTTTGAGCAAAATAGCGGCGATTTCCTCATCTTTCATGTGTGCAGGGGAATGCAACAAACGCGCTGCAGGGTAGTTGCGGTGTGTGGCACAGGCGCCCAAAACCGGTCCGCTGGCGTAGCAGACACGGTCGCCCACCTTGAAATCTGAGACACCCGGACCAACGGCTTCAACCACACTGGCGGCCTCAGTCCCCAGCCCGGTTGGCATGGGCGCAGGGTACATGCCCGAGCGGGTATAGATGTCCTGGTAATTAAAACCTATCGCCGTATGACGAATGGTGACTTCGCCTGGCGCGGGGGCAGGCAGGTCATGGCTTTCAAGCTGAAGAACTTCAGGGCCTCCGGCTTGGTGGATTCGAACTGTTTTAACTTGCATGGGGAGCTCCTTGAAAAAAACTAAATAGGATTGCCGAGATAGGCGCGTATCAAATCAGGATTGAGCGTCTGGCTTGCCTTCAGAATGACCTGTTCGGCAAGTTGATGAAAGGACGTCACGTCAAGCTCTTGAGGTTCAAGTATCTGAACGCCATGGGCGCGTAACTCATCCAGGGCCACGGCGTCCGCAGCAGATGCCAGTTGACGTTGCAACCGGGTTGCCTGGTTCGCGGCCAAAGTCAATTGCGATTGCTCTTGCTCTGAGAGGCCCAAAAACCAGTCCCTATGACAAACCAGGAGCAGCACACCAAAAAAATGGCCCGTCAGACTGACATGGGAATGGTGTCGCCACAGCGAAAAAGTCAGCAAGTTGGTCAACGGGTTCTCTTGGGCATCCACCTCGCCGCTGGCAACCGCACGGACCAGATCTTTCACATCAATGGTTCGCGCTGTAAAGCCCAGCGCTGCCAGCAGGCTGCGATAACCTTCGTTATCAAGCGTTCGGATAACCAAACCGGTGCAATCCTGTGGAGAGCGTATGGGTCTGATTCGGTTTGAGATGTGGCGAAATCCGTTGTCCCAAAAACCCAGCACGTGGTAGCCGGTTTTTGCTGCGACTGCTTGCTTGATCTTGTCGCCGGCAACCGTATCGAGGGCAGCCAAGGCATGCGCTCTGTCTGACACCGAAAAGGGGATATCCAGTACCCCGAGCTCTGCAACCCGTGCTGAGAGATAACTCGACGCCATATAGGCAATCTGTCGGTCTCCGGCCTCAATACTCGCAAACAAAGCGTTGGCAGATTGCCCCGATGCAGTGGCATCAATCTCCAGATCACAGCGCAGATCGGGCAGACGACTGTTAACACCGTGGGCCAGGTTTTTCAAAGCCTGCGTCAAAATAGACGTGTCTCCCTGGTAGCCGGCCAGTCGAGTCGAGTTGCTGGTTGTTTTGGCAGGCTTGCTGATGTGGCTTGTCATTTGGCCTGGATATTGGAATCCAGAATAATTGTCTTCCAACGCTGAAAATCAGCACCGACAATCTTGGCCAACTCGCTGGCATTGCGTGGCCATGGATCCAGTCCGGAACGGATCAATTGTGTCTGGAAAGAGCGGTCATTCACAACGACCTCGGACTCCTTGCGCAGCACGGCCAGAATGTCAGGCGCAGTGTCTTTGCTTGCAAACAGTCCAACCCAGGAGGAATACTCGTATTTGGCAACGCCTTGTTCTTGGAGCGTGGGAATATCGCGAAATTGCGGATGCCGTTCAACACCACAGTAGCCAATCAACCGGATACGCTCGTCCTGCAAAAAAGGCTGCGCCAAAGACAGAGCCATTGACATAACATCAACCTCACCAGACGCGACTGCCAAGGCCGCTTGACTGGCACCACGGTAAGGCACATGAACCAGCTTGGTCCCGGTAAACGACTTGAACATTTCCGTGGCCAAATGCTGAGGACTGCCGACACCTCCGGATGAATAGGTAATCCGGTCGGGCTCTTTGCGGGCCCGATCCAACAGGTCCTTGATGGTCTTGATGGATGACGACTTCGGAACCGCAAAAAAAGTGGGGATATTGGCAATACCAGTAATCGGCAGAAAATCCTGACGTGTATCGACCTTGATATTTTGCGGCTGCAAATGCGGCAAGATGGTCACAATGCTGTTGTTCAAGGCCGCCAGAGTTTGCCCATCTGGCTTGGCCCGGGAAAGCCGTTCCAGCCCAACCAAGCCAGCAGCTGCTGCGACGTTTTCCACCACAAAGCCCACGCCAAACCGTGTAGCCAAGCGCTCCGTAAACTGTCTGACCGCTACATCCGAAGCGCTACCTGCCTGCAGAGGAAGCACGACGGAGACGCTACCCGCAGGGTACTTCTGCGGGCTTTGGCCAAAGACAGCCGGAAAATAACAGGAAGAGACACAGGCCATCAGACCTGACTGAACCCAGGTTCTTCGTTGCATGTTTCAGACCGGTTCTTTTTGTGCGTTTTCGCCAGCGTCAGTCCAACTTGGAACACGTCCGATGCGCGCGGCTTCTTCCCAGGCGAAATTCAATTCCACTTTGATTCCATTGATAGGCTCACGCATGAACAGCTGATACAGATTGGAGTTATGCGCTTTTCTCTCACTGAATTCAACCCCATTTTTTGTCAGGCGATCAATGAATTCTTCAATCCCCTCGCAGTTCAAGCACAGGTGATCGATCCGCCCCGAACCCGGCGCACCTGCAGCGGCGTAATCAACACCAGCCTGATCGCTGGGCGTTTTCAGATAGGTATCTTGATGCTCGGAATGACGAGCCTTGCCGATGTGAATCACATCCTGCTTCCCGATGTACAGCCAGTGAACAGGAAACCCGAACTCGGGATGGTAGCCAGAAACAAAACCCAGGTTCGTGCAAAACCAGTCGCGGGTGGCATCCGGGTCGTGCGTCAATATTAAAAGGTGTTCTAGAAAGCGTAAGCCCATATGGATCTCCTCAAATTATTCTCAATCATGCCATGGTGACCAAGGGGCTCAGACCCAGGTCATACGCCAGCGCCTGCAGCTCATCAACCAGCACATTGGGCAATGGAATACCACCTTTTTCATAGCGTAAGCGCTTCTCGTGGCTTTGCTCGCCGGGTAGCCAGATTCGCTCGACGCCCGGCATGCGCTCGCTGTTGCGAATGTCACGCACCAACTGGTCAACTGAATGCTTGAAGACGGCCGGGTCGCCGAATGCTTTGAGGTCGATCACCAGAATGGACTGGCCGGTGTTGGTCAGGGTCACATGGTCAGCATTGAAGTCAATCACGTCTCGCCCCATGGCCGCCCCGCCCAAGGTGCCTGCCAATAGCCCCACCATCAATGCCAGACCATAACCTTTGTGCTCGCCGATAGGCAATAAAAAGCCTTCATTGGCGCGGGTGGGGTCGGTCAGGGGTTTGCCTTGGCGATCAATCATCCACCCTTCAGGCATTTGCTCGCCGCGCTTGGCCTTGGCCTTGACCTTGCCGTAAGCCGCCACCGTGGTGGCCATGTCAAGAACGACAGGTGGCTCCTGGCCAGCAGGAATTGCCGCCGAAATCGGGTTGGTGGAAAGCAACATGTCCATGCCACCCCACGGGGGCAAGTGGTTGGCATTACCCACTGCAAAGTAAAGCCCCAACATGTCGTGCTCCAAAGCTTTGCGCGAATACAGTGATGCCGGACCGGCATGGTTGCTGTTGCGTGTGCTTACCCAGGCCACACCCGCCTCGCGGGCTTTATCGATGGCGATGTCCACCGCACGTGAGACCACCAGGTGCCCCATGCCGTTGTCCCCATCGACCACAGCCATGGCTGCACGCTCATGCACTGTATGGATATTGGGCGTCTTGTTCATCCCACCTGCCTTGATGCGTTTGAGATACATCGGCAGACGAATGACCCCGTGGCCGTCAGAGCCCTGCAAGTCCGCTTCCGACATCAGCCGTCCCACCTTGTCGGCATCGGCCTTGGGCAAGCCCTCGTTGGCAAGTACACGGCTGATGAAATCCCGCAGTTGGTTGACCTCAACCAAGGTGGCGTTTACGGGTGGTTTTGAAGATGGCGTTGACGTTGCTGTCACTGGACTGTCTTTCACTTTTTATTGGAATGTTCAAACTTTAAGCCATGACCACGCAGGCGTCCAATGCCAAATTACGGCATTGCCATATCATCGTGCTATTGATTGGCAATTAACGATTAAGCAATTTAACGTACTCCATGAACCTGCGCACCCTGCGTTACTTTGTAGCCATTGCCGATGCCGGCAGCATCACTGCGGCGGCAAACAGTATTCCGCTGGCCCAACCAGCCCTGACCAGGCATCTGCGTGAACTTGAAACTGATCTGGGCGTGCAACTTTTACAGCGCAAGCCCCGGGGTGTGCAATTGACTCAGGCTGGCGTTATTTTTTATGAGTCCGCTCAACGAATGCTGGCGGAAGCCGCACAGATGCGTCGAAAGCTCTCGCAAGGCAAGGAAAACATTGAAGCCACCGTGGTTCTGGGTGCTTCCCCCACGCTGGCGCGGGTGCTCCTGCCTGGACTGTTTGAAGTTTGTCAGCGGTCTTTGAGCGGCATCGAACTGCGTATTCGGGAAGCGTTTACGCCGACTCTGCTCGACTGGCTGGAACGGGGAATGATCGATATGGCCATTGTCACCAATCCCGAGCCCGGACGCGCGCTAATGCTGCAACCTTTGCTGGGGGAGCCCTTTGCCTTGATCTCGCACCGCAGCCTGCAAATAGATTCGATTGTGTCGATCAACCAATTGGCAAAAATCCCATTGCTCATGACGCGTCTGCATCGCAGTCTGGTTGAGCAACAACTCATGCGGCTGGGTAAAGGGCTCAATGTCAAGGCCGAGATTGACTCGGTTGACTCAATCCGGGAACTGGTTCTGCGCGGCCAATGGGCAACCATCATGCCGATCTCGGTGTTCAAAGATCCGCGCTTGAGTGATGATGTGGTGATGTCTGAAATATCGGGCGTTCAACTCAACCGACTCTTGGTCCTCGCCAGCCGCCTGGACGGCACCGAAAACCCGGTCACTCCCCTGATTCAAGGCTTTATCGAGTCAGAATTCAGCCGTTTGGCGCACAAGGGCATGTTCAGCTTTGGAATGGCACAACCTCCAATGTAAATTGGCTGTGGGCATTTGCAAGTGTTCTGGACAATCTTGTCGGCAGTAGCCTAAAAAAGGCCGGTTATCTTCCCGTTGTCATCGATATCAATGCGTGACGACGCCGGCTCTTTAGGCAGACCCGGCATGGTCATGATGTCGCCACAGATCATGACAACAAACTCGGCGCCCGCCGCCAGCCGAACCTCCCGGATATTGACCGTATGGCCGCTCGGTGCGGCACGCAGCGTGGCATCGGTCGAGAACGAATACTGGGTTTTGGCAACGCACACGGGGTAGTGACCAAACCCGCTGTCTTGCAGATGGGCGATTTTGGCGCGTACAGCGGCATCTGCAGAAATGTCCGCCGCACCATAGACCTGGGTAGCGATGGCCTTCATTTTTTCCCAGAGCGAATCTTCATCCTGATAAACAAAACGCATGCTGGAAGTGCCGGATTCCGCCAGCCTAACGACGATGTGCGCCAGTTCCTCGGCTCCCTTGGAGCCTTCGGCCCAATGCCTGGCCACCACCATGGGCACGCCCAGCAAATCCATGCGCTGGCGTAACAAATCCATTTCCTCGGGGGTATCCGCTGTGAAATGGTTGACCGAAACGACACAGGGCAGCCCGTACACATGTCGCACATTGTGGACATGCCGCTCCAGGTTTGCGATGCCCTTGGACAAGGCCTCAAGGTTGGGCACATTCAAATCTTTGGCTGCGACACCGCCATGGTGTTTGAGGGCACGAAGCGTCGCCACGACCACTGCCGCATCGGGCCGCAAGCCGGACTTGCGGCATTTGATATCGATGAATTTTTCAGCACCGAGATCAGCACCGAAGCCGGCTTCGGTAACTACATATTCGCCCAACTTCAGCGCAGCTCGTGTGGCGGTCACGGTGTTGCAGCCATGGGCAATGTTGGCAAAGGGTCCGCCATGGATGATGGCCGGGTTGTTTTCCAGTGTCTGCACCAGGTTGGGCTTGACGGCGTCTTTGAGCAGGGCCGCCATGGCACCGTGTGCTTGCAAGTCCCGGGCACGGATGGGCTTTTGTTCACGGGTGTAACCCGCAATGATGTTGCCCAAGCGCTCCTTGAGATCCCTGCGCGACGTCGCAAGACAAAAAATGGCCATCACCTCGGACGCCACCACAATGTCAAAGCCGTCCTCGCGTGGAAAACCATTGCCCGGACCGCCCATGGACACCACCATGGACCGAAGCGCGCGGTCGTTCATGTCCATGACCCTGCGCCAGGTAATTCGCCGCGCATCAAAGCCAAGCGCATTGCCATGGTGAATATGGTTATCAATCAAGGCCGACAACAGGTTGTGCGCCAAGGCAATGGCGCTGAAGTCGCCGGTGAAATGCAGATTGATGTCCTCCATCGGGACCACCTGCGCATAGCCACCGCCTGCCGCGCCCCCCTTCATGCCGAATACCGGCCCGAGGGAAGGCTCGCGCAGCGCAATTACGGTGCGCTTGCCGATGCGGTTGAGCGCGTCACCCAACCCCACAGTTGTGGTTGTCTTGCCCTCCCCGGCGGGCGTGGGACTGATTGCGGTCACCAGAATCAGCTTGCCCTGGGGGCCGGTTTGCTCGTCCAGCCAGACCAGATCAATCTTGGCCTTGTAATGACCGTAAGGCTCAAGCGCTTCTGGTGGAATTCCAAGACGGTCCTTGGCCATCTGGAGCACTGGCTTGAGTGTTGCAGCCTGGGCTATTTCAATATCCGTAAGTGCCATTGTGGTTCCTCGTTATTTTTTAAGGCTCACAGCATACAGCGACATCCTGAATTGAGCTCGCAGGGCTGAATAGATGCACCAATGAAAAAGCCCTTGTGTTTCCACAAGGGTCCAATCAATCGCATTTCAAAACGGGAGGCGACAAGGGGAATAAAACCTCATATCGTCAAAAACCCACTTGGATGCTAAGTTACTGGCGGAGCAGGCGGGATTCATAAGTCAGTCGGTAATGTCCGTTGATATTGGTTCAACTTTTTTCATAATTCCTCGTTGCCCGTGTCTGTTACCCACAGTGTGAGAATTAAGTTTGCGACAGGTCTAATGCGTGCGCTACGCCCTTAAGTGCAGGTGATTCGTTCGCACGAATCACCCAAGTCGGGATGGCGTCGAGGTAGTCACGGTAACGCCCCTTTTGGATGAAGCGTTCTCTGAATTGGGACTCCACCAAAAGATCTATAGAGCGAGGTACGATACCTCCTCCTATAAAAATACCGCCTCTTGCTCCTAAAGTAAGAGCAAGATTGCCGGCGATACCACCCAGAAAATTGAAAAACAAATTCAGCGCCTCGACGCAATAAGGGTCTTGCACTGATTTTGCAAGTGCCATTACTTCAGCAGGACTGAGGGTCTGAGGAGTTTGGGAGTCCACCTCATTGAGAGCAACATAAAGATTAACCAGCCCAGGCCCTGAGAGTGCGCGCTCAGCAGAGGCATGGCCATAGCGTCTTTTCAAAACGGAAATTACTTCAAGTTCGCGCGGATTGTCCCCCGCCAGAGTTACGTGTCCTCCTTCCCCACTGATCGGCACATAAGCGCCCTGCGCTGAGGGTAGGAGGCCTGATACCCCAAGTCCAGTTCCCGGCCCAATGACGGCTCTTGGCGCATTGACAACTGCTGTGCCAAGGCCGATGGCGTACAGATCCTCTGACTGCAGACTCGGCAGCGATAAAGCCAAAGCAGTGAAATCGTTGATGACCACAAGACGATCAAGCGACAAGGCACGTTTCAGCGCGGAGATTGAAAATGACCAGTGGTGATTGGTCATTTCGACCCGATCACTCAAGATCTGCGTTGCGATACCGATGCCGGCAGCGCGAGGCAGAGGTTTGACGTGAACTTGGAGATAGTGCGCAATAGACTCCAGAAGTGAGTCATGCAGACTGCAGGGGTAAACGGCAATCTCACTCGGAGGCTTGAAAGCATCTACCTGCCAAGCATAACGGGCATGAGTGCCGCCTATATCGGCCAATAGACGAGGGAATGGCTGGCTATTCATTGCTGTTGTGATCCGGTAGTTATGCCTTTTGCGGGCTCTAGGCTGTACGCTTAAGACCTCGGAGGGGTGCGAAATACAAAGTCTCTTGCCAATCAGCAGATGCTGAGATATACGTACTAAAAAAGTATAGGTGGCATGATGTCTTCTCTATGAAATGCCAACTGTCTTTATTTCTATAGAAACGCCATGAATCAAGTGCCACTAACTTCATATGATCAGCTTGACGCGATCCTATCGAAAAGACTTTTCGTCCATTTTTTAGGCTTTCGATCAACACTAAACAAACCCCAATGTTTTTCCGGCTCCATGGGGTCTGGAGAGCCTTTCCAGGACTCGTCGAACGCCTCGAACACAAAGCACAAAATGCCAGCATCATCGGTCCAGCGCAGCAAGTCGCATAAGTAGATATCTTGCAAATCCTGCGACGCGTTGTGGGGCTGAATGCCACGGCCATTTGAATTGGTAGTCCATCCGGCCTCGGTAATCACTACCGGCTTGTTGGGATATAACTTGGAGACGCTTTCGTAGTTTTCTCGAGTGTAATCCAGCGACTCGTGAATATGCTTGTACTCCCACACGGGATAGGTGTGCAACGAAATAAAATCCAACTCAGCTACAAAGTCCCGTAATTTGTGTTGCCACGGCACGTAGTTTTCGCAAAATGTAACGGGCAGGCGCGAACGCTCCTTAACACGGCGAACCAATTCAATCATCCGGTGAACCGGTACAAAGTGATCGGTCCAGTCAACGGTCGCTTCGTTGCCAACCGCCAGAGAAAAAATAACGTCGGGAAACTTTTCGGCAAGGACAATCAGCCGTTCAATTTCAGCTTCATTTTCAAGCCCATTGGCTTTCAGCTGTTTTTCTGAATATGTGCCTCCCCAAGGGCAGTCAAAATTGTTAATTTCCGCTCCGACGTAGGCTCCCAGCATGACCTGAAAATTCAGCCCGTTTTTGCGAATGACTTCCAGCACACGTTCCGCATGAGGACTGCAGTCGTAAAGACGAAGCAATCGCCAGTGGTGTTGCAACAGCAGAAGGTCCTCATGGATTTCCGCCTCTGAAGGGTAAATTCTTTCTCCTGGATTTTGTCCATCCCGGTATCCCGAGTAACAAATAGCGCGGCCAGCAGGTAGTGTGAGCATTTGTCGTTCAATTAGGGTTATAAAAATTTGGGGTTGCCTTGCTTGTCCCAGAGCCCCCAATATGCCCCAACGTCGCCCTCCGCACTAACTTTCCAGGCCTCGTCAAAAGCACAAAAATAGAATATTTCCAGCTGCTCTGAATCAGCCCAAGTACAAGTATCCAAAAAGTACTGAATTGCTCCGTGCATCGAAGGCACAGAAGCGTGAAACGGCGTGCCGACGTGCGGCCAGCCAGTCTCGCTAATGATGACGCGTTTGCCTGCTGCAACTGCCTTTGTTCTAAGGAACATACTTTGCATATAAGCGATAGCCTCTTCACGCGGGCATCCTTCCCAAAACGGATAGCAGTTGGTCAGCAGCACGTCGCAAGCAGCAGTCACTTGTGGATGTTTCTCAAAAAGGTAATAGGCATCGACATAACCCACCTGAATGTTCGGCAGTGCTTCCTTGACCTGGCGAATGTAGGAAATCAAAACCTCCTCCGGCAAGTCTTCACGCAGCAATACCTCGTTGCCGACAGCGACCACATCGGCATGCCCGGCGCGAGCCAATTCAATCACACCCGAAATCTCACGGGCATTGATAGCCTCATCTGTTCCAAGCCACGCACCCACCAGCGTCTTGAGACCCAGTTCATGGGCGATTCGGGGTGTATGCTCGTGTCCGTCAGTACAAGAAAATGTGCGAATCCAACGTGTATGCGGTTGAATTATGGTCAGTCGTTCGCGAATTTGCTGTTCACTAATCTGGTCTCCTGGCGATTGCCCTTCAAAATACGGACTGAAGCATATGCCATGCGTCGTTCTTTGCAATGTGTTCTGTACTTCCTTCAAAAGTTCCAGAGGTACGACGGGCGACAAAGTTACGGCATCCGTTATCACCTCAGTTGGCGGCAATGACCACAATCCGCCTTTCGCGGCTGCTGCAGATGAGGCTGGCCACACGCCTTCGCTGGTGATCAATTGCTTTGGATTCTTGGACATGCAGTCTTACTTTTGTTTTTGAAAGGGCATACGACCTTTGGCACGTGGCACTGGATCGCCGTAGCCACCCATTCGTTCAAAGACGCGCACATAGTCCACCAGCATTTCAGCAGGAAACTGCGTATCCGCATTTGGTGCTCCTGGAAAGTTGCCACCCACTGCAAGATTTATGACCAAGTAAAAAGGCTGATCAAACGGTGCCGGCCATGCATTGATGTCGGCCGCACGACTGGGATCCATACCCAGACCATCCTTGCTTTTGCTACAGCTCCACCAGAAATTCTGCTTTGCCCAGACGACCCCATCGAGCAACCAGCGAATTTCACCCGGCTCCCATTCGACGGCATATACATGCCAGTCTGCCACCGTGCTTTTCCCGGGAATCTCCAATGTGTGGGTCACGAGCTCACGCTTGGGGAAGCTCGCCCCATAGTGAATGCTCCCCAATACTTTCTCAGGCTGTTCACCCAATATTTCCATGACATCGATTTCTCCGGACGCAGCCCACCCGCCGTATTTATCGTCTTGAGGAAGCATCCATAGGGCTGGCCACATTCCCTTGCCATATGGAACCTTGGCACGAAACTCGAATTTTCCGTATTGTTTGGCGAAGAGAGCTGTTCCATCGCGCTTGCGCGTTTTCAAGCGCGCAGATGTGTAACCACACCCATGCAAAGACTCTTTCAAGGCAAGAATATGCAGCACACTGTCTTTAACAAATACATTTTCAGGTTCACGCGTGTAGTACTGAAGCTCTTCATTGCCCCAACCCGCTATCCAAGCGTTGTTTTTGTAATCGTAAAATCCATTCCCGATGTCGAAGTCCCACTTGGACGGATTGACACTTGAACCCGTGAATTCGTCGCGCCATACCAGTTTCCAGGGAGACTTGGTCTCCTTATGTTCCATCACGGTAGAAGCTTTCCATCGGCATCGAAAGTCAATCCCCATGACACATCAGGCACGAGACCCAATACTTGATTCGCTTCAATCTGGGTGTGTTCAGCACCCACCTTTGCATTCATCAATTCCTCAACACCGTCCAGCTTGATATGCAATAGAGATGAGTCGCCCAGGTGCTCCGCCAGGACCACCGTGGCCGGTATTCCCTGACCTTCAGGCAAGACACGCAAGTGCTCAGGGCGCAAACCCGCCACCTTGGCGGTGGTATTACCTTCTTTAACCAACGCATTCCACAAAGCACGGTGAGGCGCGGGTGCGCCGTCGTTAGGACGTGGAATAAGGTTGATGCGGGGCGCGCCGAGAAAGGTGGCTACAAACTGGTTAGCTGGACGGTTGTAGAGTTCAAGAGGCGCGCCAATCTGCTCTACACGCCCTTTGTTGAAGACAGCAATCCGGTTACCCATGGTCATAGCTTCAACCTGGTCGTGGGTCACGTAGATCATGGTGGTTCCTAATTCTTTATGAAGCCTGCTGAGCTCGATACGCATATTGACCCGCAAGGCAGCATCTAGATTGGACAATGGCTCATCAAACAAAAACACTTTGGGTTTGCGCACAATGGCGCGCCCAATTGCCACTCGTTGTCGCTGACCACCCGAGAGTTCTTTAGGGTACCGCTGCAATAGTTCGGTAATACGCAAGATCTCTGCAGTGCGCTCTACCTGCTGGCCTCTTTGAGCCTTCCCGACACCCGACATCTTCAGAGAGAAGCCCATGTTTTCAGCGACTGTCATATGCGGATACAGCGCATAGCTCTGAAACACCATGGCGGCACCGCGATCCGAAGGCTGCAAGTCGTTTGCGCGCACACCGTCAATCATCAGGTCACCATCGCTGATGCTTTCCAGACCAGCAATCATTCGCAACGTTGTCGACTTGCCGCAACCTGAGGGGCCAACAAACACAATGAACTCCCCCTCGCGCACATCAAGGTCTACGCCTTTGATAACGTCTACCGGTCCATAACTTTTGCGAATGCCGCGAAGAGATACTTGTCCCATCTCAAGCTCCTAAAACCAGAGATTCCTGCCTGAGGCCCTCTTCGTATTGATGCTGTAAAAAACTGCGGTACCACAGCGCACTGTCCTTAAGTGTTCTGCGCTGTGTTTCGTAGTCGACATGCACGATGCCGAACCGCTTTGCGTAGCCCGAGGCCCATTCAAAGTTGTCGAGCAAGCTCCACACCATGTAGCCCTCCATGTTTACCCCCTGCTCGATTGCATCGGATACGGCCTGAATGTGTTTGGCCAGGTAACGAATGCGGTCTGGGTCGTGAACGCGCCCGTTTACGAACTTATCCTTGAAAGCACCACCATTCTCAGTGACGTACATTGGAGGGACCGGATAATCACGGCTCATGCGAATCAGCAATTTAGTCAGTCCCTCAGGATAGACCTCCCAACCCATATCCGTGATCTCCAAACCACTTTTATGAACATCCCACGGACCATCCGCACTAACTACGGAACGTGAGTAATAGTTCACGCCGAGGAAGTCCATGGGTGTTGCAATAGTCTGCAGATCACCGGCATGAACAGCTGGTGCATCTGCCCCTAAATTGCTCAGAACATCCTCGGGATAGCTTGACTTAAACAGTGGGTCCATATACCAGCGCAGGAGCTTCCCATCTTCAAGCACCGCTTTCGCCTTGTCAGCTTGATCATCGGATGCTGGCTGAACTGGTGACAGATTCAGAACGATCCCCAGCTTTGCCTTACATCCCTGCTCGCGTAAAGATTGCAAAGCCAGACCATGGCTCAATAGCAAGTGATGGGATGCCTGCGCGGCTGCGGCCCTGCTCTTGACCCCTGGTGCGAAAATTCCTGTTTCATATCCAAGTATGGCAATGACCCAAGGTTCGTTATGCGTCGTGATGGCTGTGATACGGCTCCCCATGCGCCGGTCCACCGCATTGGCGTACTCAACAAAACGATGTACCGTATCTCGGTTGGTCCATCCGCCACTGGACTGCAGTGCGTCCGGTAGGTCCCAATGATTGAGTGTGAGATAGGGCTTGACACCGCGCTCCAGCAAACCGTCAACCAAGCGCTCATAAAAATCCAACCCTTTTTCGTTCCAGGCTCCACTACCAGAAGGGCGTATCCTGGGCCAGGAAACCGAAAACCGGTAAGCATTGACCCCCAGACTGGCAATCAGGTCGAGATCTTCCTTCCAGAGTTTGTAATGTTCACAAGCAATCTGTCCATCACTACCGTCTGCAATAGCGCCTGGAATGCGACAGAAAGTATCCCAAATGGAAGGGCCTTTTTCATCTGAAGTTGAAGCACCTTCAATTTGAAAAGCGCTCGTTGCAACACCCCATACAAACTTTTCTGGGAAGCGTAGTTGGAGTGAAAGAGGTTCAAAAATAGGCATAAATTTATAAAATATTGGGCGCGAAATGGGCTTACGTTTATTTAACCGCGCCTGCCGTCAAACCGGATATAAGTTGACGAGAAGACATTGCGAAAAGAATAAGCAATGGAATAGTGGCGATGGCGGAACCTGTCATCAGTGCACCCCACTCGGTATCCACAGGACTTTGCAAGCTGCGAAGTGCAAGTGGCAGGGTATACATATCTGGCGAACGCATAACAATCAGAGGGCCAATAAAGTTATTCCAAGACGCAATAAACGTAATGAGCCCTAATGTCCCCATGGCAGGCTTAAGAAGTGGCAGGACGATTCGTGCGTAGATACCGAATTCACTGCAACCATCCATGCGGGCTGCTTCAATGAGATCCTTGGGTATCGAAGAAGCAACAAACTGACGCATCAAGAAGATACCGAATGCACTGGCAGCACCAGGAATGTAAAGTGCACGTGGCTCATCGATCCATCCAAGTAAATCCATGATCATGAACGTGGGAATCATGTTCATAAACGATGGCAACAACATAGTGCCCATCACCAACCCAAAAATGGCGTTTTTTCCCTTGAATTCGAAGAGTGCAAATGCGTATCCGCCCATAGAACAAAACAGTAGCGTCAACACCGTAGAGGCCAACGCCACATACAAACTCCAACCGAGGTTGCGCCAGAATGGCATGCGGTCGGTCAGAATTTTTAAATTATTCAAAAAATCATCGCCAAAAAATAGCGGCGGTGGCAAGCTGAAAATTTCAGTACGTGAATGCGATGCAAAAACAAACATGAAGTAAAAAGGCATCAGCATGACCAATGCACCGACGCCCACTACACAGTAAGCGGCTAAAGGAGAAAGACGTTGTGTATTCATCGCAATGCCCTACCTAGCTTTGGTTGGTGGGTTGAAAGCGCGGTTTGTCAGCCACGTCAGAACTGCAACCATAAAAAAAAGCAACCAGGACATTGCGCTTGCAGCGCCAAAATCATTGAAATCAAAAGCCATACGATACAAGTAAATGGCTGTTGTCATACCCGCCTGATCTGATCCGCCGCGGCCCCCGGTGAGAATGAACGGCTCCTCAAACAATTGCAGACCACCGATAACGCTCAAGGTAACACCGAAAAAAATCATCGGCTTTAGACTCGGCAAGGTGATGTACCAAAACTGCTGAAATCGGCCCGCCCCATCCATCGTGGCAGCCTCATAGATATCTTTGGGAATAGTTTGTAGCGCAGCTAGGTAAAGCACGACGTTAAAGCCTACATAGCGCCAAAAAACAATCATAGAGATAGCTGGCTTGATATTCTGGGGTGCACCGAGCCAGTCAATTGGCTCTGTTGGTATCAACCAACCTAAAACGGGGACTTGCCGGAGTGCATTGAGCCCCTGATTGACAAGCCCAAAGTCAGTAGAGAAAAGCGAACTGAACATGATGGCAATGGCCACAGTAGATGTTATGTATGGCAAAAAGTACGCACCCACAACACCATCCCGCATCCGCGTAAAAGAGGTATGGATAAAGACGGCCAGAGGAATTGCAACCAGGTGCTGCGGCACGCCGGACGCGAGCGCCATCCAGGCGGTATTGCCCAGTGATTTCCAGAACCACTCGTCTTCAAGTGAAAATGCGAAGTTCTCCAAGCCCACGTATTTCATCGCAGACAGACCGCTGGTCGGCTCCCACGATTGAAACGCAAGAAACAAGGAGAACATCAATGGAAATAGACCGAACACCAAAAACAAGACTACAAAGGGACTCAGTAGCACGTAGGGTGCTAGGCGATGGGAAAGTCGCATTGAGGATAGAGGCTTCATTTTGGTGTGCGGGTTAATTGATACTCTTCTAAGAATTCGTTAGCGGCGTGCCCGGCGTTGCAACAGCCGCTCAGCATCAGCTAAAGCCACTGCGATAACTTTGCCATTGTTCAGAACCTTATCGAGTTCAGTATTTATTACTTCGTCCGCGAAAGCATCTTGCTTATGGACCGACACAGCCGCAGTTCGTGAAGCAGCCTCGCGCCATAACACCCTTGCTTTTTGGTCACCCAGGAACTCTATGGGCTTATCAAAGAATTCGTCGCTATGAGCTGCCAGCAATGCCGGAAAGGCATCTTGAGATTTGAAAGCGCTGAGTTGCAGTTCACGATCAAGGGTCATCATCTCAATAAACTCCCAGGCAAGGGCTTTGTGCTTTTCAGGCGCTCCACGCGCAATTGCTAGAAAGGTTCCGCCATATGCCGCCCAAGAGTTTTCAGGCAACTGGGCAGCACGCCAATAGCCTTTTGTCTTGGGGGCCAGCCAGTTGTTGAGGTGCCCTGCCAACCAGGCGCCGGAAAGCTGCGTTGACAGACTCCCACGACGGAAGCCCTCCGCCCATTCGTTGGACCAAGTTGAAACTTTTGCATCCAGCTTGTTATTTCTAACTTTTTGCGCCAATTCAAATGCACGAACAAAACGCGGAGAGTTCACCAATACACGAGATTGGTCATCGAAGTACAGACCCTCGCCCGGCTTGAGGCCTGTACGAATCAGGATGTCCTTCATATCGCGTGCGTGCGCCATTAAATAGGATCCTGTGATTGCCTTTATTTTTATCCCAGCATCGACATAGCTATCCCATGATCGGATTAGTTCTGCCTCGCTTACACCTGCTTTGTCAAGAACGTCTTTTCTGTAGAGAAGAGTTCCTGGCCCAATGTCAGTTGGTGTGGCGACCACGGCTCCCGCACGATTCCTGGCCTGTTCGAACGCGTAGCTGACGAATTTGCTTTGGTGTTTTGCAATACCATAGGGTTCCCGAGAGAGGTCCTCAAGACCACCACCTTGCGCGAATCTACCTACATAACCAACTTCCAGCGCCATCACATCTGGAAGATAAAAAGATGTTGAAAGAGCCGTTGTCATCGCGGTGTGATGATCAGAAAACTGACGGCTAACCACCTTGATGTCTACATCGGGGTGCTTTAATTTCCAGGCTGGGATTGCAGCTTTGACAATTTCATCGACTGCCGGAAATGCTGCAATCGTCAACTCGATCCGCTTCTGTGCGTGTACTGAGCCCAGTGCGCAAAGGAAGAGACACACCGCAACCGCGGCACGTCGCCAATGGCAAGTGCGGTACAAGTCAAGCATGAAAACTCCGTATCTTTATGAAAGCGCTTTCATAAAGAATATACATATAGGCTTAACCCCTGTCAACAAGGGTAATCGCGCATATCAACTGGCGCTGGCTTCGGTGGATTGGCGAATCTTCAATGTCGGGGGGGGAATCGCTATAACTGGCTTTAGCCCCTGAAGCAATTGAAGCATGGCTGACGCAGCCAAACGCCCCATCTCGTTGGCAGGATGATGAATACTGCTAAGTGGTGGGTATGAATAGGAACATACCGGAAGGTCATCAAATCCAACTAACGCCACATCTCCAGGGATGTGCAAGCCTTGCCGATGAAAACAGAGTGCAGCCCCCAATGCCATTTGATCGTTTGCAGCAAAAACTGCGGTAAACGGCCTACGCCTGGAAAGTAACTCGGCGGCGGCTGTCATGCCGCTGTCTTCGGTATAGAGGCCATTAACAATAAGTCGCTTGTCAAATGGAATGCGCGCGTCATTGAGTGCGGCCCGATATCCTCGCTCCCGCTCTCGCGCATCCGGGTGCTCCATGTCACCGGTAATGAACGCAATTCTTTTATGGCCCAAATCAACCAGGTGCTTGGTTGCGAGCCGCGCTCCTTCATGCTGGTCAAAGTTGAATGCATAGAGTTGACTCGCCTTCAAGTTTCGACCAGTAACCACTATAGGAATGGTTTTTGCACATTCTTTCAGCTTGCTATCACTCAGGCGCCCGGTCAAAACAATGATTCCGTCCACACGACGCGCGCGCAAAACATCGATGCACCTAGCCTCTTCGGTCGCGTTCCAGTGGCCGCTGACGAATAGTGCGCTATAACCCGCCACCTGCAATTCCAGCTCGATTCCACGCAATGTAGCGCCGTAAAACGGGCTGTCAAGCGCTTGTGTTATCACCCCGACGCTCAAAGTGCGCCCACCGGCCAAACCACGCGCTACCGGATTGGGAACAAACCCAAGTTTGGCAATAGCGTCATCTATAGCTTGGCGCTTTTCGGCGCTGACAACGGCAGAGCCATTCAAAATCCGCGAAACGGTGCTGGCTGACACTCCCGCCAGCTCAGCAACCATCGCCAGCGTAACAGGGCCCGATCCGGGCCGCACGCCTTTAGCATTGCTACGTGATCTCATGAAAAATCGGCCTCCTAGGTGTAACGAGTTCAGTCTATCAGAGCACCAGAAAGCGTAAATTGATAAGTAGCGATCGATCGTGAGGGGAGATGTGCGTTCCAGGAAATTGCCGGCGTGCACAGTTCAAACTGCTGGGACTGCTCGCTCCGGTTCATGATCACGATCGTAATAACGCCGTCCAGATTGACAAAAGCGATACATTCTAGGACTTGCCTATTGGACGCACACAGGACACGTCTTGCGCCTGTGTGAACAAACCGAGAGAAATGACCGATATAGGCGAAAGAACTCTGGTATAGAAGGGCATTGCGTTCCACATCTGCCAAAACAGGGGCGCTGCACAGGTTGCCGACATGGTTGGGGCCACCCGTAGCGTCGAGGAGGATGTTCCAGTCAATCCAGCCTACCGTCCAACGGTTCAGGTCATTGATCATGGACCGCGCATAGCGCTCACCAAGCTCCCATTCGCCCAAATGGGGACCGCCCTCCTGGCAGCCTTCGGTAAACAGCAGTTTCTTATCTGGCCAAGCGTCGTGGACCAACTGCACATGTTCAAAGTGGTCTTCGCCATACCAATGGAATCCGGTGCCCCAGACATAGCGCGCCGCTTCGGGGTCAGCCATTACAACGCTGGCTCGCTCCACCATTTCGTCGCGGTTGTGGTCCCAAACCACAATTTGGATATGCCCCAAACCTGCCCGGTGCAGCGCGGGACCCAAGTGGTCGCGTATGAAATCGCGTTCTTCTGCAGCATCGTATATGCACGAGTCCCAGCGCTGCGTGGCCATGGGTTCGTTTTGCACCGAAACACCCCAGATCGGAATGCCGTGGCCGGCGTAAGCCTGAATAAACTTGACATAGCACCGAGCCCATGCATCGCGATACTCGGGCATGAGTTTACCGCCCCCGTTCATCTGGCCACTGTCCTTCATCCAGGCTGGTGGACTCCACGGGGACGCCAGTATTCGAAGGGGTACCTTAGCGACGCGTTGGGCCGCCTGAATGAGGGGGATCAAAGCCAGCTCGTCTCGGGCAACGGAGAAATGCTCCAGATTGATGTCTCCGGCTGCTTCGACATGGGAGTAGTTTCCCAATGCGAAGTCACAGCTGTTCATATGCACCCGGCAGAAATTGTACCTATGGCCCACCATCGGGTCGAAATACGCAAGAAGTAATTCTTCGCGTTGTCGCGACGCCAATTTCATCCATGTCACCGCGGCGGCTTCGGTAAAAGCACCACCGAATCCTTCCACCTCCTGAAATTTGCGCTTCGGGTCCACCCACACCCTACCAGCCTGAGGCACGGAAATTTGTGAAGGTAACAACCCAGGCCGTTGCGCTAGCATCAGCCCTCCCTCTTTAGATGAGAGGCACCAGGACAGCAGCTCTGATTTCTCCACCATTTTTTTCCTTTGCTGTGTAAGAGGCTTTTAGCGCTTGTCGGCTAGACGGGCTGGCGAACTATGGATAAGGGTAAGCACCGATATGGCCATTCGATTTTGTTAGGTAGTATCATTTCTTGAAAGCGCTTTCATATAAATTATGAAGCCATTTCAGACAACAACTGCTCATACCGCACAAATAATTTTGGAGCTCACACATGAAACACTTTCCCAGAAACATTCCGCTAACAGCAATTAGCTTGGCCACAGTTGCGTTTGTTGCCGCCTGCGGCGGAGGCGGCGGATCTACCGCTGCTGGCCCGGTGACTTTGTCCGGAGCAGTGATTGATGGTTACATCACCGGAGCAAACGTTTGCCTTGACCTCAACAGCAACGGCGCTTGTGACACTGGCGAGCCTTCCGCCACATCCGTGGCCAACGGAAAATACTCGCTGACTGCACCAGCGGGAACAAACCTGGCCAACTTGCACATCATTGCGACTGTCCCAGCGGGCGCTGTTGACAGTGATGCCCCAAGCACACCCATCGCAAACCCCTACAAGATGCTGGCTCCCGCTGACATGCCCACCGTGCTTTCGCCGCTGACAACCATCATCTCAACTAAGATGCTTGCCAGCTCACTCAGCTTGGCTAACGCCCGCATTGCTGCTCGCTCGGATTTGGCTTTGCCAGTTGACTACGACTTCAGCAAGGACCACGTTGCAACCAACGACGTCGGCGCACGCAACGTGGCAAAAGTCATGGCTGCGATTCTGGCTGTGAAGGTCGGAACGGAAACTCCCAACGCAACCAGGCTTGGACAGGCGTTGACACAAGTTACCACGGGTAATGTGGCGGCGTCGGCCTATGCGAGCAACGATGTGAGTGGCATGGTCAGCAGCATCTTGGGATCCCCTGCTCCAACACCGACTCCCACCCCTACCCCATCACCTTCTGGAAGCACTGGTACTTGTACAACGACCACTTCCCAGAATTGCCTGACATTTGGTGAGGCAACAATGGCCTTTGAGGCTTTTGAAGGGCTAGGTACAGCGATGATTGCAGTGGACCCTGTTGACTCTGGAAACACTGTGGCTAAATTTGTCAAAGTTGCGGCTGGTCAACCTTGGGCAGGTGCCACGCTGTACACAACGGCCAGCAACAAATCAGTACCACGAGTCGGGTTTGAAACCAGCAAGATTGTTACTCTTCGAGTATATTCGCCTGCGGTCGGAGAGAAGATTCGTTTGAAGTTCGAAGATGCTGCCGATAACACCAAGACAATCGAAGTTGACGCTACAACTCTCACAACTCAGGCAAATTCGTGGGAGACCTTAACATTCGACTTTTCCACGCCGGCTTCAAGCACGGCCGCCTATAACGCTGCAACGACATACAACAAAGTCAGTGTATTCCCCAAATTCCTGACCGCTGTAAGTTCTGACACGACCTATTACTTTGACGAGCTGAAATATGCAGCGCATGTCGCGAGTCCAACCCCAACTCCGAGCCCAAGCGGTGCAGCCATAGTCTTTGCATCAGGGTACACGAATGCTGGAGCTGACAACGTTAACTACACCAAATCCGGAACATCGGTAGAAGGTGGTGATGTCAATTGGTACCAGGATTCAGTACTCAGTGACTGGTCCAACTTTTGGTGGAGTGGTTTCGCGCCAAGCGACGCAACGCCATCTTTCTATTTTGGTGTGGGCTTAGCATCCTCAACAAATGTCCCGTACATCGCAGCTTACGTGAATGCACCTAACAATGGTTCAGTGACACTTGGCGGGCAAACCAAGCTGCGAATCGCGCTGTGGGGCAATGACGAGCTCACATCGCGATCGGTTCCGACATACAAGGTTGTCGTTCAATTAAAACAGAGTTACAGCGGCTGCTATGTTGAGGCAGAGAGTCCACTGGTTACACCACCTGGCATTGGAGTTCAAACCTACAATATCAACTTAACAAACTTCTCCATAAAGAATAACTGCGCGGGAAGCGGAGTTAGCACTGCTGCGGCCTTGCTTGCACAACCGATCGGGTCAGTGCATGTTCAATTGCTCAAGGCCAACATGTATTTTAGTGGGTCTGCTTTATCGCCAAATGGAATGAACATTGGCCCGATCTCCTTCCAGCCGTAATTCGGGTTGACATAACTGGCGCAAGGTCGCAACATGCGGCCTTGCCTACTCAATACGTCAGAGCCAGTATGCGTCAAAGCAAACAATACGGAGAACATTGTTCTCCGTATTGTTTTCTATGAGTCGGTTATCTACGCGTAACGCCGCTGCCGCATCCACTTCGTAGCGATCCATTTCTCTCCTGCAATCACTGGCACACCGCCATGCAATGACATGGAGTCCACCTGCCCCAGATCGTTGCAATATTCAAAGTACACCGCTGAACCCTTCTTGGGTGTTACAGCCAGATGAATGGATGGAAAAATCGTTTCCCCGCCTTGCTCCACATCATTCAGGTACATCACCAGTGTGCTCACACGCTGGCCGCCCTTGGCCAGGTGCACGGCGCTTCCTGGGTCGTCTGGCGGAAAAAAGTCAAAATGATTCTTGTATTCGCCACCAATCTGGTAGTTCAATATCTGAATGCCTTCGCCGTTCTCGACGGGCCAGCGCATGACGTCGGATATGCGCTGATCCAGCCGGGCGACCAATGGGTTTTCATTCAGGGCAAAGAAGGTGCCCGAGCTTTTACGATCCTCGATTACGCGGTCTTGTCCTGTAGCGGGGTCGACGATGGTGGAGCGCTGAAGTTTGGAGCGTGACAACTGCACCAGCTCGTCGCACTCCTCTTTCGACATAAAGTCATCTAGCACGGCAACCATGGGCTGCGCAATGCGCATGGCAACGCGCACTGCACGGTCGCGGGTCTGAATGACGTTCCCTGCGGGAGGAAATCGAGGGGTGGTGTAGTGGTAGCCCGACGGCGGGGCCAATGCCAAATCGGCCTGCGCAGGGGGTGACATACCCTGCAGCAGCGCGATGCCGGCAGCAACCGGATCGATACCCCCCTGCACCATGGTTGAGATGATGGATGCCTCATCACAGCCTCTGGCCAAATTGTCTTTAATCCAGCTGTGCCAATCGGCACTGATTTGTTGTAATGCCATTACTCAAGCAGATTACATCTTCGCCAACACGCCGGGGGCGACGGTCAGTGTCTTTCCATCACTAAATTTAACGGTGATGGGTGACTTGCCTGCGTTGAATGCCAGGTATGTTTTGCGGCCGTCCTCTCGTTTGAAAACTGAATAAAGTGTGGTGTCTGCCGTGGTACTGAAGTCCGGCAGCCCCATTTCCTGCAGGCTCAGCATCCAGTGAAGTGTATGGGAGCGCGTATCGCCTGCTTCTACGCTGCCATGACGATCCCACTGCGCCAGCGCTGCTTGGGGATCAGCCAGCGCCAGGTACTTTGCAAAGACATCCTGCCACACGTCTTTTGGAGGCCTATTGGGTGGAAACTTGCCAATGGCGTTGTAGCTATCGGTTTCGGCTTTCAATGTGCCGACATTGCGTTTCACATAGACCGGATCACGACCGTGGTAGATCGAGAACGTCGTCACAGGCAACAGGTTGATGCCCTTGGTCTGGCGAGGCTCATCAGTCCACCATGTCTTGTGGGCATACCTCCCGCCAAACACCCAGCTGGCTTCGACATTCTTGTATTCGGGGGGGAACACTTGCCCATGGATGTCAAACCAATAATGACTGACAGCGTCAATCTCGGTGGTGTAGAGGTAGATGCCGAGGTCGCGCAACTCACGATTGCCTGTGACCTCGCCCCAAAGAATGAGACTTGCCCACGCGCCGATCGCCTCGGAGGTGGACTCCTGTCCGTTGCCAAAATCGTAAAGGCCAACTCCCGAAGCCATAGAGAATCCAGAATACTGGTCAAAAGGTCGCAAGAACGGATAGTCAGGGCGGCCCCGCTCAGTCGTGGCGATATCGGCCACCATCATGTCCACGATGCCACCCCATTTATCTTTGGCTCCCCAGCTTGGATCGCGAAGTGTGATCTCCGCAGCCGCACGGATCCAGTAGAACCAATGGAAGTGATGGTCGTTCATTTCGGCGACAGAGAAGAATTCGTCTGGGTACCCGACCAGTGTTCCAAGCCGTTTGTCGTAGTGCAAGTAGCTGCGACCAGTACCGCCAAACCACCACTCCATGCGGTCCTTGACCAGCTGCAAAAGCTGGTCGCGCATAGCAAGGTCACCCTGCTGCTCGGCCACTGCAGCAAGCCCGGTGGCCCTTGTAAGTCCCTTGCCTTGCCAATAAGCGCTGACCCGCCAATCGTCGTTATTTTCCCTGATGGGAATCAACTCGCGACGTTTGCGAAAGTCGACTTTGAGCAAATCGCTGAGTTCCTTGGCCCCAGCGCCATCTTTCAGACCCGGCCAATGCGGCAATATGCCGTGGTAAATGCGTTCGATCTTGAATTGGTTCGCCGCGAGTAGGCGAATCTTGCCCCTGATGCTGTCGTAGGAAGGGCCTAGTTTCCCCTCCACTGAGGCGTTTTTAAACCATTGGTGGGGGTACAGCCCGAGCAGTGGTCCGTTGTCAGGGCCTTCCATCACACGCGTCTTGGCTGTGAAGGTAGTTTCGACTTTGCTGGTCGCAGGATCAAACTTCCATTCGACCCGGGTGTCTTGCAGAAATGCATAGGCGTGGTGGGTGAGCAAAGCAAGACTTTCCGCTCGCTCGTCCGGAAGCGCTGCGGCTGACAGGTAACCCGCACCCTGCGGCATGCGTCCGATCCATTCGGATGCTGAGGATTGCTCCCATTTCACGCCGGATGGACCGAAAATCGCATATGGCTTTGCGCCGATGCGCAATGCAAGCACCCGGGCATCCGTGGTGGTACCTATGCGCTCGCCAGCAGTTGGCAATTTGATCCGGACATCTCCACGAGACAACGTAATGTGCGCATAAGGGCTGCCATGCGCTACGGTAACCTGCATCTGATCGGCACCACGGTCCATCGCGATGTCTATTGCCCAGTCCGTTGCCCTGGCCAGCTTGGCAGGACCTGGTTCAAAAGCAACCGGAGAAATAACCAAGGCATCCGAATGGGGATAGTGAATTTCGTTTTCACGAAAATCCGTCGGCACAACTTTCTTGCTGGGCAAAGCCAGCTCCAGCCCGGCAGGCGTAGTCTTGACCGTTAGCGGATGCGCGAAGAGTGCTTCGGGCTTGGGGTTGAAGATAAGGGTTGAATACCATTGATTTGTGGGCGCAGCTTGTTTGAGCATCGCCTCGGTTCGGAACGGTGCCAAAGGTGGAGGCTTGTCACCCGCCTTGGGCGAAGCGTAGTAGGTCCCAGAGCCCACCTTGACCGGTTGGGCCTGTGTGGCGTGCATTGCGCAAAGCGCGACAATGACTGCGGAAGCGTGGCGGGTGAACATTCGCATGGGGAGTTCCTCGAAGAAGCAATTTCTCGTACCAGAGCATGATATTGAAAGCGCTTTCATAACGGGATACTGGTTTACCCGTACACAAGTGAAAAGCGAAACCAACTCCAGCAGATAACCCAACAGTGGTTCCCTAGACTAATTTTTGTAGACTCTGACATAGTCAACTACCATCGCATCCCGAGTAAAACTCGGAGGTATTGATCCACCAAGATCTCCTCCCATGGCTAGATTGAGTATCAGGTACTGAGGTTGATCAAAGGGCCATTGCAGATAGTTCTGTTTTACATCAGATAGCTTAGGGTTGGTATAAGTGAAATACACAACATCGTTAACGCCAATTTGAATCTGATCGGGAGTCCAGTTGACCTGATAGTTATGAAACTCAGTACAGGCGGTCGGCAGAGAACGACTCGCGCCTTTTGAAACGCCCAGTGTGCCATTGGTCCAGTTGAATGCGCGTGTGTGTAACGTCCCCAAAATCTCCTGTTTGTCGCTGGCCCTGACTCCGCGTTGCTCCAGCAAATCAATCTCCCCATCGTCAGGCCACGTTCCCCCCGTCCCAAGCATCCATATGGCTGGCCAAGTTCCTAGCCCACATGGCATCTTGGCACGAACTTCTACAAACCCATATGTAAAGACGAATTTTTCCCGCGTAATGAGGCGGGCTGAAGTAAAGTCCTGTCCGCCGAAGTCTGTTGCTGTTAACAAACGTTCACGCAAAGCCTTTATCTCCAAGAGTCCACCAATGACTTGTGAATTCTCTAGACGTCCGTTTGCGTAGTACTGTTTTTCATTGTTGTACCAGCCAACCTTATTGCGTTCAGTGTCGTAATTCCACTTGGAATCATCTGGTAAACCCGGTGTATTGAATTCATCCGACCAAACGAGTGTGCGACCTGTAGAAGCAGGCGCAGGAGCGACAGATTCCCCGCCTCCACCGCCGCAAGCAACAAGGCAGATTAAAGCACTAGCGAATAAACTGACTGCCGATAGATTAATGCGGTGCCTCACCACTATTGAACTACTTTTTGAGTTTCGCAGGCGCGACTGTCAACGTCAATGACCTCACCCAAGGACTTCGCCTGTTCAAGATACGCTAACGTGGCTTTTCCAAGAACACAGCGCAACTCATGACGGTGTTTGCGCTGATTAATTTGTCGATGGAACGCAGGCAACTCTTGGCAGCACGGGGATGATTGCGCATGTATCACGGTCAAGCACCCATCCAAGCCCGCAAGAGGTCCTGATTCAGGGCAAATACGCTCAGGACATAGGTGAAATGGCGCTTGCTGTTTCATTGCGTGAACTTTTTAACCTCAACTCTCGCAAACGAAGGGTTTGTGCAGACCTTCCCTAGAAGCAATGGTTCGCTTCCGGTAGAAGTACGACATGTGCAGTAAATTGCCAAAAAAGTTATGGGTTGGAACGACCGTGGCACTGTGAAGGTCCTCGCTGATGTCGTGAAAAGTGCAATATTAATGAAAGCGCTTTCATATCGGCTTAAATAATTTCCCTTAATGGAATACCCTTGGCCCAAACTCAATTGGTCCCCGTTTAAAGATATTTAACGGTAGCTACAACAAAAATTGTGCAAGCGGTCAAATGAGAGGTTAGGGTAAACACGGCTTACCCAGTGTTGACTATGGGTTGAAGATTCAGTTATTCTAATGAAAGCGCTTTCAATTATTTTTGATGTGGTCTTCATAGGACACAAACCCCACGGGGAATTTCATGAAAAACCGATTTATCTGCAAAAGCATTAAGCCTTTTCGCAAGGTTCAATGTGGGCTTGCTCTAGCCATATACGTATCAACAACCGCCAGTTATGCCATCGATTTCGGCCCCGATGGCATGTTCACTTTGACGGGCTTTGGTCAAGTAACTACAGGACTTCAAGGTAACTACTGCCAAGATTGCCAAGTGGCTCCCTCAACCGTGTCGAAACAACTTAAATCAGCGGACGCCATCATCCCGGGCCAAAACTATAAATCGGTCGGAACAACTTTCTGGCAGGTTCAGCCGTACTTGACCGCCAAATACAATCTGGGTGGGGGGTATGAGATTTCAGGCATGCTTAGTCAACGCTGGCGTGCCATCGCCGTTAATGGTGCCAGCCCTGAAACGCGTTATGGTGGTACCGTTGATGTTCCAGATTACTGGGCAGAAAAGAACGTTGCATTAAGCCATCAAGACTACGGTAGCTTGCGAGTTGGTTCTATGACAACACGCGCATGGTCTGTGTCTGATTTCCCTTATGGAACCAATGTTGATCTGGCATATGCATGGGCATCCAGCGGTGCGGGTTACGGCTTGCTTGCTAACGCAATTCGGGTTGGAACGCGAAAATTTGATGTGAATGAAGGTGACCTTTTTTTAGAAGTCACCTATGACCAGGGCAACACAAATTTCAAACGACTGAAGCCTGCTTTTTTTGAGATATACGCTCAATATTACAAAGGGGGGTTGGTAGTTGATGCCATGTATCAGGATGCAACTAACGGCGGGGCTGGCGCTTGGGGCAAGGCGCCATTTAGTGGGGTGACGCCGTTCTCTCAAGATGACACTTACGTCAGCCCGAGCGGAACTCAGTTTGAGGGCAACAAACAGAGTATCGCCGTGATCATGGCACGCTATCAACTCAATGCAAGAACTGAAATATCAGGCGGGGTGCGTCGGAATTACTGGAGCGGGGCCAGCGTGGTTTTTAACCCGGCAACGCAGTGGACCAGCGCATTCAATGTAGATTACACCAACCCGTTAGCTACGAGTAATCCTGGCTATTCCGCAGTGTCTGCTGACTTGATGCTGGGCCTACGCTACCGCATGGATCGGTGGACATTCATCACGGGCATGGTTTACCTGGGAACTGCAGATACCAAAAATCCAAGCGATCGTGGTCAAAATAACTCGGCGTTGATTAACACTCTGGGTGCGAGATATGAGTATGCGAAAAATTTGCAACTTGAAACCACATTAGGAATGGTGCAGTACGCAAAGCAGGGACTCTCGCCCATGTCCATGCCAGGTAACGCGTCGTTTAGCAATGTGGACTCGCGCATAGCCACCAACGGCAACTGGGTGACCTTTGGCACGGTTTACCGCTTTTAAGGCAATACGGAAATGAACATAGTCAATAATTCTTTCGATCCTGAAATATCTTTGCCTTTGAAGGTAATCCAGTCACACAACCCCTTTGCTTTTGTCAATTTTTCAGCTGCCATTATTTGTTTGGGTTTATCTCTGATATTGGGGGGCTGTGGTGGCGGTGGAACAACTGCCGATCAAAGTACAGATGGCCTGAGTCCTGCCAGTGCCACTGGACTTCGTGCCTTTCCGAGCGCTTTTACTACACGAAAAGCTGTTGCCTACTCGCCGTATCGTACGTCCGCAACGGTTGATGACCGCGCATCCGAGAATATTACAGACCAACAAGTCAAGGAAGATCTTGATCTTCTTCGAACAGCAGGCATTGGACTCATTCGTCTTTTTGACAGTTCAGACAAGGTTGCATTACGCACCCTCAGAGTGATTAGCGACAACAGCATGGACATCAAAGTAATGCTGGGAATATATGTGAATTCTTTTGAGAACGAGACGAATGCAGTTAAGCGCGCTAGCATCCAGGCGGGTAACGAAGACGAAATGGCACGTGGGGTGTCACTGGCAAAAGCTTATCCCAATCAGATAGTTGCTGTTAGTGTTGGTAATGAAACAATGGTGTCTTGGTCATTTGTACCCATATCAACCAAAACCATGGCTGGGTATATCAAGACCGTTCGCGATCAGATAAATCAACCGGTAACAACTGACGACAACTGGGCTTTCTACGCTGGCCAAGCTAGAAATGCATCCGATCAGGCGGCAGATATTTTCCGGCAAATTGACTTTGCCTCTATTCACACGTACTCCATTGAAGACGCGTTGTACAGCAACTTTTCAGACACCGATACCTTGCCTGATTGGGACTGGCAGCAAAAAGGTGTTACTGACCTTACTCGCCGCGCGAGTGCCATGATGGATGCTGCGATCGGAAAGACCAAAAGTGACTACGCAGCTGTGCGATCGTACCTAGACAAAAATGGCCGCTCCAACATGCCAATTATCATTGGTGAAACGGGCTGGAAGGCAGCCGACCCTAGCGGCACCTCTCGCTATAAATTCCTAGGCCATCCTGCAAATCAAAAAATGTATTACACCCGTCTTCTGGATTGGGCTGTCGCGTCCCGAGGCGACTCTGGGCCGAAAGGTATTGTGTATTTCGAGGCGTTTGACGAACCCTGGAAAGGCACCGACGATAAATGGGGGTTGTTCAATGTGGCACGGGAGGCCAGATGCGCAGCACAGGTTCTTAATCCTTCTGCTACTTGGGTAAAAGACAACAGTAAATCCTGTGACGAAACTGCCGCCTTGTATTATGTTCCGCCAGTACTTAATACCGCTATAACTCAATCAAGTTTTATTATTCACTCAGAGACAGAAACTAATTGGCCTGTTGGCATGCGGGCCGATGCGTATCAGACCGGAACATTCACTTTGGGTTACCCTTTGACGGGTGATTCAGTTTCTTCTGACCAAGCGGGGACTTTGGGAGCAAGTCACTATATATCGCTATCAGGCTTCAACAACAGTGCGGGTTATGGCTGGGGGCTTTTGTGGCAATCCTCTGCCACTACACCAGCCTCAGCAAATTTGTCAAACTTTGCTAATGGTTCGATTCGCTTCAGCATCAAGACTGCATATTTAGGATCCCTACGGGTTGGGATTTCCAGCGATACGGACCTGGGTCGGCCTGTTGAAGCGAACGTTTTGATCTCCAACGGTAACTATGGCTATTGCAACACCGGCTCTGTCTGGTGCGATGTAACTATTCCGCTGTCAGCCTTCAAGGCCGCCAACCCGGCGCTGGATCTGCGTTACGTTCTCACCAGATTCTCCATTTCGGATATTTGGTCTGCTACGGGCAATGTCGCAAGAACGGGCATGCCGGAGATCCGTTTGGACCGTATTTTCTGGATTCAGTAAGAAGGTCCGCCCTCTGACTTCGCCCCTGACCCGGATTCCTTGCCACTCAGAAGTTAGTATTTCCGGCTGATTGTTGCTCTGAAGAATAGGTTTAAACCCGTTCTTCGGAGCGAACTCCTTGGGTGTCTGCCAGACAAGGGCACTTAGAGGCTAGACTAGTTTCAGAAGCGCGCCAATCCTCAATAATTGCTCTGGCGTCTTGCCAGCTCATGAACCAGTGTTCGTTCTTCAAGCACTCCTTGCGCAGACGGCCATTGAAGCTTTCAATCATGGCGCTGTCTGTAGGTTTCCCAAGCGTGCTGAAGTCCAGTTCCACGCTGCGTTCATAACCTGGTTGGCCATCAGATCTGTTGCCAGCTCACGCTTGCGCGAAGGCTTCAAAGATTTTTTGCCAGTACGTCCTGCAGCATGGCTTTTCCCAGGCTGAGATTGGCGGCAAGCCGCTCGAGCTTGTTCTTCTCTTCCTCCAGTTGTCGCAGTCGCCTCAACTCAGATGGGCTTAACCCGCCGTATTTCGGACGCCCTTTATTAAACGTGTCATCACTGTTGCCCAGTTAGGGACAAATCTCGTCATGCTTTATCCCCAACTCAGCTTGATTGATTGAGGGTAAATGCCGGAAAAGACGTATGGAAACAAAAAAGCCCCGACTTCACAGGGAAATCAGGGCTTCTAGGAGATTAACTTATACGGTTGGAGACCGAAGAAACCTTATCACTGGCGGAGCAGGCGGGATTCGAACCCGCGGTGGGTTTAACCCCACGCACGCTTTCCAGGCGTGTGACTTAAACCGCTCATCCACCGCTCCAGTGACTGTAGTTTAACTCAGCGGATAACTGCCAATTGTGAGCGGGCTCCTGCCTTGTAGGTAAACAGTGTCAAGGCACCGTTCTTGATATCACCTTTTTCATCAAAACTGATCGGGCCGGTCACGCCTTTGTAGTCAGCGGTTGCTGCCAAAACAGGCAGGTATTTAGCCGGGTCAGAAGACTTGGCCTTGACCATTGAAGCAACCATCAACTGAACCGCGTCATAGACGTAAGGTGCATAGAGCTTCACATCGTCATTGAACTTGGCCTTGTATTTGGCACTGAATGCATCCATGCCAGCCTTGCCCTCACCCTCGACACCGCCCGCTTCTGCGCAATACACCATGTCATCGCCCAGTGCATCACCGGCCAGTTTGATTAGCTCGGTCGTGCAAATGCCATCACCGCCCATGAACTTGGCCTTGATACCCAAAGACTTCATTTGTTTGAGCATGGGGCCGCCTACAGCGTCCATGCCGCCGAAGAACACCACATCAGGCTTCTTCCCCTTGATGCTGGTCAGGATGGCGTTGAAATCAGACGCCTTGTCGTTGGTGAACTGCTTGTCAACAATCTTGCCACCAGCCGCTTCAACGGCCTTGGTGAATTCCTCGGCAACGCCTTGGCCGTAAGCCGTGCGGTCGTCAATCACAGCAATGGATTTGCCCTTGAGGGTTTCCACGGCATATTTGCCCAAGGTGCTGCCGAGGTGGACGTCATCGGCCACAACACGGAAGGCGGTCTTGAAGCCCTGGCGGGTGTACTTTGGGTTGGTGGCCGATGGGGAAATCTGGGGAATACCGGCATCGCTATAGAGCTTGGAGGCGGGAATGGTGGTGCCGGAATTGAGGTGGCCTACAACGCCTGCAACTTTGGCATCCACCAATTTTTGTGCCACAGCTGTGCCCTGCTTGGGGTCAGCGCCATCGTCTTCGGCCATGAGCTCGAGCTTGACTTTCTTGCCGTCGATCATTACGCCAGCGGCATTGAGTTCTTCAATGGCCAAGCGGGCACCATTCTCATTGTCTTTACCCAGGTGGGCAATGGCTCCACTGACCGGGCCTACGTGGGCAATCTTGACAACAGCTTCGGCAGCAGCGGCCGGTGCAGCGGCTTCTTTTTTGCCACATGCGGTCAGCAGAACTGCTGTCGCTATCAGGGTCAAGGTCAAGGCCGGTGTCAGATGTTTGGCTCTCATAAAAAACTCCATTTCGAGGGTAGTTAGGGTTGGTTAAGAATACTCGCGGCTGCGAGATTAACTTAATTTGGCTTGGGTAGAGGTGATAACCCACAAGTTCCAAGGGTTTATGCCTCAAAGCGAGGGGGAGAATCGTTTTCGGTTGTAGAGGGTTGTTTGTGAATTTCATCGCGCACTGTCTTCATAACCGATTCACGTAATCGAAGAAGCACTTCTTGGGCCAGACGCGGCTGCATCTGACTGAGTTGCTCATTCACCAGATCATTAACCACCGTGACAATTTGGGCGCGAATAGTGACTTCAAGCTTCAGCATGACGCGTTCAATCAGATCGTTGATATGCACCTGATCAGAAACCAGGTCAAACTCAACATCTGGCGTAGGTTGCTCTCGCGGCTGTGAAGACTCGGGCTCAGGCTCAGGATAAGGCCGGCTGGGCGGCTCCACCACCTCAGTCAAGGTAGGCAGAAAGCGGCCTGGGGGTTTGGGGCTGGCATGCATCAAGCAGTCTCCTTCAGGGCCACATCGTGGCGCGTCATTTGCAAGCCGTGTTGGGCATAGTGCTTCCAGCGGGTTCGGGCGAGTTGACGGTCGTGTTCTTCCAGGGAGACCACCTCAATCACACGCTCAAAGTGATTGAAGCCCGAAGGGACCTCATCTGACAAGTTCAGCAGCACCTGGTGGTGAGGTACCTGGTCGGTGGTTTCAGCCAGGATGACGGCAGAACGACCCAATACAGAATCCGGGCTGCCCATCCGACAATGGGGCACAAAGTCGAGTGCAGAGAAAGTCCACAAACTGGTATCAAGTTGATCCAGCACGTCAGCGGAACTCACCACCACCACCCGGGCCTGGTTCAGCACGGCTTTGCGCAGCAAACGGCAGACGTAGGCCAGCTTGTCCGGCGCGTTGAAATGAAAGGCAACATCGGTCATAGGCTGGCGTGACTACATGGGACCATGCTGTCATTACTAGGGTCTGCTTGGCGGCTGTGCCTCAAGCCGCTTTTAAAGCCCGGGAGGCTTTAGGTGCCGGATCGTGAGCCGTAGACAAGAGATAGTCCACCAACAACCCGACAGGCCGACCGGTTGCACCTTTGGCGGCACCCGTTTTCCAGGCCGTACCCGCAATGTCCAGATGGGCCCAAGGAAATTTGGTGGCAAAGCGCTGCAAAAATTTGGCTGCAGTTACAGCCCCAGCTGCACGGCTGCCCACGTTGGCAACATCGGCAAAGGACGTCTTCAGGCCGTCCGCGTACTCGTCGTCCAGCGGCATACGCCAGCACAAGTCCATGGACGAATCGCCCGCATCCATGAGTTGTTTGGCCAGCTCATCCTGGGACGCAAACATGCCGCTTCGCACGCCACCCAGGGCGACCACACAGGCACCCGTCAAAGTAGCAATATCGACAACAGCGCGGGGTTTAAAGCGTTCTGCATAGGTCAGTGCGTCACAAAGAATGAGGCGACCCTCGGCATCCGTGTTGAGGATCTCAATGGTTTGGCCACTCATGCTGGTCACCACATCGCCAGGTTTGACCGAGCGGCCATCTGGCATGTTCTCGCAGGTCGGAATCAAACCCACCACATGAATAGCGGGTTTGAGATCAGCCAGCGCACGGAACACTCCCAGAACACTGGCTGCGCCGCACATGTCGAACTTCATTTCATCCATTTCAGCCGCTGGCTTGATGGAAATACCACCGGTGTCAAACGTGATGCCCTTGCCCACCAGTACCGTGGGTGGGGCTGCTTTGGCTGTGCCCTTGTATTCCAAAACAATGAAGCGCAGAGGTTCTGCCGAGCCTTTGGCCACAGCCATGAATGAGCCCATGCCAAGTTTGGCAACCTCCTTGGGCCCCAACACCTGGCAAGTGATCTTGGGCAAACGGGACAGCGAGCGCGCAGCCTGAGCCAGCATCGTCGGTGTTGCGTAATTGGCTGGCCGATTGGCCCATTCCTTGGCCAGTTCGACACCGGCAACAGTGGCCACGGCCTGATTGAATGCCGTCTTGACTTCGGAGGTCTGCGGTACAGCAAATGTCACGCCGGCCAGCGTGCGCGCCTCGGGCTTGGATTTTGTTGTTGTGTAGGAATAGGTGGCATCTGCGATGGCCAGAACAGCGGCCTTCAGCGACTGTGGACTGATCTCACCTGCAAAGGCAACGGTGATGTTCTTGAGTGGCAGTGCATGGGCACGTACACCCCCAATAGCTGCCGAAATAGCCTGTCGAACACTACGACTTGTGCCATCACCCGCACCCGCGATCACGGCGCGAGTGCACAGCGCTATGGACGGGCGGTGCAAATGCAACAGCTTGCCGGCTTTGGAGTCCAGATCGCCGTCTTTGAGCATTTGCCCCAAAAGAGACGAAAACCCGGCTTTACCGGGCTTGAACCCGGTGGTGACCAGTACCACCAGCAGGTCAC
>JBEIGE010000011.1:0-83366 GCA_040382055.1 Hylemonella sp.
AAATACTGAATGCCCTGATATAAAAGGGATTAAGACGCTGCGAACGCGGGCATATCTGCCCCGTCGCAGAAATACTGAATGCCCTGATATAAAAGGGATTAAGACTAAATGTCGCGTTTAGACTTGGCTGACATGGGAAATACTGAATGCCCTGATATAAAAGGGATTAAGACCGCAAGAGTGCGGCCTCTGCCCTGGCGCATGCGGAAATACTGAATGCCCTGATATAAAAGGGATTAAGACGTAAAATCGCAACCCTCTTCGTCAATCTTGGGAAATACTGAATGCCCTGATATAAAAGGGATTAAGACCTTTTGCCGACACGGACGCTGAAAACTCAACTTGAAATACTGAATGCCCTGATATAAAAGGGATTAAGACGTTGCCGTTAATGCTATCCCCAATATGCGCTCCCGAAATACTGAATGCCCTGATATAAAAGGGATTAAGACTTGCCTCTGGCTCTGGGTGTTTTTCAGTCACCCAGAAATACTGAATGCCCTGATATAAAAGGGATTAAGACACACGGCAATCTCCGCGATTTTGGCGCAGCGATGAAATACTGAATGCCCTGATATAAAAGGGATTAAGACGCATAGCCCTTGGCTACAACCAGAGCCACCAAGGAAATACTGAATGCCCTGATATAAAAGGGATTAAGACTTATGTTGGAAACTAATGAACAGTTTGGCGAAACTGAAATACTGAATGCCCTGATATAAAAGGGATTAAGACTAATAATTGGTTCTTGGTTACTGGTTACTGGTGAAATACTGAATGCCCTGATATAAAAGGGATTAAGACCTTGCTTCTCTGTTTCTGCCTCAACCGTAATGAAATACTGAATGCCCTGATATAAAAGGGATTAAGACGTGGGGGTTTTTTTACCCTTGCCTTTGGCACTGGAAATACTGAATGCCCTGATTTATAGGGATTAAGACTTTTAGGCGCAGGCCCCATTCGCCGTTGCCACAGAGTAAGTGGGCCTAGCAAGGCTTTGACGCAGTAACCGCAAACACACAAGCCCGCCCGTCGGCGAGCGTGGGCCGGAGAACGTGGGCAGCGCCACCCGCCGTGCCAACCCTATGTCCTATGTCTACTGGCGAATCACATCCGCCCCCGCAGGCGGCTTGAACTGGAAGCTGTCGGCGGGCAATTTCGGATTGCTCTCAAACTTGTTAAAGGTCAACACCGAGCGCTGGCTGAAGCTGTCCAGAATTTCCAGCACCGCCAGCTCGTTGGCTTTGTCCGAAACCCTGAAACCAATCCGGATGGACTGCAGCTGCCCGTCTGTGGCCTTGGGGCTGGCGGTGACCCATTGCAAGCCGTCCTTGTCGGGTGCCGCCTTCAAGATGAAATTGGCTTCCAGTTCTCGCACGTCCGCCGCAGCGGCAATGATGGCCGCCGGGGTGGAGGCCAACACCTGGGCCTGGCGGCGGGCGGTGACCTGGTTCAAATCGACGTCATGCATCCATAAGGTCTGGCCATCGGCCACCATGCTTTGCTCAAACGGTTTTTTGTAAACAAATTTAAAACGGTTGGGCCGCGAAAACTCAAAGTTGCCGCTTGAGGTTTTGCTGCGGGCGGTTTGGCCGTCGCGCGCGGGGGAAGTCACCACCTGGGTGAACTCCGAGCGGCCACTGGTGGTGGTTTTAAGAAAATTCTCAAGGCTATTTAGGCCGTCAGCCCTTGCTGGTATTGAATAGATTGCTATACAAAACAGAGTGACTAGAAGTTTATGCATGTCTGTGGCCCTTGCTCACTCGGCCCGCGAGGGGACCAGAATATCGCGTTGTCCGCTGGTGCTCATGGCGCTGACCAAGCCGGCTTTTTCCATGTCTTCGACCAGCCTTGCGGCCCGGTTGTAGCCAATTTTCAGGTGGCGTTGCACCAGTGAAATGCTGGCCTTGCGGTTCTTCAGCACCACTTCTACCGCCTGGTCGTACATGGGGTCTTTCTCACCACCGGCTTCACCTGCCAGGCCGGAGCCGTCTTCGCCGTCCACGGTGCCGCCTTCCAGCACACCCTCGATGTAATTGGGTTCGCCCTGGCTCTTGAGGTACTTGACCACACGGTGCACTTCTTCGTCACTCACAAACGCACCATGCACGCGGATGGGCAAGCCAGTGCCGCTGGGCATGTACAGCATGTCACCCATGCCCAACAAGGCTTCAGCGCCCATCTGGTCCAGGATGGTGCGGCTGTCTATCTTGCTGCTGACCTGGAAAGCAATGCGGGTGGGGATATTGGCCTTGATCAGGCCGGTAATCACATCCACACTGGGGCGCTGGGTAGCCAAAATCAGATGGATGCCTGCGGCGCGGGCTTTTTGCGCCAACCGGGCAATCAGCTCTTCAATTTTCTTGCCCACCACCATCATCAGGTCGGCCAGCTCATCAATCACCACCACGATGTGGGGTAAACGCTCTACCGGCTCGGGGCTTTCGGGCGTGAGGCTAAACGGGTTGTAGATAAACTCGCCGCGCGCCTTGGCTTCGTCCCACTTGGCATTAAACCCGGCCAGGTTGCGCACACCCATTTTGCTCAGCAGTTTGTAACGGCGCTCCATCTCCATCACGCACCAGTTCAGGCCGTTGGCGGCCTGCTTCATGTCGGTCACCACCGGGCACAAGAGGTGCGGAATGCCTTCATACACGCTCATCTCCAGCATCTTGGGGTCGATCATCAGCAGGCGGACATCACGGGCCTCGGCCTTGTAGAGCAGGCTCAGGATCATGGCGTTGATACCCACCGATTTGCCCGAGCCGGTGGTTCCGGCCACCAGCACGTGCGGCATCTTGGCCAGATCAGCCACCACCGGGTTGCCAATGATGTCTTTGCCCAGGCCCATGGTGAGCAGCGATTTGGCTTCGAAGTAGACCTGAGAGCCCAGGATTTCGGACAGCTTGATGGACTGCCGTTTGGCGTTGGGCAGCTCCAGCGCCATGTAGTTCTTGCCGGGAATGGTCTCGACCACACGGATGGAAATCAGGCTCAATGACCGGGCCAGGTCTTTGGCCAGACCCACAATTTGCGACCCCTTGACGCCTGTGGCCGGCTCAATCTCATAACGGGTAATCACCGGGCCGGGCTGCGCCAGCACCACACGCACCTCGACACCAAAATCTTTGAGCTTTTTCTCAATCATGCGGCTGGTCATGTCCAGCGTCTCGGTCGGCACCGTCTCCTGGCGCAGTTGCGCACCGTCAAGCAAGTCAACCAGCGGCAGCTTGGAGTCAGGCATATCGCTGAACAAGGGTTTTTGTCTCTCCTTGGCCACGCGCTCACTTTGCGGCACATCCAGCGGCGCGGGGTCCAGCATCAGCACTGGTGTGGGATGGTGTTCTACGAGTTCTTCACGCTCTTCAATCAGCACCTCTTCGCGCTCACGGGCAGCCAGTTGCCCCAGTGCCAGGTCCTGAGCCAGCTCCCGCTTTTCGCGGCGCGTCTCGATTTGATTCAGAATCCAGCCCCCGATGCGTTCGGCCAACTGGCCCCAGGAAAAACGGAACACCAGAGCCGTTCCGAGTAAGCCGGCACCAATTGCAACCAGCGCAGAACCCGCAAACCCCAGCCACTTCATGCTGAAAGCGCCCAGGTAATAGCCCAGAATGCCTCCGGCATGGCCGGGAAGTCGTCCCTCAAAACTATGAAACCGGGTCCACTCCAAAACCGCGCTGGCCACCAGCAGCAGGCACATGCCCAGCCAGAAACCGCTGCGGCTGCTGGAAAGCCTTGCCAGCACAGTGCCGGATGCCAGCTGCTCATGCGCACGCGTGAGCTCGGCTCCGCGCAACCAGCGTGCAAAGTGGGAGAGCCAGACGCGCGCACCAGCAGCCACACACCACCAGACTGAAAAACCCAGCAGAAAATAGCTGAGGTCAGACACCAGCGCACCCAGCCTGCCGGCTCGGTTGCGCAGGGGACTTCCGTCTCCCGAGGTGGACCAGGCCGGGTCCGACAGGGTGTGGCTGAGCAGACAAAGCAGCCAGAAAGCCAGTGCAATCAATCCGCCAATCAGGAGTAACTCGGTGGCAAATCGGCTCCAGGCCGGTTTGGCAACCGATTGAGCGTCGCCATCGGAATGGTTCAGGGTGTTGAGTGAATACGTCATGGTGATGCGGGTGCAAGCTTAACTCAGCCTTGACGCCACTACCCCACTCCTGGGTATTGGGCAGGTTGGCAATCACTTTTACAATAGACCTTCATCAGATGTCAGCGTAATCAATCTGAATCCCAACACAAGGCGGCGCAGCTGCCCTTACTTCACAAGGTTTGAACATGTCCTCCAACAAGCATGCCCAGGTTCTGATTCTGGGCTCCGGCCCAGCGGGATACACCGCCGCCGTTTATGCTGCGCGCGCCAATCTCAAGCCCGTGCTGATTACCGGAATCGCCCAGGGCGGCCAGCTCATGACCACCACCGAGGTGGATAACTGGCCTGCCGACGTGCATGGCGTCCAGGGGCCAGAGCTGATGCAGCGTTTTCTGGAGCATGCCGAGCGCTTCAAGACCGAGATTGTGTTTGACCACATCAACAAGGTCGATTTTTCAAAACGACCATTCACCCTCACTGGCGACAGCGGCACTTACACCTGTGATGCGCTGATTCTGGCCACCGGTGCCTCGGCCAAATACCTGGGACTGCCCTCTGAGACGGCCTTCATGGGTAAGGGCGTGAGCGGCTGCGCCACTTGCGACGGTTTCTTTTACCGCGACCAGGTCTGCTGCGTGATTGGCGGGGGCAACACCGCCGTGGAAGAAGCGCTTTATTTGTCCAATATTGCCAGCAAGGTTTACCTGGTGCACCGGCGTGACAAGTTCAAGGCCGAGCCGATTCTGGTGGATAAGGTGATGGATAAAGTGGCGGCCGGCAAGATTGAACTTAAAACCTTCCAGACCCTGGACGAAGTGCTGGGCGACGCCAGCGGGGTAACAGGCATCCGCATCAAAAGCACGGTCGATGGCAGCACCGAGGAGATCAAGCTTCAAGGCTGTTTTATCGCCATTGGCCATGCGCCCAATACCGATATTTTCCAGGGCCAGCTGGACATGAACGGAGGCTATCTCATCACCCGTGGCGGGCTGCAGGGTTTTGCCACCCAAACCAGCGTGCCCGGCGTGTTTGCTGCGGGCGACGTGGCCGACCACGTTTACCGCCAGGCCATTACCAGCGCTGGCACCGGCTGTATGGCCGCGCTTGACGCCCAACGGTTTCTGGAACAGGCACAAACGACCTGATTTCACCCAGCTCTGGCTGCGCTGGCCCAACGTGGCTGTGGGCCTGGCTGGCACGCTGGTTGTTTACTTGCTTGGGCTGAGTTTGTAAGCCTGGGATTGCTTGCTATAATCACCGGCTTTGCTGGAAACGGCATACAGGGTTACCGCCACCCTTTTTTCTTGGCGAGGTGAAGCTGGATCATCAGCGGACGGGCAATACAGCCCAGCCGACCCGGTGCCAGCTGTTTGAAATGATGGAGTGTCCTGATGGCACGCGTATGTGAAGTAACGGGCAAAGGCCCGATGGTGGGAAACAATGTTTCTCACGCCAACAACAAAACCAAGCGTCGGTTCCTGCCCAACCTGCAATACCGCCGTTTCTGGGTGGAGACTGAAAACCGCTGGATTCGCCTGCGTATTTCCAACGCTGGTCTGCGTCTGATCGACAAAAACGGCATCGACACTGTGCTCGCAGACATGCGCGCACGCGGTCAAATCTAAGACCTTGTGGGACAGACCTTTAGCTCTGTCCTTCGTGAATTTTTTTGTGGGACAGCCCTTTAGCTCTGTCCCCAACTAATTAAAGGAGTATTTTTATGGCCACCAAAGGCGGACGCGAAAAAATCAAGCTGGAATCTACAGCCGGCACCGGTCACTTCTACACCACCAGCAAGAACAAGAAGACCATGCCCGAGAAAATGCTGATCATGAAATTTGATCCCAAAGCTCGCAAGCATGTGGAGTACAAGGAAATGAAGCTGAAGTAATTCGGCGACATTCTGCAAAAAGCCTGCTGATGTTTTATCAGCAGGCTTTTTTCATGCGGCGCAAGCCCGCTTGCCAACTTACGGGTTGGACGGGAGCAAGTCGCGCAAACGAAAACCGCCGATTTTGTAAATTTGCTGCAGGCTTTCCTGTGCTTCCTGAATCGGGTCGTTCCCCAGCCGCGACTCCATGAGCGCAATGATGCTGTGACGGGTATGACCGCGCACCGCCACAATGAACGGAAAACCGAACTTGCGGTTGTAGTCGCCATTCAAACGCTGTAATTGCTCAAACTCCTGCGGACTGCACTGGTTCAAGCCGGCCCCGCTTTGCTCCCGGGTGGACTCTTCGGTCAACTCCCCACGAACAGCGGCTTTGCCGGCAAGTTCGGGATGGGCGCGGATGAGTTTGAGTTGAGCAGCCTGGCCAGCTTGATCAATGCAGGCCGTCATGGCCGAATGCAGCTGATCGACAGATGCAAATGGGCGCTGATCAAAGACCTGCTCCGCAACCCACGGGGAGTGTTCAAAGATGCCGCCCAGTAGACGAACGAACTGTTCACGGTCCATGGCGTTGAGCGCCTGCAATGTGACTGATGGGTTCACGGTGTGCTCGGCAGGGGTTGGGGACTGGGATAAGTGGCCGCCCAATGGCGGGCGATGTCGATGCGTCGGCATACCCAGACTTTGTCGTGCGACTGAACATAGTCCAGAAACCGCTGGATGGCTCGAAAACGCCCGGGTCGTCCCAGCAAACGGCAATGCATGCCGATGGAAAGCATTTTGGGGCGATCCAGCCCCTGCGGGTCCCCCTCTTCGTACAGCACGTCAAAGCTGTCTTTGAGGTACTGGTAAAACTGCTCGCCCGTATTGAAACCCTGCACCTGGGAGAACCGCATGTCGTTGCTGTCGAGTGTGTAGGGCACGATCAGGCGCTGCATGGTGCTGCCGTCGGTTTTGGTCACTGGCATCCAGAATGGCAAGTCGTCGCCGTAATAGTCGCTGTCGTACTCATAGCCGCCCAAATCAGCCACCAAACGCTTGGTGTTGGGGCTGTCGCGACCGGTGTACCAGCCCAGAGGCCATTGGTTCTTTGTCAATTCCTGAATGATCTGGGTGCCAATGGCAATATGCTGGCGCTCGCGTTGCTCACTCATGTGCTGGTAATGAATCCAGCGCCAGTTGTGGCAAGCAATCTCATGGCCCAAATCAACAAAAGCCTGAGTGAGATCGGGGTTGCGCTGCAAGGCCATCGAAATCCCAAACACCGTGAGCGGCAGACCACGTTTCTCGAACTCGCGCAGGATGCGCCAGGAGCCAACCCGCCCACCGTACTCGTACATCGACGCCATGCTCAGATGGCGTGCCTCAAACGCTTGTGCCACGATGAGCTCTGACAGAAATGTTTCCGAGGCCGGGTCTCCATGCAGAACGCTGTTCTCCCCGCCCTCCTCGTAGTTCAGCACAAACTGAACCGCAATACGGGCACCATCCGGCCAGCGTGCGTGGGGTGCATCCCGGCCGTAGCCGATCAGGTCGCGGGGGTAAGGGGTGTTGTCGACAGGACTGTCCATGAAAAAAATACCTTTAAATTAATTCTGGGCACCAAGTGGTTTCAGTGGCTACAGTGGATTCAGCGACTCAACGAGCTGCCGGAGCATCAGGCTAAACACCGCTGAAAATAGACTGAACACCACACCAGCGAGTTCGTGCAGGACACAGATGATAACGAGAATGACCCCCTGCAGCCGCACACAAATCTGCTTCGCAGGCCCAAGGCTGCGTGACACACTGTGGGTAAACTTTCATCACCCGGGTGCGCGGTAGGGCCTGGGCCATTCGTGCATGTCAATTGGTTTTTTGAATGAAAGTGCAAGGGTCAGCTGCGGTTCAGGGCACTGCGTAAATCGAATTCAGCCTCTTGCGGTGTCTTGGAGCGGTGCGAACATCCTTGCAGATGGCGAGCCATGCTTTTGATCGCGCCAGCTTTGTCGCCGGACTCCAGGCAAGTCAAGATATCCTGGTGGTCGTCAAAGGAACAGGCGTTTTGTCCGGGGACATCTACACTGGCTATCAAAAGGGTAGTTCGGGAGACCAGCCGGCGCAACATGTCGGTGAGCTGGTGGTTACCCGCCATGGCGGCCAAAGCCATGTGAAATTCCGCAGAAAGCCGTATCCAGCTTGGGCGGTCCCCGTTTTCCCAGGCCTCCCGCTCCCGTTTCACCATGTCTTTGAGCGACTTGAAGGCATCCGCAGAGGCTTGATCGGCGACTTTTTGAACCACCAGTCGCTCCAGCGCCTGACGCAGATCAAACATTTCCATGGCCTCCTGAGCGGTCGGGCTGGCAATAAATGCACCCCGGTTGGGTTCAAGATCAACCAAACCCTCGTGGGCCAGTTGCGCAAGGACCTTGCGCACGTGGTGGCGGGCAAGCCCGTAAATTTCACACAGGGAGTGCTCGGTCAACTTGGTTAAAGGTGGCAGGCGATGCGACATGACCGCGTCATAGATGTCGGCATACATCCTGCTTTGGACAAGGTCTGTAGAGTGGGGACTCTTGGGCTTGGCCATAAAAAGTCGGTTTGAAGATAAGATAAGGCGCTTGACGATGATGTGATTTTACTTATGATTGTCGACAATGTCTGTTTATTTTGTTGTAAATTTCTATTTCGAAAGATCTCATGGGTCGAATTACCACTCACGTACTTGATACCGCAAACGGGAAGCCCGGATCAGGCATTCAAATTCAACTCTTTGCAATTGTTGACAATATCAGGGTTGGCCAGGTCATAACCGCAACCAATCAGGATGGTCGTTGCGACCACCCTTTACTTGAAGGAGACGCCCTGAAAACAGGGGTTTATGAGCTCGACTTTCATCTTGGCGACTACTTCAAGGCCAAGGGCGTTGCGCAATCCCAGCCGCCTTTCCTGGATGTTGTTACGCTGCGTTTCGGCGTGGCAGATGCCTCTGCGCACTATCATGTCCCACTGGTTGCAACACCCTACAGCTACTCCACTTACCGAGGCTCCTGAGCATGGAATATCTCATTCCCTACGTCCTTGACTGGGCCAATCTGCTGCTGCGCTGGCTGCATGTGATTGTGGCGATTGCGTGGATAGGCTCGTCGTGTTACTTTGTCTGGCTGGACAACAGCCTGCTGAGCCCGAAAGACCCGGCCTTGATTGAAAAGGGCGTTGGTGGCGAACTCTGGGCTGTGCATGGCGGGGGGTTTTACAACCCGCAGAAATACCTCAAAGGCCCCAAAACCCTGCCCGATCATCTGCATTGGTTTTACTGGGAGGCCTACAGCACCTGGTTATCCGGTTTTGCGCTGTTTACGGTGCTGTACCTCTTCAATGCCAACACTTTTCTGGTGGACCGCAATGTGCTGGCCATGAGCGCAACCACGGCTGTCATTGCTGCGCTGGCATTTTTGGTTGTGGGCTGGCTGGTCTATGACGCGCTATGCCGGACTTTTGGCGAACGCGAAGGTGGCGACCTGACAGTAGGCATTCTGGTTGCGCTTTATGTGGTGGCTGCATCCTGGCTGGCTTGCCACCTCTTTGCCGGACGCGCCGCCTATCTGATTCTGGGCGCAATGATTGCCACCATCATGAGCAGCAATGTTTTCTTCTGGATCATTCCCGGACAACGCAAGGTCATTGCCGCCATGCGCGCTGGCCAGACACCCGACGCCATCCATGGCAAGCGCGCCAAGCAGCGCAGCGTGCACAACACCTACTTCACCCTGCCGGTGCTGTTTGCCATGCTGTCCAACCACTACAGCATGACCTACTCCCACCCCCACAATTGGGCGGTGCTGGTTCTGATCATGCTGGCCAGCGTGCTGATCCGCCAGTTTTTCATTCTGAAGCACAAGGGCGTCTGGAACTGGTCGTATCCGGCTGCAGGCGTGGCTATTTTGCTGGGTGTTGCGGTGTGGATTTCGCCACCGCCCCCGGCGCCGGTAGCACCTGCGGCGGCAAACGCGGCTGTACTGCAGGTTGCAGACATCACGCCGGTCATTGAGCAACGCTGTGCCATGTGCCATAACGCGCAGTTGGCCAGTAAAAATATCCGGCTGGACTCCGCCCAGGCCATTTTGACCAACGCTCAGGGCATCTACTTGCAGGCGGTCAAACTCAAAGCCATGCCCATGAACAATGCAACCGGCATTACCGATGCCGAACGCGCTGCCTTGGGGAGCTGGTTTGAGGCCGGGGCCAACCCCTAGGTAACAGTCCTTCCATTTTTCAACATTTTTTTTCTTTCAGAGATCATTCATGGCCATCATTCAACTTGACCCAAACGCCCCCGATTTCACACGCCGGTACATGAACTTGGCTGACCCCAGGTTGGGTGCCGATTCGATCGCGTGTTCTGACGATTTTTTTGGGCCTATGACCCGCATGCTCGAACCCCAGCCTGCGGTTTTTATCGCAGGCAAGTACGATGACCATGGCAAGTGGATGGACGGCTGGGAAACCCGACGCAAGCGCCTGAATGGCCATGATTGGGCCGTGGTCCGACTGGCCCGCCGGGGCGTGATTCATGGCGTGGACCTTGACACTAGCCACTTCACCGGCAATTTCCCGCCTGCGGCATCCATGGAAGGCTGCGACTGTGAAGGAGATCCAAATGCCAGCACCACCTGGACAGAGATACTTCCCTCGGTCAACCTGCAGGGCAATAACCACCACTACCATGCCTTGGCTGGCGACAAACCCTACACCCATATCCGGCTGCACATTTATCCGGACGGTGGCATTGCACGGCTGCGCATCTATGGCCAGCCGCAGCGTGACTGGTCACGGGCCAGCCGTTCTGAACTGATTGATCTGGCCAGCGTTGAAAACGGCGGCTATGTCGTGGGCGCCAACAACCAGCACTTCGGCCTGGCAAGCACCATGCTCATGCCCGGACGTGGCGTCAATATGGGGGATGGCTGGGAAACGCGACGCCGTCGTGAGCCCGGCAATGACTGGTGTGTGATCGCCCTGGGCCAGCCCGGAACAATTGAAAAAATTGAAGTCGATACCTGCCATTTCAAAGGCAATTACCCTGACCGCTGCTCGATTCAGGCTGCCCATGTGGTTGGCGGCACCGAGTCATCACTCATCACCCAAAGCATGTTCTGGCCAACCTTGCTGCCAGAGCAGAAGCTGCAGATGGACCTGCAACACTATTTTGAACAGGAAATTGCCAAACTCGGTGCCATTACCCACATCCGCTACAACATGCACCCGGACGGCGGGACCTCACGGCTGCGGCTGTGGGGCAAGCTGGTGTGAGAACCGGAACCTGCTCATGACGACTTCTGTGCCAACCTATCTGCCCATTGAGCCTCTGAGCCGTGAAGCTTTCGCCCCATTCGGTGAGGTCATCATGCTCGAAGGTGCCAGGCACTACCCCATCAACGCCGGTACCACCGAGCGCTTTCATGCCCTCAGTGGCGTCGACACCTCTGCCCAAGGTGGGCAGCCCATCATCAGCGTGTTTCGGGGTCAGCCACGCCCCCTGCCCCTGCCCATCACGCTCATGGAACGTCACCCTTTGGGCAGCCAGGCCTTCATCCCGGTAACACAAACAGAGCAGGACGAATACCTGGTGGTGGTCGCACCGCCCGGGGAGTTCAAACCCGAAAACCTCAAAGCTTTTCTGGCGCGTGGCTTCCAGGGTGTGAGCTATGCGCGTGGGGTCTGGCACCACCCCCTGATTTCACTGCACCGCGTGAGCGACTTTGTGATTGTCGACCGTATCGGGGAAGGCAATAACTGCGATGAAATTGAACTCGATGGGCAGATTGTCTTGTCTGCGCAGTCACTGCCCAAAGCTCAAGCGACTTGAGCGCAATACCTCTGATTTAGAGGATTCATCCACAAAAAAGCCCGCTTCAGCGGGCTTTTTTAATTGATGCTTTAAACCGGTGCTTTGTTTGGCAGCGGCTTGAAGGGGGTCAGGCGCGCGCTGCGCGCAGCTTGATTGAAAACTCCCGCAGCGTGGCGATGCCGCTTTCTTCGGCACGGTGGCACCAACCCTGCAAATTGGCCAGCAGCTGCTCGCGACTCAGGGAAGTGTTGAGCCAGAGCTGACGGAGTTCTTCGCGCATCGTCACCATTTTGTCGAGCACGGGCGATGCTGCGCGGGCTTTGGCCAATTCGGGCACTGCGGAAGCAGGTACCTTTTCGGCGTCACGGTGTAGCCAGCGGTTGGCAGCTTTAATGACCGCTGCGTCAGAGCTACGTGCTTTGAGGGCAGCAACTTCCTGCTCAAAAGCGCGCTGCATACCGTGCGCATAGCCGGCCATGATTTCATACCGGTGCGCAATCAGTGCCTCGAGGGTTTTTTCGTCTGCCACGGGCTTGATATCGCCCAAAGCCAGCTTGGGTGGGGTCTTTTTGACGGTAGCCAAGCCCACCGATTGCATGAGACTGATGTAGAGCCATCCGATGTCAAACTCGTAGGGCTTGACCGAAAGCTTGGCTGAAGTGGGGTAAGTATGGTGGTTGTTGTGCAACTCTTCGCCACCAATCAGGATGCCCCAGGGAGACACATTGGTGCTGGCGTCAGCCGCTTCAAAATTGCGGTAGCCCCAGTAGTGACCAATGCCATTGATGACGCCAGCAGCCGTCACCGGAATCCAGGCCATCTGAACAGCCCAGACAGTCAAGCCAGCAGCGCCAAACAAGGTCAGATCAAGAATCAGCATGAGGCCCACGCCCTGCCATGAAAAGCGGGTGTAAAGGTTGCGCTCAATCCAGTCGTCGGGTGTGCCATGGCCATACCGGGCCATGGTTTCCTTGTTCTTGGATTCTGCGCGGTAGAGCTCAGCGCCCTCCCAGAAGACTTTCTTGATGCCATATACATGCGGGCTGTGCGGATCGTCAGGCTGTTCGCACTTGGCGTGGTGCTTGCGGTGAATCGACGCCCACTCCTTGGTCACCTGTCCAGTCGTGAGCCACAGCCACAAACGGAAGAAGTGCGATGCAATGGGGTGCAGTTCCAGGGCACGGTGGGCCTGATGGCGGTGTAAGAAAATAGTGACACTGACAATCGTCACGTGTGTCATGGCCAGTGTGAACAGGACCATCTGCCACCAGGTCAAATCCCAGAGACCGTGAGCAAGCCACTCGATTGCAGCATTCAGCACTGCCCAGTCAGGTAAATACATATATAGATTTCTCTCAACGTTGTTGGTGCGAACCTTGAAGGCTACTTTCAATCAGCAGCCCGTTTTTCAAAGACCAACCATTCTAAGCTTTCCGGCTCAGCTTGACCAGAAAAATGGCCCAAAGTCACTAAAATGGTCTAAAAATCTTTAAATTTCTCTAAAAGATCAAATTTTTTGCCAAACAGCGGCAAAAAAACCGTCCGTATGATGCCGGTGCGGCCATAGCCTCAGGTATTTGAGGCCATTGTCGCCACCCTGGCACAGTGCCTGCGCACCTTCAACCTTCAAGGTGGAGAGAATTTCTCCAACATCAAGGGGCGTGAAATCGGGATTTGTAACAGAAAAGCCATCGGCAATCGCCTCGTTTTCTGCGGGCAGGAAACTGCAGGTGGCATAGACCAAGCGCCCACCCGGCTTCAAAAGTCGTGCAGCACTTTGCAAAATGGCAGTTTGCTTGAGGGCCATTTCCTCCACCGCCCGGGGTGTTTGCCGCCATTTCAAATCCGGATTGCGCCGCAAGGTACCCAGCCCGGAGCAAGGCGCATCGACCAGAACACGGTCGATCTTGCCGGAAAGACGTTTGACGCGCTCATCGCGCTCGTGGGCAATAGCGGCCGGGTGCACATTCGACAAGCCGCTGCGCGCCATGCGGGGCTTGAAGGCATCAAGCCGGTGAGCCGAGGTGTCAAACGCGTATAGACGGCCGGTGCTCTTCATGCCAGCACCGATAGCCAGCGTCTTGCCACCTGCCCCGGCACAAAAATCAACCACCATCTCGCCACGCTTGGCATCCAGCAGCATGGCCAGCAGCTGTGAGCCCTCATCCTGCACCTCAAAATCGCCGCGCAAAAATGCTTCGTGCTTGTTCAAGGCGGGTTTGCCGGCAATTCGCAGCCCCAAGGGCGAAAAGGGTGTCGGCACAGCCTTGATACCCGAGGCAGCCAAGGCTTTCTGTACATCCGTGCGCTTGGCCTTGAAGCTGTTGACACGCAAATCCAGCCCGGCACCCAAGGTCAGACTCTCCACCAATGGCCAGAAATCAGCACCCAGCTGATCTTTAAGGGGCTGCACCAGCCATTCAGGCAGGTTATGCCGGTGTCGCTCCATCAGGTCAGAAGGTTTGACCTTGTCGCATTCATCGAGCCAGCGGGTTTCCTGATCCGTCAATGCACTGCGCAAAAAATCGCCGGGGCCATAAAAGCCCAGAATGGCCAAACGCCGCTCTTTGGGCCCACTGCCTGAAGGCGCCAGATGATCGAACAACAGCTTCTTGCGCAGCACGGTGTAGACCGTTTCGGCCATGGTCGCCCGCTCACGCGGACCCAGGCCCCGGTTGTCGCGGAAAAAACGGGAGACTATGGCGTCAGCCGGGTGATCAAACTTGAGGGTCAGGCGCACCAGTTCTGAGCAGGCGTCTAAAAGGGCTTTAGGATGCATAGCCTTGGATTGTCCCACGCATACACATGAACACTGATCCCCTGCCCGCAGACAAGATGCCCACGCTGATCGAAACCCGGCCCGGTTTGTACCGTCACTACAAGGGTATGCGCTACGAGGTCATCGCTACCGTTCGCCACAGCGAAACCCTGGAACCCATGACGCTGTACAAAGCACTTTACGGGGAATTCGGCCTGTGGGTGAGGCCCACAGCCATGTTCAACGAGCAAGTCGAGATCAACGGTACTGTCTTGCCCCGCTTCACCAGAATTGAAGGGTAATCAAGGGCTAAGCCTTACTGGCTCTTGTTTTTATGGTTCATTTTTTGAAGCAAATCAGCAATTGCCCGAGGGTAGATGCGGTGTTCCTGAGTCAGGATGCGCCCTGCCAGGGTGGTGGCATCATCGCCAGGCAAAACCGGTACCACCGCCTGCGCCAGAATCGGCCCGTGGTCCAGCTCGGCGGTCACGTGATGAACCGTGGCTCCGGCAAACTGGCAGCCAGCGTCAATCGCACGCTGGTAGGTATGCAAACCCGTGAAAGCGGGCAGCAGCGAGGGATGAATATTGATCATGCGCCCGGCATAGTGCGACACAAAACCGGGCGTCAAAATCCGCATGAAACCGGCCAGCACTACCAAGGCCGGCTGCACAGAGGCGGGCTGGCCGCTCACCCCGCCCGAACCAGGACCCGAATCTGGACCTTGAGTTGATGTTTGCGCGTTGGAATGACCCATGTCGTCAATCACCTGCATCAGCGACTGGTCAAATGACTCGCGGGAGGGATGGCTTTTGTGATCGACCACGGCGGTGGGTAGGCCCAGCTCAGCGGCTAGCACCAGACCCTTTGCATCCGGGACATTGCTGATCACGCCAGTAATGCGGGCATTCAGGCGCTCGGCCCAACACTCCCGCTCAGCTGTCCTGGCGATGGCAGCCATATTGCTGCCACCGCCGGAAATAAGAATGACGATGTGGTTCATGATGCCCTATTGTCGCAACCCGGACAGGACATGTCAGATGAACATGCTAAAAACGCTGCTTTAGTCAATCAGACCTCTGGTCGAGCAACCTTTTGGAGATCCAGCATGGATTTGGCCTTCACCCCTGAAGAGCAGCAGTTTCGGGACGATATCCGGTCGTGGGTGCGAGAGAACCTGCCTGCAGATATTGCACACAAAGTCCACAACGCATTGCACCTGACGCGTGACGATCACCAACGGTGGGCCAAAATTCTGGGCAAAAAGGGCTGGCTGGCCTGGGGTTGGCCCAAGGAATTTGGCGGCCCGGGCTGGAATGCCATCCAGAAACACCTGTTTGAAGAAGAAACCGCCCTGGCCGGAGCGCCCCGGGTCATCCCCTTTGGGCCCGTCATGGTGGCCCCCGTGATCATGGCATTTGGCACTGCTGAACAACAGCAACGCTTTCTGCCAGGCATCGCCAGCGGCGAGGTGTGGTGGAGCCAGGGCTACAGCGAACCGGGCTCGGGCTCGGACCTGGCCTCGGTCAAGTGCCGGGCAGAAAGACAAGGCGATACCTACTTGGTCAATGGTCAAAAAACCTGGACCACCCTGGGCCAGTACGGAGAATGGATTTTTTGTCTGGTTCGCACCAGCAATGAAGGCAAGCCCCAAACCGGCATCAGTTTCCTGTTGATAGACATGAAGTCGCCGGGCGTCACAGTGCGCCCCATCCGGCTGCTGGACGGCGATTGCGAGGTCAATGAGGTCTTCTTTGACAACGTTGTGGTGCCTGCCAACAACCTGGTCGGCGAAGAAAACAAGGGCTGGACCTACGCCAAGCACCTGCTGTCCCATGAGCGCACCAACATTGCCGATGTCAACCGCGCCAAGCGCGAGCTGGAACGTCTCAAGCGCATTGCCAAGACCGAAGGCGTTTATGACGATGTCCGCTTTCTCGACGAGATCGCCAGGCTGGAGGTTGACGTGATCGCGCTGGAGATGATGGTGCTGCGCGTTCTGGCGGCGGAAAAATCCGGCAAAAACTCGCTGGACATTGCCGGTCTGCTGAAAATTCGGGGCAGTGAAATTCAACAACGCTACAGCGAGCTCATGATGCTGGCCGCCGGCCCCTACAGCCTGCCCCTGATCCGCGAGGCCATGGAGGCCGGCTGGCAGGGCGATGCAGCAGCCGGCGCGCTGGGTGGCTTTCCGGGGGGCGAAGTGACCAACGCGCCCTTGGCATCCACCTATTTCAATATGCGCAAGACCACCATTTACGGTGGCAGCAATGAGGTTCAGCGCAACATCGTGGCGCAGACCGTTCTTGGCTAAGACAAAACACGTTTCGAGCCGTGCGCTTTGCATGTGCTTGCCTTTGCCCCCGTCGTGCGGGGATTTGAATTTTATTTTTGCAGGTGATTCACATGGACTTTGATTTCACAGACGACCAGGAACAACTCCGCGATGCCGTGCGTAAATGGGTTGTCAAGGGCTACGACTTCGAGCGCCGCAACACCATTGCCAAAGCCGGCGGCTTTTCCCGAGAAGCTTATGCCGAACTGGCCGACCTCGGTCTGACTGGCCTGTATGTGTCACAAGCCGATGGCGGGATGGGCATGGGCCCTGTGGAGGGCATGGTGGCGATGGAAGAACTCGGACGCGGCATGGTGCTTGAACCCCTGGCCCAAACCCTGATGTGCAGTACCGTGATTGCCGGTTACGGTCCGGCAGCGCTCAAGGCAAGCTGGCTGGAACGTATAGCGTCTGGCGAGGCCTTGGTCGTGCTGGCGCATCAGGAACGGAAAAATCGCTACCGGCTTGATGCCTGTGAAGCAAATGCGACTCAAACCGAAGAGGGATGGCGTTTATCTGCTATCAAAAACGTAGTTCCAGTGGGCGATCAGGCCGATGCCTTTTTGCTCCCCGCCCTGGCCCATGGCAAGCTGGCGCTGTTTCTGGTGGAGCGAACAGCCCCAGGCGTGAGTACTCGCGGCTACAGCACCCAGGACAACGCGCGCGCCGCCGATATCAGACTGGCAAACACGCCGGCACAACTTGTCACCCTCAACGGCCTGTCAGCGCTGGAACATGCAGTGGATATCGGCCTTGCGGCGAGCTGCGCAGAGGCAGTAGGCGTGATGGACATGACACTGGCTGTGACTACGGAGTACATGAATACCCGCAAGCAGTTTGGCGTTGCAATCGCGAGTTTTCAAGCGCTGCGCCACCGCGCCGCCGATATGAAGATGCAACTGGAACTGGCACGCTCCATGAGCTATTACGCCAGCCTCAAGCTCAACGCACCGGAGCCCGAGCGACGGGTTGCCATGGCGCGGGCCAAGGTGCAACTGGGCCAGAGCATGCGTTTTGTGTCCCAGCAGGCCGTCCAGCTGCATGGCGGCATAGGTGTGACCGATGAATACATCGTGAGCCACTACTTCCGCAAACTCACGCAGCTGGAAATGACCTTTGGTGACACCCTGCACCATTTGGGTGAGGTTTCAAGCCGCATGCAGGACACGGCGGGTGTTTTTGCCTGAAGGTCTGTGATTCAGGCGCAGGCCTGGGGAAGGGCCCTAGATCAAGAGCCGAGATGACTTGGGCACATGCGCCATCAGGAACTCCATCTGATCCGACAAAATACGCCGGTTTCGCAGAATGAAGTCTTCCCATAAGCTGGGTACGTAAGGGGCATACAGAAGCGGCATGCCGGCCTGCTCAGGGGTGCGGCTGCTCTTGCGGTGGTTGCAGGCCCGGCAGGAGGTGACCACATTCATCCAGGTATCAACGCCGTTTTGGGCAAAGGGAATGATGTGTTCACGGGTCAGCTGGGTTTCGTGAAAATGGTCCCCGCAGTAGGCGCACACATTGCGATCCCGAATAAACAACTTGCTGTTGGTCAGGCCGGGCCTCAGGTTGAAGGGGTTGATATTGGGCACGCCCCGGGTACCAATGATGCTGTTGACGGTAATGATCGATTGCTGGCCGGTCATGGCGTTGTGCCCGCCACGAAACACAGCGACTTCACCGCCAGACTCCCAGCGCACCTCGCCCGAGGCGTAATGAATCACCGCCTGCTCCAGCGAGATCCACGACTGGGGCAAACCCTGGGCCGACAACTTCAAGACTTTCAAAATACGCCTCCTGTAACTTCACTGATGAAACCACTGACTCGGAACGCTGATGTCTCTGAGGGACAATATAACCTGTTTTCATGACAGACTTGGGACAAAGTCCCTCGTGTGTCTGGATAATCCGCTATCAAAAAGATAACAACCCGATGAAAATTTTTCGTGGCTACCAGCATCCCGGCCTGGCACCGGCTTGCGCTTTGACAATCGGTAACTTCGACGGCGTCCACCGCGGCCATCAGGCCATGCTTGCCCTGCTGCGCAGTGAAGCCCAGCAGCGTGGCGTGCCCAGTTGCGTATTGACCTTCGAGCCGCACCCGCGGGACTACTTTGCAGCGCTGCACAACAAGCCTGACCTCGCCCCGGCACGGGTGGGTACCCTGCGGGACAAGCTCTCCGAACTGGCCCGTTGTGGTGTCGATCAGGTTGTCGTGCTTGCCTTCGATGCCCGGCTTGCAGCACAAACGGCCCAGACCTTCATCGATGACGTGCTGCTCAACGGCCTGCACGCCCGCTACGTCCTGGTGGGCGACGACTTCCGCTTCGGTACCCGGCGTGGCGGTGACTACGCCATGCTGGATAAGGCGGGGCAGTCCCAGGGTTTTGATGTGGCGCGCATGAACAGCTATGAAGTCCATGGTCTGAGGGTCTCCAGCAGCGCTGTGCGTGAAGCTCTGGCACATGGGCTGATGAATGACGCTGCGCGGCTGCTTGGCCACCCGTATCACATCTCCGGCCATGTGGTGCATGGACGCAAACTGGGGCGTGACTTGGGCTTTCGCACCCTGAACCTGCGCTTTGCCCACTGGAAACCCGCTGCCAGCGGCATTTTTGCCGTGCAGGTGCATGGTTTGAGCCACATGCCACTCCCGGGCGTTGCCAATCTCGGGGTCAGGCCCTCACTGGAGGCCAACGATGTCAACCGCGGTCAGGTGCTGCTGGAAACTTATTGCCTGGACTGGCCGGCGTCATTGGGTATTGATGGGGCCTACGGTAAAATTGTCCGCGTAGAACTGCTCCATAAACTGCACGACGAGTTCAAGTACGACGGCCTGGATGCGTTGAAAGCCGGAATCCGGAAAGATTGTGACGATGCCCGTGCGTACTTTGCCTCCCAGCCTTCCCCATGACCACTGAAAAACCTGACTACCGCAGCACCCTGAACCTGCCCGACACGCCATTCCCGATGCGGGGTGACTTGCCCAAGCGGGAGCCAGGCTGGGTCAAAGCCTGGGAAGACAAAGGCCTGTACAAAAAACTGCGCGATGTCCGCCACGGCGCGCCCAAATTCGTGCTCCATGATGGCCCGCCCTATGCCAACGGCCAGATTCACATTGGACACGCTGTCAACAAAATCCTCAAAGACATGATTGTCAAAGCGCGTCAGCTCAAAGGCATGGATGCCATCTATGTACCGGGTTGGGATTGTCACGGCTTGCCAATTGAGAATGCCATAGAAAAACTTTACGGAAAAAACACCCCAGCGCTGAATTCACGCGCGGAGTTTCAGGCCAAATGCCGCGCCTTTGCGACCGAGCAAATCGCCGGTCAGATGGCCGATTTCAAGCGTCTGGGCGTGCTCGGCGAATGGGACAACCCGTACCGCACCATGGATTTCGCCAATGAGGCCAACGAGATTCGTGCCCTCAAACGCATCATGGAGCGTGGCTTTGTTTACCGCGGTCTCAAGCCTGTGTACTGGTGTTTTGACTGCGGCAGCTCGCTGGCCGAGTTCGAGATCGAATACCAGGACAAAAAGAGCACCACGCTGGATGTGGCTTTCGAATGCGCAGAACCCGAAAAACTTGCACGTGCCTTCGGTTTGACAAGCATTGCCACACCCGCTTATGCCGTGATCTGGACCACCACGGCGTGGACCATTCCCGCCAATCAGGCGCTCAACCTCAACCCGGAACTGGACTACGCGCTGGTACAGACCGAGCGAGGCCTGCTGGTGCTGGCAGCCGTGTTGGTCGAATCCTGCATGACGCGTTACCAGCTCACCGGTCAGGTTCTCGCCACCACCCTTGGCAAGAACCTGGGGCTGATCAACTTCAAGCACCCGCTCTACGACGTGGATGCCGGCTACCGGCGCTTGAGTCCGGTGTACCTGGCCGACTACGCTACGGCCAATGACGGAACCGGTATCGTGCATTCTTCACCCGCCTATGGTGTGGACGACTTCAACAGCTGCGTGGCCCATGGCATGGCCTATGAGGACATCCTCAATCCCGTCCAGGGCAATGGCCGCTACGCTCCTGACTTCGCGCTGTTTGGTGACCTCAATATCTGGAAGGCAGTGCCCGTGTTCATTGAGGCGCTGCTCAGCGCCGGTCGTTTGTTTTCCACGCATGACATCACCCACAGTTACCCGCCCTGCTGGCGTAACAAAACGCCCGTGATCTACCGCGCCGCCGCCCAATGGTTTGTGCGCATGGATGAGGGTGTAGGGGTCTTCACCAAAGACAAGGCGTCGAAAACCTTGCGCCAGCTGGCACTCGCTGCCATTGAAGAAACCCGCTTCTACCCCGAGAACGGCAAGGCCAGGCTGCGTGACATGATTGCCGGTAGACCCGACTGGTGTATCAGCCGCCAGCGCAACTGGGGCGTGCCGTTGCCCTTCTTTATCCACAAAGTCAGCGGCGAGCTGCACCCGCGCACCATGGAACTCATGGACCGTGCAGCCGATCTGGTTGAGGCTGGTGGCATCGAAGCCTGGAGTCAGGCCACGGCTGAGTCAGTCATCGGTACAGAAGGCGATCACGGTGCTGAGCACTACATCAAAAGTACAGACATCCTGGACGTCTGGTTTGACTCCGGCACCACGCACTTTCATGTGCTCAAGAAAAGCCACGCTGAGCAGTCCACCTGGCCGGCCGACCTGTACCTAGAAGGCCACGACCAACACCGGGGCTGGTTCCACTCTTCGCTGCTGACCGCCTGCGCCATGGATGACCATGCGCCTTACAAGGGCCTGCTGACACACGGCTTTACGGTAGACGGCCAGGGCCGAAAGATGAGCAAAAGCGTGGGCAATGTGATTGCACCCCAAGAGATCAGCAACAAGATGGGCGCTGAAATCATTCGCCTGTGGTGCGCGGCCACCGACTATTCCGGCGATTTGGGTATTGACGAGAAAATTCTGGCCCGCGTGGTCGACACCTACCGGCGCATCCGCAACACCCTGAAGTTTCTGATGGCCAACATCAGTGACTTCAACCCGGCCACTGATGCCCTGCCCAACGAGCAGTTGCTGCAGATTGACCGCTACGCGCTGGCTCGGGCCGCCGACTTGCAAGCCGATATCCTGGCGCATTTTGAGGCCTATGAGTTTCACCCTGTCGTAGCCAAGCTGCAGGTGTATTGCAGTGAAGACCTGGGCGCGTTTTACCTCGATGTCCTGAAAGACCGGCTCTACACCACCGCACCCAATTCCTTGGCCCGCCGCAGTGCTCAGACCGCACTGCACCGGATCACCCATGCCATGTTGCGCTGGATGGCGCCGTTTTTGAGCTTTACGGCAGAAGAAGCATGGCAATTGCTGGGCAGTTCCGAATCCATCTTCATGGAGACGTATCTTGATTTCCCGGCCCATCAGCCTGGACACAACGCATCTGGCCAGGATCTGCTCGTCAAATGGGGCCGTATCCGGGAAATCCGGGATCTGGTGAACAAGGAGATTGAGGTGCTTCGCGCAGCTGGCAAGGTGGGCTCATCCCTGCAGGCCGAGGTGGCGCTCACCCTGGCCCGGGCGGACTATGAGCTACTGGCCAGCCTGGACCACGACCTGAAGTTTGTATTCATCACATCTGCGATAGAAATTGAAGCCGGCGATGAATTGTCCATTTCGGTTAAGGCCTCAGAGCACATTAAGTGTGAGCGCTGCTGGCATTACCGGCAAGAGGTAGGTGCCGACCCGTCGCACCCCACACTCTGCGGCCGCTGTACCAGCAACTTGTACGGTGCGGGCGAAACCCGCATCCATGCCTGATGGCCAAAAAACCTACTCCCTCTTCATCAGGCGGCATGCTGCAGTGGCTGGGTCTGGCCCTGGTTATTTTCCTGGCTGACCAGTTCACCAAGGTGCTGATCCTGGGCTACTACCAGCTTGGTGACAGCACCTTTGTCACGGGCTTTTTCAATATCGTCCGTGTCCACAACAGCGGTGCGGCCTTCTCTTTTCTGGCCGGGGCTTCGGGCTGGCAACGCTGGTTCTTTGTGGCGATTGGCGCGGCGGCTGTGGTGTTTATTGTCTGGATGCTCAGGTCACATCCCGGACAGAAGCTGTTTTCGTTTGCTATGGCCTGCATCCTGGGCGGTGCCGTTGGCAATGTGTTGGACAGGTTGATGCACGGCTATGTGATCGATTTTCTTGATTTTCACATCGCCAACTGGCACTTTCCCGCGTTCAATGTGGCCGACAGTGCCATCACCATCGGAGCAGTTTGCCTCATCCTTGATGAGTTGTTACGCGTGAAGCGAGCCCGGGGATAAGGCGTCAATTTTTTAGTTGTTAGTGGCTCAGTTCGGGCCTGGCGCGTTCGACAAAGCGTTAACCGCGCCCAGCGCTGCAGCCAACACCAGGGAAGCCTCGGTGGTAAATTTCTGGCCATACAGCGTTGACAACAACGTTTCCATGTCCACCAAGGAAAAATTGTCCACTTCACCATCCTGGTTGTCCGGCACCAGCCCTACAGGCACTTCGGCTAAAAACCAGTCGATGTTCTCCACCATATAGCCGGCCCCCCCCATGGTGTGACTGGCCTCATGCGCCGGACGCCGCAGACTGACCCGTCCGCCGTAGCTCAGTGCTGGAAGAACGCTGAGCATCAAGCCCGCCTCCTCCCAGGTCTCACGCGCCAGTGCTTCATCCAGGGTGTTTTGCGCAGGCACCATGCCGCCCATCAGGGTGTCGTACTGTCCGGGGTCGTTGGGCTTGGACCATGCGCGTTGCTGAACCCACATGTGGCTGAACTGCGCTTGCAAAGAGACAAAGCCCACCAAATGCACGGCATGGGTAGCAATGCCTAAAGGACGCACCGCGCCGCGCTCAATCGTGCCCAGTACCGGGGCGTTCATGGAGGTGCCCTGGAGATTGCGGGAAGTTTCAGGCAGCACGTTAAACCCATCCGTGTCAGCCAATTCCTTGACCGCCAGTTGTTCGTTGCGCCAAGCTCCGCACAGGCCCGCAGACCGCATGGCATGCGCCAGCTGATTCAGGCTAGACGTCAAGTCACTATTGATTTGCCAGGCCAAAGAACCAACATCCGCTCCCTGATCAGTTCCCTTATTCGCCCCCTTGTTCAACCCTTTTTGCTCCACTTCTTGTAGCAACAATGTGCCGTTGGAAAGGGCCAAGCGGCGAAATTCACGTATGAAATCAGCCTCGACCGAACCAATCCGATAACCCTGCCAGACCAAGGGAACACGGGGCCGGAGCGCAGGCTGATTGGCCTGGGCCTGGAGGGCTGACAACCAATCTGCTCGCAGGTCAATTCGCGTCAAGACCCGGCTCCTTTAACGTGACCGCGCAGGAAACATCAAAGGGTCAGGATGGTGCAGCCCGTGGTCTTGCGCGCTTCGAGGTCGCGGTGCGCTTGTTGCACCTGGTCCAGCGGGTAGGTCTGGTCGATGCGGATCTTGACCTTGCCACTGACGACCACTTCAAACAGGTCATCGGCCATGGCCTGAGTGCTCTCACGGGTGGTGATGTGGCTGAACAGGGTTTGGCGGGTCACATAGATAGAGCCCTTGGCCCCCAGGATGCCGGGTGAAAACGGGGCGACCGGCCCGGAGGCATTGCCGAAACTGGCCATCAGCCCGAAAGGAGCCAGACAATCCAATGATTTGTCCCAGGTGTCCTTGCCCACCGAGTCATAGACCACCTTGACACCTTGGCCACCCGTGATCTCTTTGACACGCGGCAGAAAATCTTCCGTGCCGTAGTTGATCACAAAAGCTGCCCCATGGTCTTTGGCCAGTTGGCACTTGGCCTCCGAGCCGGCGGTGCCGATCAACTGCAAACCCAGCGCCTTGGCCCACTGGCAGGCGATCAGGCCCACACCACCGGCTGCCGCATGAAACAAGACAAAGTCGCCCGCCTGCAAGCCAGCAACCGGCAGGGTTTTTTTAAGCAGGTACTGGGCCGTCAGGCCCTTGAGCATCATGGCTGCTCCGGTTTCAAATGAAATCGCATCGGGTAATTTGCACACGCATTTGGCAGGCATTACCCGCGCTTCGCAGTAGCTACCGGGGGGATGACTGGCATAGGCTGCACGGTCACCCACGTTCAGGTGGGTCACGCCCGCGCCCACGGCTTCGATAATGCCAGAGGCCTCCATACCGAGCTGCACAGGCAAGGGCAAGGGGTACAGGCCACTGCGCTGATAGACGTCAATAAAGTTCAGGCCAACCGCCTTGTGACGGATACGGATCTCGCCCGGGCCGGGGTCCCCGACTTGAACCTCAACAATGCTGAGTTGCTCGGGTCCGCCAGTCTGGTCTATGCGCACGGCGCGCGAAGTCATTGGTGTCATGTGTCTGTCTCCGTTGAAGTTGCGAGATTCTAATGAATAAGCCCCAGGAACCACCTGGAGAGCTGAAATGGGCCGGGCTTGTTAAAGTGCACGCCATGAATGCGCGTTTAACCCCAGGCACGATCCTGCTGCTCACCATCCCTCCCCTGATGTGGGCCTGCAACGCAGTGATGGGGCGCATGCTCAGCCCGATCATTCCGCCCATGATGCTCAATCTCCTGCGCTGGGGAATTGCTTTTGTGTTGTTGCTCCCCCTTGCAGGCTGGGTTTTAAAGCCAAACAGCGGTCTATGGACACTCTGGCGGCGGTTCGCGTTGATCGGGTTTCTCAGCGTAGGTTGCTACAACGCGCTGCAATATCTGGCGCTGCATACGTCTTCGGCCATCAATGTCACGCTGGTGGCGGCCAGCACGCCGGTCTGGATGCTGCTGATCGGGCGTATTTTTTTTGGCGCCAAAATTTCACGCCGTCAGATACTGGGCGCAGCCCTGTCCATCATGGGCGTGTTGCTGGTGATTTGCAGAGGGCAGCCGCAGCTCCTTCTCAAGGTTGAACTGGTGTTGGGTGATGTCTATATTCTTTTGGCCTCACTGGCTTGGGCCTGGTACAGCTGGATGCTGGCCAGCCCAGATGACCCGCCGAAGATTCGCGGTAACTGGGCTGCATTTTTAGTCGCCCAGATGGTTTTTGGTCTGGGCTGGTCATCACTGCTAGCAGCCGGCGAGTGGGCTCTCACAGACACTCAAATTCAGTGGAGTTGGTTTCTGGCAGGTGCCTTGCTGTTCATTGCCATCGGTCCGGCCTTGCTGGCCTATGGCTGCTGGGCTGTGGGAATCGGGCGGGCCGGGCCTTCCATGGCCAGTTTTTTTGCCAATCTCACGCCTCTGTTCACAGCCATCCTGTCTTCGGCGCTGTTGGGTGAGATACCCCACCTGTACCATGCTGTCGCTTTTGCACTGATCGTCGGGGGGATTGTGGTAACGTCACGTCGCCGATGATTAACAGGTCGCAGCACGCAAACGACATTTCCGGGAGAGCAGAACCATGGCATTTTTTGTACGCACACAAATAGGTAAAGCACCGTCCGGGGCAATGGTTTTGCCGCGTGCGTGGTTGATCCCGCTGTCAGCGGTTTTTCTCTCTGCATGTGCTGGCCTGCCAACTGACGAGAGTGCCCGCAGCGCAACAGCAGCGCCAGTGAGTGAATTGATCAGCAGCAACCAGTTACCCGGCGGCTCCAAGATCAATACCACCCAGTCACTCATCATGGGCTCAGGCGACAACTGGTTTGGCCGGGTGATCGTCGAACTCTCCAACGGCAACACCGGTTACAGTTTTTTCCTTGATCAGTACCCACAACAGGGCTGGACGCTGGTCAGCGCGGTACGTGGCAAATCGAGCCTGTTGGTGTTTACCAAACCGGATCGAAGTGCAACCGTTGAAATTGTTGATGCCGCAGGATTGGCGTCGGCCAGTGCCACACTGACCGTTTCGCCTAAAAATTCACTGCCAGTCGCGCCAAAGAAACCCTGATCAACCGCCCTTTTTGGAGCGCTTGCCGGGGTTTTTCTTGCTGCGTGTGGAAACACCACGCTCAAGGCTGACTTTCTGTCCACGACCTCCCGTTGCCAGGCTCATGCCTGCAAGCGGTTTTGGTGCGGGAGTTGCTTTGCGATCAGCTTCGGTCACGATTTTGTTGCCCATTTGAATATCCTTGGTTTATTTTAGAAAAGAAGCATTAAGCCACAACGGCCACATGCTAATACGTGCCGGGGTAGGCACCGCCATCAGCCAGCACATTTTGGCCATTGACATAACCGGCATGCTGACTGCACAAAAAAGCGCATATGGCACCAAATTCCTGCGCAGTGCCAAAGCGCTGGGTCGGGTTGGTCTTCTTGCGCGCTTCCATCACGGACTCTATGCTTTGACCGGATTTTTCAGCCGCGCCCTGCATCGTGCCACGCAGGCGGTCGGTATCAAAAGGGCCGGGAAGAATATTGTTGATGGTCACGCCCCGCGCGGCGTACTTGGGGTCTCGCGCTACGCCAGCCACAAAGCCGGTGAGCCCGCTGCGCGCACCGTTGGAGAGGCCCAGAATATTGATCGGGGCTTTGACTGCACTCGACGTGATGTTCACAATGCGGCCAAAGCCTCGTGTCGCCATGCCATCAATGCAGGTCTTGATCAACGCGATTGGCGTGAGCATATTGGCATCAAGCGCCTTGATCCAGGCCTCACGGTCCCAGTCCTGAAAATTACCAGGCGGTGGGCCACCCGCATTGGTGACCACAATGTCAAAGTCCTTGCGTACCGCAAAAACTGCAGCACGGCCTGATTCTGTAGTGATATCGGCTGCCACCCAGAGCACCTGGGTTTTGGCGGCGGAAACTTCAGCCTGCAATTGCGCAGCGGCCGCAGCCAACACCTGCTCACCGCGCGCCACAATCACCACATTGACGCCTTCACGCGCCAGTGCCTGGGCACAGCCCAGACCCAATCCTTTGCTGGCACCGCAAACCAGGGCCCACTTTCCTGAAATTCCCAAATCCATAAATTCCTCTAAGAAACAAAAACAATGCTTGCGATGATACGTGCAGACTTTACAGGGCCGCTCGCGTGGATCGGGTAAAGACAAAGATTCCGGCGATCACCAGAACCGTTCCGGCAGCAATCCAGGCCGTGAAGGGCTCTCCCAGAATCATTACGCCCATCAGAAACGTCGCTATCGGGCCGACCATACCGGCCTGAGCGGCGGCGCTGGCTCCGATGCGCTCGATGGCCATCATGACCATGAGTACAGGCAGGGCTGTGCACAGCGTCGCATTGAGTACCGAGAGCCAGATCACCTCAGGTGCCACCTGCGCGGCTTGCAGCGGGCGCAACACCACAAACTGCGCAATGCACAGCACGCAGGCCACGCTGGTAGCCAACCCCACCAGACGTAACGAGCCCAGTCGTTGAACCAGCTCACCACTGTAAGTCAGGTAAATGGCGTAACTGACAGTGCTTGCCAACACCAACAATGTACCCAGTACAACATCAGCCCCTTCCAACTTCACCTCGTGCCCGAATACCAGCAAAACACCGGCATAACTGATGCCCATGCCCAACAGGTGCATGCGCTGGATACGGCGCTTAAACAACATCAGGCCGAGCAAAAGAACCAGCGTGGGATTGAGATACAAAATCAGCCGCTCCAGTGAGGCACTGATAAAAGCCAGACCGGCAAAATCAAGATAACTGGCCAGGTAGTAGCCACTGAATCCCAAACCAAAAACGCCAGCCCAGTCCTGGCGTGACAACGCGGGCTGCCCCCGGCCGGACCACCAGGCCATGCAGACAAACAGAGGCAGCGCAAACAGCATTCGGTACATGATCAGCGTGACTGCGTCAACGCCGTACCGGTAGGCCAATTTGACGATGATGGCCTTGCCACTGAACGCAATAGCGCCCAGAACAGCCAGAAAAACTCCCGTGGCAGAAGGTCGAGCGACCAAATCAGTAGCCGGCGGCCTGTCCGTCACGGCGGGAGTCACTGGCTGCCACATAGCCATGCACTGCAGGGTCGCCAGCCCGCCAAATGAATTGACCGGCACCAAAGTCCTGATAAGAGTCGTTGATCACTTCCATTTTGTGGCCCCGCTGCGCCAGACCCTGCACAGTTTCGGGGTTCATGTTCGATTCCACATTGATCTCGTAGCCCGCGTTATAGCGCCAGCGCGGTGCATCGCAGGCGGCCTGCGGATTTTGTTTGTAGTCCAGCATGCGCACCAGTGTTTGCAAATGCCCTTGGGGCTGCATATTCGCACCCATGACACCAAAACTCATCACTGGCTGACCGTCTTTGGTCAGGAATGCCGGAATGATGGTGTGAAAGGGCCGCTTGCCTGGCTGCACCTGGTTGATGCCCGGCTCCAAACTGAAGGCATGACCGCGGTTTTGCAGACTGACGCCGAAATTCGGTTCAACACAACCAGAACCAAAGCCCATGTAGTTGCTTTGAATGAAGCTGACCATCATGCCGGATTCGTCAGCTGCCGTGAGGTAGATGGTTCCGCCCTTGACGGGGTTGCCCGCACCAAAATCCTGGGCTTTTTTCATGTCGATCAGCTTGGCGCGTGACGCCAGATAGGCCGGGTCCAGCATCTGATCGACCGTCACTTCCATGCTGGAGGGCTCGGCCACATAGCGGTACACATCCGCAAAAGCCAGCTTCATGGCCTCGATCTGCAGGTGTTGGGAGTCCGTACCATCCAGGGCCATGGCACCCAGATCGAACTGGTCCAGAATGCCAAGTGCGATCAGGGCAGCAATGCCCTGGCCGTTGGGCGGAATCTCGTGCAGGGTGTGACCGCGGTAATTGTTGCCGATGGGCTTGACCCATTCGGGCTGATACGCAGCAAAGTCACTGGCCTTGAGACTGCCTCCGTTCTCGTTGGAGAACTTCTCGATGGCTTGGGCAATCTCGCCACCATACAAGGCCAAGCCCTTGGTTTGTGCAATGGCTCGCAGACCGCGCGCAGCCGCCTTGAACTGGAACAGCTCGCCCACAAGCGGTGCACGACCCCAGGGCAGGAATGACTGCGCAAAACCAGGCAAAGCTTGCATTTCCGGTGTAGCTGCAGCCCATTTTTCCTGAACCACGGTGGGCATGAGGTAGCCCCGCTCGGCAATGTCAATGGCAGGCTCCAGCAAGTCGGCAAAAGGCAGCTTGCCGAAGCGGTCACTCATGGCCATCCAGCTGCTGACTGCGCCGGGAATGGTCACGGCATCAAGCCCGCGCTTAGGCGGTGTGGTGGTGTGTTGACCGTATTTGCGCTTGAAGTAGTCCGGCGTCCAGCTCTTCGCTGCACGTCCGGACGCGTTGAGCCCATGCAGTTCTGTTCCATCCCACAAAATACAAAATGAATCACTGCCCAAGCCGTTGCTGACCGGCTCAACAATGGTCATGACTGCCGCCGCCGCCACAGCAGCATCAACTGCATTGCCACCTTTTTGCAGCATGCGCAAACCGGCTTGTGCGGCCAAGGGATGAGAGGTAGAGACAACGTTGCGCGCAAAGATGGGCAGTCGGGTCGTGGTGTAGGGGTTGGAGAAATTAAAGTTCATGGTGCTTTTTGATGCTCGATAATTTTTTTGTGCAGACGACGCAGTGACCACCAGACGGTCAACCCCACCAGCGGGACAGCCAGGGCAGCGGTAGTTTCACCGCTCAATGGCCAGCCCAGCACATGGGCTCCTTTGGCAAGGTAGCTCACCAGCCCGACGATGTAATAGGTAATGGCAGCTACCGACAGCCCCTCGACGGTGGACTGCAGCTTCATCTGCAAATCCTGGCGCTTGTTCATGGCGGCCAGCAGCGCCTGACTGCTTTGTTGCTGCTCGATTTCAACCCGGGTTCGCAACAGATTGCTGATGCGCGAGACCCGTTGCGACAGCGAATCCTGGCGACGCTTGGCCCATTCACACGTGCTGCGTGCCGGTGTCAGCCGGCGATCCATGAACTCGCGGATGGTTTGCATGCCCGGCAGGCGCGTCTCGGCAATGTCATCGATGCGCTTGTCCACCAGCTCAAAGTAGGCTGCGCTGGCTGAAAAACGCGAGTGCGTGGCCGCATGCTGACTTTCCACCTGCCCGGCAAGGCGGGTTAAACGGTCGAGCAACTGGGGTTCTTCGCTGCGGTCCACGCTGCGAATGGAGTCTGCCAGTTCTGCCAGCTCCCGCTCCGCAGACGCCAAAGCAGACGAGGCATCCCGGGCGGCAGGCAAGCCCTGCAAAGCCGCCATGCGGTAGGTTTCGATTTCCAGCAGCCGTTGCACCAATCGGCCCAGTCTACGGGGCGACATTTCTTCAATGAACAGCAAAATCCGTGAAAAACCATCGGCGTGGATCGCAAAATCGGTGTAAACCTCACCACTGTTGCCCGCCACAGACGAAGCCACCAGGGTGTCTTCCTGCAGCACATGGCGAACCATGGCGGGAATATCTCCCTGCAATGCAAGCGCCCACAAGTGCAGACTGGCCAGGCACTGCCCCGGCAAACCGGCCAGCCAGGCTTGAGGCACCACAGCGATTGCCTGATCCGGCTCGTCTTTGGTGGGCAAGTCAGTACTCAAGGTTCGCAGAAATGTCCAGGTCACAAACTCTGTGTGCAGTTCCCAACGCATCCTGAACGCGCCTATGTCCATCCGCATGTGATTTGCATTGGCATCGGGTAGCGGCAGATGGTGATCCCGCAACAGTGCAGCCACATGCTGGCGACTGGCTTCACGCTCGGCCGCATTGCAAACCATCACCACATGTGAAATGGCCAGTGGCGTGCCCATGGCCTCGGGCGGCCGGGCATGGATTTCGTTGTGCAGCCCGCGTCGCAGGGCATGCTGATTCAGGAGGTTGGTCTGGGACATCATGATTTCCAGCCGCTATTGTGACGCACCATTGGCGCGAAACCCTCAAACCCCAAACGCAATTACAAGAAAAACGGCACCCGAAGGTGCCGCTCTGGATGCGCTGCACGCAGCGCCATCAGTCATCCACGAAGGCTTCCTTTCGCTTGTTTTTCACAGCTGGCAGCAACACGATGATCACCATCAGCACCGCCGCTGCCAATAGACCGGCAGACAGGGGACGCGTCACAAATACAGTCCAGTCACCCCGTGAGAGCAGCAGGGCACGACGCAGATTTTCTTCCATCATCGGGCCCAGGATGAAACCGAGCAACAAGGGTGCCGGTTCGGCACCAATTTTCACGAAGGTGTAGCCAATGAAACCGAACATGGCCACCATCCAGATGTCAAAGGTATTGTTATTGGTGGAATAAACACCAATCGCGCAGAACAGCACAATGGCCGGGAACAGGTAGCGGTAAGGCACAGACAGCAACTTGATCCACATGCCAATCAGCGGCAGATTAAGAATAATCAGCATGGCATTGCCTAACCACATGGAAGCAATCAGACCCCAGAACAACTCGGGGTTGCTGGTCATGACCTGTGGGCCGGGCTGAATATTGTGGATGGTCATGGCACCCACCATCAAGGCCATCACGGCATTGGGTGGAATACCCAAGGTCAGCAAAGGAATGAACGAAGTTTGTGCACCGGCATTGTTGGCAGACTCAGGGCCGGCAATTCCGCGGATATTGCCTTTGCCAAACTGAATTTCACCTGGTCGCATCTTCATCTTCTTCTCAAGTGCATAGGCAGCGAAGGCGGCAAGCAAAGCACCGCCACCGGGCAAAATACCCAGCGCAGAGCCCAGAGTCGTACCACGCAGGACGGCCGGGAACATGTTTCTGAAGTCTTCTTTGGTTGGCATCAGACCAGACACCTTGGCGGTAAAGACCTCGCGCTCACTTTCCTTCACAGACAAGTTGCTGATGATCTCGCCATAGCCGAACACACCCATGGCAACCACCACGAATCCGATGCCATCGGTCAATTCAGGAATACCAAAACTAAATCGCGCAACGCCGGAATTGACGTCGGTTCCGACCAGTCCCATCAGCAAACCCAACACAATCATGGCCACGGCCTTGAGCAACGAGCCAGAAGCCAGTACCACAGCGCCAATCAAGCCCAAAACCATGAGCGAGAAATATTCGGCAGGACCGAACTTGAAAGCCAGTTCAGTCAATGGCGGCGCAAAGGCCGCCAAAATTAGTGTGCCTACCGAACCGGCAAAAAACGAACCCAGACCCGCGGCAGCCAAAGCCGGCCCCGCTCGACCGTTGCGGGCCATCTGGTAGCCGTCAATACACGTGACCACCGAAGATGACTCTCCTGGCAAATTGACCAAAATCGCCGTGGTCGAACCGCCGTACTGGGCTCCGTAGTAAATACCGGCAAGCATGATCAAGGCCGACACCGGGGGCAAAGCGTAGGTGGCAGGCAGAAGCATGGCAATGGTGGCAACCGGGCCTATGCCGGGCAGCACGCCAATGAGCGTTCCCAGTACACAGCCTATCAAGGCATACATCAGGTTAATGGGCGTGAAGGCCACGCCAAAACCGAGCGACAGGTTATTGATTAATTCCATTTTTTATGCTCCTTAACCCGTAATGAACGTGGGCCATACCGGCATCTGCAGCTTGAGCAGCATGATGAAGGCGACATAACTGCCAATAGCCAGAATGGTGGCGAGTATGAAAACATCACGCACCCTGAATTTTTCACTGGCCAGGCTGGCAATAAATACCAAGGCGTAAATGGCAACAATCAGACCCATGGAGGGCAACTTGATGCTGGGCAAGCCGCCCAACAAAATTCCAAAAACCACGTTGGCACCGAGCACAAAGGCAATCGGCTTCCAGGCCCAAGCCCCAACCTTGTCACCACTTTCGGTGGATTTGACCAGGGAGAAGAAAATAACCAAGGCCCCAAGAGCGGCGAGCAAAAAACCCAACATCATCGGGAAATAACCCGGGCCCATGCGGGCTCCGGTTCCGACTTTGTAAGTGGTAGCACCCCATGCGAAAGCGACGCCTACCAGCAGGAACATCAGACCACAGAAAAAGTCTTTCTGACTTTTGATTTTCACAGAGGTTCTCCTAGTTCGAAATAACAACCCGCGATTTTGCATCCAAAGTTGCAACAAAAACAATGTGGATTACACCTACGCAAAAGTAATGCCAAGCGCAAAAAATCTAAGGGTAAACCCCAGAGTTGTTGGGTCTTGTCCGGCAAAGCCGCTGGTATGGACTCAGGTCAGCGCAGGGGTAGAAGTCAACACTTCCTCGATCACGGTCAGACCCTCGGCCACACGCAATACCCCGGCCAAACGCAGTGGTCGCATGCCATCTGTCACAGCCTGACGGCGCAAGACCTCAATACCAGTTTCACGACTGACGCGGGCCTTGAACGCTTCGCTCACCACCAGCAGCTCATACAGTCCCATGCGACCCAAAAAACCGGTCATGCGGCACTCCACGCAGCCAACCGACTTGTAGGGCTTGTAATCCCCATTGATCTGCCAGGGTCTGACCAGCTCCGCCAAAGCCTCGCGTGTGGCATCCGGGTCAGGCACTTTGCATCGCACGCACAGCGTTCGCACCAGTCGTTGCGCCAGCACACCCAACACCGTGGCATTGAGCAAGTAGGGCGCGATACCCAGTTCCATCATGCGCGTGAATGCCGAAGGCGCGTCGTTGGTGTGCAGGGTTGAAAACACCAGGTGACCGGTCAAGGCTGCCTGCACCGCCATCTCGGCAGTTTGCAAGTCTCGGATTTCACCCACCATGATGATGTCCGGGTCTTGGCGCATCAAGGCGCGCAGCCCTTCAGGAAAACCAAAGTCCAGGTGCGTCTGCACCTGGGTCTGGTTGAAGGCCGGCTCAATCATCTCGACCGGGTCTTCCACCGTGCTGACATTGACCTCCTCTGTCGACAAGCGTTTGAGGGTGGAGTACAGGGTTGTGGTCTCGCCCGAACCGGTAGGCCCGGTGACCAGAATGATGCCGTAGGGCCGCTTCGTCAGGGTTTCCCAGCGTTGGGCGTCATGCGGCGTAAAGCCCAACGCATCGAGTTCCTTGGTGGCGGTGTAGGGGTCAAAAATCCGCATCACCATCTTCTCGCCAAAAACCGTGGGCAGGGTAGAGAGGCGCAGCTCCACTTCGTCGCCACGGGTATTGCGTGTCTTGATGCGGCCATCCTGCGGACGTCGCTTTTCCATCACATCCATGCGACCGAGCAACTTGATACGTGCGGTCATCGCCTGAAGTACCCCCATAGGCACCTGGTAGACCGCAAGCAGCACGCCGTCGATGCGAAAACGGATGACGCCCTGCTCGCGCCGTGGCTCCAGATGGATGTCGCTGGCACGCTGGTCAAATGCATACTGCCACAGCCAATCGACCACCTGAACGACACCCTGATCATTGGCATCGAGCTGCTGGTTGCCTTTGCCCAATTCCACCAATTGCTCAAAGCTGGCACCGGCATTGCTGCCACCGGATTTTTGTGCAGCACGCACAGACTTGGCCAGCGCAAAAAATTCAGCCGTGAAACGCTGGATCTCCTGCGGACTCGCAAGCACCCGGCGTACTGTGCGGCGCGACTGTCGCTCCACTTCACCAACCCAGTCGGTGATGAACGGCTCCGCCGTTGCCACCACCACCTCGGCGGCCGTGACCTGCACAGGCAACACCTTGTGCCTCTCGGCATAGGCCGCACTCATCATGTCAGCCACCTTGGCCACATCGACCTTGAGCGGGTCTATGCGCAAATAGTCCAGCCCTGCGCGCCCTGCCAGCCACTGGGTAAGGGTTTCGATGTCCCACGGCTTGCCATCTGCTGCACGGCGTATCGATACGCTGGCCAAACGTAAAAGGGGGTGCTGAACACTCTCGGCCTGGGCACAGCGGGCTGTGGTGCGCCTGGCCTCGTCCTCAGAGATCAGGCCGTCGGCCAGCAACCACTTGACCAGACTGCGCCAATCCAAGGCGCCGGCATGCCGCGTTTTCTCAGGGTTTGTGGAAGTCGGTGGTTCACTCATGCAGAGACAGGTTTGAATCCTCGAAGCCATTTGAGAGCCGGCAGACCCCACTGAGTCTGAATGAATTCGGCACGTTCGGCCAGCACTGCATATTTGGGAATATCAGGTGTGCGCCGGGCCAAGACCACGGTGTTGCCCTCACGCGTTGCCTTGAAGGCCCAAATGGCCTCCTGCCCGAAGGCCTGTGCCATTTTCTCCACGCTGCGGTCAAAGCTCGAGGAGCGACCAAACAGGTTCACGCTCATGATGCCACTGGGTGTCAGCATTCGCCGGCAATCGGTATAAAAAGCCACGCTGTCAAGCACCAGTGCAGCCGCTTCATGGTCGTACAAATCCACCTGAAGGGCATCAACCGTACCCCACCATTTCGGATCTTTGATTTCCTGGGCCGCATCGGCCAGGATGACCTGCAGGCGCGCGTTGTCTGCCGGCAGCTTGAACCAGCCCCGGCATGCCACAAGCACCTGAGGATTGATTTCCAGGGCCACCGTCTTCATGCGAATCACGTTGGCACAAAATTTGGTCAGCGAGCCAGCCCCCAGACCCAGTTGCATGGCCAGTCGCTGCTTCACGCTGGCCGGATCGACAAACATCAGCCACGCCATCATGCGCTCAATGTAGGCATGAACCAGCGCATTGGGTTCATCAAGCTTCATGGAGCCCTGTATCCATATGCTCCCGAGATGCAGATGCCGCACCGGCCCCTCATCAGAAAAATGGACCTCAGGCAAATCAGGCTTCAGGGATGGTGGCATCTCGTGGGTTAGGGGCACTGTGGCTCAGAGCCCCTTGAAAGGGGTCAGGATGGCGCATTATCTCCAAACGGGGTAATGCCTTGAGGGCGTTTTGGGTCGTTGCACTGGCCAGCGCTTGAACCGAAATCCCGCGTAGAGCCGCCAGTTCTGCACCGATGGCGGGCAACTCGCCAGGACTGTTGCGCCCCTGTGGCACGCCCAAGGCACGCTGATCGGCCGTGGTGTAGAGCCAATGCGGCGGCATGTCAGGCGCGTCCGTCTCCAGCACGATGGCCTCCAAGGGCAGTGTGACGGCCAGACGGCGCAACTGGTTGGCGCGGACATAGGTCAAGGCACCGCCAAAACCCAGCTTGAACCCCAGATTGATAAATGCCTGCGCCTGCTGGGCGCTGCCATTGAAGGCGTGGGCAATGCCTCGCCAGGCCTGAGGCGTCTTTGGGTCCACGCCGTCCCTGGCCATCACATCCCGCAAACCCTTGAGCAACTGGTCCGCAGAGCGGCGCACATGCAAAATGACAGGCAAGCCGAATTGCCGCGCGAGCTTGAGCTGAGCCCTATAAAAAAACAGCTGACGCTCTTTGAGGGGACTTTGCGAGAGCTCGGGCACAAAAAAATCCAGCCCGATTTCGCCCACCGCCACTAGTCGCGGATCATCCCGGTGTTGATGGAGCGCCTCTTGCAGGCGCTGTAAATCCTCATCGCCAGCATGCTTGACATACAAGGGGTGAATGCCCAGCGTATAGGCGTCGCCCGTGGCATGAGCCAACTGGCGCACCAGGTCGAAATTAGCCACTTCAACTGCTGGATAAACGCAAAGCGCTACACCTTTTGTAGCGGCATTGCTTCGGATTTCCTGGGCAGAAGCGCCGAATTCATTGGCATCGAGATGGCAGTGGGTATCAATCCAGACAGTCATAGAGGCAAAGTCTTTTGGGCAAGTTGGTCAGCAAGCAGGTCGGCCATCGTGAGCTGCGCGTGCATGACCGTTTGAACCATGCTAACGTAACCTCAGATTTGCAGAAGTTTTCATTGTCAACTTGACCACTCAGGTGAACGAATGCGACGTCATGTGTTCTACAGCGACTCCCCGTCGGGGGTCAACGAAAAATCTGGAGCAGAACCCGGCCCAGATGCACCCCCGGTGCCTGTCAGGCCGACATTGAAGGCCCGATTGGGCGCGGTTTCTGCGTCCGATCCTCGTCTGTTGTGGTCGGTCATCGCCCTGCTGGCCCTGATTCTGGTGGCCGGTATGGGCTATTTGCTAAGCGTACAGCCCAGAGCCCTGGCGCAAAAAGACATCAATGCGGCGGTTCTCAAAACCCTGGAGACCACCCTGCTGCCCTCGGCAGCCTCCCGCGCCTACCAGACCATCCTGCCTTCCGTAGTCCGGGTGGTGGGGTTGGTCAAATCCAAAGATGGTAGCGAGGATGTTGAATACGGCGTTGGCACCGGCGTTGTCATTGTGGACAAGGGCGTGATTTTGACCAACTTGCACGTGGTCCAGGGCGCGCAGTCCATCCGGGTCACGTTTGCTGATGGCCTGGAGTCCACCGCCCACATCACGGGCGTGCAGGAGCACAACGATTTGGCCGTGCTGCAGGCCCACAAGATCCCCGACGACCTGAGCGCGGCCACCATGCGCTCCACGGCCGATCTGCTGCCCGGTGATGAAGTACTCGCGGTAGGCTTTCCCTTTGGCATCGGCCCTTCTGCCTCTGCAGGGGTGATTTCCGGCCTCCAGCGCACCTACCGCACGCAAGAGGGCAGGCAGGGCATTTCCAACCTGATCCAGTTTGACGCAGCCGCCAATCCGGGTAATTCCGGTGGCCCGCTGGTGACCATGGACGGCGAAGTGGTGGGCATCGTCACCGCCATCCTCAACCCCTCTCAGCAACGCACCTTCATTGGCATCGGCTTTGCCGTGCCGATTGAAAATGCCGCCGCCGCAGCGGGCATGCCGCCCTTCTAAAGCCCACTGCGCTGTTCCCCACTGATTCCACCCCCTTGGAGCCCAAGCCCATGCACACCCCTGAGACCCACAACCCGCCCACTGCACAGCTCATGGAGCAAATCCTTTTTGAAGTCAAACGGGTGGTCGTGGGCCAGGACCGGTTTCTCGAGCGGGTCATGGTGGCCATGCTGGCTCAGGGCCACTTGCTGGTTGAAGGTGTGCCCGGACTGGCCAAAACCCTGACCATCAAAACCCTGGCCAACGCCGTACATGGCCAATTCAAGCGCATCCAGTTCACCCCCGATCTGGTACCGGCTGACCTGGTGGGTACCCGCATCTACAACCAGAAAACCGGCGACTTCTCCACCTCGCTCGGCCCGGTCTTTACCAACCTGCTGCTGGCCGATGAAATCAACCGTGCACCAGCCAAGGTGCAAAGCGCGTTGCTTGAAGTCATGCAGGAGCGACAAGTCACCATCGCTGGCGTCAGCCACCGCGTGCCCGAGCCTTTTCTGGTCATGGCCACACAAAACCCGATCGAGACCGAGGGCACTTACCCCTTGCCTGAGGCGCAGGTGGATCGCTTCATGATGAAGGTGCTGGTTGACTACCCCACCGACGAGGAAGAGTTTGTCATCGTGCAGCGTGTCACCGGCCCTGCCGTTGCGGTCAGTCCTGTAGCCACCACCGAACAACTGGCTGGCCTGCAGCAGGTTTGCCGCCAGGTGTATGTCGACCCCAGCCTGATCCAATATGCCGTACGGCTGGTCAGTGCAACCCGCAAGCCACAAGCCCTGGGTCTGAAAGACATGGCGGCTTACTTGACCTTCGGCGCGAGCCCGCGCGCCACCATCAACCTGGTTGAAGGTGCCCGCGCACTGGCCTTGCTGCGCGGGCGCAGCTACGCCCTGCCTGAAGACATGAGCGACCTGGTCCCCGATGTGCTGCGCCACCGGCTGGTGCTGTCTTACGAGGCCTTGTCCAAGGGCCTGGATGCCGACACCCTGATTGCACAGATCATGGCCAAGGTTCCTGCGCCACCCAAGCCCCTTGAACACGAACGTCAGGCCGCCTGAACACCATGCTGGGCACCGGGGCAGAACAACTGTTGCAACGCCTTGAGTGGACGGTACTCAAGCGCCTGGACGGTTTGCTCCAGGGCAACTACCGCACCCTGTTGCGGGGCACCGGCATGGACCTGGCCGACTTGCGCGAATACCAGCTCCATGACGACGTGCGCCACATCGACTGGAACGTCACTGCCCGGCAACACACGCCCCATGTGCGCGTGTTCACCGAAGACCGGGAAATGGCCGCCTGGTTTGTGCTGGACCTCAGCCCCTCGGTCGATTTTGGTTCGGGTGCCAGGCGCAAACGTGACACCTGTGCTGACTTTGTAGCGGTGCTGGCACGGCTGCTCACCCGCCACGGCAACCGGGTAGGCGCGGTGCTTTATGGCAGCGCTGAGAAGCATTCAAACACCCTGGGGATCAACCGGGTTTTGCCACCTGGGGCCAGCCGGCTGCATGTGCTGCATCTGCTGGGGGCCATTCAGGCCAGGCCGGATTGGCGTGGCCAGCATCAGGGTGCCAGCACCCGCCTGGACCAGCTGGTTCAAGCCGGTGCCACACTGTTCAAACGCCGCTGTACCGTCTTTGTGGTGTCCGATTTTTTCAGTGAGCCCGGCTGGGAAAAACCGCTGGGGCAATTGGCCCAGCGCCATGATGTGGTGGCGGTACGGCTGATCGATCCCATGGAACGCCAGTTGCCTGACCTGGGGCTGCTGCCCATGGTGGATGCCGAATCCGGCGAGCAGATTCTGGTCGACACCTCCAACGCCGCTTTTCGCAAGCGCTTTGCTGCCTTGTCCGAGCAACGCGAAGCCGTCTTGCGCCAGTCCCTGATGCGTGCCGGAGTGGACACCTTGGAGCTTTGCACCGATGACGACCTGGCCGACGCGCTGCTGCGCTTTGCCACTTTGCGCCAACACCAGAATCGCAGGCGCACACCCCAAGCCACCCACCATTCCAAGGAAATGGCATGAACAACACCGCCGCATTCCCGCTGGTTTTCATCTGGCCGCAGCTGCTATGGCTGCTGCTGCTTGTGCCGCTGCTGGTGCTGCTGTACCTGTGGCTGCTCAGACGCAAGAAGAAAATGGTGGTTCGCTACGCCAGCCTGTCACTCATCAAGGAGGCCATGGGCACAGGCCAAAGCTTGCGTCGCCATATTCCCCCCGTGTTGTTCTTGCTGTCGGTGGCGGTGATGCTGCTGGCTGCCTCACGGCCCCTGGCGGTCATCTCGCTGCCCATCCTGCAAGAAACCATCATGCTGGCCATGGATGTGTCGGGCAGCATGCGCGCCACCGACGTCAAACCCAACCGGCTGGTGGCCGCCCAGGATGCCGCCAAAGCATTTTTGACACAGGTCCCGCGCGATGTCAAAGTGGGCATCGTGGCTTTTGCCGGATCGGCCCAGCTGGTCCAGGTACCCACCGTCAACCGCGAAGACCTGGTGGCAGCGATTGACCGCTTTCAGATGCAACGCGGCACGGCCATCGGCAACGGGCTGGTGCTGTCATTGGCCACGATTTTTCCGGATGCCGGCATCGACCTCAACGCCATGATGAACGGACGCGATCGCCAGCGCGGCACCGCCATCGACCAGTCGCCTACCGCAGCTCCCAAGCAATTTACGCCTGTAGCCCCCGGCTCATATGGCTCAGCAGCTATCATTTTGCTCACAGACGGGCAACGCACCACGGGTGTGGACTCCATGGAAGCGGCCAAGCTCGCCGCTGACCGCGGCATCCGTGTCTACACCGTGGGCATAGGCACCGTGGGTGGCGAAACGGTTGGTTTTGACGGCTGGTCCATGCATGTGCGTCTGGACGAAGAAACCCTCAAGGCGATTGCCAGCAAAACCCAGGGTGAGTATTTCTATGCCGGAACGGCAGAAAACCTCAAGCACGTCTACGAAAAGCTGGGCAGCCGCATCATGGTGGAGAAAAAAGAAACCGAAATCTCAGGCCTGCTGGCGCTGCTGGCCGCTGTTCTGGCCATGACCTCAGCAGGCCTGTCACTGCTGTGGTTTAACCGGATTCTCTGACAAGCGGCCCTGCACCAACTGCAACTGCCTGTTGCACCTGGCCGCCAGGCTTTGGTCGTGTGTCACAACCACAAAGGCGGTGCCGTGCTCGCGCGCGAGTTGCAGCATCAGGTCGAACACGCCATCGGCCGTGCTGCGGTCCAGGTTGCCGGTAGGTTCGTCGGCCAACACACACGCCGGTTGGGTGACCAGGGCACGGGCAATGGCCACGCGCTGGCGCTCACCCCCCGAGAGTTCGGCCGGCCGGTGGTGCAAGCGGTCATGCAGCCCCACGGCGGCCAATAACCTGGCGGCCACACCAGCGGCTTGCGCGCGCGGCATACGCCGTATCCACAAAGGCATGGCCACGTTATCGCGGGCGCTGAACTCGGGCAACAGGTGGTGAAACTGGTAAACAAAGCCCAGATAGCGGTTGCGCAGTCTGCCTTGCTGCGCGGCCGGCAGGCTTGCAAGGTCCTGGCCATAGAGCTCGACTGTTCCACCGGTGGGAGCATCGAGCCCGCCCAACAAATGCAGCAGTGTGCTTTTGCCAGAACCCGAAGCCCCCACAATCGCCAGCGTTTCACCCGCACGCACCTTCAAATCCACACCTTGGAGCACGGTTACATCCAGCCGGCCCTCCGTAAAACGCTTGGTCAGGCCCTGGGCGTTCAACACCATTTCAGACGGCGTGAGCGGCGCAGCAGGCATATCTGCGCCTGTGGAAACTTTATTCATAACGCAGTGCCTCAGCCGGGTTGACCTGGCTGGCGCGCCAGCTCGGATACAGGGTAGCCACAAAGGCCAGGCCCAGTGAAATCAGCGCCACCGGCAGGATATCGGCCTGCTGCGGCTCGCTGGGCATTCGGCTGATCAGGTAGATATCACGCGGCAAAAAGCTGGCGTTCAAAAGTTTCTCCAGAGCCGGCACCAGCACATCAATGTTGAAGGCAACGCCAAGACCCAGCAGCAGCCCGGCCAGGGTACCGATCACGCCCACCATGGCCCCCTGCACCACAAAAATGCCCATGATGCTCTTCGGGCTCGCCCCCAAGGTGCGAAGAATGGCAATGTCGGCACGCTTGTCGGTCACCGTCATTACCAGCGTACTGACCAGATTAAAGGCGGCCACCGCCACGATGAGGGTCAGGATGATGAACATCATGCGTTTTTCCAGTTGTACGGCGGCAAACCAGGTGCGGTTTTGCCGCGTCCAGTCGCGGATCATCAATTCCCCGCTCAGCGTTACCGCCAGTTGTGCCGCCACTTCGCGCGCCTGATGCAGGTCTTTGAGCTTGAGGCGGATGCCCGTGGGTCCTTCAAGCCGGAAGATTTTGGCGGCATCATCCAGGTGCATCATCACCAGGCCAGAGTCGTATTCATAGTGGCCTGAGTCAAAAGTACCCACCAGCGTCATCTGCTTCAAGCGTGGCACTACACCCGCTGGCGTGACCTGGCCACCGGGGGCCACCAGCGTCAGCTTGTCGCCCTCGCGCACGCCCAGCGCGCGCGCCAGCTCACCGCCCAGAACCACCCCGAACTCACCCGGCACCAGCCGCGCCAAAGCGCCGTTTTTCAGGGTGACGGCCAGATCGGTCACATCCGCCTCGCGGGTCGGGTCGATGCCCCGGACGATGGCCCCTTTCATGTCCTCACCCCTTGCCAGCAAAGCCTGGGTTGCGATGAAAGGCGCAGCACCCACAACCTGCGGATTGGCCCGGGCCTGGGCCAGGGTCAGGTTGACATCGGGCAGCGCAGCCCCATTGGGCGCAAAAATTTCGATGTGCGACACCACGCCCAGCATGCGGTCGCGCACCTCTTTCTGAAAGCCATTCATCACACTGAGCACAATGATCAGCGCAGCCACACCCAGCGCAATGCCCAGCATGGACACGCCGGAAATAAAGGAGATGAAACCGTTGCGCCGGGTAGACCTGCCGGCCCGGGTATAGCGCCAGCCCAGCACCAGCTCGTAGGGCAGTTCAGTCAGCATAGGCATTGGGAGAGGGTGTCCATAAAGCGTGAAGATCAACCGGCCATTATTGGCGATATTTGCCGCCCGGCTTGCCACTGGTCAAAAACCGGACAATAGACCAACCTGGATAAACGCAATATGCACCTTCTGATTCCCTTTGCCAGCCGCAACGAGGCCGCTTTTCTGGCGCTGGCACCCACCCTGAAGCTGCCCAACCTGGCCCGATTGCTGCAGCGCCTGAGCCCCGGCCCCCTGGACACGGCAAGCGCCGAATCGTTGCTGATGCCGCATGAGCGCGTGTTGGCCCGTGCCATACCGGCTGACACAGAGACCAGCGCCATCGCCTGCGCACGCATCACGCCCTGCCACTGGCAAGTCGGCCAGGGCCAGGTGATCATGGGCAACCCGGAGGATCTGGACCTGAGCGAGGATGAATCCCGCGCCTTGCTCAATGCCATGCAACCCTATTTTCAAGAAGACGGTATTGATCTGAGCCATGAGCGCTCCGGCGTCTGGCTTGCTCAGGGCGAGCTGTTCCGGGATTTACCACTGGCCTCAACAGACCGGGTTACCGGCCGCAACATCGACGACTGGTTGAACAAAACACCTGCCGCCGCCAAGCTCAACCGCCTGCAAAACGAAATGCAGATGCTGCTCTACACCCACCCGGTCAATGACCTGCGGGCGCAGCGCGGTGCGGTTGCGGTCAACTCGTTCTGGGCCAGTTCTCCACCCGTCACGCCCCAAATCCTTCAGGCCAAACAATGGGTTGTCCCGCGCTGCCTGGCCAGCGCTGCCTTGCGCCAGGACGCGACCGCCTGGGCTCAAGCCTGGCAAGACATGGACGCCACCGATTGCCGCGCCCTGCTTGATGCACTGGCGCAGGGCGGCGAGCATACGCTGACACTCTGCGGTGATCAGCATGCCCAAACTTTTACCCTGACACCCCAACGCCTCTGGACGCAAATCATGAACAAAATAGCCCCTAAACCCTTATCCAAACTGTTAAGTACGCTATGAAGTTGGTAGCTAGAGACATTCCCCCACGCGCTGCCTGGGCCCTGCAACAAGCCGGCGTGCACCCACTGCTGGCGCAGTTGTACGCTGCACGCGGGGTGCAAAGCAAGGATGAGCTGGACGACGGCCTGGCCAAGTTGCTGCCACCTCAAGGTTGCGCCGATAGCGCCGGCATGAAAGGCCTGGCCGAAGCTGCCGTTTTGCTGGCCGATGCCATGTCGCAGAACAAAAAGCTGTGTGTGGTGGCCGATTACGACTGCGATGGTGCCACTGCCTGTGCCGTGGCGCCGCGCGGCCTGCGCATGCTGGGGGCCAAACACGTCAGCTACATCGTGCCCGACCGCGTGGTCGATGGCTATGGCCTGACCGCACCGATTGCCGAACGTGTCAAGGCCAGCGGCGCTGAGGTGCTGATCACCGTCGACAACGGCATTGCCAGTATGGACGGTGTGGCCCGCGCCAAGGCCTTGGGCTTGCAGGTGCTGTTGACAGACCACCACCTGCCGGCAGCGGCCAATGCCGAAGGCACGATCCCGCTGCCCGAGGCTGATGTCATCGTCAACCCCAACCAGCCCGGCTGCGGATTTCCCAGCAAATCCATCGCCGGTGTTGGTGTGATGTTTTATGTGCTGCTGGCCCTGCGGGCCGAGTTGCGCCAGCGGGGCATGTTCACCATTGATCAACAGCCCAAACTTGATGCCCTGCTGCCGCTGGTGGCCTTGGGCACCGTGGCCGATGTGGTGCGGCTAGATGCCAATAACCGCCGCCTGGTGGCCCAGGGCCTCAAGCGCATACGCGCCGGAGCCATGCCGGTTGGCCTGGCGCGTCTGTTTGTCGCAGCCGGTCGCATTGCTGCCAACGCCACCACCTTTGATTTCGGCTTTGCGCTGGGGCCGCGCATCAACGCCGCCGGACGGCTCAGTGACATGACGCTGGGCATCGAATGCCTGCTCACCGACGATCCGGCCCAGGCCGATGCGCTGGCCAAAACGCTGGATGCCATCAACCGCGAACGCCGCGTGATTGAGGGCGACATGCGCGAACAGGCCCTGCAGATTGCCGAATCGCTGTTTGACGACAGTGAGGAACCACCGCCGGCCATCTGCGTGTTTGACCCTGACTTTCATGAAGGTGTAGTCGGCATTGTGGCTTCGCGCATCAAGGACAAGCTGCACCGCCCGGCTTTTGTATTTGCCAGCAGCGGCGCAGCAGGCCGGGAACACGAACTCAAAGGCTCGGGCCGCTCGATCCCGGGCTTTCACCTGCGAGATGCACTCGATCTGGTGGCCAAACGCTATCCCGGCGTGCTGCTGCGCTTTGGCGGCCACGCCATGGCCGCCGGATGCACCATAGACGAAGCGCATTTTGACGATTTCGAGCAAGGCCTCAACGAAGTGGCCAGCCAGTGGCTGGACGCTGCCACCCTGACGCGCCGCCTGGAAACCGATGGCCCCTTGCTGCCCGAGTACCGCCGCACCGAGATGGTCGACACCTTGCAGCGCGAAGTCTGGGGTCAGGGTTTTGCCGCACCCACTTTTTGCGAAGAGGTTGAAGTGGTTTCCCAGCGGCTGGTTGGCGAGAAGCACCTCGCCCTCAAGCTCAAACACCAGGGCCAGCCGGTTGACGGCATCTGGTTCGGTCGCACCGAGCCGTTACCCCAACGCGTAACCCTGGCTTTTCGGCTCGACGCTGATGAATGGAATGGCCAGCGGCGCGTGCGTTTCATGGTGGAGGGGGCTGAGGTCTGAGTGTCACCGGCGACTTCTGCCCAGACCCCCTAGAATGAACCTGTGAGCTCAATTCTTAACGCCGACCTGCATTGCCACTCTGTGGTCTCCGACGGCACGCTCACGCCCGAGGCTTTGGCCGCACGGGCGCATGCCAATGGGGTTGAGCTGTGGTCCCTGACCGACCACGACGAGGTTGGTGGCCAGCAGCGCGCCGCAGCTGCAGCCAAGGCGCTGGGCATGAAATACCTCAGCGGCACCGAGATTTCCATCACCTTTGCCGGTAAAACCGTGCACATTGTCGGCCTGGGCTTTGACGCCCAGGACCCGCGTATCCAGCAAGGGCTGCTGCACACACGCGGCGGGCGCGGTCAGCGTGCGCAGGAAATGTCCGACGGCCTGGCGCTGGTGGGTATCCGGGGCGCTTATGAAGGTGCCTTGAAGTTTGCCGGCAACCCGGAGCTGATCTCGCGCACCCACTTTGCCCGCTTTCTGGTCGAGTCCGGGGTGTGTAAAGAAACCAATGAGGTGTTTCGCAAATACCTCACCGAAGGCAAGCCCGGTTTTGTACCCCACCGCTGGGCCAGTCTGGGCGATGCGGTGGCCTGGATCACCCAGGCCGGCGGTGTGGCCGTTATTGCCCACCCGGCGCGCTATGGGTTTACACCCAATGAAGAGTTCGCCCTGTTCAGTGAGTTCAAGGCCCATGGCGGACGGGGTGTGGAAGTCATTACCGGCAGTCATACCGCGGCTGAGTACATCACTTATGCCGATATGGCGCTGGAGTTCGGGCTGGCAGCCTCCCGCGGCAGTGATTTTCACAGCCCGGATGAATCCCACACCGATCTGGGCACCCTGCCCTATCTGCCCGGCAAGCTCACCCCCGTGTGGGAGTTGCTGGCGGACCGTATCCAGTGAAGGTCACCGCGCCCGACACACGCCATCTGACCGGCATTGTGCTCACGGTCGCAGCCATGGCCTGCTTTGCCACGCTGGACACCACCACCAAGTGGGTCAGCCTGAGCGTGCCGGTCTTGTGGGCCCTGTGGTTCCGCTACCTGTTTCAGGCCGTGGCCACCACCGTAGTCATGCTGCCGGTGCGCGGGCTTAGTCTGCTGCATACCCGGCATCCCAAACTCCATGCGCTCAGGGGCTTGCTGTTGTTGCTCACCAGCCTGCTCACGTTTTTTATCCTGACCCTCATGCCGGTGGGCGAGTTCACCGCCATTGCCATGCTCACCCCGCTGGTGATCACCGTGCTGGCCAGCACCCACCTGGGCGAGCGGATTTCGCCCCTGCGCTGGGTTTTGGTGTCTGGTGGTTTTGTGGGCACCCTGTTGATTATTCGTCCCGGCAGTGAGCTCTTTAACTGGACCATGCTGCTGCCCTTGGTGCAAGTGGGGTGTTATGCCAGCTTTCAGGTGCTGACCCGAAAGATGGTCAACACCGAAGACACGGTGACCATGCATTTTTATACCGGCTGGGTGGGTACCCTGTTGGCCTCCCTGGCCCTGCCCTTCATCTGGATGTGGCCGCAAACCGTGGGGCTATGGGCCGGCTTGATGCTCATGGGTGCCATGGGCACCATTGGACATTTCTTCCTCATCATGGCCTACCGCCGCACCACGGCAGCCACCCTCACCCCGTTTTTGTATACCCAGATCGGCTTTGCCATGCTGGGTGGGTATCTGGTGTTCAACCACCTGCCTGATCAGTGGGCCAGTGCTGGCATGGTGTTGATTGCCCTGTGCGGTGCCGCGTGCGCATGGCTGTCGGTCATTGAGCGACGCGTCGTGCCCCAGGTGGTGGAAAGTTAATCATTTAAGACGGATTTATGGCGCAGTTTTTTGAAGTTCATCCAGACAACCCGCAGATCAGGCTGCTCAAGCAAGCCGTAGCGCTGCTTGACAAGGGCGGCATTGTGGCCGTGCCCACTGACTCCAGCTACGCCTTGGTCTGCCATCTGGACGACAAGGCCGCCTCAGACCAGTTGCGCCGCATCCGCGGGGTGGACGACAAACACCACCTAACCCTGCTCTGCCGCGACCTGGCCGAGCTGTCCAACTATGCCCGGGTGGACAACAAACAATTCCGCCTGATCAAGGCTGCCACCCCTGGGCCCTACACCTTCATTCTGGAAGCCACCAAGGAAGTGCCACGCCGCCTGAGCCACCCTGCGCGCAAGACCATCGGCTTGCGCGTGCCTGACCACCATGTGCTCCAGTCGCTTCTGGCCCTGCACGACAGCCCCTTGATAGCTACAACATTGATAGCGAAAGGCGAAACCGAACCCCTCAATGATGCGCACGACATCCGTGACCGTTATGAACACCAGATCGCCGCTGTCCTGGACGCCGGGGCTTGCGCCCATGAGCCCACGACCGTGGTGGACTTGACCGATGGCGAGCCGGTGGTGCTGCGTCAGGGCCGTGGCAGTCTGGCCGCGATTGGCCTGTCAGGCCTGGCCTGAAGTCCGTCAGCCGCACGGCTCTGAGACAATCCGCGTCATGGACCCCACACACCTGATTCAAACCGTCCTCATCTACGCCTTGCCGGTGTTGTTTGCCATCACCATCCATGAGGCCGCCCACGGCTATGCGGCCCGGCATTTTGGTGACAACACGGCCTGGATGCTCGGGCGCGTCAGCCTCAATCCCCTGCGACACATTGACCCGGTGGGCACACTGCTCATGCCCCTGCTGCTGTACTTTGCAACCTCCGGGGCGTTTTTGTTCGGCTATGCCAAGCCGGTGCCGGTGCGCTTTGACAAACTGCGCAACCCCAAGCGCGACATGATCTGGGTGGCGTTGGCAGGTCCGGCCTCCAACTTCATTCAGGCCATCGCCTGGGCGGTGCTGTTTGTCACCCTCAACGGCGTGGGTATTGAAGAACGTTTTTTTGTGGAAATGGCCGATGCCGGCATCAAAGTCAACCTGATCATGTGGGCCTTTAATTTGTTTCCGCTGCCGCCGCTGGACGGCGGACGTATTTTGGTGGGTCTGCTGCCCAGGCCACAAGCCGCATTGCTTGACAGGGTGGAGCCTTTTGGCTTTTTTATCGTCATGGGCCTGGTCATTGCCGGTGTGGTGGGTAGCCTGTGGCTGCAGCCCCTCATGGCGGCGGGCAAGCTCGTCATCTCGCTCATGGTCACCCCCCTGGCCCTGCTGTTTCGTTAACCTCTCGTTAACCTCTATTCGTATGACTGTTACCCGCGTCCTCACCGGCATCACCACCTCAGGCACGCCGCATCTGGGCAACTATGTCGGTGCCATCCGCCCGGCCGTTGCAGCCAGTTTGTCGCCCGGTGTCGAAAGCTTTTATTTTCTGGCCGACTACCACGCCCTGATCAAAATTGACGAGCCCGCCCGCATCCAGCGCTCCACGCTGGAGATTGCCGCCACCTGGATCGCCGCCGGTCTGGACCCTGAGCGTGTGACCTTTTACCGGCAGTCCGACATTCCAGAAATCCCGGAACTCACCTGGCTGCTCACGTGCGTGACCGGCAAGGGCCTGCTTAACCGCGCCCACGCCTACAAGGCCTCGGTTGACAAAAATACCGCAGCGGGCATAGACGCCGACATGGATGTCACGGCCGGCCTGTTCATGTACCCGGTGCTCATGGCCGCCGACATTCTGATGTTCAACGCCCACCAAGTGCCAGTGGGGCGCGACCAGATCCAGCACATCGAGATGGCGCGTGACATGGCTTCGAGCTTCAACCACCGCTATGGCAACCACTTTGTGCTGCCCGAGGCCGCCATTGAAGACAATGTGGCCACCTTGCCCGGCCTGGACGGCCGCAAGATGAGCAAAAGCTACGACAACACCATTGCCCTGTTTGCGCCGCGCGATCACCTGCAAAAACAGATTGCCGGCATCAAGACCGACTCGCGCGCACCCGGCGAGCCCAAAGAGACCGAGGGTTCAGCGCTGTTTCAGCTCTACCAGGCATTTGGAACCAGCGCAGAAACTGCCGCATTGCGCCAGGCGTTTGCCGACGGCATTGCCTGGGGTGAGGCCAAGCAACTGCTGTTTGAGCGTATCGACCAGGAAATCGCGCCCATGCGCAACACCTATGAAGCGCTTATCAACAACCCGGCCGAACTGGAGCGAATTTTGCTGGCTGGCGCGGGTAAAGCCCGGGCAATTGCCACCCCCTTCACCGCCACCTTGCGCCAGGCAGTGGGCTTGCGGGATTTGCGCAGCAACAGCGCGCCTGTGCAGGCAAAAGCGGCCAAGGCCAGCCAGGGCAGCTTCAAGCAATACCGTGAGAGCGACGGCAAGTTTTACTTCAAGCAGCTAGACGCCAACGGCCAGCTGGTGTTTCAAAGCGAAGGTTTTGACAACCCCAAAGACGCCGCGCAAGCGATAGCCAAGTTACGCGGCTGATAGAATCCAGCCCACGCGGAGAGGTGGCAGAGTGGCCGAATGTACCTGACTCGAAATCAGGCGTACCGCAAGGTACAGTGGGTTCGAATCCCACCCTCTCCGCCATGCAAACTTTCTTCAAAGTTTCCATTCTTCAATCCCCATCTGCAAGCTGTTGAACTGGCTGAGGTTTTCAAACTGCCAAGTCAGGGGCTTTTGTGGAAAACCGGCATTCATATGAGTTTTGAGCGGAGTGAGTTCTAACTTTTTCTAAGCCATAGTTACCAAAATACAGACCGCCGCTGTGGGCCATTTGCAGTCACAGGCGAATGTCACAGCATCGGTGCTTCCGAAATTGCTGTCAGGCTGTAGGACTAGCACTCCAAGGATCAGTGCTGCTGAAATTGGGGGGACGTCGCTCGAATGCCAGGGGCAGCATTAACTTTTTTAGTAAGCACTCAAGAGTACTCGGCAACTCATCGGTCACCCAGGTCATCGTTTTTCAATGAGGTCCGGTTTGAAATGACATAGCGCCGCCCCGATATCATTGGTCGCATGGCTATTCCAACTTACAAAGATTGCATGCTTCCCTTCCTAGATCAACTCAAGGACGGAAATGAACGCCCGATTCGCGAACTTGGAGAGGTGCTAGCTGCCCACTTCGTACTAAGTCCGGCAGAACGTGCTGAGTTGCTGCCCAGCGGACAGACTGGAATCTTTGTGAATAGGGTCGGGTGGGCACGCACTTACCTCAAGAAGGCCGCGCTCATCGACTCGCCGCGCAGGGGGGTATTCAAAATTACCCAGCGCGGGTTGAGCGTGCTGGCAGACGGTGTGAAGTCTTTGGACTCGAAATACTTGGCTCGATTCCCCGAGTTTCAAGAATTTCAGCGAGCTTCTCAGTCACAAGTTATTGACTCGTCAATGATGTTACCTTTAAGCGAAGCAGGAACTGAGACCACACCGGAAGAAGCTATCGAAAGCGCATATCAAGGATTGCGTCAGCAGCTAGCCCAAGAGTTGCTGACAAAAATTCTCACCTGTACACCGACCTTCTTCGAGTACTTGGTGGTGGAACTGCTCGTCAAAATGGGTTACGGCGGCAGTCGAAAGGATGCTGGCGAGCGAATCGGCCAGACTGGCGACGGAGGCATTGATGGCATCATCAAAGAGGACCGTCTTGGACTAGACACCATCTTCATCCAAGCCAAGCGATGGCAAGGATCGGTGGGACGTCCTGAAATCCAGAAGTTTGTCGGAGCATTGCAAGGACAACGTGCGCGCAAGGGAGTTTTCATCACCACCTCCACCTACACAGCAGATGCGACCGCCTATGCAGGGCAGATCGATACCAAGGTAGTTCTCATTGATGGCCAAAAGCTGGCCGGCCTGATGATCGACTTCGATGTTGGTGTCTCCGTGGCTGCGAGCTACACGGTAAAGAGGATTGACTCAGACTACTTTGAAGAAGCCTGATGTCGCGGAGGTCAAAGGCAAACGAGCCTCGATCGCGCTAATTTATTTAACCGCCACAAATTAACCTCTGCATTCGTGCTGACGCTGCCTTTCCGTGAGGCGCCGCGTACTTCGAAAGCGGCCCATCTGCTGAAATTCACGAGTGACCGCTATCTGAATAGTCAATCATAAAACCTAGTTCTCGTTCAAGTATTTAGCAGCAGTCGCACTGTCCATTTTTATAACCCGTCCAACCTCCGGAAAGGTTACCTCTAAGTCGCATCCGAACCGTTTAGAAATTCTGCCTGGACCCCATTCATCATGTTTGGTCTTATGCTCAACAGCAGACCCAACTTGGAATGGTTGATTGGCGCCCCTTTTTTCAACAATTCGCTGCGCGATGAGCGAATCCTCAGAGAACCTCATGGAGTTAGATGTGCCAGCATCAGAGAAAGTCTCTCTCGGTGTAACAAGGGGTACGATGCCAAGCGCTGCGGGTGCTAAAGCAGGCCTAGCATGAATGTCGGGCGTATGTGCCGAAAAATAGGTGGGTGTAGGTCTCTTGACTGCTTCATCCGTCTTTGCGCCCATCATGGAAATAGCGTGGTGAACAGCAGCCTTCGCTAGCTCTTCGCCACAACGGAAAAGTTCCCTGCATTCCTTGTCTTCGCCATCCTTGTAATAAGTTGCGCCGTACTGGTAGGGTGACAAAATCTTGTGCACCCTGAACTCAACCTGGTTGGCCAGCTCGCACTTAACCTCAAACACTTGGCGCCAGTTGGATGCACCGCCATACCTGTAGGAATTCAGCTGGGCAATACGCTCCTGTGGATCTGATGCCATCCCAACTTTGATGGCATTTAGATTGCTGGAGTGCAGGATGTAGACGTAGCCATCCATATAGAAACGTGACCGAAAACCGATTTCAGCGGTACGGCACTGAACGCACGCATTTTTTTTATTTCGGAGCTGGTGGCCAGCTTTTTCACAGGGCGTACCGCCAAAGGCAAGCCACATATCCAAATCTTTCATCATCTGGATGGCACGCTTATTTGGCATACCCGAGACATCCAGGACTTTGGACACAGCTATCCCGTGCTTTTCCAAAAACGCCAACTGCTCCGTATTGAGTTTCGCCACACATACTCCCTTGGGTATTTACTGTGATGCTGCCTATTCGCCTATAGTAAGGGCAAGTGGCAAATAATCTTCGCTCGGACGCCCCGCCGCCAGAGATCGGATATGTAGGCATCTGCAACAACACCGGTCTTTTCTAGGAAAGCATGGGTGCAGCCGAGAGCCTTTAAATTCCAACACCCAGCTCCACCCAATTCAACCTTACCGAGTGGTGTCAACAAATCTGTAGGTCTGCTATCAGGCTTTGAATCTGAAACGATGGACTTCTGCTTTGGCTCGACTGATGTGGCAAGTCCGGACCAAGTGCAGACGTTCGTAAATGACTGCTTAGTAGCTACGAATTTGTTGAAATAGGAAGATGTTGATTAGGCAATCAGATTTCGGCTGCAGGCACATTCATGTCACACGCCTTGCTCTAAAGCGGTCTCTCATGATGCGGTTTTAACGTTTGAATCCACTGGCCTGACGCAGCTTGCCGCGATAGGTCCGGTTAAGCGATTGGTTGGGCCTCACTGCGCGCTGCATATCTAATCTGACTGCTTCATGGCGGTAACTTCGATCTCAATCTTCATGCGTGGATCAAGCAGTTTGGCCGAGATCATCATGGCCGCGGGTCGAACGTCCCCGAAGTACTTTTTCAGGATTGGCCAACAGAGTTCGAAATCCTCGCCGTTCGGTAGCACGTAGGTAACCCTGACCGTGTCTGCAAGACTAGCACCAGCCTTCTGCAACGCTTGATCAATGTTTTTTAGACACTGCTCGGCCTGCGCGGCTACGCCTTCTTCAATGGTCATCGTTTCGTAGTTGAAACCGGTGGTACCTGAGACGAAGACGAAAGGTCCTTGAACGACTGCACGTGAGTAGCCGATCTGCTCTTCAAATACTGATCCGGAACTGATGAGCTGGCGATTCATGGTTCTGAAATGATTGAACGGTAAGAGCTAATTATTTGTGAGGCTTAACGCCCTCGTTAAGCTTGCGCCGCAAGGAGCGCAGCGACTGGAGGGAACCAACCGCAAGGTTGGCGGCAGCTTGAACAATCCGTAAGGCCAGCGCCTGATTTTGCTGGGCAAATGGAAGCAGTGGCTGTGCAATTTTGCGTACAAAATGGAGTCCTCCTATGGATGCTATTTCTTACTCTACTGCTCGTACAAACTTGGCTACAACCATGGACCGCGTTTGCGAAGACCACGAGCCACTGATTATCACGCGCAACGGCCAACCGTCTGTTGTCATGCTTTCGCTTGAAGACTTTACAGCGCTTGAGGAAACATCTTATTTACTGCGTAGCCCAACAAACGCTAAACGTTTGATGACTGCGATTGAGCAATTGACCGCTGGCAAAGGAACAGAGCAAAAGCTTGCTGAATGAAACTGGTATTTGCACAAGCGGCCTGGGAAGACCAAAGGTCTATTGCCCAGGTTACCAGCGCGGAAGGTTTTTTCAGCTGAGCTTCTTTTGCCAAAAGAGCGCTTTCCCCATTTGAGGATCAAGTTCATAACCTGCAAAACCGCTTGCTTTGTAAGCCGCTTGTGCTGGTTTATTGCCCTCAAGCACCTCCAGCGTAAGCTTGCAACATCCCAGAGACTTTGCGATTTCCTCCGACTTCTGCAAAAGCTTTTGGGAAATTCCCTGCCCGCGAAAATCCCTCAAGACGACCACATCGTGAATATTCAGTAGTGGCTTGCAGGCGAACGTTGAGAAGCCTTCCATAAGGATGACAAGGCCAACAGGTGTTTGATCGCTGTACGCGAGCACAACATGTGCCCCTGGCCTGCGTAGAAGTTCGCCAACCAGATTTTCCTGGACGAAGGCCGGGAGATCCTGACCTCCCCCCATTGCGTCCCGTGAGTAGTGATTCAAGAGTTTGACGGTCGCCTCTGCATGGGCTTGATTCCGAAGGTCAGCAGTAACGATGTCGATCATGTGAATTTGCTCTACCTATGCGTTTTAAAGAGAGACCAACGTCGAAGCTGCTCGGCACGCAGCACACGCCGCGAAGCGGCAATCGGCTGCTTGTCCTCAACGAACAACCTGTTGGACCGGTAACTCATAAAACTCTGTGCGATCTTCGACTTTGCCACCTTTAGTCACACTGTGCGCCTGATGGCCTAAGTCAACTTCCGCTTTTGAACGTCCTGTTCGAACCCCCGACTTCACCAGAACATAATAGTTTTTGATCTGAGCAAGTGATACGAACAATCTTTTCTGGGACATCACACAAACTTCTTTCAATTTTTAATTCTTCAACTGTCTATTTGTAAGCTGTTGAAAATGGCCAACTCGCGCCAGACTTCGTTGTTATGAACGACACTTCACCAAACCAGTTACCAGTCCCCCGAACATGAGCCCAATTACATCTTCATCCATAGCGCGTCGTCTGGCATGCTGGCTCATTGTGATTGGCCTGTGCCATGCTACAGCCCTGGCGGCTGAACCACCTGATTCCATGGGGCAAAGGATGAAGGCCTGCGCCGCATGCCATGGTCAGGAGGGGCGAGCAACGAACAGCGGCTATTTCCCGCGGATCGCAGGCAAACCGGCCGGTTATTTGCACAACCAGCTTATCAACTTTAGAGAGGGTCGTCGCCAGAACGCGACCATGGCTTATCTGCTGGACCACATGACCGACCAGTATCTCCACGAGATCGCCAACCATTTCGCGTCACTGGACCTGCCCTACCCGCCTGCGCAGACCACCCAAGCACCCCCGGCAACGCTAGCCCGTGGAGAGCAACTGGTGCGTCACGGTGACGCAGCCCGTGGTGTTCCAGCCTGCGCGGGCTGCCATGGCGCGGCCATGACGGGCGTGGTTCCCGCAATGCCCGGACTGCTGGGCCTGCCGTACGATTACCTGCTTGGGCAGTTGGGTGCCTGGCGCACCGGCATGCGGCGTGCCGCTGCACCCGACTGCATGGGAGAAATCACGCGCCGGCTGTCGCCCCAGGACGTTGTGGCGGTAACGACCTGGTTGTCTTCGCAGCCAGTCACTCAGAGCCAACCGGCTCGCAGTCTGCCTGCCAAGCCGCCCATGGAATGCGGGAGTGGGTTCCGATGAAAGTCATGCGCCTGAGTTTCGCCAAAACCTTAGCCTGGCTGTTAGCCCTGTGTATTGGGGGCATGGTGTTCGTTGTGTGGATGAACAGCCAGAACGCAAACCCCGTTGATGAACATCCTTCTATCAATGTTCTGGCACCGCAGTTGGCGCAGCGGGGTGCCTATTTGGTCCAGGTTGGAAACTGCGCTGTCTGCCACACCGAGCGAGGAGGCATGCCGTTTGCCGGAGGTAAAAGCATAGACACGCCGTTTGGCTCAGTAGTCAGCTCGAACATCACCTCAGACAAACTCACGGGCATAGGCGCTTGGTCCGCAGCCGACTTCTGGCGGGCGATGCATCATGGACGCTCAAAAGATGGAAGACTGCTATATCCCGCCTTTCCTTACACGGAGTACACCCGAATCACCAGGGACGACACGGACGCAATCTTTGCTTACCTGCTCAGTGTGCAGCCAGTTCAACAGGCCAATCGGCCCCATGCTTTGCGGTTTCCCTACAACACGCAGGCAGCATTGGCAGTATGGCGAACGCTGTTTTTTTCACCGGAAAATTTTGAGCCGCGGATGGATCAGAGCGTGGAATGGAATCGCGGTGCTTATTTGGTCAAAGGGCTAGGGCACTGCCAAGCCTGTCACGCGCCACGCAATCTATTAGGTGCCACCAAATCCAAGCTGGACTTGAGCGGCGGCTTGATCCCGATGCAGAACTGGTATGCCCCGTCTCTCGCCTCACCAGCCGAGGCGGGTCTTCAAGACTGGCCGCTAGAGGAAATCATGCAACTGCTCAAGACCGGCAAGACTGCCAACAGCTCAACCTTGGGGCCTATGGCAGAGGTTGTTTTCAGCAGCACGCAACACCTGAATCAAGACGACTTGCGCGCCATGGCTCATTTTCTGAAAGCACTTCCGCGGCAAGAAAGTGCAACAGCTGATCGCAATCTGGTCAGCCCTGAGAGCCAGAAAATCGGTCAAAGCCTCTATGACAAGCAATGCGCGCAATGCCATGGGGACAATGGCGAGGGAAGCGGTAACTATCCGCGCCTGGCGGGCAATCGCACAGTCATCATGAATTCAAGCGTCAACCTGGTTCGGATCATCCTCAGCGGTGGTTTCGTGCCAACAACCGAGGGCAACCCGCGCCCTTATGGCATGCCTCCCTTCGGGCATTCCCTTTCAGACCCAGAGGTCGCCGCTGTGGCGACTTATATTCGCAATGCCTGGGGGAATAACGCCGGCGCAGTCATGCCGCTTCAGGTGCAGAAAATCCGATAAACAGGCGCTGTATGACAATTACACACACATTAAAGTCAGTTCTCTGGAGACAAAATTTTATGATTCGAATTCAAAGCAGATTTCTTTTAATCCCCGCATCATTCATGCTGCTTATTGGCTGCGCAGGTGTAGCAGTAAGCCCTCCAGCAAATGATCCTGTGACGCTGCGCGTCAATGTTTTTCGAAGTGCGACCAATATCCCCATCTATATGGCAGAAGAGAAGGGTGCTTTTGCCAAGCGGAACATTGGCGTGGAGTTGCAATTCACACCCAACTCTGCTGAACAGCGCGCAGGTCTTGCGGCTGGTCGCAGTGATATTGCTCACACGGCAGCTGATAATTCCGTTGCAATGGTTGAGGTAGCCAAGGTGGATACAGTGATCCTCGGAGGCGGCGATAGTGGTCTGTTAGAGCTTTTCGTTCGTCCTGAAATCCAATCTCTTGCAGACGTGAGAGGTAAGGCGATGGTCGTTGACGCACCAAACACAGCCTACGCATTGGTTGCTCGAAAAATTCTTAAAAATGCGGGCTTGGTTGACGGTCGCGACTACAGACTTGTTCCCATCGGCGGTACCGAAAGCCGGGTTAATTCGTTTTCACAGAGTCCGGACAATGCGGTGGGAATGTTGAATCCACCGTGGACATACGTTGCTGAGAGTCGTGGGGCGCGCAGCTTGGGTAAGGCGAAAGATTTATTTGGCCCTTACCAAGGCATCGTGCCTATCGCGATGCGTTCTTGGGCGCAGTCAAACAGCGGGGCTCTTGAGCGTTACCTTGCCGCTTACATCGAAGGCTGCCGTATGACCTTCGACCCTGCTAACCGCACTGAAGTGATCTCTGTACTTAGCAAGCGACTCAACCTGACTCAAGAAGTCGCCATCCGCAGCTACGAAGGTTTGATTCAGCCTGGATATGGTCTGTCGCGCGACTGCCGCTTCGATAGGGCTGGCTTTCGCAATACGCTCTCCCTGCGCGCAGAAATTGAAGGGCAGTGGGGCGGGGTTCCCCCTGAGCCTGACAAGTATCTTGAGTTCAAATACTACGAACGTGCATTGAATTTTGCATCGCCATAAGCCGGTCAGTCGATGCTTGCACCCGAATCTTTGACGGCTTTGGCCCATCTGGGCAAGTCTGAGCGAATCAGCGCCATGAACTGTTCGCCGTTTAGCTTGTAGGTTTCAGCACCTACGTTTGCCAATTTTTCTTTCACGTCACTGGTGTCCAAAGCCTGGTTGATGAGCGTCTGCATCTGAGAAACAATGGCTCGTGGTGTACCGGCAGGTGCGAAAACGCCATACCATGGCGTGACAGCCAGCCCCGGAACGACATCCTGGATAAGGGGTGTGGTTGGCAAGGCCGCAAGGCGTTTTTCATTAACGACGCCAAGAACCTTGATTCGTCCGCCGCGAATAAAGCTGATCGATGACGGAAGGCTCTGAACCGATACTTGTACTTGCCCGCCAACCAGGTCCGTGACCGCTGCAGATGCACCCTTGTATGGGACATGCACAAGGTCTATGCCTGCGGCCTTGTTCAGCATCTCGCCCACCAGGTGATTGACTGTCCCGTTACCCGCTGACCCGATCATGATCTTTCCGGGTTGCTGCTTGGCCAGTGCAATCAATTCAGCGGCATTGTTGGGTGGAAAACTGTTATTTGCGACCAGCACATAGCCAGCAGTGGCTACCGGTGCGATGGGCTCAAAGTCTTTCAGAGGATCAAACCCAGGCGTTTTGTAAAGCGACGGATTGATCACATAAGCACTGTCAGCTGTGAGCATGAGCGTATAGCCGTCAGGCCTGGCTTTGGCTACAAAAGCGGTGCCAATGTTGCCACCTGCACCTGGACGGTTCTCCACCACGAAAGATTGACCCGAGAGCTCAGTGAGCTTTTGAGCAACGATACGGGCAATCGCATCATTGGCCCCACCTGCCGCTTGAGGGACCACCAAGGTCACGGGTTTATTGGGATACCTTTCCTGCGAGAAAGCACTGGTGGTGGCAAGTCCTGCAACACTCAGGGCAAGAAGTTGACGACGAGATAAAGAGGTGTGCATACATGTCTCCTGAAAAAAATTGATTTCACTAAATTTTTACAAAAGGTATTTCACCATCACAAGCGCTGCAACTCATCCGCTCCGGTGAATCTCCGGTACTACCAGACAACGAGGCATTTGGGCCTGAGATGGGGACCTAACTGGATCCTCCAAAGGATTTTGAACGAGTATCAAAGCAATTGACCAACTGGCTGGGAATCTCAGGCACTTGTATTGTCAGATAGCTTCGGATCAAAGGTGCTGCTACCCATGGTTTGGTAAGGCCACTCCAGATGCCTCGGGGCAGAATTTGCTCTCCACTGTCGGTGGTCTGAAGTGTGACGACGGCTGGAAGAAGGGCGTCAAACTCCACTTCAGCCAGGGTCCATTTATCCAGGGTCCAAACACCGGCAATTTGTGCAGATTGGGATTGCGGTGGGCTATAGGACTGAATGGCTTGGCGAACGGCTTGAAATTTTTCCTGGCCGTCCGATGGTTGAGACACACCCTTGCAATTTTGCGTGTGTACCAGCCATTGATTTTTAATTTTTCCAAGTACGTCGATGTCTTTGCCGTCAATCACCATCAAATAGCTGTGGTCGGCAGCTTTGAAGCTGATGTGTGAAGCGATAACGCCTGCACAGACAATCACCAGCAGCGGAAGAGCTACTTTCTTTTTCATCGATGGATTTACAGGGGAATGGGCATTGCCTTAAAAGTTAGCCATGCCCGATGTCATCAGTACCGTCAGGGTGGGTTGGTGAAAGGCCAGGCACAGTGTTTGACGCGCATTAGTCAGCCGTGATTTTTTCATCTTTAACGATTTTTGCCATCGCAGGAATTTCACGATTCACCCATCTTGAAAAATCATTAGGACTCATGCTGGTTGGCTCTGCTCCCAAAGTAGTCAAACGCTCTTTCACGTCTGGCATGGACGTGATCTTCAACACTTCAGCATTCACTTTGTCAATGATTGCCTTTGGCGTGCCTGCAGGTGCAAGCAAGCCCTGCCAGCTGCCTGTCAGGAAATCGGGCAAGGTTTCAGCGACCGTTGGCACATCACCTAGTTGCGAATTCCGTTTGTCACTCGAGACCGCGATGAGTTTGATTTTTCCTGCTTTGACATGGGGGTAGGTAGCCACCATGCCATTGAATGTGACATCGACCTGGCCGCCTATCAAATCTGTCATCGCCTGAGCGCCACCTTTATAAGGAACGTAGCTCCACTCCATGCCACTGCGTTTGGCGAATACAACACCTGCCAGATGGGTGGCGCTACCCATGCCGGCAGCGGCTGCGTAGTTCAATTTGCCCTTTTGGGCTTTTGCATACGCCACCAGCTCGGCCGTGGTGTTGGCTGGCACCTTGCTGCTCACGACCAGGAGGTGAGGCGAGTAGGCCACCATGGACACGGGCGCGAAGTCGCTCTGGACATTGAAGGGCAGCTTGAACAGTGCAGGACTGATGACGAGGTTGCCGACATCCATCAGCGCAAATGTATAGCCATCGGGGGTCGATTTGGCAACGATATCCGCGCCTAGGTTGCCGCTGGAGCCAGGGCGATTTTCAACCACCACAGGCTGGCCCCAGGCCTCTGTTAGTTTGAGGCCAAGTATTCGGGCCAACACATCCGAGGTACCTCCAGCCGGGAAGGGAACCACAATTTTGATGGGTTTGTTGGGATAGTCTGCTTGAGCGATTGCGCCAAATGGCAGCAGACCCAGTACGCCTGCTAATGCGCCAACTAGCAGCCTGCTTATCGAGTTTGGTTTCATCATGTCTCACCTATCAATTGATGTACGAAGTAAAGGAAGGAATTCAGCGCCAAGCCATTATGCATTTGAGCAGCTGTGCCTGAGTCTCGGTTGTTCGTGCTGCCATATTTCTGTCACAAATAGTTCTTAGCATTGCAGATCAACCTTTGCAAGAGATCGCCAATGAAAAATCTATTCAACCTTTCTTTGATCGCAACCGTATGCTTACTCACTGCTTGCGGGGGCTCTGATTCTCCTGTCAAACAGGGCGTGTTCGTAGACGCACCAGTTGAAGGGCTGAGCTTCGTGACCAGTTCAGGTTTGAAGGGCACCACCAATGCTGCTGGTACTTTTAATTATGTGCCGGGCGATAACGTGACTTTTTCCTTGGGAAGTATTAACTTTCCAACGGTCAAAGCAGGCGATCTGATCAGCCCATTGGACTTGGTGGGCGCTTCTTCTGCCGATCACCCGGGAGCCGTATCTATTGCCTATTTGCTGCAAAGCGTAGACGACGACGGCGATATAGACAAAGGCATTAAGATCAACCCCGGCAAACTTGCCAGCACCCTTACTCAGCCTAGCGACTGGTCTAAGGTCAATGTTGGTGACATGCTTAGCGCTCCACCTACGCGATCTGAAGCTGACGCGCGTAAGCACTTATCAGGCCAACTGACAAAATTCAACAAAGATCCTCAAATGAGTTTGGTTGGGCGTTACGCCTCTGGCGGCACAAGCGCTGCGCCATCTTTGGTTGCAGAAATCACGGCCTATCATGCCAACAGCAAATCACTGTTTATTACGGTAGACACCGCTAGTGAGCCTTCATCTTTCAAACGCATTGACCTGTCTGGTTTGGGTACAACTGCTGTGAGCAGCCCCACCACAGCCAATAACCTTACAGTTTCTGCACGTTACAACGTAGCTTTAGATGTCAATGACGGCTCTTTCACAGCAGGTGGCGTGCAGAGCTTGGATGTCACGGGCAATCTCTTGGCCATTGCGGTGCAAGCCACGCCCAAAACGAATCCGGGTGTGATTGCGTTTTACAGTCTGACACCCACTGGAACGCCAAGCTTTCTGAAGAAAGTCACGGTTGGCTCTCTGCCAGATGGCGTTGCATTCTCCCCCGATGGGAAGTATTTGGTAGTTGCCAATGAAGGTGAGTTGAGCGCCACTTTTATGACTGATGGCATCGACCCGGAAGGATCTATTTCCATTATCAATATCAACAATGGCGCGCCAGCTGATACAGCAGTACAACTGGGATTTACAGACTTTAATGTGGGCGGTAGTCGCGCCAGTGAGCTGCCATCAACCGTTCGCATCGGGCGGCCTGGCGCCACTGTGGCTCAGGATTTGGAACCTGAGTATGTGTCAGTTACTGCTGACAGTAAAACTGCGTACATCACGCTTCAAGAAAACAATGCTGTTGCAGAAGTGGACTTGGCTTCAGGACGGATCAGCAAAATTTTTGCGCTGGGCTTTAAGGACTACGGCAGCAAATACAAAATTGCAACTTCTGATCGTTATGCAGGAACTAGCTCTTCGGTTTACGGTAATCCAACCGTTCCAGCCACCCTCAAAAACTACGCCAACCTGTATGGGGTTTATCTTCCTGACGGCATTGCGACCTACACAGTGAATGGCAAGACTTACTTTCTAACCGCAAACGAAGGCGACGATCGTGGTGATTTCCTGAAAGACACATCTGCAGATACAGCCGCTTTCAAAGACATCGTTGCCAACCTGGACCCCACGGCATTTCCCTCCGATGTTGTTAACGCGATCAAAACAGACCAGGAATTAGGCCGTCTGACCCTGCTGACCAAGCACGCGGGTGGAAATTACGGCGATACGGATGGTGACGGTGACTACGATCGTGTGTATGTACTTGGTGGACGATCGTTTTCGATTTGGGATGCGAGCAGCGGCAATCAGGTATATGACTCTGGAGAAGACATTGAACGTGCGACTTACAACAATGCAAGTGATGACTCAACCAATGCTTTGGCTTTACTCAAAGCGAGCCAATTACTCGGAAGGCTTGATAACAAAGGACCAGAACCCGAATCGGTGGTTGTGGGACAAGTTGGCGCTGAGACCTATGCATTTGTGGCGCTCGAGCGGGCCAGCGCAGTGATGATGTACAGAATTACCGATCCCACCAAGCCGAAGCTGGTTCAATACATCCGCAACACAACCAACCTTTCGGATGGCGACATTTCTCCCGAAGGCATGAAATTTATACCTGCCGCGCAAAGCCCAACCGGCATTGCATTGCTGGTGGTCGGTCATGAAGTGTCTGGGTCGGTGGCGGTGTATCAAATCAAGTGAATGACTTGAGACACAACAGTTCTACAGAGCTGTTTTGAGCGAGTGTTCTTGAAGCGCAAGTAGTCCGGTCATTGCAAAGCTTTGGCCGCCTCCCAAGCAAGCATGGCCTGCTTGCGCTCAGTTCCCCACCGATAGTTGCCCGTCTCGCCTGTATCGCGAATCACCCTATGGCATGGAATGAGGAAGCCGATAGGGTTCGCTGCCAATGCAGTGCCCACGGCCCGTTGTGCGCGTGGGTTTCCAGCCCGTTCGGCCAGTCGCTGGTAGGAAATTACCCGTCCGAAATCAGTCTGTATCAATGCCTCCCACACCTTGATCTGGAAATTGGTTCCGCGCAACACAAGATGCACTCTGCCACGGGCAGGCGTATCAGGAAAGACGTTCCCAAGAAGCGTCTGCGCCTGAGAATTGTCTTGAATAAATTTTGCGTTTGGCCAATAGTCAAGCAACTCTTGAAGCATTGCCTTGTGGTGGGACACGGCAAACGCGAAATGACATATTCCCCGTGTTGTCCAGCCTACGATCACCTCTCCAAAGGGTGAACTGGCAAAACCATAATGAATATCCAAACCGATGCCACCGGCTTTGATCTCACCGGGCGTCATAGCCTCACACGTCACCATCAAGTCGTGCAGGCGGCTGGTGCTGCTTAAGCCGGAGTCTTCTGTCACGCTCAGCGTATCCAATGAAGCAAGCAAGCGTTTTTTGGCGCTCTCTTTGGTCAAGTATTGAAGGAAACGCTTGGGTGATATCCCGGCCCATTGCGCAAACAGCCGTTGAAGATGAAATGGGCTGACATGAACGGCATCTGCAATTTGTTCCAGTGTGGGTTGCTCTTTTGCAGTGGCTCGAATAAACGCTATGGCACTCGCGACAAGGTCATATTGCCGTGTCTGGTCAACCGGGAGGTCAGCTTGCATGCGGGTTCTTCCTGGGCATTAAAGTCATAACACCGTAAATGATGGATAAGAGCACTAGGCAGTTAAAGCTGGCTTTATTCATGACAGTTTCTGTGTTTGGAATACTGGCATGTTAAAGACCAATCGTCGCTCATTCAATCCGATTCTTGCTGACTTGCATTAGCGCTTGACTGTGGCGTTGTGTTCATGCCGTACCATACTTGCAAACAACCTTGTGGGGCTTGGAAAATTGTGAATACCAGCATAGAGCATTGCGAGATCGCAACGGTCGAAGGTGCCCAGGGCCGCATTGGGCACTTCGGATTCTTCAAGTCACAGAATGCGGCGCTGTGGCCTTATGTGTCACGGTGGCTGATGCATGACCGGACATCATGATCAGACACAGCCGTATTTCACTCGAACGAATTGAGCAGGCCACTTCGGTAATCAGTTCGGAGTTTCTCAACAGTCCCCAGTTTGAATGCGAATCGCTGTCCGCACAGTTGGGCGCGCGGGTCGTGGTGAAGGTTGAAACCACCAATCCGATTCGCTCATTCAAGGGCCGAGGCGCAGAGCTGTACATGTCCAAGATTCCAGCCGGTGCCGAAGTCGTCTGTGCAAGCGCCGGGAATTTTGGGCAGGCCATGGCTTACGCGGCACGGCGGCGTGGCGTTCGGGTCAGTGTTATTGCGGCAAAAAATGCGAACCCGCTCAAACTAGACCGGATGAAGTCGCTTGGCGCCAACCTTGTCCTGTTCGGTGACGACTTTGATGCAGCGCGCAGCCATGCCAAACATTTGGCGGCTGAGCGCGGTGCCAGACTTGTGGTGGATAGCCTGGATATTGAAACCATCGAAGGCGCGGGCACTATCGGGTTGGAGCTTTCGCGCTTGCCGCAGCGCCTCGACCTATTGCTGGTAGCGCTGGGCAACGGGGCAATGTTCAACGGCATTGCTCACGTCATGAAGGCCCGCTCACAGGGCACCCGAATGATCGCTGTTGGTTCGGCAGGCGCAAGCGCCATGGTCGACTCCTGGCGTGCGGGACGTTTGATCGAACATGCGCACGTCTCGACCATTGCTGACGGTATCGCAACCAGAACGCCAATTCCTGAAGCGCTAGAAGACATGCAAGGCTTGGCAGATGAGACACTTTTGGTTAGCGACGACGACATCCTGCGCGGCATGAAGCTGTTGCACCGCCACACAGGACTTGTTGCTGAGCCATCGGCGGCGGTAGGTGTAGCCGCTATGCTGCAGATGCCTCAAGCGTTCAAAGGCGCTCTTGTTGGCATCGTGATCTGCGGCGGAAATCTGACTGAAGCGCAGATGCAAGCCTGGCTGTAATATTTGAGTTGAGTGTGCTGTTCGAATCCACGGCCTCACCAACAACAAGGGGGACACAAGGCCAGCAATCAGGCTTCAAGTTCCCTCTGCAAGTCAATCCAAGCTGAATCAAAACCCAGTTTCTTGGCCATGGGTGAGCTTGATTCAACAACCCGCCAAAACGGTGCCAGATCGTGAGTGCTGCCAGTCCGGCTGAATTCTTCCCAGGTGTGCTCTGCCACTATCCTGAGGAATAGGGAGGTCGAGACCGGGCAGGTTGCATCGCAGCTGTTTTTCTCTGCCAGCATTCGTCTGAACGCCTGGATGGACATCGTGGAACCTGACGGAATGTTTTTCAGCGCTTGCGCAACTTCAACTGGGGATGAAATATGGAGCTTGGACCCTTTCGGGATACCCGCGAAATCCTTCTCAAGAATGACATGATGGGGCGGCTTTGCATTCATCTTCTCACCCCATGTTTTCTTTGCTCTTGGCATTGTTTACTCCGGCGATTAGGTTCTCGTTATTTTGCAGATACAAGTCTTAAGTGCAAATAATCCCCGGAAAAACCCTGAGTTGTTTGAAGTTCAGTGTTCCTGCTGCCATTTGGTCATTTGTATTGGCGCGTCATTCAAGGTGAGGCCGGGATGGAGCGGATGGAACATCAAGCTGAAACCATTTGTTGTTATATTCAAACGCAAACTTTCAAATGCGAATTTGAATGACAAACAAGGGAATCAAGCATGGCAAAAGGAATGATTTTGGCAGCCGGGCAAGGCACTCGTGTGCGCCCCCTCACACGGGATTTGCCCAAGCCCATGGTGCCGATTCTGGGCAAGCCGGTGATGGAATACCTCATTGAGCATCTGGCGCGCCATGGCATTACCGAAATCATGGTCAACGTGGCCTACCACCACCAGCGAATCGAGGAGTATTTTGGTGACGGCCACCGCTGGGGGGTGGAGATTGGTTACTCCTTCGAGGGCGTGCGTGAGCAAGGTGATGTTGTGCCCCGCCCCATGGGTTCAGCCGGTGGCATGCGCCGCATTCAGGATTTTTCCGGGTTTTTTGATGAAACCATACTGGTGCTATGCGGGGATGCGCTGATAGACCTGGACATCACCGCTGCGTTGGCAGAACACAAGGCCAAGGGCGCTATGGCTACGGTGGTTGCCATGAACGTGCCCCGTTCCGAGGTGCAGTCCTACGGCATGGTGGTGGCCGATGCCGATGGGCAGATTCAGTCCTTCCAGGAAAAACCACGTCCGGAAGAGGCCAGGTCAACCCTGGCGAGCACCGGCATCTACATCTTTGAGCCCGAGGTGCTCAACAAGATACCTCCGGCCAAAATTTATGACATCGGTGCAGACCTGTTCCCCCAGCTTGTGGCCGAGAAACTGCCGTTTTATGTGCAGAACATTCCCTTTAACTGGGTTGATATCGGCCGCGTCAGTGATTACTGGTCTGTCTTGCAGCGCGTGCTGCGCGGTGAGGTGGCCGACATGAAAATGCCCGGCAAGCAGGTCCGCCCCGGCATCTGGACCGGCATCAATGTCTCCATCCCGTGGGACCAGGTCAAGATTGAGGGACCGGTCTACATAGGAAGCAGCGTCAGCATTGAAGCGGGCGTGGTCATTACCGGGCCCTGCTGGATTGGCCATGGCAGCGTGATCCGCGCGGGTGCCCGCGTGACCCGCAGCATCCTGTTTGACTACACGCGGATTGCAGCAGACCAGCATTTTCACGAAATGATCGTCTCGCGTTTTTATTGCGTAGACCGTCATGGCGACACGCTTTACCGCGATGACGACTCCACCCTGCTGCGCTGGGGTGATGCACGGGCCTAGGCCGCTCTATGCCGCCTTAACTCGCTCCAGGCCGATCCAGGCCTTGCTGATCGCCGGCTTGCGAAACCAAAGCCTCTGATCAAGCCTGTTTTGGAGCCGGGTTTGTGGGCAGCGACGGCACCAGTTTGGTAAGACCGCCCATATAAGGTTGCAGCACCGGGGGGATGGCTACGCTGCCGTCGGCCTGCTGGTAGTTCTCAAGCACGGCCACCAGCGTACGGCCCACGGCCAGGCCGGAGCCGTTGAGGGTGTGCACCAGTTCGTTTTTGCCTTGGGCGTTTTTAAAGCGGGCCTGCAGGCGGCGCGCCTGAAAGGCTTCGCAGTTGGAGACCGAGCTGATCTCGCGGAATGTGTTTTGCGCGGGCAGCCAGACTTCCAGGTCATAGGTTTTGGCAGCACCAAAGCCCATGTCACCGGTGCACAAGCTCATCACGCGGTAAGGCAGGCCCAACTTTTGCAAAATGGCTTCGGCATGGCGCGTCATCTCCTCCAGCGCTTCGTAGCTCTGGTCGGGGTGCACGATCTGCACCATCTCTACCTTGTCAAACTGGTGCTGGCGAATCATGCCGCGGGTGTCTCGCCCAGCGCTTCCTGCTTCGGAGCGAAAGCACGGCGTGTGCGCGGTGAGCTTGATCGGCAGGTCGCTCTCTGCCGACACCACATCGCGCACAAAGTTGGTCAGCGGCACTTCGCTGGTGGGGATGAGGTAGAGCGCGGCGTTGTCGTCGACCTCGCCGTCCTGACCGCCCTTTTTGGCGGCAAACAGGTCCCCCTCGAACTTGGGCAACTGCCCGGTACCGCGCAAGCTGTCGGCGTTGACGATGTAGGGGGTGTAGCACTCGGTGTAGCCGTGCTCGGTGGTTTGCACATCGAGCATGAACTGGCTCAAGGCGCGGTGCAGACGGGCTATGGGCCCTTGCATGACGGTAAAGCGTGCGCCCGTGAGCTTGACACCCATCTCAAAGTCCAGCCCCAGGGGATGGCCCAGGTCTACGTGGTCTTTGACTTCAAAGTCGAAGGTCTTGGGCGTGCCCCAGGTGCGTGCGACCACGTTGCCATGCTCGTCGGTACCTTCAGGCACGCTCTCATGCGGCAGATTGGGCACGGCTAACAACAGGGTTTGCAGTTCAAGCTGCAGTTGGTCGAGCCGGGTGGCCGAGCTTTCCAGTTCGGCCTTGAGGGCGTTGACCTCGGTCATGGCGGCTTCGGCTTGTTCGTGCTGGCCCTTGCCCTTGAACATGCCAATTTGCTTGCTCAAGGTGTTGCGCTGGGCCTGGAGTGCCTCGGTGCGGGTCTGAAGGGTTTTGCGTTCAGCCTCCAGGGTGGTGAAGGCCTCCACATTGAGGAAGGTCTGGGGATATTTTCGCTTATCCAGGCGGCGGATGACCGAGTCAAGGTCTTTGCGGAGCAGGGTAATGTCGAGCATGGTCAGATTTTATGCATCCAGCTTCAAGCCCTTGGGCAGCGGGAACTTCACGGTTTCTTCTATGCCGTCCATCTTGCGCACCGACACTGCGCCCAGCGCCTTGATGCGCTCCATGACCTGACGCACCAGGATCTCAGGAGCGGATGCGCCGGCGGTCAGGCCCACACGGGTTTTGCCGGCAAACCAGCTGGTTTGCAGTTCTTCAGCGCTGTCGACCATATAACTTTCGGTACCCAGCTTCTGCGCCACCTCACGCAGGCGGTTGCTGTTGGAACTGGTGGGGCTGCCCACCACGATGACGATATCAACCTGTGGGCTCATGACCTTGACGGCGTCCTGCCGGTTCTGCGTTGCGTAACAAATATCCTGTTGCTTGGGTTCACGAACATGCGGGAAACGCGCACGCACGGCCAGGGCAATCTCGGCGGCGTCGTCCATGCTCAGCGTGGTTTGTGTGACCACGGCCAATTTGTCGGTCTGGCGTGGCTGTACCCGCGCCACATCCGCCACGTCCTCAACCAGATGGATGCCATCGTCGAGCTGGCCCATGGTGCCTTCTACTTCGGGGTGGCCCTTGTGGCCGATCATGATGAATTCATAGCCCTCTTTGTGCAGCTTGGCCACTTCCACGTGGACCTTGGTCACCAGCGGGCAGGTGGCGTCAAAAATCTGGAAACCACGTTCATTGGCTTCGTGCTGCACAGCCTTGCTCACGCCATGGGCAGAAAACACCAGCGTGGAGCCGGGCGGTACATCCGAAAGCTCTTCGATGAAAATCGCCCCTTTTGTTTTAAGGTCGTTCACCACATAGGTGTTGTGCACGATTTCGTGGCGCACGTAAATGGGTGCGCCGAATTTTTCCAGCGCGCGCTCGACAATTTCAATCGCCCGGTCAACCCCGGCGCAAAAGCCGCGCGGCTCGGCCAGGATGACCTCTGCTTTTGAATTCAGTGTGTTCATAAAATTCCCAATAGTTGCACTTCGAAGGTCACTTCATGGCCGGCCAGCGGGTGGTTGAAATCAAACAGCACGGCACCATCGTCGCTGCCGCCCTTGCCGTCTAGCCCATCCGCCTCGCTAAGCTGCAGCACCACCCCGGCAAACTGGCCCAAGCCGTCTGGCGTGGGAAACTGCACCACATCACCCACCCGGTAGGTCTCAAGCGGATCGCCCATCTGGCGCAGGACCTTGCGCGCCAGCCACTGCTGCATATCGGGGTTGCGTTCGCCAAAGGCCGCGCCGCGGGGGAGTTCAAACGTTTTGCGCACGCCCTCCTCCTGGCCTATCAGGCATTGCTCTATGGCAGGTGAGAGCTCGCCCGTGCCCAGCGACAAAGTGGCCGGCTGGCCACCAAAGGTGTTGATGATGTCTCCGGCCGGCCCACTCAGGCGGTAATGCAGGGTAAGGAAGGAGCCCGCTTCAACGCGGACAGGCGGGCTGGTGTTGCTTGTCATGGAAGTCTCGATAAACTGCACCTATTGTAGAAAGTCTTCCATGCCCCTCAAAGACCTGCCTGCCAACTCCCGCCCGCGCGAAAAGCTGCTGGCACGTGGCGCGGGCGCACTCAGTGACGCTGAGTTGCTGGACGGTAATGTGCAGCTTATATAACTCTCAGAGGACTCAGAGAGCCTGCGGCAAGTAGTTTCGAGCCACGAAGGTCGCCCGTTCATGTCGTCAAGCACCAACAACCATGCGGTGAATGCCCTGCACCTCTTGCACAAACGCGTGACAGCACATATGCTGTCACCATGATCCCGGTCGTTATCGATACCAATGTGTTTATCGCTGGCCTGCGCTCTGCGGGTGGCGCTTCACGGGCGGTGCTGCGCAGGGCTTTGAGCGGCAGCTTGCAGCCTTTGTTTGGCAACGCCCTGTGGATGGAGTACCAAGACTTGTTGGAGCGCCCAGTGTGGGGTGATTCGACTACCACGCAAGAGCGGCGCGACGTGCTCGCGGGTTTGGCGCGCCAAGGGCGCTGGGTGACGGTGTATTACGGTTGGCGGCCTAATTTGCCCGACGAGGGGGACAACCATTTGATAGAGCTGGCGCTGGCTGGCGGGGCGCAGGCCATCGTGACCCACAATTTGCGGGACTTGCGTGGTGGTGAGTTGCGATTAGGTCATCTGCGGGTGTTGACGCCCGCGCAATGTTTGGAGGAATGGACATGAGCACTTTGACAATACGACTACCAGACGACACGGCGCAGCGCCTCAAGGCGCTCGCGCAAAGCCGGGGTCTGTCCATGAATAAACTGGTGGAGCAGCTCAGCGCCCATGCGCTGTCTGCGTGGGACACCGAAAACCATTTCCGGGCCATGGCTGCCACGGGTGATGTCAACAAGGCGCTGGCAGTGCTGGACCGGCTTGATGCAGCGGACGCTGCGAATGCACAGGCCTCTGTTCGCCAGGGCAGCTAGGCCGGCTCCGCCCAGGCCCAGACCCACGCTCAGATTTACGCCCACACCATGCCCCTCAAAGACCTGCCTGCCAAGCGCGCCTAGTTTGTGGCCGTGCTGGGTTGGCCCGCCGCGCCATGGGCCAGCGCCTGCAGGAGCGGGAAGTTTTTGCCGACCCGCAAGCCGTGAAGTACTACCTGCAGCTGCACCTGGGCAGCCGTCCGAATGAGGTGTTTGCCGTGCTCTTTTTGGACAGTCAGAACCGGCTGCTGGCCATGGATGAAATGTTCAGGGGGACGTTGACCCAGCTCAGTGTTACTTTGTTGCGAAAATATTTTGGCTGGTTTCGGCCTTTCACAGCTAACCAGTCCGAGAGCCGACTTTGGTCGCGGACTCGTTCGTGCCCAAGCGGTGAGATATCCTGTCGGCCATTCGTTAGCTTCGCTGGGTACAGACAGTTGCTTAACTGAATCTTCACTCGATGACCACCATGGCATCAGGTCTGAAGAGTATGCTCCAACCGCTGCGCCACCAGGCGCACCAGGGCGCGCGCGTTGGCTCCTGCAGTGTGTACGGGCAAGGTCAGAGCCTGAACACAGTCGCCCTCTGTAATGGGCAAGTGCCATTCGGGCAATAGGTTGTGCAAACACCCGGCCTCTACGTCATCCTGCACGCAAAAGTCGGGGGCCAAGACGACCCCCTGGCCGAGACGCGCCAGCGCCACCAGGGCTTCAAGACTGTCAGCGCTGATGTGAGGCTGCAACTCCACGGTTTCACGTGTGTCGCTGCTACGGCTGTGCCACTGCAGCGGCCAGCTTTGTGCTCCGCCCTCCAGAATAAGTAAAGGCCATTGCTGCAACTCTTGAGGACCCTTCAGGGGCGACGCTGCGCTGCCGTAAGCACCAATTCGGTAGCGCAGCACCGGCTGTGCCACACAGTCCTGCGGTGGCTTTCGGGTAATGCGAAAGGCCACATCCACACCCTCGCGCACCAGATCCACCCGCCGCTCGGTAAACATCAACTCCATGGCTACCCCCGGGTGAATTCGGCCAAACTCTGCCAGCAAAGGCAACAACACGCTGTAGCCGAATGCGCGCATGCTGGTAATGCGCAAACGCCCCTGCAAGGCATCGCTTTCCTTTCGCAGCGCCATGCGTGCCGCATTGGCGGCTTCGTGCACAACCTGAGCCCGCGCAGCCAGCGCGCGCCCGGCCTCGGTCAACCCCAGCGAGCGGGTAGTGCGTGCCAGCAGTGTCTGGCCGACTATCTGCTCCATGGCGGCCACGCGGCGGCTGACGGCCGCACGCGTCAACCCCAGCTGGCGCGCCGCGCGTGAAAAGCTCCCGGCTGCGACCACCCTGGCAAACAGTTCCAGCGCGTTGGCATCCAGTGTCGAGGTTTCCCTATGGCGATGCAGTTGTGTTGCCGACAGGGTTGACGCGTTTTTTGGTGAGTTCATGTAAACAGTGTGACTCAAAAATAGGGTCTATTCAACAAATTGGTACAAATCTAACATGCAGCGTCATGAACCTCATGGATGGAGACACTATGTCCATTGCTTTAACCGCCACGTATGTGAGGACGACCTTGGAGTGCTGTGACCAAGCGCACTTGCACGCCCATCTGCCTTTCCAGGACGAAGTCACCCCGAAGGACGCTGCGATAGGAATGGTTGCGGTGCAATTTGGTGCCACGGATGGACACCCTCTGCACGGGCACTGGTTTGTTCCACAGCAGCGTCTGGCCCATGCCGTGGCTGTCATGGCCCCCGCCACTGGTGTTCCGCAGCGCTACTACCACGCCTTTGCCCGCTGGCTTGCCGCACGTGGCTATGCCGTGTTGTGCTTTGACTACCGTGGAATGGGAAAACGCAACCGTGCAAGTGTCAGTGCCAATGGGCGCACTGGCATGAGAGAGTGGATCCGCCACGACCTGTCGGGGGCCTTGGCCTGTGCGAAGGCGCGAAGCACCCAAGGCGGCCTGCACTTTCCCGTTCTTTGGGTCGGGCACTCCTTGGGAGACAATGGACTGCAGCTGGTGCAGGGGCTCGAACACATTAACGCGGTCATTACCCTGGGTTCCCAATTCGGGTATTGGAAGCTTTGGCCGCGCGGATGGCACCGCCAGGTGACCCGTGTGTTTTTCGGAAACTGGGTCCCGCTGTGGGTGCGTCTGACCGGCAAACTGCCGGGCTGGGCGCTGGGCGGTGGCGAGGCGCTGCCAGGAGCAGCCGCCCTGGACTGGGCACGATGGGGCATGTCTCCGGGGTACTTTCGTGATGACCCGGCGTGCGCCGGTTGGTACCGGCCCGACCAATTTCAGGGTTACATGCAACTGTGGAGTATTGACGACGACAAAACGTTTGGTCCGATAGATGCGGTGGACGCACTGGCTGCATGCTTTGGTCAAAGCGGGGGCCAAGTTGAGCGTTTGCATCTGCACGCACGCGCGGTAGGGCGCAAAGCAGTCGGGCATTTTGGTGTGTTTCAACGGACGGCAGAAGCGAAGATCGGGCCTCTGGTTTTAAAACACATCAAGGCCAAGGTGCCACTTTTACGCCCGGCAGAAGGAATTGCCCGCTAGCCGCGCAAGCAAAAGCATCCCACAAGTCAATTGATATTCAGAAGCAAAGGAAACTCATGTCGCCACCACGCATTGTTGCTGTTCCGGAACCTTTAGCCAATCCCCTCGCCAGTCAAATGGCAAAGCTGATACCGCCGGGAATGCCAGCACCGAAACTTTTCTTGAGTGTTGCCAGAAATGCTTCCCTGTTCGCCTTCATGGTGGAGTCCGGACTGATTGGCCCCACGGGTTTGATGGACCGGCGCACGCTGGCAAAGGATGTCCGGGAGACGCTCATCCTGCGCACCTGTGTGGCGACGCGCAATGACTACGAATTCAATCTGCATGTGCAGACGATTTCCGCGCGCATGGGGTTGTCCATGGCGCAAATTGACGACGTTCGGTCAGAGCAGCTGTCTTCCGCGCTCTGGCGAGGCGAGTTGGTCATCCTGGTGAAACTAGTCGACGCACTGGTCAAACACCTGAATGTCCCGGATGAACTTTATGCGTCCGCCAGGCAATGTTTCTCAGAAGACGAGTTGATTGAGATCACCCAGTTGGTAGGCTTGTACACCGGGGTAGCCATGATGGTTGCATTGATTCGCCCGGAATTTGACCGCTATCAAGCCGGTCCTGTATTCACTGTCAGCAAGCTGTGATGAGCAGTCAACTACCCGCTGCAGGTTTGGGCGTCATTCCCCGTGCCTTGTTGACTTCGGGGCGCAAGGCCCGGCCGTTGCAGCAAACGTTCAGTGCCACGTTTGCCAGCGATCCGCCATTGCAGCACGACGTCCTCAAATACAAGAAATTCACGGGCTTCCCCGACGATCCAGCAGTCCCGCTGACTTACTGGTATCTGCTTGCCCAGCGGGCACAACTGGCGTTGATGATGGACCCCAGGTTCAGTTACCCGGTGCCGGGCATCGTGCACATCTCCAACGGCATGCACCAGCTTGGGCCGGTTGATTTGTCTCGGGCTATTGACGTTGAAGTCAGCGTCAGCCAGGAGCCTGTGGACGAGAGAGGCGGGCTCTACGTCAATTTTGATGTGCTGATCAGCCAGTGGGGGACTGCCCACGTGCGCTGCAATAGTCGCTATCTGGCCAGACGTGCTCCCAAGGGAACGAGACAGCCCGAAGCCGTGAAAGAGCACGACGCAGATTTCGTGCACCTCGCAGATTGGGCCTTGGAATCTGATGTGGGGCGTCAATACGCCAAGCTTTCCGGGGATTACAACCCCATCCATCTGTGGCCCTGGTCTGCGAAGCTCCTGGGCTTCAAGAAGCCGATTGCCCATGGGATGTTTCTGGTGGCAAAAACCCAGGCGGCACTGGAGCAGACGATAGGTACATCCGTGACGCACATGTCGGCCACTTTCCTGAAACCCGCAATGGTCCCTGGGCAACTGCGTCTGGAGCGAATGGCAGACCGGTACCGGATACTGGCTGGCGTAACCGTGTGCGCCACCGGCACGTTTTCGGGGGAAAAGGTGTGAGCACCGCAGAAAGTCTGAAGTCCCGACTTCTGAGGTACGCCTACCATCTATCGCCGGTTTTCCGGGCCACGGGTGCCTGAATCACCCACATCAGCGCTGACTTACGGCTTGTCAAACTCAAACGTACCATGTCGCCCTGCGCCATCTGCGAAGCGGCTTGATCCCGTCAATGTTTCCCCGCTGTGGATGGTCATAAGGCCGCGGCGAATCTCGTTGGCAATGGCGTCGGCATCGCCCAGTTCATACTGTTCCAGCAGCGATAGGCGATCGTTGCGCATGCTTGTTTGAGGAAAGCCGACCAGCGTTCGCGCCAGCGCCGTCGCGTGCGCCAGTGCTGCGCCATCGTCAACCACCTGCGCCACCAAACCGATGGCCTTGGCTTCCTCCATGGCAACCGGGCGACCGGTCAAGACAAGCTCAAGAGCCCGGCCTTCACCGATCAGACGCGGCAGGCGAATGGTTCCCAGGTCCACAAGTGGCACGCCAAAGCGCCGATTGAAGATGCCCATCACCGCCGACCTTCCGGCGATGCGGATGTCGCACCACAAGGCGAGCTCCATGCCCCCCGCAACCGCATGGCCTTCGATAGCGGCAATGACTGGTTTGCCCAGGCGCAGCCGGGTTGGTCCCATCGGCGCAAACTCACCATCGGGTTCAACCGGCTTGCGTTCTCCTGCGGCCAAAGCCTGCAAATCGGCACCCGCGCAGAACGCACCACCCGCCCCGGTCAGGATTGCGATATCGGCGTTGTCGTCGGCATCGAATGCCTTGAACGCAGCGATGAGGGCGATGGCAGTCTGCAAATCGACCGCATTGCGCCGCTCGACGCGGTCGATCGTGATGGTGGTCACGCGCTCGGCGGTGTGGACCGACAGGCTTGTGGTCATGCCCCACCCCCGTTCACAGCGTGGGGCAGTGACGCAACGGCATCTGATGCTTGCGCCTTCAAGACCGTACCTTGTGCGGCGGCACACAGTTTCTCCACCCCATCCTGCACGGCAAACACGTCGCAGCGGCTGACGCATTGGGTCTTGCCTGCACTGAGTGTCCAGGCTCTGGCGATCAGCTTTTGCCCAACCGCAGGTCTCAGGTAGTTGATCTTGATTTCAGCGGTCAGTACGCCGCCGCCTAAAGAAAGCGCCGCAGCGAAAGTCAGAGCGTTGTCGGCCAGATAGGCAAGCACACCGCCGTGCACAAAACCGCTGCCCTGCTTGATCTGGTCGGTAATGGGCAGCCGCAGTGCGACAGCACCATCGCCGTAGGACACCATTTCGGTGCCCATCATGATGCTGAAGGGCTGCGCCGCCAAGGCATCGCGGCCGACGGTCAGAAGGTCTTTCATCGGTTTACCTTTGTTTGGATCGGTGGTCAATGGGCTGATGATCAGGCATTCAGACTGGGTTGGGCTACACCGGCGAGTAAGCGTGTTGGTTCTCCTGCAGCCATCGACCGGCTTGCGCGTTGTGCATCTGATTGGGGTGGAACCCGGGCGCCAAGTAGTCTTTCCAGGGCCCCCGCAGCCCGCGCACCAGGCCCTCGCGGCTGAACAAGAATCGGCTGGCGCTGGCCCAGGTCGAGGGCCGCCACCAAGTACCGTCGTGCCACAGGTTGTTGATCGTCTGGCGCGTCAGTTCAAACAAGAACGACTTGGTGACGAGTTTGTAGTAGCGGATACGCCATTCGTCATTGCCGCCTAGAGCCATGTACACGTCAATCGCGGTGCACTTGTGTTCGATTTCTTCGCTGAAGTGCCACAACCACATCGTGTTGATGCGCTCGTCCTTGCTGTGAAACCAATGCGGGCGGGCCAGACCCCAGTCCGACAAGATGGCGGTAAGGTGCTCAGTGGCGGCAGTGATGCCAAGACCATGCCGTGGATCGGCTGCGGCAACCAGCGACACGCGTCGGTCGAACCGGGCCTCCCAATGGTTGACAAACCCTTGCTTTTCGAGATGGCCGTTGAACTGACTGTGGATACGACGATGGGTGGCCTCCTGGCCAATGAAGCCTTTCACCTCGGCCTCAAAAGCCGCTCTTTTGTCCTCTGGCAGCGTAGCGACGCCGTGTTTGACCGAGTCGATGAAAAACTGCTCGCCACGCGGGAAACTCATCGACAGGGCGTTGAAGAATGCGGTACGAAAGGCATCGCCGCCGCACCAGTGGCGCGGCAGGGGCGGGCCAAAGTCGAGGTGCAGGCGACGGATTGTGAGTTGGCTCATGGTTGGGGGTCTCGGTGGGTGGGAACAACAGCGCCTTCAGAGCGCCGAGAAGTTGACAGTTTCAAGCCGCGACACGCTGTCCGCATTGCTGCGCAGGGTTTGCAACAGCGAGGCGATACGTGGCTGGGCGCAGGCCACGTAGTCCAGCGCCATGCTTACCTTGTTCCTGTGCCAAGCGTCGTCTTCAGATACCGCAGTCAGCGCAATGCGCGCGTGCATCCAGCTCATCACGGCGTGACCCAGCAACTCCAGAAATGCCGGTGCGGCGTGGCCTACGGTTTCCCGATTGAACAGCGCGTCCACGCCCAGAGTGGCCGCCAGCTCGCCGATCTCTTGTGAGAAGGTTTGCAGCGACGCAGCCAGCGGTACTAGAAGCGGTTGTTGTTGCAGTGCCACAGCTGTCTCTTCGAACAGCGCTCCCAGCAGTTTCAGCCGAGCGCCTTGATCGGCCAGCACCTTGCGGCCCAACAGGTCCAACGCCTGGATGGCGTTGGTACCCTCATACAGACAGCAGATCGCCTGATCGCGCACGAGTTGTTCCATGCCGGTTTCAATGATGTAACCCGCACCGCCGAACAAGCATAGTGCTGCCGAGATGTGCTGGGCGGCCTGGTCGGACAAATAGCCCTTGACCACTGGCGTGAGCAAGGCTGAGAGATCGCCGCTGCGGCGGCGCTCGATGGCATCGGGGTGGTGTTGTTCCTGGTCCAGCAACAGCCCCACCAACGCGACAAGGGCACGTCCGCCGTCGATGAACTGTTTGTGCGCCAGCAGCGTGCGGCGCACGACGCTGTGGCTCAGGATAGGGTCGGCTGGCAGCAGCGGCTGTGCCACGCCCGCCAGCGCCCGCCCTTGCAGTCGCGTGCGGGCGTGCTGCAATGCGTTCTGGTACGCGATCTCTGCCAATCCCACGCTTTGCACGCCGACTTCGAGCCGTGCGCCGTTCATCAGCAGGAACATGCACCGCAGTCCCTGACCGACGTCACCGACGAGGTGCGCCTGCGCATTGTCGAAGGCCAACGCGCAGGTTGCGTTGGCGCGGATACCGTGTTTTTGTTCCAAACCGAGCAAGGACACGCCGTTTCGCGCACCGAGCCCGCCATCGGCCAGTTGCTGGCGCGACACCACAAAAAGGCTGATGCCTCTGGTGCCCGCCGGAGCATCCGGCGTGCGCGCCAGCACCAGGTGAACGATATTGGGTGTCAGGTCGTGCTGTCCGTTGCTGATGAAGCACTTCTGGCCCGACACACGCCACAAGCCATAGGCTTCTTGCCTGGCTATTGTCTTGATGAGGCCCAGGTCGCTGCCTGCCTGAGGTTCGGTCAGGCACATCGTGCCGCTCCACTGTCCGCTGGCCAGCGGTGCGGCATAAAGCGCCAGGACCTCTGCACTGGCAAAGCGGGTGAGACAGGCCAACACGCCTTCGCGCACATTGGCAAGAATAGAGAAGGCCAGGTTGGCCGCTGACAGGTTCTCGGTGAACAGTGCGCCAACGGCCCGCGGAAAGCCTTGCCCGCCCTGCCCTGCAGGAACGGTGAGTGATGGCCAGCCGGCATCGACATAGTCGCGATAGGCGTCGGTCCACCCTGGCGGTGTTTTGACCTCGCCCCCTTCTCGGCGGCAGCCATCTCGGTCACCGCTGGCGCTCAGCGGCAGCAGGCGTTGGGCTATAAACCGCCCACCGGCTTCGAGTACTGCCGCAGCGTCGCTGGCTTCCATGGATGAAAATCCCGACCATTGTTGCCATTGCTCAGATGCGCGCAGCACGCGCTCCAGCACAAAATTTTGCTCGCGCAATGGGGGTTCGAAGCTCAGCATGGGGGTAAGGTCTCAAGTGACACGTCATGCACCTTTGAACGCAGGCGCGCGCTTTTGCATCATCGCCATCACGCCTTCACGCAGGTCCTGTGTCTTGAGTAGACCCATCAGGCGCGGCATCAAAGCAGCCAACGCTGCGGCTTCTCCTTCGCGCTGCGCCTGGTGCGCCGATTCGAGCAAGGCCTGCACGCCCAGTGGCGCGGCCCTGGCGACGTTCCGGGCCAAGGCCAGCGCACGTTCCTGCAACTGTGTTGGCGGCAACACTTCGCTGACCAGCCGCATGCGCAAGGCTTCACTGGCTGAGAACTCATCGCCCGTGAGCATGTAGCGCATGGCGTCACTCCAGCCGGCGGCACGCGTAAATCGGACGGAGGCACCGCCCGACGGTGTGATGCCCCGCAGCACCTCGGTTTGTGAAAAGCGCGCGCTATCAGCCGCCAATGCGATATCTGCTGCCAGCATGAGCTCCAGGCCCGCAGTGAAGCACACGCCCTGCACCGCAACGATCAAAGGCTTGCGCATGATGGCACCGCTTGCGGCAAATGGGTCGAACCCGTCATCGGGGTAGCTCAGCCCACCGCCGGTCAGCTTGGGTGCCAGTTCCATGAGGTCCAGGCCCGCAGAGAAATGCTCGCCGTGCGCGAATAAAAGCGCGCAGCGCAGCGCGGGGTCGCGGTCGTACTCGCCCAAGGCCGAAGAGAGGTCCACCAACATGTTGTAGTCGAACGCGTTTCTTTTGGCGGCCCGGTTCAGGCCGATCAGGAAAACGCCCTCGCTGCGTTCGCGGGTCACGGAACCAATGTTGCTATCGGTCATTTGATGTTTCTCAGGTTAGGAGTTACCGCGCCAAGGGTCTTCTCGAGCATGAAAAAGGGCAATGCTTGAATGGGTAGACTGATGCTAAAACGGTTACTTAAGGTTGACTAGATCACAAAAGGTGCACAAACTGCTTCCATGAAAGAACCAATCTCAGAAAAGTCGACCGCGCTACCACTGCGCTTTGAGGCTGCGGCTGGTCTGGATGCCAATGCATTGGAACTGTTCGCGCGGGTTGTTCAAGCCGGTAGCTTTGCTCGAGCAGCGCACAGTTTGGGTCAAACACGGGCTGCCGTGAGTCGGCGCGTAGCAGCCATGGAGGCGCTCGTCGGCCAACCTTTGCTTGCGCGCACCACGCGTTCCCTGGGGCTCACGGAAGCTGGGCGGCGCCTGGCCCAAGATGCCAGAGCGGTGCTGGATGCCGCCGAAACCGCCAGAGGCACGATTCGCGCCACGCAGGCTGGCTTGGCGGGTCGGTTGCGGATCACTGCCGCGCCCAGCATTGGCCGGACCTTGCTGGTGCCCCTTCTAGCCGAATTTCAGCAACTCCATCCTGGCTTGAGCTACGAGCTGCTATTCAACGTGCGGCGCATGGACCTGCTGCGTGAAGGCATTGATGTTGCGTTTCGGATCACGCGCAAGCCGCCGGAGGATTTGGTGGCGCGGCCGGTGATTCCATTCCGCATCAGTGCCTATGCGTCACCACTCCGATTTGCACCGCTGCCCGACCCAACCGCGCTGAGCACAACACCGCTGCTCCTGTTTGGCGCTGCCCGCGACAGTGCGTCGACCTTGCTGTGGCGCTCCGGCAAGCACTCGAAAGCAGTGCAAGTGCGTGGCGTCGTCTACGGCGAAGACCTTGACACTTTGATTGCCCTCGCGATGGCTGGCAGCGGCGTGGTGCTGACCATGGACTGTTCCGTTGCGCAACAACTCGACTCGGGTTTGCTCATCGATCTCTTGCCAAACTGGCACCTTCCGTTGGCGGAAGGCGAAACCGTCCAGGCGCTTACCTTGCCCTTCCCTGCGGGGAGCGAAAGTGCGCGTGCTTTGGTGCGTTTTGTTGCTGAGCGATGGCACTCCAAACGGCAAGCCTGATTTACTGCCGAAGGAAGCTATTGGCTTCGTAGGGCTTGCCCTTGGGTATGTGTCGACATTGACCCTGTCGCCAGCAGCGCGAAGGCCCACGTGGGCTAATTCAAAAGAGGTGCAGAGCCACTGTGGAGCGATGTCCTGGGACGTAGCCCTCACTTTTTTCTAAACTTTAAAATATATAGACTGACCTGTATATTAATGCATTATTTGATGTTGAGTCAGTCTCCTGCAACTCGGAACAAAACGTGCCATGAATCCCAACCGCCAAAAAGTGCTTGACGCCACATTGCAGTTACTCTCGCAGTCTGGCCTCTCCGGAGCTGGCCTCAACGATGTCATTGCTCTGAGCGGCGCATCGAGGGGATCGCTCTATCACTATTTCCCCGGTGGCAAGCAACAGTGGGTGGCTGAGGCACTGCAGATTTATGCCGACTCGTTTGCGCAGGGCTGCGAGAAGGCAATTTCCAAAGCCCCTACGGTTTCGCAAGGGATAGCCAACGTCTTTCTGTTTGCGGCCAAGATGATGAAAACCCGCAACTTCCAAAGTGGCTGTCCGGTGGGAGCAGTCGCGCTGGATCTTGATGACGATAGCGAGCACCTGCGCAGCCTGTGTCTGGACATCATGGCGCAATGGCAGCATCAACTTGCAGCCTATCTGACCCCACTGCCAAAGGCAAAGGCCTTGGCGCTTGCAAAGATGGTTATTGCCTGTTTTGAAGGTGCTTTCATGCTCGCCCGCCTGGAGCGCAGCACCGCCCCACTGACACTGGCAGCGGAGCAGATGGCGACCTTGCTGGAGGCCCATTTCGAAGCCGTTTCTGAGGGCAGTCTCCCAAATCATGCTCGCAGATATGGTCGAGGTTCAGGAGCACATGCGGGTGCAGGCCCCATTGGATTGGTCAAAGACGGTCGAAGTAACAGACCCAAGCGCTAAACCATGGCAAACCATTCAACGTGAAAGCAATAATCATGAGTACCACAGAAAGTCTGAAGTCCCGATTCATGCGGTACACCTTCAACCTATCGCCGGTCTTCCGGGCAACAGGCGCGTGGATCACACACATCAGCGCTGACTTACGGCTTGTCAAACTCAAATTGCCACTAACGCTGAAGACCAAAAACCCGATGGGTACGATGTGCGGCGGCAACATGTACAGCGCTGTACATGGCATCTACCTTGTGATGCTCATGAAAAGTTTAGGGCCAGGTTATTTGTGCCTGGACCGTTTTTCGACCATCAAATTTTTGAAGCCCGGCAAGGGCACCCTATATGCCCAATTTGAGCTAACCCAAGGCGAGATTGATGCAGTAAAGGGCTTGGTCGAAGAGCAAGGGAGAACAGATCGCCAATACCTCATCGAGCTGAAAGACGCCAGCGGTTTGGTGTGTGGCGAGATTACCTGCACAGTCCATGTCCGGTTGAAGGCTGTATTGGGGTCAATGACAGATTGAAAAGGAGCTAAACGTGAGCAAGACAGTGTCAGTTTCCATACAGGATAGGGTGGCGATTGTGACTATTGAGAGGCCACAACACCGCAATGCCGTCGATCTGCCAACTGCAGAAGCTCTGCTGGTGGCATTCAAGTCCTTCGATGCCAACGACGATGCTGACGTTGCCATACTCACTGGAGCTGCAGGTGCCTTCTGCGCAGGTGCCGACCTAAAGGCGCTAGCCGCAGGAGAACGCAAACCAGTGAACCCTGACGGAGAGTTTGCGCCCATGGGGCCGACCCGCCTCAGGCTGCGCAAGCCCGTCATTGCGGCCATCGAAGGCCCCGCCGTCGCCGGAGGGATGGAACTTGCCCTTTGGTGTGATCTGCGTA
>JBEIGE010000012.1:0-75669 GCA_040382055.1 Hylemonella sp.
CGATGATCCTGGCCTTGAACTCCCGCTTGTCCGTCAAGGTGACCAGCACCTCGTCAGCGCCGTCGACCACGTGGGCATTGGTCATGATGAAGCCATCGGCTGAAATAATGAAGCCGGAACCGACACCACGGGGTTGTTGATCTTCGTCCTGTTGCGGACGATTTGGGCGAGGCCCCTGACGAGGTCCGGGCGTATTTGGAATTGGCACTCCGAATCTCCGGAAGAACTCCAGCATCTCCTCGTCCATGCCGTTGTTGTTACCGGCTGAGGGACGCGATGTTACTTTTTCCAGGGTCCGGATATTGACAACCGAGGGACCGACCTGATCGACCAGGTCAGTGAAATCAGGCAACGCGCGCACTTGGGCACCGACCTGACCTACACAAGCAAATAGTGCCGCAACTGCCAATACCATTGCAGGCAACCATCCCGGCATAAAAGCCTCTTTTCTTGCAAATCCAGCCATTGTCAACCTTTCATTAAATCTATCCGCGTAGAGCTTATCGGGATGACAAGTTTTTCGCGCAATTGGGGTTATATGGGGTCTTACTTTTTACGCTCAAGACTCTGAGCCATGGAAACCAGTGTTTGTACGGGAACTTCACCCACAGCGGTCAGCCACCAGCCCCCCGCTTTGTCAGGAATGCGTCTGGACAAGGCATTGCTCGCCCCTCTTTCAAACTGTCCTTCCTGGGTGTGCCGACTTGAATCAAATGCCTCGATGAAGAGGGATACTGAGGCCAGACCATCTGAAAAAATACACTGTAACGGTGCTGACTGACCAGCAAGGGAACCCGCTGCCGTCCGGCGGTAGCAGTTCATCGGGCTGAACCCGTCCACTGCAGACCTGATGACCCAGCCTTGTGCTTCGGCGCTTGTTTTAACTATCTCTGGCTTGTCAACTCGATAGCCGTCTGTGTTCGCCATCAACTTGGCCAACTTGCCCATACTCACCGGCGCATCGAGTTGAAGCTCGGAAAAAGCGACCTGCTCTAGAACATAGCCGGATCCATCTAGGGTCTGAACCTTGACTGCAAGACCGGTTTTTTTCTCACTCCAGATTCGGTACCCAAAGCGAAACTTGTCTCTGGGTGCAATTTCCACGACATCTGAATCAAAGCCAGCGACGCGCTCCACGGATACCTGCTGTGCTGTGTAAAGTCCTTCCAATGTACTGGCAGAGGTCTTGAGCAGGCCAGGGAACATGCCCAAAGAGTCGCGCTGCTCCAAGGTAGCAACCCGGCTTTGCGGGTCCAGCGTGAGAACCTGATGATTGCGCCGAAAAGTCGAGCGAGGTGCGCCCGTTAAGGTCTCGACCTGCTCCATCTGCTGCTCACCATCGCAAACATGCCAGATGCGCGACGTGGCCATGACACCGCCCGAAGACACCACAAAGGTTCCCAGGTAGGCTTTTCTCCGGGATGCCTCATGAATTCGCATCAGCCAGGTTGAAACACTGCGCTGCACTGGAGCGATGGCTGGGGGGGTGTGAGCCCCTGGTACTGGCGACGTGCGATTGGCTGGGGATATCTGAATGTTTTGAAACGAACTTTGTGCCAAAACCGGTACACCAACCAGCGACATCAATCCGATGACGACCAAAGCGGATGCAAAAGAATGGTGCGGCCTCATGATCAACGCACAGGCTTTTCAAACGTGGCGTTGCGCAAAAAGCCCGTTGGCATCTGTAGCGCGGAGGTTCCACCAAACTGCTGGTGCTCAGCCAGCAACTGATCGATTCGCGGGTCGCGAACCATCACGCCCGCAGGGGTAAGTGCCGTGGTCAATCCGGGGGGCGACGTGGCTAAGTCGGGTGTAGATTGAGCCATGGGCCCTGCAACTAAAGAGCCACCCCCAATGCCAGACAAATTCCAACCCAAAGAAACTGATGCAACAACGCTGGCACAAACAGCCATCCAGCGCCAATGACGACTGGGGTCGTTGGCGGCGGGCACGGATGCCCGGGTCACAGTTTGAATTGGATCTGCGTCTGATGGCACCATGGTTTGGGTAGCCATTCGTGTTCTTAAACGCAACAAGAAGTCGGAAGAAGGCGTGGCGCTTGAGAACGCAGCACCCGAGCGCATCACATCTGCGGTGAAGTGATAAGCGTCCCACTGGGTTCGCGCTTGCTCGCTGTGGTCAAGGAGTTCCAGAGCTTGCAAAAACGCATCGCCTTGCAATTGACCATCTGCCAATGCAGATACCAGTTCGGAATCCGCTTTGTCTTCGAAATGCGTGTCGGCTTTCATGATTTTCTACCAGCGTTTGCCAGTCTGACTTTCAAGAAGCGGTTTGACGCGTGCTGAGATGGCTTCCCGGGCTCGAAAAATTCTGGACCGGACGGTCCCGATCGGACTGTTCATCACTTCGGATATTTCCTCATAGGTCAAACCTTCAATTTCACGAAGAACCAGCGCCTGGCGCAAATCCTCGGGCAAGGCCGCGATGGCCACATTGACTACACCGGCTATCTCTTTGGCCGCCAGAACGGACTCTGGCGTTTCATCCGTTGTTGGTTCACTTCCCCGCCAGTAAGTTTCATTGTTTTCGTCATCCTGGCGTAAATTAGTTTCCAGGGTCATGGGATCACGCTTTAACTCCAACAGAAACTTTTTGGCCGTGTTAACTGCGATCCGGTAAAGCCAAGTGTAGAACTGTGCATCGCCACGGTATTGGTGCAATGCACGATACGCACGGATGAAGGTTTCCTGGGCAATGTCCTCAACCAAGCCAGAGTCGCGAACCATGCGACCGATGAGTCGCTGAATCCGCCTCTGGTACTTGATGACCAGCAAATCGAATGCACGCGAATCGCCTGCTACGGCTCGCTCAACCAGCATGGCGTCACTGTTGCTTGCACCATCCGGATCCTTGTCCATCACTGATTTACCCTGATCAATGACAACTTTTCAGCGGGCAACGGTGCGGCATACAAGGCGCGCCTGAAGTCTTTCCACGTCAAAGGCGCACTGGGTTTCTCAGCCCAATGCCAGGAATGCTTGCCCAAGTCTGATTTGAATTCCAGCAGCAGCATCACCTGAAAATCCAGTCTGACTTCAAGCGCTCCCAAAAGTAGGTCCGGCTGATTGAATTCAGGCTCCCACAACCAACCTTGTCCATCCCAGCGCAAACAGCCCTTGGGAGACTTCCACCACACAGTTAAAAGCCAGATTGAGGATGAGAGCCAGATGATCCAAACCAAAGCGCCAAATCTGCCGGGAGTGTGTGACTGCACCCACCACAAACCAGAGAAAACCAGGCCAAAGAAAACCAAAAGGACCAGTAAAACTGCGTGAAACGAGGAGCGCCCTACCGGAAAACTTACCGCGGGGGCGTTATGCATGCAAGACCCCAGGCCGAGCGTTAAACGCGCTTAAAAACCAGGGTACCGTTGGTGCCCCCAAAACCGAAATTATTTTTTACTGCAATGTCAATCTTCATGTCACGCGCCGTGTTGGCACAGTAATCAAGATCGCATTCTGGATCCTGATTGAAGATGTTGATCGTGGGTGGGCTTTTTTGGTGGTGCAGTGCCATCACCGTAAACACAGACTCGATACCACCAGCACCACCAAGCAAATGACCGGTCATGGACTTGGTTGAATTAACCACCACCTTGCGCGCATGGTCGCCAAGAGCCGCCTTGATGGCATTGGTTTCGTTGAGGTCACCCAAGGGCGTGGAAGTTCCATGCGCGTTAAGGTAATCGACCTCATCGGTATTCGTGCCTGCATTGCGCAGCGCCGACAGCATGGCCCTGCGGGGTCCGTCCATGCTTGGCGCAGTCATGTGACCGGCATCAGCACTCATGCCAAAACCAGCGAGTTCAGCGTAAATCTTCGCGCCGCGTGCGCGGGCGTGTTCATATTCTTCAAGCACCATGACACCGGCTCCCTCACCCAAAACAAAGCCATCGCGGTCTTTATCCCAGGGACGGGAAGCAGTTTTAGGATCGTCGTTACGGGTGCTTAGTGCGCGCATGGCCGCGAAACCACCTATGCCCAGAGGTGAAACAGTGGCTTCAGCGCCGCCGGCCACCATCACATCGGCATCACCGTATTCGATCATGCGGCCGGCCTCGCCAATACAGTGCAAGCCCGTGGTACAGGCTGTGACAATGGCGATATTGGGACCTTTGAACCCGAAGCGCATCGAGACATGGCCAGAAATCATGTTGATGATAGAGGCCGGAACAAAAAAAGGCGAAATGCGCCGTGGACCGCGGTTGGTCAGTTCAGTGTGGGTGGCTTCAATCATAGGCAGACCGCCAATGCCCGATCCAATCACACAGCCGACACGAACGGCCAGATCTTCCCCAAGCGCGTCCCCAACCGGAAGCCCCGAGTCAACAACTGCCTGGACGGCCGCAGCAATGCCGTAATGGATAAAACCGTCCATCGTGCGCGCTTCCTTGGCGCTGATGTAGGCTTCAAGATCAAAGGATTTGACCTCACCTGCAATCTTGCAAGCGAAATTGGTCGCATCGAACTTGGTGATGAGATCAATGCCAGACTGTCCTGCCAGCAGAGAATCCCATGCAGCCTGAACCGTATTGCCAACGGGACTGATGCAACCCAAACCTGTTACGACAACACGACGACGCGTCATGGTTCGAAGAGGGGCCCAAAGGCCTCAGGCTTTTTTGTGGGTCGTGGCGTAATCAACAGCGTTTTGAACCGTGGTGATCTTCTCGGCGTCTTCGTCCGGGATTTCAATGCCAAACTCGTCTTCCAGCGCCATCACCAGCTCAACTGTGTCCAGTGAATCTGCTCCCAGATCAGCCACAAAGGCTTTTTCATTGGTGACCTGTGACTCTTCTACACCGAGTTGCTCGGCAATGATTTTTTTGACACGTACTTCTATATCGCTCATGGTTCCCTCAGAGGGTTGTAAATGAATCCGTGATTTTAGCCGGCTTGGAAAGGGTTTCCAAAGCCGCTCAGCTGAACGGATAAATCAGCCTGAACTTACATGTACATCCCGCCGTTAACGTGAAGCTCCTGTCCCGTGACATAAGCGGCTTGGGGTGAGGCCAGATAGGCCACTGCATGCGCAATATCAGAGGACTTGCCAAGATGGCCCAGCGGAATCTGCGACAGCAGGGCTTTTTGCTGCGCTTCGCCAAGTTGGGCGGTCATGTCGGTTTCGATAAAACCCGGGGCAACACAATTCACCGTGATGTTGCGTGACCCCAGTTCCCGGGCCAATGCGCGGGTCATCCCGGCCACGCCTGCCTTGGCGGCTGCATAGTTGGCCTGCCCAGGGTTGCCCGAAGCGCCCACCACAGAAGTGATGCTGATGATTCGGCCATAGCGTTGTTTCATCATGGTGCGCATGACCGCCCGGCTCATGCGGAAAACCGCCTTGAGATTGGTGTCCAGCACCGCATCCCACTCGTCGTCTTTCATGCGCATGGCCAGATTGTCTTTGGTGATGCCCGCATTGTTGACAAGGACCTGCAAGCCGCCGTGTTGTTTGACCAGCAAATCAATCAGGGCTTCACAAGCTGACGCATCATTCACGTTGAGCATGCTCCCGGCGCACCCGGGATGGTGTTTCAGCGTATCGCTGATTTTTTCAGCACCGGCCTGGGTGGTTGCTGTGCCCACAACTATTAACCCGCGCTGGGCCAGCTCAAGGGCTATGGCAGCGCCAATACCCCGTGAGGCACCTGTGACCAAGGCCACTTGTCCTTCAAATTTCAATTCACTCATGCCAGCAAACCTTTGACTTCCTGCAAACTTGCGGGGTCGTAGATGGCAAAGCCGGAAAGATCCGGATCGATTCGCTTGACCATACCGGCGAGCACCTTGCCCGGACCACACTCAACCAACGTTGTCAGACCACGCGCCTTGATGGCCTGAACACATTGAACCCAACGCACAGGACCGAATGCCTGCCGGTACAAGGCATCACGAATCCGATCCACGTCAACTTCCACTGCCACATCAATGTTGTTGATCAGCGGGATCTGCGGGGCCGCCAGCTCTAACGATTGCAGATATTCACGCAGCTTTTCGGCAGCAGGACGCATCAGGCTGGAGTGAAATGGTGCAGACACCGCCAGCGGCAGCGCGCGCTTGGCCCCATTGGCTTTGAGCACCTCGCAGGCTTTTTCGACAGCCGCCTTGCTGCCGGCAATCACGGTTTGAGAAGCATCGTTAAAGTTGACCGCCTCGACCACTTCGCCCGATCCGGCTTCGAAAGTATGGGTGACTTCGTCACAGCCCGAAATAACGCGTGCTGCCTCCATACCCAGTATGGCGGCCATGGCTCCTGTTCCTACCGGTACGGCGTCTTGCATGGCCTGGGCACGCAATCGCACCAATGGAGCCGCTTGGGAAAGCGTCAAAACACCCGCGGCCACCAAGGCAGAGTACTCCCCCAGGGAATGTCCTGCAACAGCACTGGGACGAACACCGGTCTCAGACATCCAGGCACGGTAGGCAGCCACAGCGGCTACCAGCATCACCGGTTGGGTGTTTGTGGTCAAGGCCAAGGTTTCCTTGGGGCCTAGCCGGATCAGCTCGCCTATGTCTTGCCCCAAAGCGTCTGAGGCCTCCTTTACAACCTCAATGACATCAGGGTGATCACCCCAGGCATCGAGCATCCCTACGGCTTGAGAGCCCTGTCCCGGAAAAATAAAAGCAAACGACTTCATTGGATTATTGAAAGTAAATATGGGTCTAAGCCCTTTATTTATATAGCGATAGCGCTACATATTCAGGAGCACGGCGCCCCAGGTAAAACCACCACCGACGCCTTCAAGCATGACCAGTTCACCCGGTTTGACTTTGCCGTTGCGTACGGCCCAATCGAGTGCCAGAGGAATGGACGCCGCAGAGGTGTTGCCATGTTGATCAACCGTAACAATCACCTTGTCCATCGACAATTTGAGCTTTTTGGCGGTACTTTGCATGATGCGAATATTGGCCTGATGGGGAATCAGCCAGTCGATATCAGCCTCAGACTTGCCAGCTTTTGTCAGAACAGCCTGCGCAGCCTGCTCCAACACCCCAACGGCCAACTTGAAAACAGCCTGGCCATCCATTTTGAGGAGCGGATCGCCAGTGGCCTGTCCTGCCGAGACATGACCCGGAACACACAAAATACCCACGTGTTTGCCATCGGCATGGAGATCTGTGGCCAAAATACCTGGTGTATCTGAAGCCTCAAGCACCACAGCACCGGCACCGTCACCAAACAGGACGCAGGTGGTGCGGTCCTTGAAATCGATGATGCGGGAGAAAATCTCGGCACCCACCACCAGTGCCTTCGAGGCGGCGCCAGCTTGAATCATGGCATCGGCCACAGTCAAGGCGTACACAAACCCACTGCAGACCGCTTGAACGTCAAATGCCGTACAACCATTGGCACCCAGCTTGTTTTGCAAAATACAGGCTGTAGAAGGAAACACCATGTCCGGTGTGGAAGTAGCCACGATGATCAGATCCATCTGACTGGCTTGAAGACCGGCCGCAATCAAGGCCTGCTTGCAGGCCTGCAGGGCCAGATCGCTGGCAAAGACATCTTGATCGGCAAAATGCCGGGCGCGAATACCTGTTCTTTCCACGATCCAGTCGTCACTGCTCTCCACCCCCGTGGTGGCCAGTTCAGCCACCAGGTCTGCATTGGTCACCCGTCTTGGGGGCAGATAACTACCGGTACCGGTGATTCTGGAATATCTTCTCATTCAAATGTTGGGGGACAGGTCAAACAGACGTTTCGGTAACAACCATGCCCAAGAGCAAAGGTGCTGCATGCGAAATACGGGATTGAACTTGCTCCAAGAGTTGGTTTTGGGCTGCATCATAAGCCCGATTGAGCGCCGTTTCAAATGCCAGCTCATCGGCTGAGCCGTGGCTCTTGAACACCAGACCGCGCAGACCAAGCAAGGCCGCGCCGTTGTAACGTCTATGGTCTAAACGCTGTTTAAGCGCGTTTAAAACAGGATAGGCAAAGATAGCTGCAATTTTTGTAAAGATGTTGCGTGAAAACTCCAGCCTCAAAAAGCTGGAAATCATCCCCGCCAAGCCTTCACTGGCCTTGAGGGCCACATTGCCAACAAATCCATCACAAACCACAATATCCGTGGTGCCCTTGAAAATATCATTGCCTTCAACATTACCAAAGAAATTCAAATCACCAGATTTGGCAGCAGATCGAAGCAATTCACTTGCTTTTTTAATGACTTCGCTGCCTTTAATGATCTCTTCACCAATATTGAGCAGCCCGACTGTGGGGTTGGGGTCCCGGTTAAGTACCGACACCAAGGCCGAACCCATGACAGCGAACTGCAATAAGTGTTCGGCTGTGCAATCCACATTAGCACCCAAATCCAGCACCGTGGTGGCACCGCCCTTGCTGTTAGGCAACTGAGTAGCAATGGCCGGACGATCAATACCTTCGAGGGTTTTGAGCAGATATCGGGCAATTGCCATTAAGGCGCCGGTATTGCCTGCAGACACCGCGGCCTGAGCACTTCCATCCTTGACCTGCTGAATCGCCACACGCATGGAAGAATCTTTCTTCCTCCTCAGGGCAATCTCCATGGGGTCGTCACTGCCGACCACTTCACTGCAGCCGATGACAGTAGCCCGGGGGTGGGAAAAGCCCTTGAGTTGATCGGGTATGCCAACCATCAACAACCGGGCCTGGGGGTGATGCTCCAGAAAACTCCGGCAAGCGGCCAAGGTGACACGGGTTCCATGGTCACCCCCCATGCAATCTACAGCCAGCGTGATCATGGGGACCGAAACGGGGTTAGCCAAAATGCAAAGACATCAAAACAAAGACCCGACGCTACTGTCATGTAGCATCGGGTCCGATGTGGTTTTCAGCCTAATCAGGCTTCAGATTTATTCTTGATAACCTGGCGACCACGGTAAAAGCCGTTCGGGCTGATGTGGTGACGCAGATGGGTCTCTCCCGTGGTCGGCTCGACCGCGATGCCGGGCACGTTAAGTGCGTTGTGCGAGCGGTGCATGCCGCGCTTGGAGGGGGATTTTTTGTTTTGTTGAACAGCCATGGTCAGCTCCGGATCTCAAAAATTGTGCTTCCCCTGAGTCAACTCAGGCAAACACGTAGGTTACTTAATCGGTTTTGAGCAGGTTTACTGTTACCTGCAAAGCCCGCTGATTGTAGCCGAATTGCCCGATTCAGCCCAGTTTGGGATTTTTCAGTTGTCCCAACGCCGCAAACGGGTTGACCTCGACACCTGCGCTTGACTCGAAATCAGGGTCCAGGACGGCCATTTTCAGTTCGCCTGGACAGGTCTCGTGTTTGGCAACCACCGGGGTGTCCAGCAACAGTTCGTCTTCAATCAGTGACTTCAGGTCGAATTCGTGGCTTATCACCAGCAAATCCTCTTCAACCTCATCGTCCTGAGCTTGCGCCTGGTCTTCGTCGGCCACAAAACGGAATGAACGGTTGATGGCGATTGAAATATCAGCGGGTTCGAGGCAGCGCTGGCAAATCATGGGACGACGGGCGTTCACATTCAGATGAATCCAGGGCTGACCGTGTCCAACAGAATCCTTGCGGTACTCGCCAAGCGCCTGCCAATCCACGACTTGATTGGTCACCAGCCCTGATGAGTCTTCAGTTATTCGCTCATATTTGGATAGCAAATCCTGTCCCGACAGGGTTGCAGAAGACTTTGCGAAAGCGATCACATCAAGATGAGACGCATTGAATGGGTCGGACATGGTCACAGTGTAAGAGAATCTGTGCATGACGCCGCTCCATCAACCTGAACACGTTCGCCCACTCGTTTTGGGGTCTACCTCGGCTTACCGGCGGGAGTTGTTAGCCCGCCTTCACATTCCATTTGAAGTTGTGTCACCGGACGTGGACGAGACGCCCCAGCCACAGGAGACACCCAACAACCTGGCCCGCAGGCTGGCGCTGGAAAAAGCCAGGTCCGTGGCGCTCAGGCACCCGGGTGCAGTGGTGATTGGTTCAGACCAGGTGGCTGACTTGGCGGGCCAGGCCCTGGGCAAGCCAGGCAACCATGAACTGGCGGTACGCCAGTTGCAACGGATGCGCGGACACATCGTGATTTTTCAGACGGCTGTGGCGGTAGTCTGTCTTGACACCGGTTTTGAAGCGGTCGAACTGGCCAGTGTCAGAGTCAAGTTTCGGGAACTTGAAGACACTGAAATTGAATCGTATCTGCATATTGAACAGCCCTATGACTGCGCGGGGAGCGCCAAAAGCGAAGGTCTGGGCATTGCACTGCTCGAAACCATTGACAGTGACGACCCGACTGCCTTGATCGGCCTGCCCCTGATCCGCACGTGCCGGATGATCCGCTCAGCAGGCATTGAACTGTTTTCCCGCACACGCACACCATGAACACCTCATCGCCCTTGGGTCGCTTGTTGCTGGTACCCGCCCCGCTTGATTTCGGCTGTTCGAGCCAAACGCCCTTGCAGGAAGTTCTGCCTGAAAAAACGATGCTGGCTGCCGCCGGTCTGCAGCATTGGATCTGTGAAAACGCAAAGTCTGCGCGTGCTTATCTCAAACGCATCAACGAACTCCACCCTTTGCCCTGCAGCATGCAGGCGCTACACATTCAGGAGCTACCACGGGAAGTTCACAAAAAGGGCGATCATCAAGGCGGGTTTGATGCCAAACCATTGCTGCAGCCTGCGCTGGCCGGGCATGACGTGGGCCTGATCAGCGAAGCCGGGATGCCAGCCATCGCCGACCCGGGTTCTTCAGTGGTACGTGCAGCGCATGATCTAGGCATCACGGTGGTGCCTCTGGTCGGTCCGGTCTCTGTCTTGCTGGCCTTGGCTGCCAGCGGGCTCAATGGCCAGAACTTTGCTTTTGTGGGCTATTTGCCTCAGGATAGCGCCGACCGGACCCAGCGCGTCCGTGAACTTGAATCCCTGGCCTTGAAAACCGGGCAAACCCAGCTTTTCATCGAAACACCCTATCGCAATATGGTCTTGTTTCAAACCCTGCTCACAACGCTTCAGCACAACACCCGGCTAGCCGTCTGCAGCGGCCTGAGCCTGTCAAACGCCCTGCTGCTCAGCCATCTGGTGAAACACTGGAAACAGCAAGCTCACCGCATGAGCAACGACATACCCGCTGTGTTTGCCATTGGCCGCTGATGCCCTGGGGGCCAGGCGATAACTCGCTATTGGTAGGCAGGCAGGTTTTTCAAGGCAGAGACTGCACCAGCACCAATGGATGCGCCAAAACGCTTGACCAGCCGTTCAGCCACATTGTCGCGTCGGGTGTAGTCGATCAATTCTTCTGCTTTGACCACCTCCCGGGCAACATAATCCAAGTTTGCAAGCTGGTCCGCCAAGCCCATTTCTACCGCCTGCTGTCCGTTCCAGAACAGGCCACTGAACATTTCGGGGGACTCCTTGAGGCGCTGACCCCTGCCCTCCTTGACCACTTCAATAAACTGCTTGTGAATCTGGTCGAGCATGGCTTGGGCAAAAACACGCTGTTTCTCGGTCTGGGGGCTAAAGGGATCCAGAAAACCCTTGTTTTCACCCGCCGTCATCAACCGGCGCTCCACCCCAAGCTTGTCCATCAGTCCTGTGAAACCAAATCCGTCCATCAACACACCAATGCTGCCCACGATGCTTGCCTTGTCGACATAGATCTTGTCCGTCCCCGCGGCAATGTAATAGGCTGCAGACGCACACATCTCTTCGACTACGGCATAAATAGGCTTGTTGTGCTTGGCCTTCAGTCGCTTGATCTCGTCATTGATGATGCCAGCCTGAACCGGACTGCCGCCAGGTGAGTTAATGAGTAACACGACCGCCATGGCGGCGTCATCTTCAAACGCGGACCGGATGGCGGCAACCAGCAGCTCCGCGCTGCCTTCGGAGCCCGCAGAGATCTCGCCTTTGATCTCAATCACGGCCGTATGAGGCGTTTTGGTGTGTTTGGCGGGTCCGCCCACATCCAGCAAAAGCCAAATCAGCAGAATGGCAAAAAACATCCAGGTGATGCGGCTGATCAGCTTCCAGCGGCGCGCAGCCTTTTGCTCGTCAAGCGTGGCAAGTACCAGCTTTTCAAGCACGCTGCGCTCCCAGCCAGCGGGATTTTTGGAGTTTTCAGGGGTATTGGGATCACTCATATCAGCACTCGGGTATCAAAAAATGACAGGCTTCAGGTTGTAGGCAGTATGCCAGTGCACCACACCGTCGATCTCTGTAAGGGCAATTTTCACCAGGCCACCCCGACATGGGCCGCCTGCACAACGCCCTGTGTCGGGCTGGTAGGTCGCCCCATGGGTGGCACACATCAGCCAGTGACCGCTGTGGTCAAAAAACCGGTCAGGCTGGTAATCCATCTCCATCGGTATATGCGCGCATCGGTTCAGGTAGGCATGGGATTGTCCGCAATAGCGAATCGCAAATGCGCGGCAGGTCTGACCCAGGTAAAGCACATCAAAAGACACCGCCAAGCCACTGTCTTTCAGATCAGCGGCATTACACAGGGGAATCAACTCGCCTTCGATATCAGCCATGTTTGAGCAACCATTGGTGCAAATCGCTCACAGAGTGGGCAATAAAACGGGGACCCAGTGCATGGAAAGCCTCGGGCTCATGAGCGCCGTAACTCACGCCCACGCTTGGACATCCGGCATTCAGCGCCATCTGCAAATCATGGGTGGTGTCACCCACCATGAGTACCCGGGCCGGTGCAACCCCGAATTCAGCCATCAACTCCTGCAGCATGCGCGGGTGGGGCTTGCCAGCAGTTTCATCGGCGGTACGGGAGCCATCGAACACGCCTGCAAGTTCAGATGTGCGCAAAACATCGTCAAGCCCACGGCGGCTCTTGCCCGTCGCCACAGTCAGCAAGTGATGATGTGACTTCAGATCCTTCAGCATCTCCAGCACGCCAGAAAACAGACTCAGATCGTTCTGATGCCGGCTGTAATGGTGGCGGTATCTGTCACCGAGCGCTGGGTATTTGTCTTGTGGCACATCCGGGGCCGCATGGGCCAAGGCCTGCATCAGCCCCATGCCAATCACATAGGCGGCATCTTTGTCGCTCGGGACTTTACCGCCCACATCCTGGACCGCGCTCTGGATACAACGGGTAATCACAGCGGTCGAATCGAACAAGGTGCCATCCCAGTCAAAGGCAATCAAATCGTATTGCCGAGCCACTGGGAATTGTCTGACGTGAATAACTTCTTGGGTTGCCATGTCGGGTAAATCAGGAGGTTGTGGTCTTGGCCAGTGGCATGACCTGAGCAAGAAACTGCTCAAGCTCCGCTGGCAAAGGCGCTTTAAGTTCAATGCGCTCGCCACTGACCGGGTGGTTGAACTGTAACCGCCAGGCATGCAGAAACATACGCTTGAGCGGGACACCTTGACTGGGCTTCATCAAACGCTTGTTAAGCTCAAAGTCACCATATTTGTCATCTCCCACGATCGGCATGCCCTCTGAGGCCAAATGCACCCGGATCTGATGGGTTCGACCCGTTTTAATGGTGACCTCCAGCAGCGAGAAATCTTTGTCTGCAAAACCACCGGGATCTGCAGCCTGCACCGCCATGCCTGTTGATCGGCTATTGACCTTGACCAGCGTCACCGACTTCATGCCATCCGGGTGGTCGGCAGAGACCACCTTGACGCGACGCTCCCCGTCGCCCGTCTGGCCGGGTTGGGCGTCGAGCAGGTATTTATGCAGCGGTTTGTCCAATACCTTCTTATTACCCGGCCAATGCCCAAGCACCAGCGCCAGATAAGTTTTGCCGGTTTCGCGTTCCCTGAACTGGTCTTGCAGGCGGGTCAGTGCCGTGCGCTTCTTGGCCACCAGCAAAATACCACTGGTCTCGCGATCCAGCCGGTGCACCAGCTCCAGAAAGGGCAATTGAGGGCGCGCCATACGCAACAGCTCAATAACCCCAAAACTTACGCCGGACCCGCCATGCACTGCCACGCCGGCAGGCTTGTCGATCGCCAGCAGACTGTCATCTTCAAACACAACCGTGAAGCTACGCGCAAGCGTGGCACCGGCGGGGCTAGCCGCCTTGGCTGTCATGGCCAGCGCCTTGTCCTGTACACGGTCAGAGATACGCACCGGGGGCAGGCGCACCAGATCACCTTCCTGAACACGTGTATCGGCCGAGGCCCGCCCCTTGTTCAACCGAACTTCGCCGCTGCGAATGATGCGGTAGACATGCGTTTTGGGTACCCCCTTCAGATGTCGGAGCAAAAAATTGTCCAGGCGCTGATTCGCCGAGCCCTCGTCAACCGCCAGGGTTTTAACCTGAGGTGCCTCGTGCGGGTTTGCATCGGCATTTACCTTGGCAATTGATTTGGTGTTTGTGGCAGTCGCAATGCCGCCTATAATGTGTTTCACTAGCGATATGCTGTAAGTGGTTGATTTGTCTGGAGTTTAGTCCACACACCGCCTGTAGCCTCGCTGGAAGGTCGATGCCATCTTGCTGTGGCGCACGCCCATCACACACCTTTTGTCTGTGAGAGCCTGCCCTCAGCACGGTCAAGCCGACGAATTGAAACACCAAAACGGAATACCCAAAGTTCACAGGCCTCAGGTCTGCGAACGGAATGAAGCGAAATGTTTGTGTTGCTCCAACTGATGACCCTGTGCCTGCGGTGCGTATTCGCGCCGTCTTGCGGCATAAATCAGCCTGCAAGCTCCGCCAAGCGGTCAATGATTGCTATAAGAAAAATAGTGATTACACAAATCCAACCCCTCGCTTACCTCCACGCGCCTACACTTCGACGCCTCGTTTGAGTCGAAGTTCTCCGGCAATTCCTCCTCGTTTCAAATCGTCAGTCAGGTGTCAAACGCCCATCAAGGGCATGTACTACTGATGAAGGAACGCACGCCATGAAACGCATGCTGATTAATGCCACGCAGGCCGAAGAACGCCGCCTGGCCATTGTTGACGGACAAAAACTCCTCGACTACGAAATTGAAATTGAAGGGCGCGAACAGCGCAAGGGCAACATTTACAAGGCCATTGTGACCCGGGTCGAACCCTCGCTGGAGGCCTGTTTTGTCGACTACGGCGAAGACCGTCACGGCTTTTTGCCGTTCAAGGAAATCTCCCGGATGTATTTCAAGGAAGGCGTGTCTGCCAATCAGGCCCGCATTCAGGATGTCATCCGTGAAGGCCAGGAATTACTCATCCAGGTTGAAAAAGAAGAACGTGGCAACAAGGGCGCAGCCCTCACCACCTTCGTTTCACTGGCCGGTCGTTATGTGGTGTTGATGCCTAACAACCCCCGCGGCGGTGGCGTTTCGCGCCGGATTGAAGGCGATGACCGCGCTGAACTCAAGGAGGCGCTGGATCAGCTTGAGTACCCCAACGGCATGAGCATCATTGCGCGTACCGCCGGTATTGGCCGCTCGGCCCCCGAACTGCAGTGGGACCTGAACTACCTGCTCAAACTCTGGAACGCCATTGATGGCGCGGCCAAAGGCGGCAAAGGTGCTTTCCTGATTTACCAGGAATCGTCCCTGGTCATCCGTGCCATACGCGACTACTTTAACAACGACATCGGCGACATCCTGATCGACACCGACGACGTTTACGACCAGGCCCAGCAGTTCATGGCGCATGTCATGCCCGAGCACGCTGCACGGGTCAAACGTTACCGTGATGACGCGCCGCTGTTTTCGCGCTTCCAGATTGAACACCAGATCGAATCGGCTTATGCCCGCACCGTTCAGTTGCCCAGCGGCGGCGCTATTGTGATTGATCACACCGAAGCCCTGGTGTCGGTCGACGTCAACTCGGCACGCGCCATCAAGGGCAGCGACATTGAGGAAACCGCCACCCGCACCAACCTGGAGGCTGCTGAAGAAGTGGCGCGCCAGATGCGTTTGCGCGACCTCGGTGGCCTGATCGTGATTGACTTTATCGACATGGAAGAGTCACGCAACCGCCGCGACGTGGAAAACCGCTTGCGCGATTCGCTGCGCCAGGACCGGGCGCGGGTTCAGTTTGGCTCCATCAGCAAATTCGGCCTGATGGAAATGAGCCGCCAGCGGCTGCGCCCTGCCCTGAGTGAGGGTGCCTCCATTCCCTGCCCGCGTTGCGGCGGATCGGGTCATATCCGGGATACCGAGAGTTCGGCACTGCAGATTTTGCGCATCATCCAGGAAGAGTCCCAGAAGGACAATACCGCCTCGGTCCTGTGTCAGGTACCAGTGGATGTGGCTTCCTTTCTGCTCAATGAAAAACGCACCGAGATCGCCAAAATTGAGCTCAAGCAGCGCATCAATGTGCTGATGGTTCCCAACAAGAACCTTGAAACGCCCAATTACAAGCTTGAACGCCTCAAACACGACGACCCGCGTCTTGATGGCATGGAAGTGAGCTACAAAATGGCCGAGGAGGTGGAAGACCCGACCTCCGTCACACGCCGCTCCCAGGAACCCACCAACAAGCAAACACCGATCATCAAAGGTGTACTGCCTGATGCGCCCGCACCCGCGGCCATTCCCAAAGCTGACAAGCCGGAGATGGCCAAGCCCCATGCCCGCACTCCGGCCAAAGAATCTGCAGCCAAGACGCATTCCGCACCATCTGCAGCCAAGCCTGCTGCTCAAGAAGCCGGCTTTTTTGGCTGGATCAAGTCCCTTTTTGGCGGCTCACCTGCGCCCGCAAAGACGCCAACGGCAACGCCTGTTCCCACACCGGCTGAGCCGGCACGTCAGCCACGCAATGGTGGTCGAAACGCCCCGCGCGGCGAAGGGCGTGGTGAAGGGCGCAACGACGGCCGAAGTGAGGGCCGAGGTGAGCCCAGACCTGACAGCGCTCGTGTGGAAGCACGAGGCGAAGGCCGCAACGAAGGACGTGGCAGAGGCGGACGTGGTGGACGCGGCGGACGTGGCAGCCGAAGTGCAGCAGAAGAAGGCCAAAGCCGTGACATGGCCGAATCGGTCAGCACCCAGACTCCGACTGGCATCGAAGACCAGAAATCCGAACCCCGCCAGGAGCGTAGCCCCCGCACTGAACGTGGCCGTGGTGGCGAACGAGGCGAACGCACAGACCGGGGCGACAGAAACAGCCGGGGGGATCGTGGACCCCGTGACGCCAGCCGCCGCGACCCCGCGGTGTCGCAAGAGCCTTCCGGGTTCGCACCAGAACCAAGCAATCTGAATGCCGCGGCATTGAACGAACCAGCAATGGCTGATGGCCAGGGCTTGAGTCATGAAGAGCAAGGACTGCGTCCCCAAAGCGAATCAGGTCAGCGGGACAAGCGCTCACGTGACCGCTACGGCCGCGACCGTGGCCCTCGGGGTGAGCGCGCTGAGCGGGGCGATAACCCAGAGCGCAGCCCACGCGACTCCGGTGCAGTGGAATCCGGAGCGGGCAACACAGCTCCAAACGACTTGCCTTTCAATGACGAGCGTTTGACAGCCCAAGTCCCTGCAGATCCTGTTTCAACCGCCGTCGAAGTTGCTCAGACACCATTGCCTTCGGCTCCTGTTGCTATGCCTTCAACGCCCCAAGCTGCAAATGGCTTGCCCCGCGTGCAAGCCTATGAGTTGCCCTTGAGTGCGCTCAATGAGGTTGCCCAGAGCTCGGGGCTGCAGTGGGTTAATTCTGATGCAGACAAAGTCGCTGCGGTGCAGGCGGCGATTGCCGCAGAACCCAAGCCAGTGCATGTCCCACGTGAGCGCCCACCTGCCGTGGTGATGGATTCCGGTCCTCTGGTGCTGGTAGAAACCAAGCGCGACCTGCGCGACATGAAACTGCCGTTTGAAGAAACAGCAAGCTAAATAAAGACCGGGAAACCGGTCCGGATGAAAAACGGGGCCAGCGGCCCCGTTTTTCATTGCAAGCGCAGCACTGGCTTTCAGCGTGCAGCCAGCCGCCAGGCCTCAAGGGCTGCAACAGGATCTTCGCGCTGCTCGGCCAATTTGGCCATACCGCGCCAGGCGTTGCGAACCAGCCGCTCGTCCTTGAGCTGGGTAATGGCCTGTTTAAGCATCTGCTGGGATTTCCCCCACAGCCTGAGTCGCATGCAGGTCATTCCAGCCAAATACATCAGCAGGGGATCCCGGGGTTTGGCAAGCTGGGCCGTCTCAATGCGTGTCAGCCAAGCTACATCGGGTTCAGTCTGCATGCGTGAAAAGCACAATTCAAGCACCAGCACCAGGCTCACCCGCTGCTCTTGCGCCATGGTTGAAGCCTGGGTCAAATCCCCCCAGAGCGGTAACAGCCACTGCAGCGCCAGATCGACATCGCCACCATTCAAAACCAGTCTCTCGGCGGCTGTCATCGTCACTTGGGGCATCAATTGTTCGGCGTTATCCAACTGCTGCCATGCCTTGATCACCTGGGTGGCGTCATGGGCCGATGTAATCAACTCCACGGCCAAGCCCCGCGCAATGCTTTGGCCGGCCAGTTGCGAAAACGCCCGGTGCTTGGTCAACAGACGCGCCAAGTCCAGCGCTGTTTCTGTTTGGCCTGCAAGACGCGCCACCTTGTAGCGCAAGCGCAGCGCCAGCGTGCGGCGGGCAGCCCCCTGCGGCAACTCGTTCAGGCGTTGCAAAGCAGCCTGAGCATCGCGCTCATCAAGGGCCCAGCGCGCAGCGCGCAGTTGCAAACCCTCGCGAACCTCCAGGCTGTCTATTTTTCCTGCATGGTCCAGGCCCAGACGGATGTGTTCGTCGCGCGAGGCCTTGTCCTGCAAGGCATGTGAACTTTCAGCGGCCAGCAAATGCGTCAGTGCCCGAAGCCGGTCCGCTGATGGCAGCGCCTGCTCATGCTGAACCAGGGTGAGCTCTTGCGCCAGGACACCCTGGGCTGCCTTGCGAGCGCGAATGAAACGCCCGGCATTTAAGTGGGCCATGGCATCGAGCAGGCCCATGTACAGGGAGCGCTCAATATGCTGAACCCGCCAGCGCCGGGCTTGCGACGGCAAGGACAGCAGGCCAGACAATGCACGCAGCGCCAGATAAAGCGTCAAAAAAAATACAGACAGCAACACGATCACCAGATTAAGTGACAGGTCAATCCGGTACGGCGGCCAGAACAGGGTCACCGTGCCCGGATTGGTGCCTGCAAACAGCGCGCTGGCTACCGCAACACCAAACAAAGCCAATAGCCACAAAGCAACGCGCATGGTCAACGCCCTGCCGCTGCTGTGGCCAGTGCAGCCAGGGTTTCATCCACACGGGGCAGTTCAAGCTGCTTCATCTGGACTTGGAGTTGTCGCAACAGGTTTACCGTGGCTTGCGTCTTGGACGAATTGACATCGTAGTATTTACCCAGAAAAACCGAGGCGCTAGCCAGGTCTGCCCGGGAAGCGTCGAGTTGCCGGGCCAACAAACCCAGGCGCGCATTGAGCAACTTGAGCTTGAGGTTCTCACGCAGGAAAAACGACTGCTCGGGCGACAGCAAAGCTGCTTCCGGCTGCTCGATCCGGCTGACCCGCACAAGTTTGCGAGCCTCATCTTCCAGCATCCTGAGGCTGCGCTGCCACCAGGCAGCGCTGGTATCTGCACTCGAAGCGCTGCCCGACTTTGACACATTGGCCGCCAACACCGCGTTGGCCAGCGGCAGCTCATCGGCCAGACGAACCAGTTCATCCATCCTGATCAACAGCGCCGGCATATCAGACACGGTGGTGGCCTTGATGCGTGTCACATCGCGATTGATGGCCCGTTGCAGGGCGTTCAGGCGGGGCTGTGCCGCGCGGCCCACACGCTGTTCTGCACTGCGCAGGGCAGCCAGCAAGGGTTCAACGCTCCCGGTTAATTGAGACTGCTGCTGCGCCAGCCGGATGGCTGATTCAATATCGACCACCAGATTTTCATCGCGCGAACGCGACAGGCTTTGCATCAGCTCTTCAAGCTGGGTTCTCTGCAGCGACACTTCACTGAGCTTGGCTTCAGTCAAGGCCAGCCGGGCCGCCGTGTCCCGTGCCTGCTCCTGGGCCAGTTTGGCCATGGTGCGGGCTTCGGCTGCGTTCAGCCCGGAGTCAGCGCTTTGACGCGCCAGCTGCTCCTGGATCGACGACAGGCGCTGCCACAGCAAAACGCCAAGCACCAGTGACAGCACGGCAATGGCCGCAAGCGCCAAGCCCCAACCCCTGGAAACCACAGCTTGCTGCGCGGGCACATCCAACGATGGCTGAGCCCCTGGCAAATCCAGAGGTATCTGATGGGGGTCAGCGCTCATGGCGCGTCTACAGCATTGTTCATGACAGGGATTTTATCGAGGCCATGATGTCACGCAGTGCTGGCCGTGACTCACAAACAACACCAAAGCCAGCGACCCGGGCCGCTTGGGCAATTCGTGGATGCGTGACCACGGCGCGGGCGCTAGACCAGTCCAGGCCCGGCAGACTGACGCGCAAATTGCCAACCGCCTCGCTGCTGCTGAACAACCAGACTGCGGGCGGGCAGTTGCTCTCAGCCGCCATATTGCGCATCGCTGTACTCAGCGCTGGCGCGCCACGCCGGTAGGCCACCACGTGGTCCACCCTGCCACCGGCCTGCATGACTTGCGTTGCAAACCAATCCCGCCCCACACCCAAGTCCACCCCGGCAGACTCGCCGTTCAACTGGCCACCGCGCACAATCAGCACGCGCGCACCGGGCTTGACCTGCTGAGCCACCATCTGCCACAGCGACTCAGAGTCAAATTGACCCGCATCAGCCGCCGGGGAATCAATGCACTCAGGCGCAACGCCAGCACGCAACAGTGCCGAAGCGGTACCGGGGCCAGGTCCCCAAGCTCTTGTTTTGATAGCTGAAAAACCATGAATACCAAGGGCGGGATCAGGTTTTGAAGCAAAGAAAAAATCAACCGCATTAGCGCTGACAAACATCACGCCAACATAGTCGTCAAGGTGGTGCCAGGCGTGTTGCAGGGCACCGGTGTCGTTCACAGGTGCAATCTCCAACAGCGGAAAAGCCACGGCATCAAAACCAGACCGGATCAGGTCATTCACCCAGCCCAGGGCTTCTTTGCGGGGTCGTGTCACCAGGACCCGCATGTTCACACCCGTGTGCTCAGACACGCAGACTCAATGCGCAGCCGGGGTCAGCGTGGCACCGGCTGCCAACACACCGGCCTGCAGGCGCTGGGCGACCTGTGTGCCCAAGGCAGCTGCAGCCTGTAGCGTCTGGGCTTGGTCTGTGGCTTGCGCACGCACCAGCGCAAACTTGCCGTCGGGGTCTCCCCAAGCGGCCTCAATCTTGAGCGTGTCACCCTCCAAGAGGGCAAAGGCGGCCAGTGGCATGGAACAGCTTCCACCCATGGCCCGGCTCACCGCCCGTTCGGCAGACACGCGCAGCCAGGTCGGGGCATGAACCAGCGGCCTGAGCGCCACCACCACGTCCTGGCGGTTGGAGCGCACCTCGATGCCCAATGCGCCCTGCCCGGCAGCCGGCAGCATTTCCGAAGGCTCAAAAGTGCCACGCACGCGGCTTTCCAGACCCAGACGCTTGAGTCCTGCTGCAGCCAGAACAATGGCGTCGTAGAGACCTTCGTCAAGCTTGCGCAAGCGTGTGTCCAAGTTGCCGCGCAAGGGCTCAATGCGCAGGTCCGGTCGCACAGCGCGCAGCAAAGACACCCGGCGCAGGCTGGACGTTCCCACCACAGCGCCCTGGGGTAGCTCTGCCAGAGAGGCATAGCGGTTGGAAACAAAAGCATCGCGCGGGTCTTCGCGCTCCATCACACAGGCCAGCTCGAAACCCTCAGGCAAATCCATCGGAACGTCCTTCAGGGAATGCACCGCCAGATCGGCATGCCCCTCCTCCAGCGCAACCTCCAGCTCCTTGACGAACAGGCCCTTGCCGCCAACCTTGCTCAGGGAACGGTCCAGGATCTGGTCGCCTTTGGTGGTCATGCCCAGCAGGGTCACGGTATGGCCCAGACCTTCGAGCAGCGCCTTGACATGTTCGGCCTGCCACAGGGCAAGCCGGCTTTCACGCGTGGCAATCGTCAGGTTCATGGGGTTGTGGATGGCTGTCAATTGGAGGCCTTTTTAGATTTTATGAATCTGCATTTCTGAAACTGCGTGGATGCTAGCATGGCGCGATACTTGCATACGACCCGTCAAAAGACTCCAGGCAGTTCAACCACCATGAAAAAAATCAGCACTTCCAAAGCGTTTGACAGCGAGCGCCCCCTGGTCGAAGACATCCGGCTGCTCGGGCGGATCCTGGGCGATGTGATCCGTGAGCAGGATGGCTCTGAAGCCTATGAGTTGATCGAGCAAATCCGCAAACTTTCGGTGTCATTGCGCCGCGATAACGAACAGGCCGTTGAGAAAACCCTTAAAAAACTGCTCATGGGGCTTACCGAAGACCAAACCGTCAAGGTGATTCGGGCCTTCACCTATTTCAGCCACTTGGCCAATCTCGCTGAAGACCGGCACCATATCCGGCGCAGGGCAATTCACGAGCGCTCTGGTGGCACCCAAGAGGGCAGCCTCAAGGGGGCCTTGCAACGTCTGCGGCAAGCTGGCATCAACCAGAAAACCATCGTCCGCACGCTGGCAGGCAGCTATGTATCACCTGTGCTCACCGCTCACCCCACCGAGGTTCAGCGCAAAAGTATTCTGGACGCCGAGCGCAGTATCGCCAGGCTCCTGAGGGAGCGCGACGATATCCTGCGCCAGGGCTCAGGTGGCGACCCGACCAAGGACACCCTGACCCCGCGCCTGCTGGCCAGCAACGGCTCGCAGATCCGCTCACGCGTGATGCAGTTGTGGCAAACCAGCCTGCTGCGCTACAGCAAACTGACCGTGGCCGATGAGATTGAAAACGCACTCAGTTATTACGAGTCCACCTTTCTGCGTGAAATCCCGGCCCTGTACGCGGACCTGGAGAACGACCTTGACGGCCAAGCCATCCACAGTTTCCTGCGCATGGGCCAGTGGATAGGCGGCGACCGTGACGGCAATCCGAACGTCAACGCCCAGACCATGCGCCACGCCCTCAAACGCCAATCCGAGGTGGCCTTGCGCCACTACCTGACTGAAGTTCACTACCTGGGTTCTGAATTGTCTGTCTCGGCCATGCTGGTTGGCTGCAGTACGCAGATGCAGGCGCTGGCCGACAGTTCACCCGACCGCAATGTGCACCGGCTAGACGAGCCTTACAGGCGTGCCCTGGTCGGCATGTATGCCCGGCTGGCCGCCACCTTGAGAGAACTTTCGGGAGAAGAAGCCGCACGCCATGCGGTGGAGCCACAAAACCCGTACCTGCAGGCCAGTGACTTTCTCTCAGACCTTCGAACCATTGCAAGCTCGCTGGAGTCGCGCCATGGCCATGCGCTGATTTCCGGGCGGCTGAAACCACTGATTCGGGCGGTGGATGTTTTTGGCTTTCACCTGGCCACACTCGACCTGCGGCAAAGCTCGGACAAACACGAAGCGGTGATCGCGGAACTGTTGTCTACCGCCCGGGTAGAACCTGACTATCCGGCTTTGGACGAAAACAGCAAGCGCACCCTGCTGCTGGGTCTGCTCAACGACACCCGGCCGCTGCGCGTGGTCGGTGCCACCTACTCACAACACACCCAAGACGAGCTGGAAGTTTTCGAAACCGCACGTCTGATGCGTCAACGCTATGGCGAACAAGCCATCATTCACTACATCATCAGCCACACCGAGACCGTCAGCGATCTGCTCGAAGTCATGCTGCTGCAAAAAGAAGTGGGTTTGATGCGGGGCACGCTGGAAGATGCCCAGTCAACGATAGAACTGATAGTGGTTCCGCTGTTTGAGACCATAGGCGACTTGCGTCATGCTGCACCCATCATGCGTGAGTTTTATGCCCTGCCGGGCATCGCCCAACTGATCAAGCGCAGCGGCTCAGAGCAGGACATCATGCTCGGTTACTCCGACAGCAACAAGGACGGGGGAATTTTCACCAGCAACTGGGAGCTCTACCGCGCAGAAACCGCCCTGGTTGCGCTGTTTGACGAGATGCGCCTGCCGGCACAGCAACGCACATCGCCTGAGCTCTCAGCCAGTTCAGTGCCGGCGAGCGAGGGCGAGCCCGTCCGACTGCGCATGTTCCACGGCCGGGGCGGTACGGTGGGTCGCGGTGGCGGGCCCAGTTACCAGGCCATCCTGGCGCAACCCCCGGGGACGGTGCGCGGTCAAATCAGGTTGACCGAGCAGGGCGAGGTCATAGGCTCAAAATATGCCAACGCCGAGATCGGCCGGCGCAACCTGGAGACCCTGGTTTCCGCCACGCTCGAGGCGACCTTGCTGCAACCCACCCAGGATGCCGCTCCGGCCTTTCTGGCGGCCGCGGCAAGCCTCTCGGAGCTCAGCATGGCCAGTTACCGCAAACTGGTGTATGAAACGCCGGGCTTTGTAGACTATTTTTTCAGCTCAACACCGATTCGAGAAATTGCCGAACTCAACATCGGCTCGCGTCCGGCCTCTCGCAAGGCAAACCAGAAAATTGAAGATCTTCGGGCCATTCCCTGGGGCTTTAGCTGGGGTCAATGTCGCCTGACACTCCCTGGCTGGTACGGCTTTGGCAGCGCCATCCATGGGTTTTTAAACCAAGACGGTGTCGGCACCCACAAAACAAAACTGGCCTTGCTGAAAAAAATGGTCAAGCAGTGGCCGTTTTTCAACACCCTGGTCTCCAATATGGACATGGTGCTGGCCAAAAGCGATCTGGCCCTGGCTTCCCGGTATGCCGAACTTGTCACCGACACACGGCTGCGCAAGAAAATTTTTCAACAGATTGAAGCCGAGTGGCAACTCACCGCTGACGCACTGGCCATGATCACCGGCAACAAACAACGACTGGCCGGTAATTTGCCACTGCAGCGCTCTATTCACCACCGCTTTCCCTACATCGACCCGCTCCATCACCTGCAGGTTGAGCTTGTACGCCGCTACCGCTCAGGCCAGCACGACGAACAAGTCCGCCATGGCATACACATGTCCATCAACGGCATTGCCGCGGGCTTGCGCAATACGGGCTGACAACTCAGGGCTTGTCGGTCGGCTTAGCCGTGTAGTCCTCATGCAGGCGAACCGGCTGGGCAGAACGCTTGCGCATACGGATATTGAGCAACTCCACACCCAGGGAAAACGCCATGGCGAAATACACATAGCCTTTGGGCACTTTGGTGTCAAAACCTTCGGCCAGCAGCACAACACCCACCACGACCAGGAAAGCCAGCGCCAGAATTTTGATGGTGGGGTGATCCGACACAAAGCGGCCGATCGGGCCGGCAAAGACCAGCATCAAACCCACCGAGACAATCACGGCTGCGATCATGATGCGTACATCGTCCACCATCCCCACCGCCGTGATGATCGAGTCCAGGGAAAAGACCAGATCAATCACCATGATCTGGACGATGACGGCGGTGAAAGTGGCTTTGACCGCGCTGGACGCATGGCCCTCCTGCCCTTCCAGCGACTGGTGGATTTCACTCGTACTTTTCCAGATCAGGAACAAGCCGCCCAGAATCAGGATCAGGTCACGGCCTGAGATTTCCTGATTAAACGCCGTGAACAAGGGTGCGACCAGGCCGACTATCCAGGCCAGCACCAGCAGCAGGCCGATACGCATGAACAAGGCCATAAACAGGCCGATGCGACGGGCCAGTTCCCGCTTTTCCTTGGGCAGTTTGTCCACCAGAATGGAAATGAAAATAATGTTGTCGATGCCCAAAACCAGTTCCAGCAGGGTCAGCGTAGCAAATGCAATCCACGCTTGCGGGCTAGCTAAAAGTTCCATCATGGTTGTTCCTGTTTGAATGAATCGGACCGCCGATTCATTTCTCTGAGCAGCATCCTAATGCTTTTCCAAATCACCCTGAGATCATCTGGCTGCCGGAAATCGGCGGCGTGTGGAAGGTCGATAAAATTCGGGGGTCTTTCATGCAACCCGATTATTGGTGAATCTGATTCACCCTCACAATCGGTTCATCTAAGCTTGTTGTCGCCTCAATTTTGAGACCTTTGCCTGCCCCTTTACCTTCTGCTGCGTTTCTCACATGTCCTCTCATCAATTCGACAAGAAATCTCAAGCGTGGTCAGCGCTGTTCTCCGAACCCATGAGTGAGCTGGTCAAACGCTACACCGCCAGCGTTTTTTTTGACAAGCGGCTCTGGCATGCAGATATCACCGGCTCCCTGGCGCACGCCGAGATGCTGGCTGCGCAAGGCATTATTTCCAAAGCAGACCATGCGTCCATCGTCGACGGCATGGCACAAATCACGGCAGCCATTGAAACCGGCACCTTTGAATGGAAACTGGACCTCGAAGACGTGCATCTCAACATCGAGGCCCGTTTGACCCAACTGGTGGGTGATGCGGGCAAGCGCCTGCACACCGGTCGCAGCCGCAATGACCAGGTTGCCACCGACATCCGGCTGTGGCTGCGCTCCGAAATTGACCTGATCAGCGATTTGTTGTCCGAACTGCAAAAAGCCTTGCTCGACATTGCTGCCAAACATGCGGACGTGATTCTTCCGGGCTTCACCCACCTGCAGGTGGCCCAGCCGGTCAGCTTTGGCCATCACATGCTGGCCTATGTGGAAATGTTCAGCCGTGATGCCCAGCGCATGAGCGATGTGCGACGGCGCGTGAACTGCCTGCCGCTTGGCGCAGCAGCCCTGGCGGGCACCAGCTACCCGCTGGACCGGGAACGTGTGGCTCGCACGCTGGGCATGGTCGATGAGGCTGGCGTGGCCTGTGTTTGTCAAAACAGCCTGGACGCGGTAAGCGACCGCGACTTTGCCATTGAGTTCACGGCCGCTGCCAGCCTGACCATGGTGCATATCAGCCGCCTGAGTGAAGAACTGATACTGTGGATGAGCCAGAGTTTTGGCTTCATCGACATCGCCGACCGTTTCTGCACCGGCAGCTCCATCATGCCGCAGAAGAAAAATCCCGACGTTGCTGAACTGGCGCGCGGTAAAACCGGTCGCGTCGTGGGCCATCTCATGGGCTTGATCACGCTCATGAAAGGCCAGCCCCTGGCCTACAACAAGGACAACCAGGAAGACAAGGAGCCGCTGTTCGACACGGTCGACACGCTCAAAGACACGCTGCGCATCTTTGCCGAGATGGTGGGCGGCATCACCGTCAAACCCGAAGCCATGGAACGGTCCGCCTTCAAGGGCTACGCAACTGCCACGGATCTGGCCGATTACCTGGTGAAAAAAGGCCTGCCGTTTCGCGATGCCCACGAAACCGTGGCGCATGCCGTCAAGGCAGCGATTGCGTCCAAAGCCGACTTGTCAGAACTGCCCCTGGCCGTGCTGCAACAATTTCACCCCCACATCGAACAAGATGTCTTTGAAGTGCTGTCGCTGCGTGGATCACTCAACGCCCGCAACACCCTGGGCGGCACGGCACCCGCGCAGGTCAGATTACAAATCGCACGGCATCAGGCCCGTTTGCAGCCACAGTCTTGAAACTTCACCATGAGTCAAACCACCAACACCTTGAGCCCCGACGCTGACGCCATGAAAGTCCGGCTAGCCTGGTCGCCCGAACTGGTGCTGCACGACAGCCGTACGGATGCAACCCACCAGGAATTCATTGATCTGCTCAACGCCACATCGGCATCAGACACGGCCCACAAGCTCCCCTTGTACCAGTCGCTGGTCGAACACACCGTGGCACATTTTGGGCAAGAAGAGCGCTGGATGCTGGCCTGTGGCCTGACTGCCGAGCACTGCCACTTCTCCCAGCACAGCAGTGTGCTTGAGGTCATGAAAGAGGTCGAGCGCCGGGCTGTAGCCGGTGATACCGGCCTCATCGACCAGATGCTCGAAGCCCTGGTGGAATGGTTTCCCATGCACGCCCAGAGCATGGATGCAGGACTGGTGGCCTTCCTCCAAGAGGCCGGTTTTGACACCACCAGCGAAACCCTGTCACCACCTGAAGCTGCCCAACACGCCAGCACAACAATAGCCTGAACACTTCCTGAGGAAAATAAAATGCCTGTGATCACCAACATCGAAGACCTGCGGGTTTTGGCCAAGAAGCGCGTGCCGCGCATGTTTTATGACTATGCCGACAGCGGCTCCTGGACCGAAGGCACCTACCGCGCCAACTCGGAAGATTTCCAGAAGATCAAGCTGCGCCAGCGCGTGGCGGTAAACATGGAAAACCGCAGCACCGCCTGCAAGATGGTAGGTATCGATGCCAAGATGCCGGTGGCCATTGCGCCGGTGGGCTTGACCGGCATGCAAAGCGCCGACGGCGAGATCAAGGCAGCACGTGCCGCAGAGAAGTTCGGCATTCCGTTCACGCTGTCCACCATGAGCATCTGCTCCATTGAAGACATTGCACAGAACACCAGCCAACCCTTCTGGTTTCAGCTCTACATGATGCGCGACCGCAAGGCCATGGCCAAGATGATCGAACGGGCCCGGGTTGCCAAATGCAGCGCCCTGGTGCTCACGCTGGACCTGCAGGTGATCGGCCAGCGCCACAAAGACATCAAAAACGGTCTGACCGCACCGCCCAAACCCACCCTGGCCAACATCATCAACCTGGCCACCAAACCCCGCTGGTGCTTAGGCATGCTGGGCACGCGGCGACACACCTTCCGCAATCTGGTGGGCCATGTGGAATCGGTCAGCAATATGTCATCCCTGGCAGCCTGGACCAACGAGCAGTTTGACCCCCGTATCTCCTGGTCTGATATCCAGTGGGTCAAAGAACAATGGGGTGGAAAACTCATCCTCAAGGGCATTGCTGATGTTGAAGACGCCCTGCTGGCCGTCAAAAGCGGGGCCGACGCCCTGATTGTCAGCAACCATGGTGGACGCCAGCTTGACGGTGCGCCCAGCAGCATCGAGGCCTTGCCCGCCATCGTGGCCGCCGTCGGCAATGACATCGAGGTCTGGATGGATGGCGGCATCCGCAGCGGACAGGATGTGCTCAAAGCCTGGGCGCTGGGTGCCAAAGGCACGATGATTGGTCGCGCCATGGTCTACGGCCTGGGTGCCATGGGTGAAGAAGGCGTGAGCAAGGCTCTCAAAATCATCCACCGCGAGCTCGACATCACCATGGCCTTTTGCGGTCATACCGACATCAACACCGTAGACAAAAACATTTTGATGCCGGGCACCTACCCGACATAAACCTGCGAACGAGCCAAGGCCGGGGCTCACTGGCAATGTCTGAATTACGCACGCCAATTCGCCGCATTGCCCATCTCGACATGGATGCTTTTTATGCATCGGTTGAGTTGTTGCGTTACCCCCAGCTCAAGGGCCTGCCTGTGGTCATTGGCGGTGGTCGGCGCAAGGAGGATGAGTTGTTGCAAAGGCTCAGGCTGGCGCAGCCCGATCGGCCCTGGGGCCCTGAGGATTTGGCCGACATCCCCTTGAGTTTTTTCCCGCTGCTCTCAGGCTACACCGGGCGCGGTGTGATCACCACAGCCACTTATGCCGCACGCCAGTTCGGTGTGGGCTCGGCCATGGGCCTGATGAAAGCCGCCAAGCTGTGCCCGCAAGCCATCTTGCTGCCGGTGGACTTTGCGCAGTACCGGCACTACTCGGAGCGTTTCAAGGCCATCATTACCGACATTGCGCCGGTGATGGAAAACCGGGGCGTAGACGAGGTCTACATCGACTTCACCGAAGTGCCTGGCGGCCAGCGCCTAGGCGGGCGTGTGCTGGCGCGGCTCATCCAGAAAGCCATTTTTGACGACACCGGCCTGACCTGCTCGGTTGGTGTGGCCCCCAACAAGCTGCTGGCCAAGATGGCCAGTGAATTCAACAAACCCAACGGCATTTCTGTGGTTATGGAAGACGAGGTGCAGAGCAAAGTCTGGCCGCTGGCCTGCCGCAAAATCAACGGCATTGGTCCCAAGGCAGAAGAAAAACTCAACAGCCACGGCATCCACACCATCGGGGAACTGGCTCAGCGCAGCTTGCCCTGGCTTATGGACACCTTTGGGCAGCGCACCGGCGCTTGGTTGCATGCCGCCAGCCACGGGCAGGACGACCGACCGGTGGCGCTTGGCAGTGAGCCGGTGAGCATGAGCCGCGAAACCACCTTTGAGCGCGACCTGCACGCCGTGCGCGACAAAGCCGAGCTCGGTGCCATCTTCACCCGGCTGTGCCAGCAGGTGGCTGCAGACCTGCAGCGCAAGGGCTATGTGGGCAAGACCATCGGCATCAAGCTGCGTTTTGACAACTTCAAAATCGTCACCCGTGACCTGACGCTGGAGCACCCTACGGCAGACGCGCAAGAGATTCGCCAGGCAGCGGGCCTGGCGCTCAAGCGCGCACCGTTGCAGCAAAGGCTGCGATTGCTGGGGGTGCGGGTAGGTTCACTGCAAAAACAGGGCTCAGCCCAGGCTGCATCTTTGCATGAAGCTACGAATTCAATAGCAAATACCGTACATCCCGAAACCGGTCAGCTGTTCTAAACCGGCCCTAAACCGGTCGCTCACGCGCCAGGGCAGGCGAAACCGCTCGTGTCCCCCGCCCTTAGTGCTCCTCCTTGACCTCGCTATTTCGCCTGCCCTGGCGCTTGGCCTAGGTTGTTGCGCTTAACCTGGGTCGAAGCACTTCGCCTTTGTCGTAGCGCTTAGCCTATGTCGTAGCGCCACAGCTCGGCAGCCAGCCACATGCTGACCTCGCGGTCTGTCGCGGTCTTGAGCTGCTGGTAGGCCACCTCGGCCTCGGGAAATCGGCGGCGCAAAAAGTTTAGCCACTGTTTGAGTCGCCCAGCCCGCTTGCGCGGCTCCAGTTGGGTGCACACAATGTGCCAGAACTCGGCCATCAGGGGCAACACGGTTTCCCAGATGACGTCACGTTGTGGCCCCCCTGACGCTGCACGTATGGCCAGTGCCAGTCCGGGGTCTACTACCGCACCACGCCCCAGCATGACACTGCTGCAGCCGGACTCGGCCATGCAGGCCTGCGCATCGGCCACGCTCCAGATCTCGCCATTGGCCACTACATCCAGGCTCACTGCAGCACGGATATCGGCTATCCGCGCCCAATAAGCCGGTGGCTGGTAGGCCTGCGCCTTGGTGCGGGCATGCACCACCAGCTCACTGGCGCCCGCTTCTTCAATGGCGATGGCGTTTTCAACCGCCAAGGCATCATCCAGATAGCCCAGCCGCATCTTGGCCGATACCGGTATGTGTGCCGGTACAGCGCGGCGAACCGCACTGACAATGCGCCCAACGGTATGCGGCGTTTCCAGCAGCAGCGCGCCGCCGCCATGGCGGTTCACAATTTTGGCCGGGCAACCAAAGTTCAGGTCTATGCCCGCCGGGCCCAGCGTGGCCAGGCGCGCCGCGTTCTCGGCCATGCACGCCGGGTCTGAGCCCAGCAACTGCGGTCGCACAGGTACGCCAGACAAGGTGCATGAACCATTGAGCAGCTCGGGCACGATGCGGACAAACACCCGCTCGGGCAGCAACTGGTCGGTAATGCGGATGAACTCGGACACACAGCGGTCAATCCCGCCCACGCGGGTCAGGATGTCGCGCAGCACAAAGTCCAGCAGGCCCTCCATGGGGGCGAGGAGGATTTGATCCTTGCTTGCAGTCAATGAGCGAAATGCCCAAATTGCATGGAATCACTGAGCATCATTGATGATGCCGGTTAAGCCGAGATACGGTCAAACGCACTCATATCGGCTGTGCCTCTAAGAGCACTTGGGCACGGAACTTCAAGGGAAGGTCACCGGGTGTCAACAAATCAACAGGAACGCCTAGCAGCTCTTCCAACTCCACCTGCAGCCCACCGAGATCGAACAGCGTAGTGCCTGGCATCGTGTCCACCAGCAAATCAATGTCGCTGCCCTCTGCGTCGCGCCCGTAGAGAATCGATCCAAAAACACGCGGATTCATGGTGCGAAAGCGTGTTGCCGCTTCCAGCACGGCGCTGCGGTTGAGGGCCAAGGTTTGCGAAGGTCTCATGTCTTGCTTCAGATAGTCAGCATGAATGGTAGCCCAACGCCACAGAAGTACGAATCATCACAGCGCCCGCGCCAGATTGAGCGCCAGCAGCCGTTTGAGGATTTCTTCGTCGGGCATGGCTGCGGTGTAGTCTTGCCATCCGTAGGCTTGGGCGACTGCGCTGTCCAGCGCCTGGTGCGCGGCATCCAGCCAGGCGGGGCGCTGGTTGTAGAGCTTGGTCAGGGTGCGCTCGGCCAGGTCTTTTTCATGCCCGGCTTTGGGCAGAATGAGGTCCGGGTAGGGGCTGGTGTCCATGCCCAGCGGCGTGACTTCTGGCACGCGGTCGGTCCACTCTGGCGGGTTGAGCCAGTTTTCCCTCTGGTCATTGAGGCGCTTGGCGGCATTGGCAATGGCGATGGCGTGGTTGCGCACGGCTGTTGGGGGGCTTGCGCGATCCGGGTGATGGGTTGGCAGGGCGCTCTGCTCCGTGTCCCCCGCCCGTGTTGCGGGCTCCTCCTTGACCTGCGCAGAACCCCCTACCAACCCACCACCCTGCCGGTTTTCTGTAAGACCGGCGGGAATGAGGGCACCACCCGCCAGGGTTTCGGTACGCTGGTGGGCCGTTTCCAAGGGCGTGAGGCCTGCGGGGAAGGGGAAGGTTTCGAAGCAGGACTTGGCGTTGTAGGTGGGGTCGTTTCCAACGCCATGCATGGAGGCCTGGGCGAGTGACCATGCCTCGTGAATGCGAGAACTGAGGATGCCGAAGGTGGTGTCATCAGCACGGGTGATGGCATAGAGGCGTGAATCAGGCCAGACCTGCGAAGGCAACCAGACGAAGTAACGGTACTTGGCTACGCGAGGCGATGCAATGTATCGGGATAACGCCGCAGACGAGTTACGGTAGTCATCACCAGTGCGTCCGTGAATCCACCAATTGCGTTTGCGACTGGCATCGTTCTGTGCATCACGTTGCGGTTTGATGTGCAACTTGGCATGCGCATACGGTGCCTCAAACAACGCCGCATCACCTTCGGACATTGCCGCACCAAAGTCAATAATCCACGTGTCGCTGTTGCGTTTGGCAATGTCCTGCCCATTGGCCCAAGGTCGGAGAACCAATGCGTTGGACTTGCCATTTACATTGGGTTGATTGAGCCAAGCGCGCGCCAGAGAACCCGGAATGTCAAAGGCACCAACCTTGACCGGGCCTTGAAACGCAGCACTGCCGTTGCTGCTCAAAGCTTGCGCAGTGGTCAAGTCAAGCCCGTGTGCGTTTGCCGACAGATCCGCAGGTATTCGCGGAACGCTAAAGCCATCGAGCGTCGGCTTCTGGCTAGCGTGTCCAAAGCACACCAGTGAGACACGCACGGCTGCACCATTGTTTACCCATGGTTCGTCACTCCACGCTTCGAAGATTTTTGTGCTTTCGCTAATCGCAGCAAGCACGACCCGATTTGAGCCAGAACGTAATGCCTGCGTAGCAACCAGCCCCGCTGCTCCCAGACCGTTCGTTTCAATCGCCTTGCGGGCTTTCTCGAACCAGTAACACACCAAATCCGCACCGCCGGGTACGCGGCCCGCGTAGACCTTGCGCAAGGTGGTCGTGTAGTCGTCGCCCAACTCAGAGCGCATTTTCTTGTCACCCAAAAACGGCGGATTTCCAATCACCACGCTGGCTCTCGGCCAGACGGCTTCGACAGGCTCAGCCCGAACGGAAGTGGGTGCGGGGGCAGCGCCAGCGTCCCCCCGCCCCATCAGGTTCTGGGGTGTGGGCGGGGCGGGTGTTGGGGCCGATTTTGGAACCGCAGGTTCATGAGGCCCCGGCATCCGCCCCGCCTGCGCCCCAGAACCTGTACCTCCACCTGTGCCCACCCCTTCGACAAGCTCAGGGCGAACGGGCTGGAAAGCAATCAAGGCATCCCGGCACTCAATATGGTCCAGCGGCTCCAAAACGGGGTTGGTCTTGAACTCGTAGCCGTGTTCAATGCGCCACTGCAACTCGCCTATCCACACCGTCACCCGCGCCAGCTCGGCAGCGTATTCATTGAGCTCTATGCCCAGCACGTTGTGCGGCCCGGTCACCAGGTCGGCCTGACGGTCCAGCCCCAAGGCGGCGGCATCCAGGTGGCTTTTGTGCTCAATGTCTTTCAGGGCTTTAAGGCCCAAAAACAGAAAGTTGCCACTGCCACAGGCCGGGTCAAGAACGCGGTAGGCTTTCAGGTCTTCCAGCCAGGCGGCAAACCTTGCCATGGCCAGCTTGGCGTGCCTGTCGTTCTTCTTGGTGCTTTTGGCCATTAGCCCTTGTAAATCCTTGGCTGTTTGCTCCCATTTTTGAAGCAAAGGGCGGATCAGCACGGGCTCGATGATGCGCATAATCGTGGCCGGGTCGGTGTAGTGCGCGCCCAACTGGCTGCGCTTGGACGGGTCCAGGCCGCGCTCGAACAGCGTGCCGAAGATGGACACGTCAATCGCGCTCCAGTTCAGGGCGGCGGCGTTGCGCAGCTCGGTCACTTCCATGATGGTCAAGGCGGGAACCTTGACCTTTTTGAACAAGCCGCCGTTGAACCACGGAATATCGTCGTTACCGTACAGCCCGCCTTCGCGCATCACAGTAAACAAATTGGTCAGGCCCTGGCTGAGTTTGTCGGCCGTGAGGTTTTTGTTTTTCACCAGCCCTTCAAACATGCGCCCAGGCAGCAGCCCCACGTCTTCGGCAAAAAAGCAGAACAGGCATTGGGTCAGAAAGTGCGCCACTTCGTCGGCGTACGTCAAAGCGTCCGGTGTGGGGGGCTGCAAAGTCGGCGCCGATTTCGGAACCGCAGGTTCATGAGGCTCAGGCGTTGCGGCCTCCCATGCCAGACGCTGCCCCGGCAGCAGCGGACTAGTCCCTGGGCCTGGCCCGCGCTTGCGCAGGCCTTCAGCCAGCGTGGCAAAGCTTTTGGCGGCAGCCTCGGTGATGTCGCGGCTGGTCTTCTGGGGCCGGAAACTCTCGGGGTCCAGCCACAGGCGGCGCAACAGCGCCTGCTTGTGGGGCTGGTCCAGTTCGGCCAGCAGCACGGTGTGGACTTCGCTGGGGTGGCCGTTGAACTGGGTGTGGATGCGTATGGTCAGGCGGTCACACACCACCAGCAACGGTGGGTTGGAAAGCGCCAGGCTGTAGGTCAGCAGCTGCTTGAGGGCGGTGTCCAGATTTTTGCCCGGGGCTTTGTTTTCCCAGGCAAAGTGGTTGCGGTAAAACACGTCGGCATAGCCCCGCGCCTCACCCAGAACCAAGGTGTCTTGCTCAAACAAATAATCCCCGCTGCTGCCGGGGCTGGCTACGCCCAGCAGCTGGCACAGCTCAATAAAGTGCTGCTGCGCGCCCTGACGCTCGTTGAGCTCAAAAGCCGAGCCTCCTGGCCCCCATTTGGCAATGAACTGCTGGGCGGTCATCCCCACTACTGCCGGGCTGTGCGCACGTTGACCGGCATGGTTTGCGGGTGGGTGGTGCGAAACGGGTTGATGTCCAGGCCGCCACGGCGGGTGTAACGCGCATACACGGCAAGCTTGAGCGGCTTGCAGCGCTCGCTGATGTCCATGAAGATGCGCTCCACGCACTGCTCATGAAACTCGTTGTGGTTGCGAAAACTCACCAGGTATTGCAACAAGCCTTCCTGGTCAATCGGGTGGCCGGTGTAGCTGATCTGCACGCTGCCCCAGTCTGGCTGGCCCGTCACCAGGCAATTGCTTTTGAGCAGGTTGCTGGTCAGTACCTCGCTGACCGGGGCTTCTTGCCAGTTGGCGCGCAGCAAATCCGGGGCGGGGGTGTAGCGGGTGCAAGCCACGTCCAGGCGGTCCAGGCTCAGACCACTGAGCTCGTGCAGGGGCTGCATGTCAAATTGCTCGGTGGCAATCAGATTGACGCCCACCGAGGAGGGCGCAGCAGAGCCGCGCCAGACGGCTTCACTGATATCGGCACGGATGCGTGATTTCACCTCGTCGGCATCGGCAAACGGGGTGTTGTTGAAGCTGTTGAGGTAAAGCTTGAAGGATTTGCTCTCAACGATGTTGGGCGTCTCGCAGGGCACGGTGATGTGGGCCAGGGCTACCTGGGGCTTGCCACGCAGGTTAAGCCAGCCCAGCTCGAACGCGGTCCACAGGTCAGCCCCCATGAACGGCAGCCTGCCCTTGATACCGATCTCGTTGCGTTTGCCAAAGCGGGCAATGGGGAACAGCAGGCTGGGGTCGTACTGGTCGGCGTAGGAGGCCGCTTTGCCCAAGAGGGAATTTTCTGGCGTGGTCATGGCGTTTTCAAATGGTGTTCAGGGCGTGGCCAGCTTGCGGCGAAACACCATGCGTTCGGGCGATGAGACCGCGGCCTCAAAGGAATAACCGTCCAGATTGAATTTTTCCAGTTGCTTGGGCTGGGTCACGCGCTTGAGGGTGGCATAACGGGCCATGAGGCCGCGTGCGCGCTTGGCAAAGAAACTGATGATCTTGAATTGGTCGCCCTTCCAGTCCTCAAACACGCACTCCACCACGCGCGCATTGAGGATTTTTTTGTCAACCGCCTTGAAATACTCTTGTGATGCCAGATTGACCACCACCGGTTTTTTGTCGGCTTGCAAACGGGTGTTGAGGTAGTCTGCAATCTGGGTTCCCCAGAATGTGTACAGGTCTTTGCCCTTCGGGTTGTCCAGGGCTGTGCCCATCTCCAGCCGGTAGGGTTGCATCCAGTCCAGCGGGCGCAACACGCCGTACAGGCCGCTCAAGATGCACAGGTGGTCTTGCGCCCAGGCCAGGTCTTCCGGCTTGAGGGTTTTGGCGTCCAGACCGTCATACACATCACCGTTGAAAGCCAACACCGCCTGTTTGGCGTTTTTGGCGGTGAACTTCTGATTCCAGGCCTGGTAACGCGCCACATTCAGGCTGGAGAGTGCATCGCTCAGGTTCATCAGCTCGGCAATCTGCTGCGGGGATTTTTCGCGCAACAGTGCGATCAATTGCGCCGATTGCTTCACAAACAGGGGCTGGGTGTGCGGGTTGTCGCCGCCAGGCGTCTCGTAATCAAGCGATTTGGCGGGGGAGAGTAAAAAAAGCATGGGCAAAAAAAAGGCTTCGGAGGAAGCCTTGATTATGATGAAAGCGGGGGCTTACTTGATATCACCGGCCAAAGAAGCCAGCGCCTCCGCGTTGATCATCACGTGGGCCGGGTAGTTGGTGTGATCACAACCCAGCTTGACGCTGGCACCGGCCTTGATGGCGGCACACATGGCAGGCGTGAACTCAAAGCGTACAAAGTGCACAGCCGAGGTTTTAACCTCGTTCTCGCGGTCCAGGTCTTCGTCGGCAATGGCGTACACATGGCCATAGCCTTCGACTTCAACAAACATGCGGTCTTCCACGCCAATCAGGCGGGCGAGTTCACGTTTGCGCTCGTTGATGTCCGGGTACTCGATCAGCATGGTGGCTTTCCAGTTCGTGCTATCGGGCACCAAGGGGGCGTAGGCCTCGATCTCCTGGCTAATGCCCTCCTCTTCAAATATTTTTTCTATGCGCAGCATTTCCTGAATCTGGTAGCGGATGGTGATTTCGCTCTCGAATTGCAGGGTGATGTGCTCGCCCAGAGCCACGCTGCGCAACCTGCGGTGGGCCATGATGTCGGCCTTGTGTTCTTTGCGGTATTTGCTGTAGGCCTCCAGAGACATCAGGCTCTCAGGGGTGATCTTTCCGGTGATCTTCATGATTAACTCCAACGTTCAGGTTTAATTATTTCAATCCGTAAGCCCTACGCACCAGCGTCAAGGGGTGCTGCAGCTCAGGCACAGCCTGGCCACTGACTTCAAAACCTTGCGCAATATGGTGCCCGCCCAGCGGGCAGTCGGAGCTAATGTAGTCGGGCTTGGAGCCGTCTTTCATGGTGGCCATGGCCTTGACCACCGGCTTGCCGATTTTCATGGCCTGCTGATGATGCTCTTTTTTCACGCCAAAGGTACCGGCATGGCCCGAACAACGCTCAATGGTGTTGATGGTTGTCCCAGGGATCATTTTGAGCATTTCTTCGGTTTTCTTGCCGATGTTCTGCACCCGGCCATGGCAGGGAATCTGGTAGCTGATGTTGCCCAGCGATTGCGGGAAATCCACTTTCAGCAGACCGTCCCGCTTGCGTGCCATGAGGTACTCAAACGGGTCCCACATGGCTTCCTTGACCCGCTGCACGTCCGCCTCATCCGGGTACATGAGCGGAATTTCCTGCTTGAACATCAAGGTGCAGCTGGGCACTGCGCTGAGGATGGCAAAACCGTCCTTGGCGTAGGCGGCCAGTACCGGAATATTGGCTTGTTTGCTCTGGTCTACAGAATCCAGGTCGCCGAGTTCGAGCTTGGGCATGCCACAGCATTTTTCTTTCTCAACAATGACATAGGGAATGTCGTTGTGATCCAGCACCTTGAGCAAATCATGGCCAATACCGGGCTCGTTGTAGTTCACGTAGCAGGTTGAGTAGATGGCCACTTTGCCCGGTGTTTTCTCGCCATCGATCACGGGGTAACTCATCTGGTCCTGGGCCGAAGAGCGGAACCGGGTGGTGGCCAGCTCAGGTAACCAGGCCTCTTTGTCCACGCCCAGCACCTTTTCCATCACCGTGCGGGCGGTCTTGGTTTTGTTGATGGCGTTGACGGCCTGAACCACGATGGGAATACCGGCAAACTGACCATGCACATCGGTAGAGGCCAGCAGCTTTTCGGAGGTAGAGACCTCGCCTTTTTTGAACTTGATGGCCTTGGCACGCAGCATGGTGTGCGGGAAATCCAGGTTCCATTCGTGCGGGGGGGTGTAAGGGCACTTGGTCATGTAGCACAGGTCGCACATGAAACACTGGTCCACCACCTTCCAGTAGTCTTTTTTGTCTACACCGTCGACCTCGCCGGTTTTGGACTCGTCCACCAGGTCAAACAGGGTCGGGAAAGACCCACACAGACTCACGCAGCGGCGGCAGCCATGACAAATGTCAAAAATACGCTCCATCTCGTGCAGCGCGGAGGCTTCGTTGTAGAAGTCGGGGTTTTTCCAATCCAGCGGGTGCCGCGTCGGAGCTTCTAGATTGCCTTCTCGGGACATGGTGTTACTTTCAGGACAATGAAGGGGTCAATGAATGGGTTGAAAAAAAAGGGGGTCAAAAAGCCGGGGATTTCTGAATTGGGCACTGCACGCAATGCCCAACACGCAAAACTCAGGAATTAATCCACCAACTCGGCCAATGCCTTGGCGTAACGGTTGGCGTGTGAACGCTCAGCCTTGGCCAGGGTTTCAAACCAGTCAGCAATCTCGTCAAAGCCTTCGCTGCGAGCGGTCTTGGCCATGCCGGGATACATGTCGGTGTACTCGTGGGTCTCGCCAGCCACTGCGGAGGCCAGGTTGTCACGGGTAGAGCCGATGGGCATGCCAGTTGCCGGGTCGCCGGATTGCTCCAGGAACTCCAGGTGACCGTGGGCATGGCCGGTTTCACCTTCGGCGGTGGAACGGAACAGGGCTGCCACGTCGTTCTGGCCTTCAATGTCGGCCTTGTTCGCGAAATACAGATAACGGCGGTTGGCTTGGGATTCGCCAGCGAATGCGTCTTTCAGGCATCCTTCCGTTTTGGAACCTTTCAGTGTTGCCATGGAAATCTCCTTAGGGTTGTTAAGTCAAACGTACCTTGAACAAATTTCAAGGACAATGAATATTAGTCACAGACAAGCCCAGCGTCTAATTGCTTGCGTCTATGTCACAAATTAGATAATGCTATTGATCGACAAATCCGATGCCTGTTCCCAATAAGAGTAGCCGCACAACCTGGAACCGTCATGCCTGATGCCATGGGCCACCCCAACCCCGTTTTCACCAATGGCTATGAGTTCAGTCAGGGCTCAGGCTACACCCTGCCCGAATACCCGTTTGTTGAACCCCCGGAGCTGCGCAGTGGCCGGGTGCTGCGGCATCCGGTGGTGGTGGTGGGTGCCGGCATTACCGGACTGACCCTGGCCTGCCGCCTGGCACAGCTGGGAGTGCCCGCCGTGCTGGTTGATGAAGACAACACGGTAGGCGTCAAAGGCGCGGCATCGCGGGGAATTTGCTACACACAGAAATCCCTGGAGATTTTTCACCGCATCGGCATTTATGAGCGCATTGCCGCCAGGGGCATTCAATGGAGCGTGGGGCGCACCTTTGCCGGCCAGGACGAGGTGTATGCCTTTGACCTGAAGCAGCAAAGCCAGTTTGGGCTGTCCAGCCAGCCGGCCTTCATGAATATCCAGCAGTTCTATATTGAAGGCTATCTGGTGGAGCAGTTGCAGCAACTCGGGGGGGTCGAGGTGCGCTGGAAATCCCGGGTCACGGGCTTTGTTCAGCACCAGGGCTTTGCCACCCTCACCATCGACACGCCAGCCGGTGCCTACCCAATGGAAGCCACCCATGTGGTTGACGCCAGCGGCTCCCACACGCCCTTCCATGCCTGGTGTGGGGCAGGCATGACTTCGCGCCGGGGAGACGACCGCTGGTGCATTGCCGATGTGCGTTTCAAGGACCACCCGCCTTCTGAGCGCCACACCTGGATTGAAGCGCCGTTTAACGGCAACCGGGCCGTCTGGCAGCACCTGATGGCCGACGATGTCTGGCGCATTGATTACCAGATGGAACCCGATGCGGATCCGCAATACGTGAGCCGGGAAGACGTGGTGATGGAGCGCTTGCGCCAACAGTTCGGCCCCGATGTGCAATGCGAGATTGTCTGGGTCGGCCCCTATGCCTACCGCAGCCAGTGTCTGGACCACTTGCAGATCGGCAGTGTGTTTTTTATCGGTGACACCGCAAAAATTGTCAGTCCTTTTGGTGCTCGGGGAGGCAATACCGGCGTGGCTGATGCCGACAACCTGGCCTGGAAGCTGGCTGCGGTGTTCAAGGGCCAAGCACCGCAGCGCCTGCTGGCCAGCTACCAGGAGGAACGGCATGAAGCCGCGGTAGAAAATGTCAGGGTGACCAACCGCACAGCGCGTTTTCTGCGGCCGGCAGACGGGCTGGAACGGCTGTTTCGCAACGCCGCGATCAGCCTCGCCAAGCAGTACCCGTTTGCCCGGTCACTCATCAACACCGGCCGCATGGCTGTGGCCAACAACTACACCCGCTCGGGTATTTGTCACCGCACGGGCGGGGTATCAGTACAAAACGTGGTGTTTGAATGGGCAGACGGCACCGCCGGCACGGTCAATGCGCTGCTGAACTGGGCCAACAGCGGCCTGCTGTTGCTGGTGTTTGGCCCGCTGGCCACCACAGACCTGCAACGCCTGCGCCAGTTATCACGCCACGCACCGGTGCGGTGCGTGCAGGTGCTGGCTGGTGGCCGGGGTCAGGCTCGTCAAACACAAGCTCGTCAAAGCCTGGCGCGTGAACATGTGCTTGACCCGCAGGGCGTATTGGCCAGTGCCTGCCACTTGCCCACGTCTAGCCCGGCTGCTGCGGGCAAGCCGGCGCAGTCGCGCCTGGTTTGGGCCCTGATCCGGCCCGATGGTTATTTGGCGGCCTACGGCGAGAAACTCGGCGGCGCGCTGGTACAGGCTGTTGGGCAAGCGCTGGGCCTGAGCACTTCAGGGGCAAACCTATGAACACCCACAATCAGCTGCAGGATGCCGATACCTTCTACGAGCAACTGCTGGATGCCCATGTCGGGCTCACCCGGGAGCAATCCGAACTGCTCAATGCCCGCCTGATCCTGCTGCTGGCCAACCAGATTGGCGATACCAGGGTTCTGGCCGAGTGCATTGCCGCCAGTAAAATTGTCGGATGACTGACACCACCGAACACGCCGCGTCCACCAGCAATCTGCCAGAAAACGCGAACCAGAGCACGCAAGAGAACACCCAGCCCGGCCTCAACAGCCTGTCCAAATCTTTCGAACCCGCGGCCATTGAAGCCCAATGGGGGCCTGAATGGGAACAACGCGGCTACGGCAAAGCGGGTTTTCGCGGCACCAGCGCGCCGGATGCGGCGGCTGCCGCCGAGGGCAAAAACTTCTCCATCCAGCTGCCGCCCCCCAACGTGACCGGCACGCTGCATATGGGCCATGCGTTCAACCAGACCATCATGGACAGCCTGACCCGCTACCACCGCATGGCCGGTTTCAACACCGCGTGGATTCCGGGCACCGACCACGCCGGCATTGCGACCCAGATCGTGGTGGAGCGCCAGCTGCAAGAGCAAAAAATCAGCCGCCACGACCTGGGCCGCGAGGCCTTCACCAAGAAGGTGTGGGAGTGGAAAGAAAAGTCCGGCGACACCATCACCACCCAGATGCGCCGCATGGGCGACAGCGTGGACTGGAGCCGCGAGTACTTCACCATGGACCCCAAGCTGTCGCAAACGGTCACTGAGACCTTTGTGCAGCTCTACGAGCAAGGCCTGATCTACCGCGGCAAACGCCTCGTGAACTGGGACCCGGTACTGCAAAGCGCGGTGAGCGACCTGGAAGTGGAGAACGAAGAGCGCAACAGCTTTATGTGGCACATCCTGTACCCGTTCAGCGATGGCCCGCAAACCGCGGCTGACGGCACCCCTTTGCGCGGCATGCACATTGCCACCACACGCCCCGAGACCATGCTGGCCGATGGCGCGCTCTGTGTGCACCCCGACGACGAGCGCTACCAACACCTGATCGGCAAGCTGGTCGACCTGCCCCTGTGCGACCGCAAAATTCCCATCATTGCGGATGATTTCGTCGATAAGGAATTCGGCAGCGGCTGCGTCAAGATCACTGGTGCGCATGACTTTAACGACTACGCTTGTTCTCAGCGCAACGGGCTGCCGCTGATCACTATCTTCACGCTGGACGCCAAAATCAACGAAAACGGCCCCGCCGCCTACCGTGGCCTGGACCGCTACGACTGCCGCAAGGCCGTATTGAAAGACTTGGAAGAACAAGGCTTTCTGGAAAAAGCCGTGCCCCACAAAAACATGGTACCGGTGTGCGCCCGTACAGGGCAGGTGGTCGAGCCCATGTTGACGGACCAATGGTTTGTCGCGGTGAACAAGTTGGGTACCGGCGATGCAACCGGAAAGTCCATTGCCCAAAAAGCCATAGCCGCCGTACAGAGCGGCGAGGTGAAGTTTGTGCCCGAGAACTGGGTCAACACCTACAACCAGTGGATGAACAACATCACCGACTGGTGCATCAGCCGCCAGCTGTGGTGGGGGCATCAAATTCCGGCCTGGTATGGCGACAACGGTTCAATTTTTGTAGCAAAGAATGAAGACCAGGCAAGGGCCAAGGCCACAAAAGAGGGATATACCGGACCCTTGACGCGGGATGAAGACGTGTTAGACACCTGGTACTCCAGCGCACTGGTTCCGTTTTCAACCATGGGCTGGAACCCCGATGCAGCGGGCGAGCGTACCGGAGCTGCACGCAGCGATTTGGCGAGCGCAGCGAGTATGAGCAAGGGCGGTTCCGGTACGCTCGCCAGCGGAACCAACGCCAACAGCAAAGCCAACGCCACCAGCCTCGCCGACTACGACCTCTACCTCCCCAGCAGCACCCTGGTCACCGGCTACGACATCATCTTCTTCTGGGTCGCCCGCATGATCATGATGTCCACGCACTTCACCGGCAAGGTGCCCTTCAAACACGTCTACATCCACGGCCTGGTGCGCGATGCGCAGGGCCAGAAAATGAGCAAGAGCGAGGGCAATGTGCTTGATCCGGTTGACCTGATCGACGGCATTGAACTCGGTCCCCTGCTGACCAAACGCACCACCGGCCTGCGCAAGCCCGAAACCGCGCCGCAGGTCCGTAAAAACACGGAAAAAGAATTTCCCGCCGGTATTCCCGCCTTTGGTGCCGACGCCCTGCGCTTTACCTTTGCCTCACTGGCCTCGCTGGGACGCAACATCAACTTCGATGCCAAGCGCTGCGAGGGCTACCGCAACTTCTGCAACAAACTGTGGAACGCCACCCGCTTTGTGCTGATGAATTGCGAAGGCCAGGACTGCGGGCTCAAAGAACACACCAAAGCAGAATGTGCTGTAGGTGGCCCGGCGCATGGATATTTGTCATTCACCGCGGCCGATCGCTGGATTGTGTCTTTGCTGCAGCAAGCAGAGGCCGAAGTGGCCCAGGGCTTTGCTGATTACCGGCTGGACAATGTGGCCAACACCGTCTACAACCTGGTCTGGAATGAGTTCTGCGACTGGTACCTGGAAATCGCCAAGGTGCAGATCAGCACCGGCAACGAGGCCCAAAAACGCGGCACCCGCCGCACCCTCATCCGCACGCTGGAAACCCTGCTGCGACTGGCCCACCCCATCATCCCGTTCATCACCGAGGCTTTATGGCAAAAGGTGTCCGTGGTTGCGGGGCGGTCCGGCCCGTCTGTGAGCATCGCGGCCTACCCGGTCAGTCAGCCCGAGCGCATAGACCAGGACGCCATAGCCCAGGTTTCAAAACTCAAGCAGTTGGTTGACGCCTGCCGCAACTTGCGTGGCGAGATGAGCGTGTCTCCTGCCACCCGGCTGCCCCTGTATGCGGTGGCCAGCACGGCGGCAGAAGCAGTTTTTCTGCGCCAGTCGGCACCGGTGCTGCAAGCGCTGGCCAAGCTCAATGAAGTGCGGGTGTTTGATGACGACACGTCGTGGACCGCAGCGGCGCAAGCTGCACCGGTGGCCGTGGTGGGTGAGACCCGAATCTGCCTGTTCATGCAAGTGGACGTGGCGGCCGAGAAATTGCGTTTGGGTAAAGAGGTGTCGCGCCTTGAGGGAGAAATTGCCAAGGCCCAGGTGAAGTTGGGCAACGAAGCCTTTGTGGCCAAGGCACCACCGGCCGTGATAGAGCAGGAGCGCAAGCGGGTGGCTGATTTTGTGGCTACGCTGGAGAAGGTCAAAGACCAGCTGGGGCGCTTGGGCTAACACCAAGCCTGCGGATCTCCACCCCGAAGACTGGTTCAGACGGGTTCGGTACCGGTCAACTTCGGGGGTTGCGACTCAGCGACGCCGCATCACGTGGATAAAGTCGTTGTCCTGGGTGGTCTGTTCCAGCAACTCGTTGCCGGTCTGCTTTGCAAAAGCCACAAAATCACGCACCGAACCGGCGTCCGTTGAGACAATTTTCAGGGTCTGGCCGCTGGCCATGTCTGACAAGGCCTTTTTGGCTTTCAGGATGGGCAGGGGGCAGTTCAAGCCACGGGCGTCAAGTTCTTTATCAATGATCATCTCAAGTTCTTCCTTGTTCTCAGTGCGAGCGCAGCGGATTTTAAGCTGCTTAAGCGCTGGCTGACGTCTTGGGCCAATCCATAAACTGGGGCTCGTGCCCGCGCGAGCGCAACCAGTCTGCAAGCGCATAGCCCGTGCCTGCCGGCCAGCACCTGACCTGGTCGGGACTGTACAAGCGGTAATCGATCAATTCTGGCGACAAGCGGATTTGCCCTTCGCACACGGCATGGTAGGCAATGATGACCTGGTTCATGCGCTGAAAGTCATACACACCAATAAGATTGATTTGCGTGGCTTGAAGGTTGGTCTCTTCCTGAATCTCGCGCTCAATGCCCGCTTGGGGTGTTTCACCGGCTTCCATAAAACCGGTGATCAGCGCATACATTTTGTGGGCCCAGGCGGCATTGCGCGCCAGCAAGACCTGGCCCTGGTATTCAACAACGGCAGCCAGCACCGGCACCGGGTTGTTCCAGTGGGTATAGCCGCAGGCCACACACCGCAAACGCTCTTTCTCGCCCCCGTCCTCGAGTTGCGCCAACCACTGCAGCGGCTGGGCGCATTGTGGGCAAAACCGGAAAGCGCCGCTCATGCGGGAAACACGCCGGTTGAGAGGTAGCGGTCACCCCGGTCACAGACAATAAAAACAATGGTGGCGTTTTCCACCCGCTTGGCAAGCTCCAGCGCCACCCAGCACGCCCCGGCCGCAGAAATGCCCGCAAAAATACCTTCTTCGCGGGCCATGCGCCGGCACATCTCTTCGGCGTCTTCCTGGCTGACCAGCATCAGCTCATCCACATGGGAAGCGTCATAAATCTTGGGCAGGTATTCCTCGGGCCATTTGCGAATACCAGGGATACGGGAGCCGTCCTGCGGCTGGGCCCCCACAATTTGCACCAGTGCGTTCTTTTCTTTCAGGTAACGAGACACGCCGGTGATGGTGCCGGTGGTGCCCATGGCGCTGACAAAATGGGTCACACGACCTTGCGTGTCCGCCCAGATTTCGGGGCCGGTGGTCTCATAGTGAATGCGCGGGTTGTCCAAGTTGGCAAACTGGTCCAGCACCCGGCCTTTGCCGTTGCGCTCCATCTGGCTGGCCAGATCACGCGCGTATTCCATGCCGCCGGATTTCGGGGTCAGGATCAGCTCGGCACCAAAGGCCTTCATGGTTTGTGCCCGCTCAATGGACAGGTCCTCCGGCATGATCAGCACCATGCGGTAGCCCTTGATGGCCGCAGCCATGGCCAGGGCAATGCCGGTGTTGCCGGAAGTCGCCTCGATCAGGGTGTCGCCCGGCTTGATTTCCCCACGCTCCTGGGCACGGGCAATCATGGACAGGGCCGGCCTGTCTTTGACCGAGCCCGCCGGGTTGTTGCCTTCAAGCTTGCCCAAAATGATATTGCCACGGGCTGCGTTTTGGGCAGCATCAATGCGCTGCAAAGCCACCAAGGGGGTTTTGCCAATCGCGTCTTCTATGGTTGGATATGTCATCCGCCCTACTGTGCCATAACTTCAAGCATTTCCCGCTCATTGGCCACCTCACCTTGCGTATCGCAGCCTCTACCTGAGCCCTGGCTTTGGCAACACTTTTGAAGCCGAACGTACTGATTTGGTGAACTTTTCGGGTTAACCCTGTCAGGGATGTCCCTTCATCAGCAGCCATATTCCCATTTTGTAAGTTTTCCGTAAGGAGGCCACTAAAAATGCGTCCCAACGACAGGCAAACACCCAATGCTTCTGATTTATTCCTCCCTCAAACTCGTAGCCGAAATTGCGCTGATGGCAATGCTGGGCCAATGGCTGCTCGGATTGCTGGCCGGAGCGCGCAGGGACTCGAACATTTTTTATCAGATTCTGCAGGTCATCACACGCCCGTTTACCTGGGCGGCCAGGCTGCTCAGCCCCAAGCAGCTGGTGATTGACCGCCACGTGCCTTTGGTGGCTTTTTTGCTGGTCCTGATGATCTGGGTCTTTGCCACGATTCTGAAAATCCAGACCTGCGTTGAAATCGGGGTTGCGCAATGTCAATGAGTAACCGCATCAATTACCTCTTCCTGCGACTGCAGGGCATGGCCCTGCTGGTGTTCAACCAGAAGCAGGCCGCGTTGTCGCGTTTCGATGCCATGTTGGTGCTGCGGCCCGATGACCGCTATGCACTGGCCAGCCGCGCCCATGTGCTGGCCCAATTGGGCCAGCGGTCGCTGGCCATTGCTGCGCTCAGGCAGCTGGTTGCGCAACAGACCGTCAATTCGGCCGCCTGGTTCAATCTGGGCTACATGCTTGAGGAAGACAAACAGCATGAAGCGGCCGAGGCGGCATTCCGGCGTGCGCTGGAGATTGAACCCCTGATGGATCGGGCCTGGTATGGCCTGGCTCTCATCCTGATCCAGACCCATCGGTATGACGAAGCGGTGCTTGCACTGAAACGAAATACTGAACTGCAGCCCATGAGTCCGTTTGGCTGGTATCAGCTGGCGCGGGTTCATGTAGACCGGCACGAACCTGAGGAGGCGGTGAAGATCATTCGCCATCTCCGGGGGTTCGAGCCCAAAGTGGCGGCTCAGCTGGAACGCGAAACAGGATTGCGTGCTGCGCCATCCGCGTAATTGAGTTGAGCAGTCTCGTAGAGTAGAAGAAGGGGCGGGAATCTCGCCCTGGTATTGAAGAAGCCGCGATCATGCATGCAGGCAACATCCTGCTGTGTGCTGGTCGCGAATTGCCCGCAAGGGTTTTATCTTGGAGGTAGGTTGAACATGCAAGTGTCCGAAAACCATCGTCGGTATTGGCAAAAGAACCTGAACATCACAGCAATCCTGCTGGCGATCTGGTTCGTTGTCACGTTTGTCGTGAGCTATTTTGCTCGTGACTTGAACTTCAACTTCTTTGGCTGGCCTTTCAGCTTCTGGGTTGGTGCTCAAGGCTCTCTCGTTGCGTACTGCCTGATCATCTGGTACTACGCTCGCTACATGAACAAGCTTGACATCGAACACGGTGTTCAAGAGACTGAGGAGTAAACCATGGCAGGAATGTTTGGTAATGACGCGGGACCCAGTTCTGCAGCGTCCAACAGAGAGTTCAAAAAGGGCCTGAACAAGGTGTACAAGTGGTACACCGGCGGGTTCTTGATATTCGTGGTGGCGCTGGCCATCCTGGAGCAGATGGGCCTGCCCCGCTCCTGGATTGGCTTCATCTTCCTGGTGGCCACTATTGGCCTGTACGCAGGTATCGGCATCATGAGCCGCACCACCGACGCCGCCGAGTATTACGTGGCGGGCCGTCGCGTCCCTGCGGTGTACAACGGCATGGCCACGGGTGCTGACTGGATGTCTGCCGCCTCCTTCATCGGCATGGCCGGTACGCTGTACCTCACCGGTTACGGCGGACTGGCTTTCATCATGGGATGGACCGGGGGCTACTGCCTCGTGGCGCTGTTCCTAGCGCCGTATCTGCGCAAGTTTGGTCAGTTCACCATCCCTGACTTTCTGGGCGAGCGCTATGGTGGCAACGCCGCCCGCTTTGTCGGTATCCTCATTGCCATTCTGGTGTCCTTCGTTTACGTGGTGGCACAAATTTATGGCGTGGGACTGATCACTGCCCGTTTGACAGGTGTGGCCTTCGAACTTGGAATTTTCCTTGGACTGGCCGGCATTCTTGTGTGTTCTTTCCTGGGCGGTATGCGTGCCGTGACCTGGACACAGGTGGCCCAGTACATCATCCTGATCGTGGCTTACATGATTCCGGTGGTGTGGCTCTCGGTCAAACAGACCAGTGTTCCAGTTCCCCAGATCATCTATGGCGCTCAGCTTGAAAAAGTTACCGCCAAAGAAAAGGTTCTGACGACTGACGCCAAAGAGCTGGAAGTTCGCGAGATTTTCAAACAGCGTTCGGCATCCCTGGCTGAGAAGCTGAAAGATCCCGCTGCTGCGCTGGCTGCTGACAAGGCTGCTGCCGAGCAGAAAATCGCAGACCTGAAGGCTGCAACGGCACCCGCAGCAGAAATCGCTGCAGCCGAGAAGGCCTTGGCCGGACTACCCAAGGATGCTGAGGCTGCCAAAGCGGCCTGGACACGAGCCAAAGCCAGTGCCGACACCAAGGCGCGGCCCCTCAATGGCATGACACCTCACGCACAGGCCTTTGCCGGCGATCCCAACGGAGATGCCAAGGCACAGGAAACTTTCGATACCTCCCGACGCAACTTCCTGGCGCTGGTGTTCTGTCTGATGGTCGGTACCGCTGCATTGCCGCACATCCTGATGCGTTACTACACCGTGCCGAGCGTGAAGGAGGCCCGCGAATCCGTGACCTGGTCACTGTTCTTCATCTTCCTGCTGTATTTCACGGCACCCGCCCTGGCAGTGCTGGTGAAGTACGAGGTGTTGTCGGTACTGGTAGGCACACCGTTTGATCAGCTACCGGCCTGGGTAAATTCCTGGGCCAAGGTAGATCCGACCCTGCTGGCCGTGACCGACATCAACAAGGACAACATTCTGCAACTCAACGAGATGACCATAGGCGGGGACATCATCGTGTTGGCAACCCCTGAAATTGGTGGCCTGCCCTACGTGATTTCCGGTCTCGTGGCAGCCGGTGGCCTGGCAGCTGCCCTGTCCACCGCTGATGGCTTGCTGCTGACCATTGCAAATGCCTTGAGCCATGACCTGTACTACAAGATGATTGATCCCAATGCGTCCACAAGCCGCCGGGTGACATTGTCCAAGACCCTGCTTCTCGTCGTGGCCTTGGCCGCGGCGTATGTGGCGTCGCTCAAAGTGGCGGACATTTTGTTCCTGGTCTCTGCCGCGTTCTCGCTGGCTGCCGCTGGTTTCTTCCCGGCACTGGTTCTGGGTGTGTTCTGGAAGCGCGCCACCGGACCCGCCGCCGTGCTGGGTATGCTGGCTGGTGTCTCTATCACGTTCTATTACATGGCCGTCAACCAACCCTGGCTGCGTACCGTGTTTAATGTCACCGATCCGGTTTCCCTGTGGTGGGGCATACAGCCCATCTCGGCCGGTGTCTTTGGCATGCCTATCGGTCTGGCCGTGATGATTCTGGTAAGCCTGGTCACACCAGCGCCTTCACAGAAAATTCAGGAGCTGATTGAGCATGTTCGCTACCCCAACCTCAAGGGTTCAAGCTGACAGGCTTTATGACTGAAGTCTGATCCAGGTCAGACACCAGGCCCGGCAATGCAAATTGCCGGGCTTTTTTCTTGGCCGCTGCGCTATGCTTGGAGCCACCCCCCACTCACAGGGGATTGGGTAGCTTCAACGCAAGACGGGAGACAGCACGCATGAAAAACAGTTCTGCGACCCCTTTATCAAATTCTTTAAGTCCTTCGAGCAGTCTGCTCTCCAATTTCCGTCAGGAACTGGGGCGCTTTACCCCTTTTTCCGGCATGGCGGCAACAGATCTGGATTTTTTCATCACGCACACGGTGCAACAGTATTTTGCCCCTGGCGAAGTCATGGTGGACGCCTCGCACGGGCCCGTAACCCAACTTTTCTTCATCCGACAGGGCGCTGTGACCGGCAAGCGGGGTTTGGCCGACCTCTCCGGGGGGGCTTTTCAGTACGAGGCTGGGGACATGTTTCCGGTCAGTGCGGCCATTGCGCGACGTCCCGTTACGGCCAATTACGAGGCTGTCAGCGATACCTTTGCCCTGGTTTTAGGTTGCGAGGACATGGATCTGCTGGCCCAGCGCAGCGCTCCCTTCGCCGATTTTTTGAATCGCAGGGTGCTGCATTTTCTTGCGCTGTCCCGGCAGGCGCTTCAGGCCAGTTACTCCTCGCAGGCACTGGCAGAACAATCTCTGGAGACTGCTTTGGGCGAGCTGGTCCGTCGTGCCCCGGTAACCTGCAGCCCCGAGACGCCGCTGCGGCAGGCCTTGACCGAGATGCAACAGCGTCGTGTCGGCTCCATGCTGGTGACCAATGCGCAAGGAGAGCCTGTGGGTATCCTGTCTCGCTACGACATCCTCGATCGCGTGACCTTGCAATCGGTCTGCCTGGACAAACCCATCAGTTCGGTGATGGTTGAGCCGGTGCACTGCCTGTCTGTCAACCACACCGCGGAGGATGCCGCACTGCTGATGACCCGCCGAGGGATTCGCCACGTGCCCATTACCGATCAAGGAGTGGCCGTAGGCATAGTCTCGGAGCGCGATCTCTTTGCCATGCAACGTCTGAGCTTGAACCATGTCAGCTCCTCCATCCGTGATGCATGCGACGTGGATCAACTCAAGCTGGGTGCGCAGAGCATCCGGCAGTTTGCAAGAAGCCTGCTTGGGCAGGGCGTGCAGTCGCGTCAGCTGAGTTCGCTCATCAGTCATCTCAACGATGTACTGACCGAGCGCCTGCTGGAAATCAAGGCCAGGGAGCACGGCATTGATATGCAGCAAGTGTGCTGGCTGGCTCTGGGCTCGGAAGGCCGAAGCGAGCAGACGATTGCCACCGATCAGGACAACGCCCTCATCCTGCCCGATCATTACAGTCAATCACAACGTGATGCGGTGCTGGTTTTTGCCCAGGACGTGAATGCTGCACTGGATGCATGCGGCTATCCCTTGTGCAAGGGGGGTGTCATGGCCGGCCAGGCCGCGTGTTGTCTGACCCTGGGGCAGTGGCGGGAGCGGTTTGACAAATGGATTGAGCATGGCGCTCCCCGGGATCTGCTCAATGCCAGCATTTATTTCGACTTCCGCCCATTGGCAGGCAACCTCGCGTTAGCCGCAACGCTGCGCGAATCAGTGAACGCTGCGGCGAAAGAAGTACCTCGTTTTTTCAAGCAGATGGCCCAGAACGCCTTGACCCGATCTGTTCCCCTGAACTGGGTGGGCGGTATTGCAGTGGATGACCAAGGTTTCATTGACCTCAAACTGCAGGGCTCCAGCATTTTTGTCGATGCGGCCCGGCTTTATGCGCTGGCGCATGGCATTTCCCTGACCGGTACACGAGAGCGTTTGCTGGCGGCAGGACCGCTCATGGGCGTCAGCGGGCCAGAATTTGAAGCCTGGGTCACTGGATTTGAGTTTTTGCAGATGCTTCGCCTGCAGATCCAGCTGGAGGTGGCTTTACCGCTGGAACAGGCCAACCAGATCGAACTTGCCCGCCTGAATGACATTGACAAGCGCATCCTGAGGGAAACCTTCCGCGTGGGACGGTCGCTTCAGCAGCGCATGCAACTCGACTACGAAAGGTAGCGATGGCCTGGCTAAAGCAATGGTTGGGGTGGGGCAAAGCCAGTGGGTTCGTTACTGAGGACCGCTGGGTCATGGTGGACGTTGAAACCAGTGGCCTCAATCCGCATGAAGATCGCCTGCTGGCGATCGCGGCGATTGCCTTGCGGGTGGACTGGCCGCAGCGCCATTTGTGCATTGATATTGCTGACAGTTTTGAGGTGATTGTCCAGCAGCAGGCGCTTACGCACAGCAAGGAAAATATTCTGCTGCATGGAATAGGCGTACAGCGACAGCAAGATGGCATGGCACCGCAGCTTGCCTTGCAAGCCTTTGAATCGTTTGTGGGTGCCTCCCCCTTGCTGGCTTTTCATGCAGCCTTTGACCAGGCCATGATCGAACGACATATGCGCCAGCATGTGGGCAGAACCATGCCCAATCCATGGGTAGACATTGAGCACCTTTGTGCAGTCACACATGAGCAGGTGCGGGCCCGGGCATTGGATGAGTGGATGGACTACTTTGGCATTAGCTGTTCTGTTCGCCATCAGGCAGCAGCAGACACCCTGGCCGAGTGCGAGGTGCTGTTGCGCTTGTGGCCGCGTTTGCTGATGCAATGCAAAAACTGGAAAGACATCGAACGTCTGGCACAGATGCAACGCTGGATTGGGCGTGCATGACCGTCTGTAAAAAGCCTCCTGGCGGGGATGACCGATCAACGCACAATATCCCACTGCCATAGTCGGGTGCTCTTGATCAGGCATTGAAGTTTTCCAAATCCGACCATGATGCGGCTCATGAATCCGTTTACCGAAAACCCGCTTAACCATAGCCTTGCCGAAGGCATACGGCGGGTGGGTTTCCGCAAGTGGTACGAGCGCGAACTGCTCTCCAGCCACGCGCACATGCTGCTGGCCCTCCTGTGCACCATTGCATTGATAGCGACGATGGAGCTATTCCAGGGTGGCACCCTGGAAGAAAAGCTGCTGGATGTGCTACTGTTCATCGTCAGCGGGGGCCTGGGCCTGTGGGCCTTACGGCGCTATTTATATTTGCTGATGCACGCCGAAGAGGTGGCCAACCAAGCCGAATGTACGCATTGCAAGACCTATGGCCGGCTGGACGTGGTGCGCGAAGAGTTGAGTGCCGGTCAGACCGTGGTGCATTGTCGAAAATGCGCGCACGAATGGCCGATAGAACACTGAACCGCTGTTGAACCTCCAAGTCTGGCGCCCTTAACGCCCATGGCGCTGAAAAATTTGTCACACGCCCCGGCGTGTCAGACCATATTTGCGGTCAGGAAAGGTGGTTTTGCCAATCGCGTCTTGAGTGGTTGGATAGTTGGACTGTCAACTGTGCGATAATTTCTGCCTTCTCTCGCTCTTGCCCGGGTGGTGGAATTGGTAGACGCACGGGACTCAAAATCCCGCGCCGCAAGGCGTGCCGGTTCGATTCCGGCCCCGGGCACCATAGCTCTCTAGCTATGGTTTTTGGAGCTTTTGGCACACCGATCAGTGCCTAGCCGTCGCCATACTCATTCCTCTTGTGATCTCGTCAGTTTAACGATTGACGTTAAACGCGGCGAGTTACATAATGCCGGCGATGATTCAAAGCTTCAAGTGCCCGGATACGCAAGCCCTCTTCGCAGGAATTGCGGTGGCACGATTCGTCAATATCCGCGCTGTAGCGGAGCGCAAACTGCAAATGCTGCACCGCGCCACCCGGCTAGATGATTTGCGGGTACCGCCCAACAACGGGCTTGAGGCTTTGAAGCGTGACCGCAAAGGCCAGCACAGCATCCGCGTCAATGACCAGTGGCGCGTGTGCTTTGTCTGGACAGGCACGGATGCCCGCAATGTTGAAATTGTTGATTACCACTAAAGGAGTAGAACCATGCAAACCATCACCAATGCGATGCGGCCGATACATCCCGGCGAGGTGCTACGTGAGGAGTTTTTGCTGCCCATGGGATTGACCGCCAACGCCCTGGCAATCGCCCTGCAAGTGCCTGCACCACGCATCAATGACGTGGTACGCGAGCGCCGTGCCGTGACGGTTGATACCGCCCTGCGCCTGGCCAAATACTTTGGCACCAGCGCCGAATTTTGGATGGGTCTGCAAACCGACTTTGATATGGCCACGGCACGCACCGCCATGGCGGATGTGCTGGCCCGCATCGTCAGCCGGGAAGTCACATCGATTGACGAATCGTTGTCGCCAAGTGAAAGGGCAACACCATGAAACCAGACAATTTAAAGTGGAGCTCCATCGTATGGGCATTCAAACTCATCTTCTTGGTTTGTCTACTCGGCACAGGCAAACAAGCGATGAGCCAGGACCTATTGGCATCAAAAATTGCAAATTTGCCTGAATTTACGATCAAACAAAATAATGGCCGTCAATTTTCGGGACTAAGTATTAGTAACAATGGAAGTGAGTGGCTGATAGCTGAATGCATATTTGAACCAGACCCTGATGCTGGTTGTTTTATCCTTAAATATAATTTAATACAGGATAAGCTGTACCGCTTTGCATTGCCCAAAGGTTATCAATATCAATTTGCGCGTTATTCAATAAGTGGTAATTGGATAGTTGCTACTCGCAACCCCGTGCACAACGGTAAGGCAGAGGACATACAAAAGTCATTTGAGCAAAGTGAAATTGTTTTGTTTAGAACCGATGGCTCTGAATTCAAGGTATTACCTATCAAAGGATTCAACACGAACCCAGCCATGAGTCCTGGCGAAAAGAAAATAGCATTTTGGACGCCGAAAATACTGAAGATGGGATCAAAAACACGCACAAAATCGATTGACTATGACGTATACGAATTTGATTTGCTTACTGAAAAAGTCAACTTATTTTCAGGTGTTATCAATTTTGTCGACGGGGGCAAGTTGCAGTATTTGAACGAAGATCAAATACTGCTATCTTCCTATAGTACGCTCGATCAATTTCGAGCAAATCTTCCTTTGAGTGGTGACAAGCTATTTATCTTGAACCGAGGCAGTGAGAAAAACTTTAGACAAATAACTTATGAAAATATTACGTATACGAATCATCCATCTATCGATGTAAACAGCATTACTTATCTTAGTGGAGTCGTCAAGAAGAAGGGATCAAGTTTTCTTCAAGTAAAAGAAAATACAATCACAAAATCGTGGATTCAGCCATTTATACAACTCAGAAGTATGGTGGTATCGCCCACCGGCAGCTATATCGGCTTTACACACGATGCGGCAAAAATGGGTAGCGGAAATAGAAGTATTGAATTTGGTTTGCTGGATACCACTACAAATGTGTGGAAGAATATTTCCATTCCACCTTTGAATACTGCTGAACTCATAGCGGTAACTCTCAAATAAATACCGACCATCACGCCAAACACCTAACCAGAGTTATCTGGCGACTGAACCAATCCAAGTTTTGTAAGCGGCTCAATGAAGACACCAGTAGCAAGCCTTCTGTGGTGCCTGGCACTGCTGGGATGTAGCAGCCCGCCCGCGGGCAGCCCCGCCTTGGTTGCCAACGACCCAGTACCGCATCAACCTGAAGGTTCCAGCCAGATCACTGAAAAATCGGGTTGGGCCAGCCGCACGTATGCGGTCGCTGCGGCCAATCCGCTGGCCAGCGAGGCCGGCCGTCAGGTTTTGGCTGCCGGTGGCAGTGCCGTCGATGCAGCCATAGCGGTACAAATGGTACTGACACTGGTCGAGCCGCAATCCAGCGGAATCGGGGGCGGCGCATTCATGCTGCACTTTGACGGCCAGCGCACCCAGGCCTTTGATGGCCGGGAAACCGCGCCTGCAGGTGCAAGGCCCGAATTATTTCTGGGTGCCGATGGCAAGCCCATGGCTTACATCGATGCCTCGGTAGGTGGCCGCGCTGTGGGGGTGCCGGGCACCGTGCACATGCTGGCGCTGGCGCACCGCCAGCATGGCAAATTGCCGTGGGCTCAATTGTTTACCCCTGCCATTGAACTGGCAACCCGTGGCTTCAAGGTCAGTGAACGCATGGCAACCCTGCTGAGCGCCGATCAGCACCTCGCCAAAGACCCGGTGGCCGCAGGCTATTTTTACAATGCGCAAGGCAAGCCCTGGCCGGCTGGCCATGTGCTGCGCAACCCCGAGTTGGCAGCCGTGTTGCTGGCAATTGCCAACAAAGGTGCTGACGCCTTGTTGACCGGCGAACTGGCGCGAACCATCGTCAACAAGGTGCAACAGCACCCGGCCAACCCCGGCACCCTCACGCTGCAAGATTTGCAGACCTACCAAGCACTGGAGCGCGAGCCGCTGTGCTTTGACTACACCCCCAAAGCCAGGGCGACAACCCGGCCGATGGGCGACCTTGGTAGCCCACACGTTGGTCCGCACATTGGTCCGAAAGTTGGCTACCGTGCTGGTCAGGGTGCTGGCTATCGGATTTGCGGCATGCCACCGCCCAGTTCCGGTGCCATTGCCATCGGGCAAATCCTGGGCATGTTGTCGCGCACGCCTGCCGACCAGCTGCCGTTGGCTCAAGGTTTGCCAAGCAGCGACTGGCTGCATCTGTATACCGAGTCTGCGCGACTGGCCTTTGCTGACCGCGATCAGTTTGTAGCCGATCCGGATTTTGTGCAGCCACCGGCCGGGCGCTGGGCGAGTCTGCTGGAGGCGGCCTACCTGGCCAGGCGGGCTCAGCGTATAGACGCAAGCCCTGGGGCAAACAGCATGAAAACCGCACCAGCCGGCAACCCGGGTACCCTGCTGAGCCGTTATGCCCCCATGCCAGCCCAAGCCGAGTACGGCACCTCGCAGATCGCCATCGTCGACAGGTTTGGCAATGCGCTCTCCATGACCACCACCATTGCTGACGCCTGGGGCGCGCGGCAAATGGTCAACCGCGGCCTGGGCCTGACTGGCGGCTTTCTGCTCAACAACGAGCTGACGGATTTCAGCTTCACACCCACGGGCCCAGACGGCAAACCCGTGGCCAACCGCGTGGAGCCCGGCAAACGCCCGCGCTCCTCCATGTCCCCCACCCTGGTATTTGACAAACAAACCGGCCAACTGCTCATGAGCCTGGGCAGCCCGGGCGGTGCTTTCATCATCCACTTCACCGCGAAAACCCTGTATGGCACCCTGCATTGGGGTCTGAACACCCAGCAGGCCATCAACCTGCCCAACTTCGGCTCACTCAATGGCCCGACCCTGCTGGAGGCCAAGCGCTTTCCGGCCAGTACCGTGGCTGAACTGAAAGCCCGTGCGCACACGGTGATTGAGATGCCCATGGCCAGTGGTGTGCAAGCCATTGAGCGCACCGCCAACGGCTACTTTGGCGGTGCTGACCCACGGCGTGAAGGCCTGGTGCTGGGCGATTGATTACCTGGCTTTTTTATTGGCCCCGGCCCGTGCCTGGGCTTTGGCCAGGGGTTTTTCAACTGTGTTGCTTTCTGCAGTGCAATCGCGTCACAATGCCTTGACTCAATCACGCTTGGGAGTTGCCATGACACGTTTTGCGCCCCGTTCATACCTGCACCGGCTCCACACCCTGCCCTGCCTGCTGCTGTACTTCAGCTTGCTCATACCGTCTGTGCAAGCCGCCACCTCACCCCCCGCCCCGGTTCAAAGCATGATTGACGCACTCTCTCGCGCCAGCGCAGCGGTTGTGGGCGTGCAGGTGGATGCCGCCGAGGGCGCGCGCTCGGCGCAAACCCTGGGCCCCAAGCGCAGCGGCTCAGGCGTGGTGATTGGTGCTGACGGGCTGGTGCTGACCATCGGCTATCTCTTGATTGAAGCGCAAAACGTGAGTGTGACCACGGCAGACGGCAAGCGCTTTCCGGCCCGGGTGGTGGCCTATGACCTGGCCAGCGGCTTCGGGCTGGTGCGTTCACTGCTGCCGCTGGGCGGCATTGCGCCGGTGCCGCTGGGTAATCTGAAAGACGTGTCCCTGGGTCAGGCCATGATGGTGGCCACCGGCAGTCAGGGTAAGGACGACGAGACGGATGTGGCCAGTACCCAACTGGTGGGCAAGCGCGCGTTTTCCGGCTTCTGGGAATACCACATTGATCTGGCGGCCTTCACCAGCCCGCCCATTCAAAACCATTCCGGCGCACCGCTGTTCAACCAGCGCGGCGAACTGGTGGGCGTGGGCAGCTTGCTGGTGATGAACGCGCTGGGGGATAACCGGCGCGTGCCCGGCAATATGTTTGTGCCGGTGGACCTGTTGCGCCCGATTCTGGATGAATTGCTGCGCCAGGGCATGAGCACCAAAAGCCAGCGGCCCTGGCTGGGCTTGTCGTCTGCCGAGGACGGTGGCCGGGTGCAGGTGATCCGCGTCAATCCCGGCAGCCCGGCGGAACAAGCGGGCATCAAGCCGGGGGACCTGGTGCTGGCAGTCGATGGCAGCCGCGTGGACAGTCTGGAAGGTTTTTACAAAAAACTCTGGGACCGCCCCGGCGCGGCCGTGGATGTGGAACTCACGGTGCTGCAGGGCGCTGATGTGCGCAAGCTGATACTCAAAGCCGTAGACCGCATGAGCACGATGGTCAAACCCGCCGGGATTTAAGCCGTCAAGCCTTCGCGCACGGTGGGGTAACGCAACACCAGTTTGAGCTCGCGTTTAAGACGCGTGTTGACCATGCGGCGGGATTCGCCCATGAAGCTCATCACCATCGGTGAGAGTTGCTCAGCCGCCTGGCTGCGTGAGACGCGCGGCGGACGCTGCAAACCATAAAGGTCGGCCGCCAGGTCAAAGTAGTCAGCCATTTTGAGGGTGGTGTCGTCATTGACGTTATAGACGCGCATCGGCGCACCCCGCCACAGCGCCCGGATGGTGGCGCGGGCCAGGTCATCGGCGTGGATGTGGTTGGTGAAAACGTCATCCTGGTCTTGCAGCACCGGCGTTCCGCGCAACAGGCGTTCGCGCGGGGTGCCGCCCACACGGTTGGGCGCGTAGATGCCGGGAATGCGCAAAATGCTGGCGCGTACACCAGCTGCACGAGACAGGTGCCGCACCAGGGATTCAGCATGAATTCTGCGTTTGGCCCTTTCTGTGCTTGGGCTTACAGCTCTTGTTTCTGTAGCAAACTCAGCGTGGCAATCGCCATAGACCCCACTGGTTGAGCCATACACCAAAGACCTGGGCTTGCTGCGCAGTCGCAGGATACGCAGCAGCTTGCGGGTTCGCGGGTCGCCAGCGCCTTCGCCCGGTGGCGGTGCCATGTGCACCACCCGCGTGGCAATGCCGCTCAAGCGACTTAGCGTCTCACGCTGATCCAGGTTGCCATCCAGCGGGGTAATGCCCTGGTTGCGCAGCGCTTGATGGCGCTGTGGTGTTGAGGTCAGCGCCAGCAGCCGCATGCGGCCACCCAGCTGCTGGGCCACGCGCAGGCCGACATCGCCGCAGCCCACAATCAGCAGGCGCTCACGCCGGAAACGGGCGGGCAACGCGCCCAGGGGGGATTGGTTTGAAGGCAAAATCAGGGGGTATTAAAAGTGCAATGTTTTGAAGGATAACCAAAAGATGACGAGTTTAGATACCGCCGGCGGCTTTCTGATTACCGTACAACCCAGCGGACGCAGTTTCAACGCCCAGCCCGGCGAGGCCATGCTGGCTGCCGGCATTCGTCAGGGCATAGGCTTGCCCTATGGCTGCAAAGACGGCGCCTGTGGATCATGCAAGTGCAAAAAAGTCTCAGGCACCGTGGTCCATGGCAACCACCAAGCCAAGGCCCTGAGCGCCGAGGACGAGGCCAACGGTTTTGTGCTGACCTGCTGCGGCGTAGCCCAGACTGATGTGGTGCTCGAAAGCCGCCAGGTCACCGAAGTTGGTGCGTTTGCCGTCAAGAAAATGCCCACCCGGGTGACCACGCTGGAAAAGTTGTCTCCCGATGTAGTGCGTCTGACCCTGCAGCTACCCGCCAACGACACCTTTGCTTTCCATGCCGGACAGTACATAGAGTTTCTGCTGCGCGACGGGGCGCGGCGCAGCTACTCCATGGCCAACGCACCGCACACCCTGACCGCCACCCCCATGCTTGAACTGCACATACGCCACATGCCGGGTGGCAAGTTCACCGACCACGTGTTTGGTCCCATGAAGGAAAAAGAGATTTTGCGCATTGAAGGCCCTTATGGCAGCTTTTTCCTGCGTGAAGACTCTGAGAAACCCATCATCCTGTTGGCCTCGGGCACCGGCTTTGCGCCGATCAAGGCGCTGATTGAGCATATGCAGCATCAAGGCATCAAGCGCCCCGCAACCCTGTACTGGGGCGGACGTCGCCCGCAGGACCTGTACATGAACGACTGGGTGCTGGAGAAAGTGGCACAGATGCCCAACCTGAGCTACGTGCCTGTGGTTTCAGACGCATTGGCGCAAGACCAATGGGGCGGACGAACCGGCTTTGTGCATTTGGCGGTGCTGCAAGACACGCCCGATTTGTCTGGCTATCAGGTCTATGCCTGCGGCGCACCGATTGTGGTGGAGTCAGCCCGCACCCAGTACAGTGCACAGGGCGGCTTGCCACCCGAAGAGTTTTTTGCCGATTCTTTTACCAGCGAAGCCGACAAGGTTGCGACTTAAAAGCTTCAGCGCAGCTGCAAAACCAAACCAGAAACAGCGTACCGTGCCAACCCAATCTCTTTTCAACCTTTCCAGACTAGCATGATGAAAACCCTTCAACTGTCCCTGCTCTCAGTGCTGTCGCTGGCGTCTGCGCTGCTCGTCCTGCCGTCAGCAAACGCTCAAACCAATCCGGCGCGGCCGATCCGGCTGGTCGTTCCCTACGCGGCTGGCGGCCCGATTGACATCACCGCCCGGGCGCTGGCCGAGCGTGTCAAAGACAGTCTGGGCACGGTCATCGTGGACAACCGCCCCGGCGCTGGCGGCAATATTGGCGCAGATGCGGTGGCCAAGGCCGCGCCGGACGGCCTGACCATTGGCATTGCCGCCACTGCCACCCATGCGGTGAACCCCTGGCTGTATGCCCGCATGCCTTACAACGCGGGCACCGACTTTGCGCCCATCACCCAGATGGTGCGGGTTCCCAACGTGCTGGTCATGAATGCCGAGACTGCCCAACGCCTGAAAATCAACACCTTGGCCGACCTGATTGCCTATGCCAAAGCCAATCCGGCCAAACTGAACTACGCCAGCGGCGGCAACGGCAGTGCCGGACACCTGGCCGGCGAGCTGTTCAAGTCGCAGGCAGGAATTTTTGCGGTGCATATTCCCTACAACGGCGGCAACCCGGCGCAGCTGGCCTTGCTCAGCGGTCAGGTGGATTTCAACCTGGACAATCTGGCCACAGCCGCCCCCAACATCCGCGCTGGCAAGCTCAAGGCACTGGCCGTAACCACCCTGACGCGCTCCAGCGCCCTGCCCGATGTGCCCCCCATGGCAGACACCCTCAAAGGGTTTTCGGTGGACACCTGGTGGGGACTGGTGGCACCCGCAGGAACACCACCGGACGTGATCAACACCCTGAATCAGGCTTTTGTAGCTGCCCTCAGAGCACCGGAAACCCAAACCCGCTTTGCCAGCCTGATGGCCGAACCCGTGCCCAGCACGCCGGCTGCGTTTGCCAGCTTCATGGCTGCGGAGCGGGCCAAGTATGAAGGGGTGGTTAAGGCCTCAGGGGCCCGGGTGGACTGAAGCCCGAAGCCCGAAACAGCCAGGGCTCAGGCTTCGCCGAGATAAGCCGAACGCACGGCAGGGTCATTGAGCAGCGTACGGGCGTCGCCACTCAGGGTGATCAGGCCGGATTCCATGACGTAAGCCCGGCTGGCGATGGACAAGGCGCGGCTGGCATTTTGCTCGACCAACAAAATGGTCACACCCTGCGCCGCCACATCGCGGATAACCTCAAAAATTTTGTCCACCATGATCGGCGACAGCCCCATGGAGGGTTCATCGAGCAGCAGCAGGCGCGGACGGCTCATCAGCGCACGGCCCATGGCCAGCATTTGCTGCTCACCACCCGATAGCGTTCCGGCGAGCTGCTTGCGCCGCTCCCGCAAGCGCGGGAACAGGGCAAATATTTTCTCCAGATCGGCTGCAATTTCAGGCTTGTCGTTGCGGGCGTAAGCGCCCATCTGCAGGTTTTCCAGAATGCTCATGCGGGTGAACACACCGCGCCCTTCGGGCACCATGGCCAGGCCCTGGCGCACCAGGTCCCATGCGCCTTGCCCGGCAATGTCTTGCCCCAGATACTTCAGTGACCCCTGCTCGGGCAGCAGGGTGCCGGTAATGGCCTTCATGGTGGTGGTTTTGCCGGCACCGTTGGAGCCGATCAGACACACCAGCTCACGCGCATGCACTTCAAAGTCTATGCCCTTGACGGCCTGGATGCCGCCATAGCCTACCTTGAGGCCGCTGACCTGAAGCAATGCTGTTTCTGCACTCATGCGGTGGCTCCATGGCCGAGATAGGCTTCGATCACCAAGGCGTTGCCCTGCACCTCGGCCGGTGTTCCCTGGGCAATCACCTTGCCATAGTCCAGCACGGTAACGCGGTCACACAAGCCCATGACCAGCTTGACGTCATGCTCGATCAACAACACGGTGCGCTGGTCGTTGCGAATCTTGTCGATCAGCGCGCGCAGCTGCACTTTTTCAGTGGCATTCATGCCGGCGGCAGGCTCATCGAGAGCCAGCAACTGGGGGTCGGTCGCCAGCGCACGGGCAATTTCAAGGCGGCGCTGATCGCCGTAGCTCAGGGTGCGGGCCCGGTAGTCGGCCAGCGCTGCGATGCCCACATAGCTGAGCAATTCGTGGGCACGCTGGGTGATGGCAGCTTCTTCCTGCTTGAAAGCGCGGGTTCGAAAAATGGCACCCAGAACGCCTGAGCCTGAGCGCACATGCCGCCCCACCATCACGTTCTCAAGCGCGGTCATGTCGGCAAACAGGCGGATATTCTGGAAGGTGCGGGCAATGCCGGCCCGGGCGACCTGGTGAACCGCCGTTGGCCGGTAAGGTTGCCCCGCCAACTCAAAGCGGCCGCTGTCGGGGGTGTACAGACCGGTGATGACGTTGAAGAAAGTGGTTTTGCCAGCACCATTGGGGCCGATCAGGCCATACACCTGGCCGCGCTCGATCTGGATCCCCACATCGCTCAAGGCCTGCAGGCCACCAAAGCGTTTGGAGACACCCTGCACCTGCAAAACGGTGTCTGGCGTGGACATCGCCATGGCTTGTGCTGTCATGGTTTTTGCTTGCCCGCCTGCAATGACTTGCCATGCTCCGGCGCAGTCCACAAGCCGCGTGGTCGCAGCAGCATGATGCTGATCATGGCCAGCGCGATCAGCAACTGGCGCAGGATAGACGCGTCAATGCGCCCATCGGTCATGGCCTGAAGCGGGCTGGCCACATAACGCAAAGCCTCAGGCAGCGCTGCCAGCAGAACCGCGCCAAGCACCACACCCGGCAAAAAGCCTATGCCCCCCAAGACCACCATGGCCACAATCATCACCGACTCCATGAGACTGAACGACTCGGGTGAAATGAAACCCTGGAAGGCCGCAAACATGGCACCGGAGACACCGCCGAAGGTGGCCCCCATGCCAAAGGCCAGCAGCTTGAGGTTACGGGTGTTGATGCCCATGGCACGCGCGGCAATTTCGTCTTCACGGATGGCCATCCAGGCACGGCCAATGCGCGAGATTTCCAGCCGATGACAAATCACCACACTGATGACCACCAGCACCAGAAACAGGTAGTAGTAAAGGGTGACGGGCGGCAGCTCAAAGCCGGCAATCTGGAGTTTTTTACCCAGGTCCAGCCCGAAGAAGGTGATGGAATCAATCTGCCCCAGACCCTTGGGACCGTTGGTGATGTTGACCGGATGATCCAGGTTGTTCAGAAAGACGCGGATGATCTCGCCAAAACCCAGTGTGACGATGGCCAGGTAGTCACCCCGCAAGCGCAATGTGGGTGCGCCCAGCAAAATACCCAACACACCGGCCAGCAAGGCAGCCAGCGGGATGACCACCCACAGCGGCGTGTGCATGCCGTTGGGGAACATGGCGGCAATCCAGGGGAAGGTTTCAAACAGGTGGGGTGAGGACATGAGGCCGAACATATAAGCCCCAATGGCGAAAAATGCCACATAGCCCAGGTCCAGCAGCCCGGCGTAGCCCACCACAATGTTCAGGCCCAGTGCCAGCAGCACGTACAGCAGCGCCATGTCGGCGATGCGTACCCAGGCATTGCCAAAGCCCTGCAAGACCAGCGGCAGCAGGAGCAAACTGATGCCAAGCGCCAACCAGGTGGAACGTCGTGTCATGTCAGGCCCTGTCCGCCACGCGCTCGCCGAGCAGACCCGAAGGCCGCAGCGTGAGCACCACGATCAACACAATAAAAGCAAAGATGTCGGCATAGTGGCTGCCCAGAACACCACCGGTCAAATGGCCGATATAGCCTGCACCGATGGACTCGATCAGCCCCAACAAAATACCCCCCACCACCGCGCCCCCCAGATTGCCGATGCCGCCGAACACAGCCGCAGTAAAGGCCTTGAGCCCGGGCAAAAAGCCCATGGTGTGCTGCACCGTGCCGTAGTTGGCGGCCCACATCACGCCGGCAATGGCGGCCAGCACGGCACCAATGATGAAGGTGGCAGAAATGACGCTGTCCGGCTTGACGCCCATGAGCGCAGCCACACGCGGGTTCTCGGACGTAGCCCGCATGGCCCGCCCGAGTTTGGTGCCGTGCACCACCCACATCAGCACAGCCAGCGACACGGCGGTCATCCCCAAAATCAGGATTTGTGTTGGCGTGATCACTGCACCGGCCACATCAATGGGCGTGCTGGGCAGCAAGGTGGGGTAAGCCTTGTAATTGGGCTTCCAGATGATCATGGCCAGGGTTTGCAACAAAATGGACATGCCTATGGCCGTGATCAGGGGGGCCAGTTTGGGCGCGTTGCGCAGCGGTCGGTAGGCTACTTTTTCAATCACAAAGTTGAGTGAGGCCGCCACCACGCAGGCAATGATCAGGGCAAGGATCAGGATGATCCAGCCTGGGGCACCCGGCATGGCTCCTTGCATCATGCCGATCACCGACCAGCTGGTCAGCGCGCCAACCATCAGTACCTCGCCGTGGGCAAAGTTGATCAGGTTGATGATGCCGTAGACCATGGTGTAACCCAGTGCCACCAGCGCATACATGCTGCCCAGCACCAGACCATTGATGATTTGCTGAAGAAAAATATCCATTCAGCTTGCCAAGCAATGTTGATGCCACCCGGGGCTATTGAGTTGGGACATTGGGTTTATTTTTTTGCGAGATTCAGCGCGCGAAGTGTACGCAGTTTCTCGGCAATCTTGATTTCCAGGCCGCGCTCAACCGGCCGGTAGAAGTCAGGCTCGGCCATTCCCTCTGGAAGATAACGTTCACCCGCGGCAAAAGCCCCATCTTCGTTGTGGGCATAGCGGTAATCCTTGCCGTAATCCAGGGTCTTCATGAGTTGGGTGGGGGCATTGCGCAAGTGCAAGGGCACAGGGCGCGTGCCGTCTTTTTTGATGAACGCCTTGGCCTCCTTGAAGGCTTTGTAAACCGCGTTGGACTTGGGAGCCATGGCCAGATAGATCACACACTCGGCCAACGCCAGCTCGCCTTCGGGCGAACCCAGACGTTCATAGACCTCGGCGGCATCCAGCGCCAGGCGCAGGGCACGCGGGTCGGCCAAGCCAATGTCTTCACTGGCCATGCGGATCAGTCGGCGCGCCATATAGCGCGGTTCTGCACCGCCATCGAGCATGCGAACAAACCAGTACAGCGAAGCATCGGGGTCACTGCCGCGCACGCTTTTGTGCAGGGCGGAGATGGTGTCGTAGAACTGCTCGCCGCCCTTGTCGTAACGGCGCATGCGCTCACCCAGCGCCTTGACCAGCCAAGCCTCGGTAATGAGGGTCTGCTTTTGCTGCTTTGCAGCCACGGCCAAGGTCTCCAGCGTGTTGAGCAACCGCCGGGCATCGCCATCGGCAAACGCCACCAAAGTGGCTATTGCTATTTTTTCAATCGCTGGAACCGCTTGAATATCCAGGGCTTTCGCGATGATTTTCTCAAGGTCAGATTCGGTGAGCGGTTGCAGCACATAGACCGCCGCACGCGACAGCAGCGCCGAATTGACTTCAAACGACGGGTTCTCGGTGGTGGCACCAATGAAGGTGAACAGGCCGGACTCGACGTGCGGCAAAAAGGCATCCTGCTGGCTTTTGTTGAAACGGTGCACCTCGTCGACAAACACAATGGTTCGTTTGTCCGTGCCCTGCGCCTGCTCCACCGCCTCGCGGATGTCTTTCACACCGCCCAACACCGCGCTAATAGAGATGAACTGCGCATCAAAGGCGTCGGCCATCAGCCGCGCAATAGTGGTTTTGCCGGTGCCCGGTGGCCCCCACAAAATACAGCTGTGCGGCTGACCCGACTCAAACGCAATGCGCAACGCCATACCCTCTCCCAGCAGTTGCTGCTGGCCGATCACCTCACCCAGCGTTTTGGGGCGCAGGCGTTCGGCTAAAGGGGAATGGGGGCTTGGGGTCAAGGTGTGGTTCAACTCTGAGGTGTACTTTACATCGGGTGAGGACAAAGGAATGGGCGAGGCCAGCAGACCGGGCATCCCTGCTCTGGCCCACGCTCACGGGCAGAGGTTGCTGGATTGCTGGTAGTGGTTCTTGAATGCGGTAACTGCACCGCTACTTTGGCCTCGGGCGTCTTGAATTCGTCACTGACACAGTGGTGACAAAAGGCACACAGCAAGTTAACATCTCGCCATGAAGCCATTTCGCTGGAACCCGGAGAAGAACAAAACAGTCAGGGCCGAGCGGGGTATTTCGTTTGAGAACATTGTTGTCTCAATCGAGGCTGGTGATCTGCTGGACATTTTGAACCACCCGAACCAGGTGAAATATCCACGGCAGCGTGTCCTGGTCGTGGCGTGTGAAAACTACGTTTACTTGGTACCGTTTGTCGAAGAGGAAGACTATTACTTCCTCAAGACCATTATTCCGAGCCGCAAGGCAACGAGAGATTATTTGAATCAAGGTGAAAGCGATGCCGAAAATTGAATCCTATGAACTGGAAGTGCTCAGCGCTTTTGAGAAAGGCCAGCTGAGGTCCGTTGCCACAAAAGGGGAACTAGCGAAGTTCAAGGCGGCTGCGCGTGCCACCGCCATTAAAGATCGCCGAGTCAACATCCGCTTGTCCTCTGGGGATCTGAGTGACATTCAAGTTAAGGCGCTTGAAGAAGGTGTACCTTACCAAACGCTCATCGCCAGTGTTCTTCACAAGTACGTCACGGGCCGTTTGGCCGAACCTCTCGCAGCCAAGCAAACTGGTCGCCCCGCAACAAAGCGCCGCGCTACGTCTGGCAGTTGAGTGGGGTTGGCGTGATGCCGATTTCCTACCCATCCATCAACTCGGGCGGAGGCGAAAACCGCCTGCCAGGTATTTGACATCACAATCTCAAAGCAATTCCGTCGCCATAAGCCTGGACGCAAAGGTATGGGCGCGGCCAGCAGACCGGGCGGGTGGTTGAAAATCTACCGCTTCAAACAGGTAGGAAATATCATCGTGAAATACAAATTGGAGGTTTGAATCATGAACCACTGTGAAATCATCATCCACTGGAGCGATGAAGACCACGCATTCATTGCCGACGTACCCGAATTGCCAGGTTGCGTGGCACATGGTGACACGCATGAGATGGCATTAGCAGAGGTCAAGCAGACCATGGCGCTGTGGATCGAAGCCGCGAAGGCTACAGGACGCACTGTTCCTCAGCCGCGCGGCAAGAGGCTTCTTTTTGCATAAATACGAAAAAGCTAGCTAATCATGAACAACTACGAGCGCGTGATGATTCCACTTTTTTTTCGCGATACTAAGACATGCCCTCATCCTTAGACCTCACCTCACTGCAAAACGCCTTGACGTCTCTGCGCCGTGGCCTTGCCCGCTGGCAAGCGGCAGGCGAGCAAGACGAAGAACTGCGTGATGCCTGCATTCAGCGCTTCGAGTACACCTTCGAACTGTGTTGGAAAATGCTTGCGCGGCGGCTTGAGCGCGATTTAGCGGATGCGCAGAGCGTAGATGCCATGAGTTTTCGTGACCTCATTCGCACGGGTGGCGAGCGAGCCCTGGTGCGTGATGTCGCAGCCTGGATGGTTTTCAGGGACAAGCGCAACACCACATCGCACACCTATAACGCCGCCAAAGCGGCTGATGTGGCGGCAGTCATACCCGCCTTTGCCGACGAAGCCCAAGCGCTACTCACTCGACTCCTGGCCCAAGGCGCTGCCGATGATTGACATTACAGCCGATCAGCAGGCGTTGATTTTGAGTTTGCTTAATACACGCTTACCCAAAACCACGGCCATAGCCTTTGGCTCACGTGTGGACCATTGGCCATTTGGCCGTAGCTCAAAACCCTATTCCGACCTGGACATTGCCTTGTTTGGCCTCACCCCTGCCGACGCGCTTGCGCTGGCTCATTTGCGCGCAGATCTGGAAGAAAGCGCGCTGCCCTGGCGGGTGGATATCAGCGATGCCAGTGATTTGCCAAGTGCTTTACAAACTTTGGTGGGGCAGTACGGGGTCGCGTTGCAAGACACCCCGGCGGCACAAGATTGCCAAAGCTGACCGCGGGCCATGCCGCGCGATCCCACCGATGACCACCTATTTTGTCTCACGCCACCCTAAAGCTATCGAAAGGGGCCAAGCAGAGATACCTAATCGTTTTCAGTTAGCAAGTAATTCGCACCGGGTAATCAGTGCCAATGCTTCCCCCATGGATTCGCGGGCGATGGCTGTGTCGTAATTGACTTGCCCCCTGAGCCACCATCCATCGCTAAGCCCAAAATACCGGCACAAACGCAGGTCAGTGTCTGCAGTAATTGCCCGTTTGCCTGCAACAATTTCACCTATGCGCTGCGCAGGTACGCCAATATCTTTGGCAAGCCGGTACTTGGTCAAGCCCAAGGGTTTCAGAAACTCTTCTTCCAGCATTTCGCCCGGGGAAACAGGTGCAACAGTGCGCATACATACTCCTTTAGTGGTAGACCACAATTTCTACGTCCTTGGGGCCTTCAGGTGTCCAGTGGCAAACTCTACTGGAAACGTTTGAATATGGCGCAGTGCGCGGCATCCTCAACAAAAGTCCGATATGCGGCAAGCTTGCCACAAATAAATTTTTCAAAACGTATGTCTACACTGCACGGCATGAACGTTAATTCATACGCTTGCGAAGCCAGACCCATGATCAATCCTGCTCAATACACTCGCCGCGTTCTGCTTGCAGTGAGCGGTCTAACACCGCAAATAGTCACCGAGACCATTTATGCCATGGCAACCAAGCCGGATGCCCCTTTTATCCCCACGGAAGTGCATCTGATCACCACCCGGGAAGGCGCGCAGCGCGCCGAATTGTCTTTGCTTAGTGATGATTTGGGCTGGTTTCACCGCCTTTGCAAAGACTTCAATCTGGGAAACATTGCTTTCACCCGAAAAAACATCCACATCATGCGTGACGCCAACGAGCGTGGCATGGACGATATCCGCAGCGTGGAAGACAACCGCGCGGCAGCCGATTTCATCACCGCCCGCGTGCGTGAGTTCAGCGCCGACCCGGACTGCGCTTTGCATGTGTCAATTGCGGGGGGACGCAAAACCATGGGCTTTTACCTGGGCTATGCGCTCTCCCTCTACGGCAGGCCACAAGACCGCCTGAGCCATGTGCTGGTGAGCGAGCCGTTTGAGAACAGCATTGATTTTTTCTACCCCACGCCCTACAGCCGCGTGCTGCAAACGCGCGACGGCAAACTGGCCGACACCGCCATGGCCGAGGTCACACTGGCAGAGATACCGTTCGTGAGTTTGCGCCATGGCTTGCCCGCTAAATTGCTATCTGGCCATGCCAGCTTTAGCGAAGCGGTGGCCGCCGTGCAAGCCACCTTGGCACCTGGCAGCTTGACACTGAACATGGTGGATCGCTGCATCGTGGCAGCAGGCCAGCGCATCGAGCTGCCACCGGCCGAGCTCGCTTTGCTAGCCGTGTTTGCCCGCCAGACATTGAGCGGGGGTGCAGCCCTACCGGCACCACCCAAAAGCGCGCCCGATACTGCTTGGGCCAAGCGCTTTTTAAAGGAATACCGCAGCATTACCGGAACTTTGACCGATATTGAGGCAACCGAACGCGCTCTGAAAAACGGCATGGACGGTGAATATTTTTCGCAGCGCAAATCCAAGCTGGAGCGACGCATCAAAAGCGCATTAGGCCCAGCCGCTATCAATTACCTTATCAACGATGGGGGTACACGTCCGCGTAAATACCGACTGACATTACCGCCGGAGTCGGTTAAATTCGCGCAAAACGTGGCGTTCAGGGAGGAATTGCAATGACCATAACAACTGAAGACCTTTTAGCCGCGACTTGTCGCGTCGCTTTAGCAGCTTATTTGCACGACTTAGGCAAGTTCGCTGAACGCGCCAGAATTGACGTATCCAAGGATGCTCTTGCGACTCACAAAACGCAGTACTGTCCATTTCACACAATAGACCAAAGCGGTAAGAGCGGGTATCACAGCCATATCCATGCCGCCTATACCGGTCTGGCCTTTGATGAAGTTGAAAAGACCGCCCCGGATTTGATTCAAGGGGACATGTACCCATTCATCAACCGCAATCAACTGCAAAACGACCACACCCAGGCCACAGACTCGCTTATCAATGCCGCTGCAGCACACCACCGCCCAGACACCTTTTTGCAATGGATCATCGCTACGGCAGATCGCGTGGCCAGCGGGTTTGAGCGTGAAGACTTCGATAAATACAACGAGTCCAAAGATGAGAACACCGAGACCGCTACCGGGCGCAACCACTACCAGGCGCGGCAGTTGTCTTTGTTCGAGCAAATTCAACTAAATGACAACTCGCAAAAAATCACAGCCAAAGACTTGAAGTGGCGCTATCCGCTAGCAGCCCTATCACCGACCGCGATCTTTCCGCAAAAGCGTGAACAGTGCGAGCCTGGAGCAGACGACCAGGCACAGGCTGAATACAAAAGCCTGTGGAATGCGTTTCTAGTTGCGCTGGAAAAAATTCCTAAGTCGCACCGCAGCAACTGGCCTTTGTGGCTGGACCACTTCGATACCGCTTGGATGACCTTCACCCATGTTATCCCTGCAGCCACCGCCTTTGGCACCAAACCAGATGTTTCGTTGTACGACCACAGCAAAACTACAGCTGCATTGGCAACTGCCCTTTGGCGCTGGCATGAAAATACCGGACAAACCAACACAGCTGCTGCGCAAAGGCTCAAGAACCGGGACGACTGGAATGTGCAAAAGCTGTTGCTCATTCAAGGCGATTTTTTTGGCATCCAGGACTTCATCTTTTCAGAAGGTAGCCAGACCAACAAAGCCGCCGCCAAACTGTTGCGCGGGCGCTCGTTCCAGGTTTCTTTGTTCACCGAAGTGGCAGCGCTCAAGGTGCTTGATGCTCTGAATCTGCCACCCACCAGCCAAATCACCAACGCTGCAGGCAAATTTTTGATAGTGGCTCCCAATACGGCCGATGTCAAAGCGCAGCTTGAAAAAGTGCGGCTTGAAATCAACCAATGGTTTTTGCAGCACAGCTTTGGCCTCGCGGGCTTGGGATTAGTTGGCAAACCTGCATGCTGCAATGATTTCCTTAAGGGCAACTTCAAAGGACTTATGGAGTCCCTGTTTGCCGAACTGGAAAAAGCCAAGCTGCAACGCTTTGACCTTACAGCAGCGACTAATCCGGTATTTGGGGTGACCTATCCGCACGGTGTTTGCCATTACAACAACCGTTTGGTAGCGGATAAGTCTGAGGGCGTCGGCAAAGCATCTGCGGCGTTGTCACGTGACCAAATTACGCTTGGTGGCGCGCTCACCCGCGAAGACCGGTTGCTGATCGTGCGCAACCCAACTCAGATCACGGGTAACAACCTGAATATGCTCGAAGTTCCGGTGTTCGGCTACGGTGTGGTGTTCACCAAAAGCGAAGATGCCACAGGAAAATTTGGCGCACTTGCAAAAGATGGCAACTTGCAGCGCTGTTGGGATTTCAGCTTGCCCGACAACCTGGTCGACACGCTCTGGCACGGCTACGCCCGGCGATTCATTAATGCCTATGTGCCTCGATTCGCCGAGCTGGATGTGCAAACCCAGTCAAAATACCGGGGCATTGAATTGGACGTGAGTGCCGATGACTTGCGCTTTGGCGCGGGCAAGACGCTCAATCACATTGCGTGCGAGGACCGCCAGCCCCTGTCCGACCGGGTGGACGACGCAGGCCAATGGCAAGGGCAAATTGCGCTGATGACCCTCAAAGGCGACGTGGACAACCTTGGCACCATATTCCAACAAGGCCTGCAGGATCCCACCTTTGCCAAGATGGCTGCCTTGTCGCGGCAAATGAACGCATTTTTCGCAATCTGGCTACCTGCAATTTGCCAAACAGACTTCCCCAACACCTACACCGTGTTTGCCGGCGGTGACGACTTCTTTTTAATTGGCCCCTGGCACAGCACCCAAAAGCTGGCAGCCCGCATGGCGGATGAATTCAAAACCTACGTGGCGCACAACCCCGGCATTACTTTTTCGGCTGGTATGGTCATGACCAAGCCGGGACAACCCATTCATGCGTTGGCCACCCAGGCAGAAGTGGCTTTAAGCGCCGCAAAGGGCACGGACAAGGACGCGCTGGTGCTATTCAATGAGAGGGTGCGCTGGCACGATTGGTACAAGGTGCAGGTAGCGCAGGAACAACTGGAACGCGTTCGCAAGAGTTACGACCTGTCAACTGGCTACATCTATGGCCTGATGCATCTGATTGACCTGGCCAGCGATAAAACCAACGCCGAGCATGCTATGTGGCGCAGTCGCTTTGCTTACCGCACGCGGCGCTATGTTGTGGACAAACTTAAACAGGATGTTCGACCGATCGCGCAAAAAGACATCGCTGAACAGCTGGGTGAAAAAGGCATCGCCCAGCTGGGAAGAAAATTCCGAATTCCGCTGTTCAACCACTTTTACCGTCAACGATAAGGAGATTACATGCCCATACCCAACAGCAAAATTGTTTTTGGCAACGCGTTGACGGATGATATTTTTTCTGATATCGCCAAAGAAAAGTCTTTTGAAATTTTTCAAGGTGGTCTTGATCAACGCGGTAATCAGATCAAGAACAGGTCCACACAGTTGCGCAAGTTCTATGACGAACTGGTTATGTGGACAGATAAGGTACACAGCATTGGAAAGCTGGAGACTGGTCAAAAAAGTAGTGATGTCAGAGATGCCCGCTACAAGGTCTCAGCCCCATTTATCAAAATGATGAATGCAAAAGTGGCGTACGCAAAAGGCCGAAACCATGTCGATGACAGTTTTGAGGCCATGTTCAGCCACTGCATCAAGTCCGTCAGCGATGCCGAGACCCTCAAGCACGCCAAATTATTCATGGAAGCCTTCATGGGTTTCTACAAAGCCCAAGAGAAATAAATCATGCCGCAACTCACAAACATCACCACCATTACCGCCACGCTGGAATTGGTCACCGGCCTTCGCATTGGCGCAGGCGACAGCGAAATGCATATTGGCGGGGTGGACAACACCGTCATCAAACACCCGCATACCCAGTCGCCTTACATCCCTGGCTCCAGCCTCAAAGGCAAGATGCGCAGTTTGCTGGAGTGGCGCAGCGGTGCGGTTAAAGAAGAAGCCTTAGGCTGGAGGGATTTTGAAAAGACAAGCGGTACCACGCAGGCCGAAGTCAAACGTATTCTGCAACTGTTTGGCATCAGCGGCGATGCCAAATTGGGTGTTGAGCAGATGAGCAGCGTGGGACCCACTCGGATCTCATTCTGGGACTGCAACCTAAGCGCAGAATGGGAAGAACAGATGCGTAATGACAACTTTGCGCTTACTGAAGTCAAGAGCGAAAACCGCATCAACCGCATCTCTGGCGTGGCCGAGCATCCGCGCCAGACAGAGCGCGTACCCGCCGGTGCTCAGTTTGACTTTCGCCTATCAATCAAAAAACTTGCCGGCGATGATGAGGATTTGATGATCACTGTCTTGCAGGGCATGAAGTTACTGGAGCTCGACAGCGTGGGCGGCTCCGGCTCGCGTGGGTACGGCAAGGTGCGGTTTGTAAATTTGAAAATTGATGGCGAAGACCATCAAACGCGCTTTGATGCAATTCAGCCATTTCAGACCGCCGCTGCGTGACAGATCGTCAGTGATGCAAACCCACCGCTACACACTGCGCCCCTTGGGCGCCTTTGGCACACCGCTGGCGGGCGATACGCTGTTTGGCCAACTTTGCTGGACTCTGCGTCACCAGCTGGGCAATACCCGCCTAAACGAACTTCTGCAGGGCTATACCAGCGGCCAACCCTTTGCCGTGATTTCTGACGCGCTACCCGCAGGTCATGTGCCGCTGCCCCATGTGCTCGCTAATGCTTGGCAAAAGTCCAATGCGGTCTATCCGCCAGACCGCAAGACTCTAAAGAAGAAAAAGTGGCTGCCTCTGGCGGCCCTAACCAGTCCATTTCCACAATGGCAAAGCCTTGCATACAGCGATGTGGAGGTTGCTCCAGAGTCGGCAAAGCCCATAGAGCGCGCCCAGCCCCACAACACCATCAACCGCCAGACAGGTACCACAGGAGAAGGGCAGTTTGCACCCTACTCCATGCCGCAAATCTGGTTTCACCCGGAAATGCGCTTTGACCTATATGTGTCCCTGGACGATGACCGCCTGAATCTGGCGGAACTCACGGTGGCGCTGGATGCTGTCGGCGCTACCGGTTTTGGACGGGACGCCAGCATTGGCCTTGGCAAGTTTGAACGAGTTGGGGACATCACTCCAGCACTTTTTCCTACACCCTCTGGTGCGAACAGCTACCTCACCCTTGGCCCCTGCGCACCGCAGGGTTTAGGCTATTGCCCCGTTCGAAGCACATACCAGGTGGCCACGCGATTTGGCCGACATGGCGATGCTGCCGTTCAGTCGGGCCAACCCTTTAAGCGCCCGGTATTGCTGGCCAAGGCGGGTGGCGTGTTCTGGCCTGAGTCCGTAGATGCCGCCTCCCCCTTTATCGGCCAAGGGTTGGGTGGTGCTGAAAACCCCGTGTCGCTATCCATGCCCGAGACCGTGCAACAAGGCTACGCTCCGGTCATCGCAATCTACCGCACACTGGGGGCCTCCTGATGAACGAGTTTTTCAAAACCTACAGACTGGCGCTCACACCCCTGTCGCCCATTCACATTGGTTGCGGGGAAGATTTTGAGCCGACCAACTATGTGATTGATGATGGAGTGCTATACGGGTTTGACCCCAGCCGGGCGGTGCTGAATGCTCCGCAGACCACCAAGCTGATGGATGCTGCAAACCGGGCTTCGCTTTTGGGCATTCAAAAATTTTTTAAGGATAACG
>JBEIGE010000013.1:0-74998 GCA_040382055.1 Hylemonella sp.
GTGTCCAGACGCGTCTTGAAAGCCAGCGGTAGCGACATGAGTGGACAGTGGTAGTCAAAGTCAGGAAGTGGGGAGCCCTGTTCAATCAGACAGTCAACGCCTTCGAGACCAGATAACAGTGACATGAGTGGCTTGGGCACTTCAAGCAGCACGGTGGCTCCCAGGGCCTTGACCAGCCTGGCGTAACGACAAAACTGGATGGTATCGCCCAGGCCTTGTTCGGCATGCAGCAGGATGAGCTTGCCGGACAAGCTTGACTCACCCAGCCACAGGGGTTTGGTCTGACTCAAGTCGCGCCATTTCACGCTGTTTTTCAATCTCCAACGCCATTCATACAGCGCCCAGGCCTGCTCCAAATGCCCAAGTTGCAGTAAAGCCAAGGACTTATTCCAGTAGGGGTCGGCAAAGTCTGGATTGATGGCAATAGCACGGTCAAAACTGGCTACTGCATCTACCGTGCGTTTGAGCATCTTGAGCGAAATGCCCTGGTTGAAGTGAACCTCGGCATCCTCTGCTTTGAGTGCAATGGCGCGTTCAAAACTTGCCACCGCCTCTTCGTAGCGTTTGAGCGCATGCAGCGCGTTACCCAGGTTGTTATGGGCATTGGCGTCGTTTGGCTGGATGGCAATGGCGCGCTGGTAGCTGGCTACAGCCTCTTCGGGGCGTTTAAGTGCTTCAAGTGCAATGCCGCAATTGAAATGGGCATTGGCGTAGTCGGGCTGGATGGCAATGGCGCGCTCAAAGCTCGCCAAGGCTTCCTCGGTGCGCTTGAGTTCGGCCAGTGCATTGCCACGGTTGAAGTGTGCCTGCGCATATTCTGGCCAGATGGCCAGGGCACGGTCAAAACTGGCCAGGGCCTCGTCGCTGCGTCGGAGCTCCTGGAGTGCGATACCACGGTTGCAATAAGCGCCTGCAAAGTCTGGTTTGAGGCTAATGGCACGCGCGTAGCTGTCTACGGCTTCCTCGGCGCGTTTGAGCAAGTGGAGTGCACTGCCACGGTTGGCGTGAGCCTGCGCAAAGTCTGGTTTGATAGCGATGGTGTGCTCAAAGCTGGCCAAGGCTTCTGACGTGCGATACAAGGCTTGGAGCGCAAGACCACGCTGGAAAAAGGCATAGGCATGATTTGGCTGGAGGGCAATGGCCTGATCAAAACTGGCCACAGCTTCATCTGGCCGTTGCAGCTGTTGCAACGCAATGCCACGATTGAAATAAACCGGGGCCTGGTCAGGCCTGACCTCTATGGCCTTGCCCATCAACACAACAGCCCGAGCGGGGTTGTCGGTTTGGGCGGCAATCACACCCAGTAAATGCAATGCATCAAAGTGATCGGCCTGGATTGCCAGCACTTGCTCATAGAGTGCACCTGCCTCGGCAAACCGCCCCTGCTCTTGCAATGCCAAGCCTTGCTGCAAGAGCGTGTTGACATCTGGCAAGGGTGGTTCAAACGCGGTCATCGCCTGTACCTGCTTGTCGTTTTGTGTTCAAAGACCGTGCCCGGCCCCTCAGGGCAGCATGTCAAAGCCCTGTGCCTCCACAGACATAAAAGCCCGCGTGAAGTTGGCCAAAGCGGCATAAAAACGGGCCTTGGGGTGCTGCGACAGCGCGTCGCACAAGTGGCCGGACCAGGGCTGGATCTGCTCACTGAAAAACTGCATCTGCTGGGTGAGGTTGGACACCGTGACGTCGGTACCGGCAATCAGGTAGCGCATGACCTCACACAAATAGGCCAGATGGTCTTCGGTTTCGGACATGGCGTCGTCGCGTGCCAGGCCCAGGCCTGTCAAGACGGTGCGCAGGCGGGCCAGGGGCTTTTCATTGAGAAAACCACTCAGGTAGTGCGAGCCATACAGGTAAACCTCGGGCTTGCCAACTCCGCCAAATAGTGTATTGAACTCGGCCTGAACCGCTGTATCCGTGAGCTCACGGGCAGCCCCTACCAGCTCGCGCCAAGGCTCTTCAAGATACCCGCCGGCGGCAGGTGCCTCGGTGGCGGCCACACGCAGTTGCGCCATCAGGTCGGGGGTGGGCGGGGCGTAATACAGGGCCGCCAGCAGACCATAAATTTCTGCGCGTGCGGTTTCTTCGTCCAGGCTGGAGGAACTGCCAGCCAGATCGGCACTGAGGAGGGACGCGGAATCTGACGATGGGGGTTGAGAAGTCATGACGGGCGGGTTTTCAGAGGTCTGTGATTTTGGATTCGTTGGTGTCGGAATACAAGTCGATCACCCGGCAGTCGCCACACATTTTGAGCCGCTCCAGCGCAGCGCCCTGGAACATGGCGTGACCCGAGAGCTTGCCCAACATGGCTTCAATGGCCTTGAGCGTTCCAAAGGGTTTGCTGCAGCGCACACAGGCATAGGGCTGCATCTCGTTGAGCACCACGGAGTCTTTGCGCCCGGCCGACAAGCGAAGCTGCGGCACCAGTGACAAGGCTTGCTCGGGGCAGGTTTTGACGCACAGGCCGCACTGCACGCAATTTTTCTCGATAAACCGCAGCTGTGGCAGCGCCGGGTTGTCCTGCAGGGCACTGGCCGGGCAGGCGTTGATGCAGCTCAGGCACATGGTGCAGGCATCTTTGTTGATAGCCAGCGCGCCAAGCGGTGAACCCACTGCGGGCAGTGCAATGGCCTCAGGCATGGCGCGGGCGTTTGCAGCTTGCAACAGGGGAGCCTGGGCGATCAGGTGGTCCAAAGCCAGCTCCAGGGTGGCGCGTTTTTCAGCCTGCACGGCAAAACTGCCGCTCACCGCCACACCCTGGGCCGCAGCAGCCTGCAGGGCGGTATCCAACTGGCTGAGGTCACGCGCATCAGGGGCTTGCAGCAAACGGAAATGCTCGCCGGTATAACCCAGCCCGGTCAGCAGCGCCTGGGCAACCGCCATTTGCTCGGCCAGTGCTTGCCGGTACTGCGGGGCCTCTTCATCCGACACCAGCACCCACACCTGGCTGGCCCCATACGCAATGGCACTGAGCCACAACTCCAGGCCGGTCGACGCGGTGTGCCACAAAGGCAGGGGCAACACCCGGGCCGGTACACCGCGTATGGCCGGGTTAATTCTGGCCATGCGCCCGAGCTCACCCAGCACATTGACACCTGCAGCCTGGCTGTGCAGCAACAAGGCCGCGTCTTTGCCGCCAGCCTTGTGGTAGGTGGACAGCAGGGTTTTGAGCTTGCTGCCCTGCTCGCTGGCACGCGGGTAGGCAAAGGTCAGAGCGCCGGTGGGGCAGACGGTGGTACAGGCCCCGCAACCCACGCACAGATTGGGGTTGACCTTGATCTGCTGGCGCTTGCGCTCGCTGCTGATGGCCGTGGCCGAGCACACCTCCACACAGGCATTGCAGCCGGTTTTTTCATTGCGGCTGTGGGCGCACAGCTTTTGCTTGTACACAAAAAACTTCGGTTTTTCGAACTCACCCACCAGGCTGCGCAGGTCCAGCAGGGGCTTGGTGTCCTGGCCGTTCCACAGAAAGTAGCCTTGGGGCAAGGCATGCTGGCCAAAGGCCGGCACGGGGCGCAGGTCCAGCACCAGGTCGAATTTTTCGCTCTCGGCGCTGGCCTCGCGGGTAAAGTCGATGGCCCCGGCTACACCACAAACCTTGACGCAAGCCCTGTGGGACTTGCATAGTTCGCTATTAATTTGGTAGTCAAAGCCAATTGCACCCTCGGGGCAAGCCGCCACGCAGGCATTGCAGCGGGTGCACAGGTCCAGGTCAATCGGGTTGTTGCGCAGCCACTTGAGCTCAAAAGCACCCAGCCAGCCGCTTAGGGATTCAATCTGCCCGGCCAGCACCGGAAAGCGCCGCTCCTGGGCACCGCTGCGGCTGCCCGCACTCAGGCTGAAAATGGTGATGTCCAGCGTGTCGGCCAGCAACTCGGCCGCGTTTTCAGCAGCCTCAAGCGGCCCGACGATCAGCACCCGGCCACTGCTCTTGTAGGTCACGGTGGGCACGGGCTCGGGATCGGGCAGATGGGCAAGCGCCAGCAGGGCCGAGATTTTGGGCATGGCCCGGGCCGCGTCCTTGCTCCAGCCCCCGGTTTCACGAATGTTCACAAACCGCAGGGGTGCAGAAACCGGCGTTTGAGCGGCAATTTCCGAAAAAAGCCGGCTTTCCTGGGTGCAGGCCACCACCACGTCGTCCCCGCCAGCCAGGGCTTTTTCAAAAGCGCCGACTTCGCGCCGGCACAGGGTCGAATGCAGGGTCAGCGTTTCATTCAGGGCCGCGCCCAGGGCCCGGGGGTCCAGCGGCATGGTCTTGTTGCAGTCGCAAATCAGTGTGGGCATGGTCTTGGCTAAGGTTCGGTGGGTTGGTTTGATCCGGTAACGGGTCAGCAGACTGTGCCACGTTTGGGTCGGACACTGTACTCGGATCATCCCTGAGGGCCTGAGACGGCGGTTTTTTCTTGCCGTCCTCGTCTTCGTCATCAAAGAGATTGAGGAACTTGGCGCTATTCATCTGCCGCATCATGGACATGGGCAAGGGATTGGGCTGGGAGTAATCATCAATATAGATGTCCAGACCATCCATGATGTTGAAGTGCGGATCAGCAAACAGCTTTTTCATGGCCAGGTTTTTGACATCGGCCGACACACCTGGCGACATGAAGGGCTTGAAATCAGACTCCTGGGTCAGGGCCTGGGCATCCGCCAGCGTGGGTGGCGGGGGCTGTTGCGCGGGTGTCTGACCGGGCGGTGCTCCAGGCGCTGCAGCGCTGGCTGGGGCAGACCCCTGGGCTGGCTTGGCGGCTTCACCCGACTGTGGCTGTAGCTGCGGCTGTAACTGTGGCGCTTGTGGTAGTGGTGAGAGCGCCGGCACTGGTTCGGCCGGTTTTTTACCCTCACGGATCTCTTGTTTGCGCTGGGACCAGCGGCCCAGGAAGCCGTCAGCCATTGCCGGCTCCAAACTTCTTGACCGTGCTGACCGAGGCCGGGTTGCCAAAGCGGTCTGTCAGCGGGCGAAAACTCTCGGGGCGCTTGCGCTTTTTGGCCTCAATCACGCGGTGTTCTTGGGCAAAAGCCCGAACCCATTGCACGATATGGTCTGGCGCTGGCACCTGTTCCACGGTTTCCTGGGCGTCCAGAAAACGTCCGGCGTCGTGGTAACTCAGCGACACCAGCACCGGAATGGCCATGGGTTCGTCCGCTAAACCGGCTTGCTCTTCCATGCGCCACATCACGAACCAGCAGGGGGATGGCGTGGTCACATTGAGCTCGTAGCCCTCGGCATCGTCAGTGAACAATTCAACCTTGAAACCCGCATGTAGCCAGCGTTCTTCGCTCTCATTTTTATAGAGCAAGCGGGGTTTGTCGCCCAAGTCCACATCCTGCTCCACCACCTCGGCCAGTTCCCAGCGCCAGCTCTGCCAGCGACTCATGGCACCGTCGATGCGTACGCGGCGCATCACCACGGCAACCGTGATGGCGGGATGGGGGTCTGAATGGGTCAACATGAGACCGCACTGTAATGGATAGCCGTGCTAACTTTCATCACGACCTTTCAGTTACCCCACTTTTCCCAGCAGCACCTCCACCTGTGGCAGGCCGCCCATGCTTTTGTCAAGCGTGCGCGGCCTCCTGGTCGGTCAACAGGCGCAGCAAGGCATTGAAATTAAAGCCAATCATGATTTTTTGCGTGCGACAGGTTTCTTGGGCACTTTGGCCAAATGGGTAGCTTTAGACACAGGTGCATTCAACTCGGCAGCCGTTGCCTGCACCGCTGCATCCATGTCCTCAAGGGATACGGTGGCCTGCCCGGGCCGCCGCAGTACGCCCGCCAAACCCAAAGCCGTGTTGTTCACAGGGCGCGCCATCAGCCAGCCCTGTTCATTGACATGGAAGTCCAGGCGGCTCCCGGCCTTCAGGCCCAAATGCTCTCTAATCCCCTTAGGCAGTGTTATCTGCCCATTGCTGGTCACAACGACAAGCATGATGTACCTCTTTCAAATCGACTTTAGTCAGGAAAAGCAATTATGCGATTCATACTGCTTAATGCTCTACGGATAGACAAAACCCCAAGCTCGTGGATGCGCCGTGGACTTTACAGAGCGCGATGATGGCGGGCGGGTGTTCAAACCGGGCGGCCAGGCGATTCTCAAGCACCGTTGGTAAAGTACAAGCCACAACCAAATAACCCAAGGGAGACCCAAACATGAGCAACCGGACAGAAACACAAACCAAACCAGCTATGGCCTGGCAGCCTGAATTTCAAAAGAAGAGGCAACTCATGTTTAAACCATTCCATATCATTCGGTCTCTTGGTCGTATCGCATCAATAGCCGCCCTCCTGGCGTTGACCCAACTGGTCAACGCGCAACGGCCCGAACCACCGCCCCTCGAAGAGCGCCGTTACGAGGATGGCTTCACTTTCAAGTATGGCAAATCGTTTTCCAAAGACCCGTGGACCTGGGGCTACACCAAAGAGTTTGCCGAGCAATTTCGAATGCCGGTGGAATGGATAGAACCGCAGATGCAAGGCATTTTGGCCATTGCGTTTCGGGTCTCGGATGTCGGGCAAAGCGTTAGGTGTGGCCTGGGCGGGCGAGAAGACAACTGCTGGCCCAATGTGATTTGTCAGTACGATATCTATTACGACAACCGCCTGGAACTGCCTTGGATTAAAGAGGCGGTAATGCGGGATAACTTTCTGGCTGGCATATCGTCACAGATGTACTTATGGCAACACCCTTCACAAAGGGCTCTGCGGTACAACGCCAATCCCTTTGGACCTAATCCAGGACCCAACGTGGGAAGCTATGGTCCCCTGCCGCTGCGGCTTGGGTTTACAGATACAGAAAGAAAAGCATGGCAATTCCCTGCGGATTTTGCCTATTACGACCAGGAGTTTGCGACGGGTGTGGGCTTGATTGGTCTCCGGCTTGGCGCTTGCGGGCAGCCCTTTCGTAAAGTCGATCACTGGCTAGGAATCTTCGCCAACAAAGAAGCACAAGAGAAGTCCAAAGGCCTGCCGCGCAACCAACTCAAGAGCATTGGCCTGGTGCACGAAGCGCTGGTGCCAGCTACGTATATAGAGCGGGCCGAAGCGGCCCGTGTACGCAGCACCGAAAGGGAGCAGCAAATCATGAACCGCCTCCTGCGCGAGCACCAACAACGCTCGCAGAGCAAGTAACACCCAACGTTTGCACCCAAACCTGGTGAGCAACCCCATCAATATGGCGTTGTCCCGGTCAAATGATCTTGGCTACCACAACTGAACTTGCACTTGAACACAGACGTTTTGGCTGCGCTACCTACAGCGCTTGCAAGCCCGCCCCGGTTCCCGCCTACTCACCATAACCCCGCTTGCTGGCGACTTGCCCGCCAGGCACGATGGCCACCGCACAGTACTTGAACTCCGGAATTTTGCCCACCGGGTCCAGTGCTGCGTTGGTCATGAGGTTGGCGGCGGCCTCGTAGTAGGCGAAGGGAATAAACACCGCGCCGCGTGGCGTGCCGTCATCGCGGCGCACATGGATGGCCACCGCACCGCGGCGCGACTGCACGGTCACCACATCCCCCGGCACCAGCCCGAGTTGCGCCAGGTCTGCCCCGCACAGGGACGCGGTGGCCGTGGGCTCGATGGCGTCAAGCACTGCCGCCCGGCGCGTCATGCTGCCGGTGTGCCAGTGTTCCAGCTGGCGGCCGGTGATCAGCACAAACGGGTAGTCGGCATCGGGCCGCTCAGCGGCTGGAATGATGTCGGCCGGCACCAGCTGCACACGGCCATCGGGCGTGTCAAAGTGGTCGATAAAGACGGTCGGCGAGCCGGGGTCTTCTGCACTCAGGCAGGGGTAGGTCACGCTGGATTCACGCTGCAGCCGCTCCCAGGTGATGCCTGATATGGCGGCGTGCATGGCCTGGCGCATTTCTTCATACACCTCGGCCACACCGGCATGCTCGCCCTGGTAGCCACAGGCCAATGGGCGAGAGCCGCCGGGCTGCCCGATGGCAGGCGACGAGCCCTGGGAGGGCTGCGACCCGTGTAGCGGGGGTGCCCGGAATGAGCCAGCGGCGAGGGCCGCATGGGACCCCAAACGTTGGGCAATTTGCTGGATGATCCACAAATCGGGCTTGGCCTGACCGGGTGGGTCTATGGCCTGCTTGCCCAACTGCACCATGCGGTCGGTGTTGCTGACCGTACCGGTTTTTTCGGGCCAGGCGGTGGCAGGCAGCACCACATCGGCCAGCCAGGCGGTCTCGGTCATGAAAATGTCTTGCACCACCAGATGCTCCAGGCTGGCCAGCGCATGGCGGGCATGGTTCAGGTCGGGGTCGCTCATGGCCGGGTTTTCGCCCATGATGTACATACCGCGCACCTTGTGCGGGTCGGTGTCTGGAGCCAGCGCCTTGTGCATGATCTCCACCACGGTGTAGCCGGGCTGCTTGTCCAGCGGCGTGCTCCAAAAATTCTCGAACCAGTCGTGCGCGGCCTGGTTGGTCACGCGCTGGTAGTTGGGGAACATCATGGGGATCAGACCCGCATCGCTGGCACCTTGCACATTGTTTTGGCCGCGCAGCGGGTGCAGTCCGGAGCCGGGCTTGCCGATCTGGCCGGTCACGGTGACCAGGGCAATCAGGCAGCGGGCGTTGTCGGTGCCGTGCACATGCTGGCTTACACCCATGCCCCACAGCACCATGGCACCCCTGGCGTTGGCAAATTCACGTGCAACTTCACGGATGGTGGCGGCATCCACGCCGCAGACCGGTGCCATGGCTTCGGGACTGTAGCCTTTGACGTTTTGCTTGAGGGCTTCGAAGTTGTTGGCCCGCTTGTGCACAAAATCCTGGTCCACCAGCCCCTCTTCGATCACGGTGTAAATCATGGCGTTGAGCATGGCCACATCGGTGTCCGGCTTGAACTGCATGGTGCGCCAGGCGTGCTTGCCGATGTCGGTCACGCGGGGATCTGCCAGAACAATCTTGCTGCCATTTTTGGCGGCGTTTTTCATCCAGGTGGCTGCCACCGGGTGGTTGGCCGTGGGGTTGGAGCCAATGATAAAAATCATGTCGGCGTGTTCCACGTCATTGACCTGGTTGCTCACCGCACCGGAGCCCACGCCTTCAAGCAATGCGGCCACGCTGGAGGCGTGGCACAGGCGCGTGCAATGGTCCACGTTGTTGCTGCCAAAACCGGTGCGCACCAACTTCTGGAACAGGTAGGCTTCTTCATTGCTGCCCTTGGCACTGCCAAAGCCGGCCAGCGATTTGGCACCCTTGGTGTCACGCAGGCTCTTGAGCTTGCTGCCGCTGAGGTCCAGCGCCTCCTGCCAGGTGGCTTCGCGGAAAACGGCAGACCAATCGGCCGTGTCGCGGTTGAGCTGGTCGAGCATGGCCGGGTCTTTGCTGACGCCTTCGCGCCGGATCAAGGGCACGGTCAGCCGCTGGGGGTTGTGCACATAGTCAAAGCCGAAACGGCCTTTGACGCACAAACGGCTGTGGTTGGCCGGCCCGTCACGACCCTCCACACTGACGATGGTGTTGTCTTTCACGTTGTAGGTCAGCAGACAACCCACGCCGCAGAAGGGGCAGACAGAATCGACCTTTTTGTCGACCACCTGGGAGCCGATCTGGGTCTTGGGCATCAAGGCCCCGGTGGGGCAGGCCTGCACACATTCGCCGCAGGCCACGCAGGTGCTTTCACCCATGGGGTCATTCAGGTCGAACACAATTTCACTGTGGCTGCCGCGCATGGCGTAGCCAATCACGTCGTTGACCTGCTCTTCCCGGCAGGCACGTACACAGCGATTGCACTGAATGCAGGCATCCAGGTTAACGGCCATGGCGGGATGGGACACATCGGCCTTGGGTTGCTCACGGCGCAGCGCCTTGAGCTGCGGACGCACCTGCACATCCATATGCCGGGCCCAGGTGCTGAGTTCGCCGTGCTGCAACGAGTCGTCTTGCTCGTCCCACTTGTAGCCTTGGTCGGGCATGTCGGAGAGCAGCATCTCCAGCACCATCTTCTGGCTTTTGACTGCGCGCTCGCTTGTTGACTGCACTTCCATACCGGCACTGGCTGCGCGGCAGCAGCTCGGCGCCAGGGTACGCTCGCCTTTGACCTCCACCACACAGGCGCGGCAATTGCCATCGGGCCGGTAGCCTTCCTTGTAGCAAAGGTGCGGTATGTCTATGCCCAGGCGCTTGGCAACGCTCAGAATCGTTTCCCCGGCATAGGCGCTGACGTCTTTTCCATCGAGCTTGAAGTTGACGGTTTGGACAGTGATTTCTGCAAGTTTCGTTGGTGCATTCATGCTTGAGCTCCCAGTTCGTGGGCAAAGTATTTCTGGACACAGCGGATCGGATTCGGCGCGGCCTGGCCCAGCCCGCAGATCGAGGCATCCACCATCACCTGGCTCAGGTCTTCCAGGGTGTTGTTGTCCCACACCGGTTCGGCCATGAGCTTGGCGGCCTTGGCGGTTCCCACACGGCAGGGGGTGCACTGGCCACAGCTTTCGTGCTCAAAGAAACGCATCATGTTCAGGGCCGCATCACGCGCCTTGTCGTGCTGGCCAAGGACAATCACCGCCGCGGAACCGATGAAGCAGCCATAGGGCTGCAGGGTGTCAAAGTCCAGTGGTATGTGGTCCAGACTGGCCGGCAAAATGCCGCCTGAGGCACCGCCGGGCAGGTAGGCATAAAGCACATGGCCATCGGCCATGCCGCCGCAGTAGTCGTCAATCAGCTCGCGCACCGAAATACCCGCCGGGGCCAATTTGACACCGGGGTGCCTGACGCGGCCGCTGACGCTGAAACTGCGCAAGCCCTTGCGGCCATTGCGCCCGAAACCACTGAACCACGCCGGACCTTGTTGCAGGATGTCACGGACCCAGTACAGCGTCTCGAAGTTGTGCTCCAGCGTGGGGCGGCCAAACAAGCCCACCTGGGCGATGTAGGGCGGGCGCATGCGCGGCTCACCCCGTTTGCCTTCTATGCTTTCGATCATGGCCGACTCTTCACCACAGATGTAAGCCCCAGCGCCGCGCCGCAACTCTATGTGCGGCAAGGGGCATGGCGGGTTGGCTTTGAGCGCCGTCAATTCGGCCTCAAGAATGGCGCGACAGCCATGGTATTCATCGCGCAGGTAGATGTAGCAGGCATCTATGCCCACCACGGCAGCGGCAATCAGCATGCCTTCCAGAAAGCGGTGCGGGTCACGCTCCAGATAGGTGCGGTCCTTGAACGTGCCGGGTTCACCTTCGTCAATGTTCACGGCCATGAGCCTGGGGGCTGGCTGCTCGCGCACGATGCGCCATTTGCGCCCCGCCGGGAAACCTGCGCCGCCCAGGCCGCGCAGACCCGAATCTTCCATGGCCTTGATGAGGGGCTCCACATCCTCGCCTGCTGCCAGCCGCTTGGGCAAGGCGTAGCCTCCCTGCGCCAGATAGACCGCCAGCCCGGCGTAAGACGGAGCGACCTGCTGCGCGTCGGCGGCAGGAGACACTGATTTCAAGGCGAAGTCAGACGCTACAAAGTTGGTAGCTGAGTAGGCTTGTGGATGCTGGGTTAGGGCCGAATTAACCACTGAAACTACAGCCTCGGGCGTGGCGTGCAGCACGGGGTTTTGGTGCACCACCGCCACTGGTGCCTGCTCGCAACGGCCCACGCAGGGTGCAGGAATGACCCGCACATCGTCTCGCCCCAGAATGGCCGGCAAGCGGGCTAGCAAATCCTTTGCGCCCGCCAATTCGCAGCTCAAGCCGTCGCAGACCCGGATGGTCAGGCCCTGCGCAATAGTGTTGGCCCCCACGCTCGCCACTGCGTGTGCTTCGCTGCCCCCCAAGGGGGCCGTGCCTTGCTTGGGGCGGCCCGGCGCTGCGGCGTTGACCCCCGCCCGTACCACCTCGAAGTGATGGTAGAAGGTGGCCACTTCATAGACCTCGGCCATGGGAATGTTCATTTCTTTGGCCAAAGCCACCAGATGGCGTTCATGCAGGCACCGGTAGGCGTCGTTAAGTTGATGCAGGTGCTCGATCAGCAGGTCGCGACGGTAGCCGTTGGGCGGCTTGGGGCCCAGCAAGGCCACCACTTCGGCGCGCGAGACCTCATCGGCCTGACGGCCCTTGAGATGGTTTCTGCGCTTGATTTGCGCCCGTAATTCATCCACCGTGGCAAGCGCCACGGCCTTGATGTCACCCACCGGTTGTATGTCACTGGCTATTGCAGAAGTATTCATTGCGACGTCCTTGCATCAGACGCGCAGTGTCAAGGCGTGCGCTCAGAGGGTCAAATTGCGATGAAACATGAGGTCATTCAATAAATAAATGATGCGACGCAACAATATCCAGCCAGTCTTTATCTTGCGCCAGGTGCATGGCGGCTTCCAACGTCCGTGAAGGACGGGCTGAGGACAGCACCATAAACCCGATGGGGGTGCGGATATCCGGATTCACCAGGGGGCACGCTTGCAATTCCCGGTAGGCCCGAACAGCCCCCACCAGAGCGCCCGGCATGACTGCGCAAACACGTCCGGCCAGGGTGCTGAGGGCCAGCGTCAGGATGGAATTTGTCTCCAATACCGCCTGAACCGAAGCGCCAGCCTGGGAAAAGGCGGCATCCACAATGCGCCGGTTGTGCATTTCAGGGGTCATCAGGCACAGGGGCAAGGCAGCTGCGGCGGCCCAACTGATCTCTGGTCCCAGTTGCAGGCCTTGATCGGCATGGCCAGCAGCCGGCTTGTCCGCACCGGTTGTTGCGGCTTCGGGCTCGGTCTTGCGACGCACCAGAAAGTATTGCTCGGTGTACTGGGGCAGGACGCGCAGGGCCAGGCCTGTGGGCCGGCTGCCTTCGGAAGATCTTTGGACACGATCGGTAAACCCCAGCCCCATATCCAGAGACAGATTGTCCAACCCGGCCTCAATTTCAGGCGAACTCATGGCGCGGACCACCGACGTCACGCCGGGATGCAAGACATGCAACTGGGCTGCAAACCTGGCGGCCATGGCCTCGGCCGTCGGCACCACCCCAATATGGAGTTTTCCTTGCAACTGGCCGGTCTCGTTGCTCAGGTCCTGCTTGAGCAAGGCCTCTTCACGCAGCATCAAGCGTGCGCTGGCGAGCAAGCGCTCACCTTCTGCGGTAAATCCAACAAAGGTCCGGCTCCGCTTGACGATGGCTGCGCCAAACTCGGTCTCCAAAGCACGCAATGCGTTGGACAGCGCTGGTTGCGTGACAAAGCAAGCCTGTGCTGCCCGGGCGAAATGCTTGTGATCGTCCAGCGCCACCAGATAACGCATGGAGACCAGCAGGTTCATGGCTTCAGGTGTCCTTGGAAATCTTGATGCTCGGGAATTTGGAAGAAAAATCCCGGTTTTTGGCGGCAATGGCCACGGCCATCTGTCTTGCTACGGCTTTGTAAATGGTGGCTACTTCACCGTCGGGGTCAGCCACCACGGTTGGTTTGCCGTTGTCAGCCTGCAGCCGTATCTTGATGTCCAGCGGCAAGGCACCCAGGTAGCTCATGCCGTATTCGGCAGCCATCTTCTTGCCGCCGTCTGCACCAAAAATATGCTCGGTATGCCCGCACTGGCTGCACACGTGCACGGCCATGTTTTCCACGATCCCCAAAATGGGCACGCCCACTTTTTCAAACATCTTGATGCCTTTCTTGGCATCAAGCAGGGCTATGTCCTGCGGGGTGGTGACGATGACCGCGCCGGTCATGGGCACGCGCTGGCTCAGCGTCAACTGGATATCCCCGGTGCCTGGCGGCATGTCCACAATCAGATAGTCCAGGTCGCGCCAGTTGGTCTGGCGCAGCAGTTGTTCCAGCGCCTGGGTGGCCATGGGGCCGCGCCAGATCATGGCTTCGTCCTGGGCCACCAGAAATCCGATGGACATGACCTGCACGCCATAGTTTTCCATGGGCTCCATGGTTTTACCGTCGTCACTTTCGGGGCGGCCTTCAATGCCCATCATCATCGGCTGGCTGGGGCCGTAAATATCGGCGTCCAGCAAACCCACGCTGGCTCCCTCGGCCGCCAGGGCCAGGGCCAGATTGACCGCGGTGGTACTTTTGCCCACCCCACCTTTGCCGGAGGCGACGGCTACGATGTTTTTGACCTTGGGCAGCAAAGCCACCCCGCGCTGAACCGCATGTGGCACGACTTTGGTGGCCACATTCACGGACACATTGGCCACACCCGCAATGCCTTTGGCAGCAGCCACCAGCGACTTGCGAAATGCCGGAATCTGGCTCTTGGCCGGGTAGCCCAGCTCCACGTCAAACGACACATCCCCCTCGTGGATAGCGATATTTTTGATGGACTTGGTCGAGACAAAATCCTTGCCCGTATTGGGGTCGATTACGCTCTTGAGCGCGTCCATCAGCGCTGTTTCTGTCACCGTCATTGAAAACTCCTCAGTGGTGCGTAGTCTAGCGAAGACCGTTCGGCCACTGACGTCATGGGGCAATCATGGGGTAAACCCGAGCCGTGAACCGCATTGACGTTGTGCGTGCGCCGCTCATAATGGCGCTGATGAACCGACCCGCCAACAAGCCACCCGCCACAGGCTTGCTCCTGACCGGCGGTGGTGCCCGTGCAGCCTACCAGGTGGGCGTGCTGGAGGCCATTGCCGACCTGCGCAAAGAGTGCGGCGCAGGTTCAGAGCCCAACCCTTTTGGCATCATCACCGGCACCTCGGCCGGCGCGATCAATGCCTCAGCCTTGGCCTGTGGGGCAGACGATTTCGACGCTGCCGTGCGGCGCATCGTGGATGTCTGGCAAAACTTCCGCGCACACCAGGTGTATGAATCCGATGTGCTCAGTGTGGTGCGCAGCGGTGCGCGTTGGCTCAGTCTGCTGTCCATCGGGTGGTTGATTGCCAAGTGGCGGCGTCTCAAGCCCCGTTCTTTGCTGGACAACTCACCCTTGGGCGAATTACTGATCCAGATGGTTCCCCTGGAACGGCTGCCCCAATTGATAAAAGACGGGCATTTGCAGGCGCTGGCGGTGACCGCATCGAGCTACAGCTCGGGCGACCACGTCACTTTTTACCAGGGCCCGCAGCACATTACCCCCTGGGTGCGCACCCAACGCTTGGCGGTGCAAGGCCATATTACCCACGAGCACCTGCTGGCGTCGTCAGCCATTCCCTTTGTGTTTCCAGCCATGGCGCTGCCGCTCAATGGCCGGACCGAGTATTTCGGCGATGGCTCGATGCGCCAGTCAGCCCCGATCTCACCGGCCATCCATTTGGGTGCTGAAAAAATTCTGGTGGTCGGTGCCGGGCGCATGCACGAGCCCAAGGCACAGGCAAATCCACAGCCCGAGAACAGCTACCCGTCGGTAGCGCAAATTGCCGGCCACACCCTGTCCAATATTTTTCTGGATGCCCTGGCAGTAGATATTGAGCGCCTGAAACGCATCAACCAGACCATCAAGCTGGTGCCTGAGCAAGCACGTCAAGCCAGTAAGCTCAAAACCGTTGAACTGCTGGTGATCGCGCCTTCCCAGCGGCTGGATGCAGTGGCAGCCCGCCATGTCAACGACCTGCCCCACGCGGTACGCACCATGCTGGGTGCCATTGGCGTGTCCTCCAAAAAAGCCGATGTGAAAGGCGCCGCCCTGGCCAGCTACCTGCTGTTTGAATCGGCCTATTGCCGGGAATTGATGTCATTGGGTTACGCAGACGCCCTCAAGCAACGCGCTGAAGTGTGTGCCTTCTTTGGTTGGACCGACCCCACAGCCCCGGATGAAGGTTTGCCGGCACACCAGACACCCGCCGTTGATCGGCGCAAAGACCCACTGCGCTTGTAATTGGCGTCAGGCCTAACGGCACACGATTGCGACACCCAGGCGCAGCCTGGACAGGGGGGCTGCGCAGGTGGTGACAACTTGCACTGAGGCCGGGGACTAAAATCTACCCTTTGCCCGACCAATCCTCCCCCGTCATGCCCCGTCAGCTTTTTGTTACCACCGCCCTGCCCTACGCCAACGGCAATTTCCATATTGGCCACATCATGGAATACATCCAGGCTGATATCTGGGTGCGGTTTCAGCGCATGCAGGGTCATGTGGTCAATTTTGTCGGTGCCGATGACACCCATGGCGCGCCGATCATGATAGCCGCCGAAAAGGCTGGAAAGACGCCCGAACAATTTGTGACAGACATCGCCAGCGGGCGCAAGCAATACCTGGATGGCTTTCACATCAGCTTTGACAACTGGCACAGCACGCACTCCCCCGAGAACACCGCGCTGGCCCGCCAAATCTACTGCGACCTGCGCGACATTGCTGAGAACCAGGGCGGCTCGCTGATCGAGCGCAAAACCATAGAACAGTTCTTTGACCCGCAGAAGAACATGTTTTTGCCCGACCGCTATATCAAGGGTGAGTGCCCCAAATGCCACGCCCTTGACCAGTACGGCGACAACTGCGAGGTATGCGGCTCTGTCTATGCGCCTACGGATCTGATCAACCCTTATTCGGTTTTGTCGGGTGCAAAGCCTGAACTGAAAAATTCAGAACACTTTTTCTTCAAACTCTCAGACCCACGCTGCGTGGCGTTTTTGGAGCAGTGGACGCAAGACGGCAAGTTGCAGCCCGAGGTGGCCAACAAAATCAAAGAGTGGTTCTCCGTGCGCACCAACCCGGACGGCAGCACCAGCGAAGGCTTGGGCGATTGGGACATCAGCCGCGACGCGCCCTACTTCGGGATTGAGATCCCCGACGCGCCGGGTAAATATTTCTATGTGTGGCTCGATGCGCCCGTGGGCTATCTGGCGTCGCTGAAAAACTGGTTTGACAAAGGTGGCCCCAAGGCCAAGCATGGTGACACCCGAAGCTTTGACGACTACATGGCCGCGCCAGACACCGAGCAATACCACTTTATCGGTAAAGACATCGTGACTTTCCACACCCTGTTCTGGCCTGCCATGCTCAAGTTCAGTGGTCGCAAAACGCCTGACAACATCTTTGTGCACGGCTTTCTGACCGTGAACAACGGCGAGAAAATGAGCAAGAGCCGCGGCACCGGCCTGGACCCACTCAAGTACTTGAAGCTGGGCATGAACCCCGAGTGGCTGCGCTACTACTTGGCAGCCAAGCTCTCAGCCCGCAATGAAGACATAGACTTCAACGCCGACGACTTTATGGCGCGCGTCAATAGTGATTTGATTGGGAAGTATGTGAATATTGCATCCCGTGCTGCAAAGTTCTTGCCTGAGGGCCGGTTGGTCGCGTCAACTGAAGACTCACACATCAAAAGCGGTGACCTCTTGAAGCAGGTTGCCGGTTATTACGAGCAACGTGAGTATGGAAAAGCTTTGCGCGAAATTATGGCCTTTGCCGACAATGTCAACTCACGCTTTGACGCTGCTGCTCCCTGGAAGCTCGTGAAGGAAGGTAAGTCAGACTTGGCCGCTCAGAAGAGCTCAGAAGCGATCCAAATGTTCCGTGTCATGACTGCCTGCCTGAAGCCAGTCATGCCTGGCGTGGCCACAGCCGTAGAAACCTTCCTACAGTGTGGCCCATTGAATTTCGAAAATGCAGCCACTCCGATCCCTGCAGGCCATCAAGTCGGCACTTACCAACACCTCATGCAACGCGTCACCCCCGAGCAGCTGGACGCACTTTTTGAAGTGAAAGAGGCTGAAACCCCCGCGTTACCTGAACCAACCGCTCCTAAAAAAGCAGCAAAGCCTGCGCCTTCAGCAGTTCCCGCAGACCCCAACGCGCCCGGCGGCGAGGCGCTGGCGCCTACCATTGGCATTGACGACTTTGCCAAGATCGACCTGCGCATTGCCAGAATCGTGAACTGTGAGGCGGTAGAAGGCTCCACCAAGCTGCTGCGACTCACGCTCGATGTGGGCGAGAAAGACGCCCAAGGCCAGCCCAGCACGCGCAATGTCTTCAGCGGCATTGCCAGCATGTACCAGCCCGAGCAACTGGTGGGCCAGCTCACGGTGCTGGTGGCCAACCTGGCACCGCGCAAGATGAAGTTTGGCATCTCAGAAGGCATGGTTTTGGCAGCCAGCCATGCTGACGAGACAAGCAATCCGGGGATCTACATCCTCAACCCCTGGCCGGGTGCCCAGCCAGGCATGCGCATCCACTGACGTCGTCAGTGACAAGCCCTGAACCATGATTCCCTGGCTTCGCAACTTAACCTCCATCGAGCGAACCAGTCAAAGCAATGTCCGCCTGGGAGCCACGCTGTGCTTTGTGGCGGGTGCAACGAATGCGGGTGGATTTCTGGCCGTTGGTCAATACACCTCCCACATGACCGGCATCGTGTCATCGCTGGCAGATAACCTGGTGCTTGGGCAAATAGCCTTGGTCGTGTCGGGTTTTGTATCCCTATTGACGTTTCTTGCCGGTTCAATGACCACCACCTGGATGGTGAACTGGGCTCTGAGGCGCAACCTCAAAAGCGCCTTTGGCCAGCCCTTGCTGGTCGAGGCAGGCCTGCTGCTGGTGTTCGGATTGTTTGGGGGCACCATCAATTTTTTCGCCGGACTCTTTGTCCCGCTGACGGTTCTGGTTCTGTGCTTCATCATGGGCCTGCAAAACGCCGTGATCACCAAGATATCCAACGCAGAAATTCGCACCACCCATGTCACCGGTTTGATTACTGATCTGGGTATTGAGCTGGGCAACTTGCTCTACATCAACCGTTTGCAGGGAAAAACCAGGGTTTGCGCCAACCGGAGCAAGCTGCGCATCCATCTGCTGTTAATTACCAGCTTTTTTGCTGGTGCCTTGCTGGGCGCATGGGGATTTAAAACCATAGGGTTTGTGGCAACCCTGCCGCTGGCTGTCTGGTTGATCCTGCTGGTTTGGCGTCCCGTGATGGATGACACCAGGCACTGGCTGCAAAAGATTGCCCACATTCGCAATTGAATGCACGACGCACCTTAAAATGATCCAAAGAGGTTTCACCCATGAATATTTTTCGTCGACCTGACTACCAATCCGAAGTCACCCAGTTCATAGACCAGCTCAAGGCCAGCAAGCCCCAGCTGGAAGCGCAGCAGCGCCAGGGACGTGACCTGCTATGGGATAAAACGGTGGATCGCAAGGCCTGGGCTGACTATCGTGCAGGCGAAGTGGCGCAACAGCCCTACGTTTACCAGACCGGCCAATCCTGACCACGCCTGGCTGGCCGGCCATGGGTAAATTACTTTTCAAACTGACTCATTGAATCGCGAAGATGACCGATGCAATTGACGTCGCGCGTGCGGACGCCGCTGAATCTGCGCCATTTGCGGCCATGCCCGAGGTGGTGGACCATGTTGCTGTAGCCCGCCTGTATGGCGAGCCCCTGTTTGCCATGCCCAGGGATCTGTATATCCCGCCGGATGCCCTTGAGGTGTTTCTGGAGGCCTTTGAAGGTCCCCTGGACCTGTTGCTCTACTTGATCCGTAAACAGAATTTCAATATTCTGGACATTCCCATGGCGGGCCTGACCCGGCAGTACCTGACTTATGTGGAGGAAATCCGCGAACGTAATTTAGAGCTGGCGGGTGAATACCTGCTGATGGCAGCCATGCTGATCGAGATCAAGTCCCGCATGCTGCTGCCAGCCAAAAAATCAGCGGATGACGGCGAGGTTGAAGACCCACGTGCCGAACTGGTGCGTCGTTTGCTGGAATATGAGCAGATGAAGCTGGCCGCGGCGTCGCTCAATGCCCTGCCCCAGTTTGGCCGCGACTTCCTCAAAGCCCAGGTCTTTATCGAACAATCACTTCAACCGCGCTTTCCGGATGTTCATCAGCTGGACCTTCAAGAGGCATGGCGCGACATCCTCAAGCGGGCCAAACTGGTCCAGCACCACAAGATTACGCGCGAGGAGCTCTCGGTCCGGGAGCACATGAGCATCGTGCTGCGGCGCCTGCAAGGGCAAAGATTTGTCGAATTTGAAAACCTGTTTGATCCGGCCAAGGGCGTACCGGTATTGGTGGTCACGTTTATCGCCATGCTTGAACTGGCCAAAGAGACGCTGATCGACATCACCCAGGCTGAAGCCTTTGCGCCGATTTATGTGCGACTGGCCTACACGCCCAATGAGCAGCTCATCCAACCTACATTTTGAAACCAAACCCGTGACTGAACTCGCCCATGATTTTGACGTCCTCATTGTTGGCAGTGGCCTGGCCGGCCTGAGCGCCGCTTTGCACCTGGCCAAGAGCCAACGCGTCGCCATCCTGACCAAGCGCCAGCTCAATGACGGCTCCAGTCGCTGGGCCCAGGGCGGGATCGCGGCAGTGATGGACAAGGGCGACACGATTGAGTCGCATGTGCAAGACACCCTGGTGGCAGGTGCTGGTCTGTGCGATGAGGATGCCGCTCGGTTTGTCGTGACGCACGCGCCTGAAACTGTGCGTTGGCTGCAGGATCTGGGGGTTCCGTTTTCACTGGAAGACGGGCATCTGCACCTGACTCGCGAGGGCGGTCATAGTGAGCGGCGTATTGTGCACGCCACCGATGCCACCGGAGCGGCCGTGCAGCAAACCTTGATGGCCATCGTCCGTGAGACCCCCAACATCACGCTGTTTGAACACCACACCCTGGTTGACCTGATCACACTTGCCAAATTGGGCCTGGATTCAGGCTTGAACAAAGAAGCCGCCAACCGGTGCGTCGGGCTTTACGCACTGGACGAACTGACCGACAAGGTGGTGACTTTCAGCGCGCCCAACACCATTTTGGCCACAGGTGGCGCAGGCAAGGTTTACCTGTACACCACCAACCCCGATACCGCCACAGGCGACGGCATTGCAGCGGCCTGGCGCGCCGGCTGCAGCGTGGGCAATATGGAATTCATTCAATTCCATCCCACCTGTCTGTACCACCCGCATGCCAAATCTTTCCTGATCAGCGAGGCGGTGCGGGGTGAAGGCGGCGTGCTCAAATTGCCGGAATCAGCCGGTGGCACCCGCTTCATGCCCGACCACGATGCCCGCGCCGAACTGGCGCCACGTGACGTGGTTGCCAGAGCCATAGACTTCGAGATGAAAAAGCGTGGTCTGGACTGTGTTTATCTGGATATCTCGCACCAGCCGCTGGCCTTCATCCAGGAGCATTTCCCGAATATTTACGCCCGCTGCCTGGAATTTGGCATTGACATGGCGCGCCAGCCGATTCCGGTGGTACCGGCTGCGCATTACACCTGCGGTGGCGTGGTCTCGGACCTGCATGGGCAGACCGATTTACCCGGCCTGTTTGCCATTGGAGAAACGGCTTGCACGGGTCTGCATGGTGCCAATCGGCTGGCCAGCAATTCGCTGGTGGAGTGCATGGTGTTTGCCCGCGCTGCCGCAACTGCCATTTTGGAATCACACGCGCCCGCCATTCCAACGCTGCCCCAATGGGACGAAAGCCGCGTGACCGATGCGGATGAAGAGGTGGTGATTTCTCACAACTGGGATGAGCTTCGCCGCTTCATGTGGGACTACGTGGGGATAGTGCGCACGAATAAGCGGTTGGAACGCGCAGCCCACCGCATCGCCCTGCTGCAAGGTGAGATTGATGAGTTTTACGCCCGCTTCCACATTACCCGTGACTTGCTGGAACTGCGTAACCTGGTGCAAGTGGCGGACCTGATTGTGCGCAGCGCCCAGGCCCGGCATGAAAGCCGGGGTCTGCATTTCAGCCGTGACTACCCGACTCTCCTGGCCCGTGCACTGCCCACCATCCTCGTTCCGGCCACCGCCTGATTGCCCACTGAATTAACGTCAAGAAAACTCATCATGAACACTGTTGTTGAACAAACCGTCACGCTACATCGCGCCAAGCCAGCCAACACCACTCCACGCACTCAGCCCCAGCGCTGGACTGTTGCGGCGGTTGAGCAGCTGTTTGAGCTGCCGTTTGCCGAATTACTGTATCGCGCACAAACTGTGCACCGCGAAAATTTTGACCCGGCGCAAGTGGAGTTTGCAACCCTGTTGTCCGTGAAAACCGGTGGCTGCCCGGAAGACTGCGGTTATTGCCCGCAATCCGTGCACTTTGACACCGGGGTTGAAGCTTCCAAGATGATGGAGCTGGCCGAGGTTCTGAACGTTGCCCATCGCGCCAAAGCGGCCGGAGCCACCCGATTTTGTATGGGCGCTGCCTGGCGCGCGCCCAAGGACCGTGATATTGAAAAAGTGGCCGAGCTGGTCAGTGCTGTCAAAGCCTTGGGGCTGGAGACCTGCGCCACATTGGGCATGTTGGAGGACGGTCACGCCGAAACCCTGCAGCAAGCCGGACTGGACTATTACAACCACAACCTGGACTCTGCACCCGACTTTTATGGTGACATCATCACCACACGCGATTACCAGGATCGTCTGGACACACTGGCACGGGTGCGTAACGCAGGCGTGAAAGTCTGTTGCGGCGGTATTGTCGGTATGGGCGAAAGTCCGCAGCAAAGGGCTGGCCTGATCGCCGAGCTCGCCAACCTGGAGCCCGCCTACCCGGAGTCTGTCCCCATCAACCACCTTGTGCGGGTGGAAGGAACACCCCTGGCAAACCAGACCCCGCTTGACCCGTTTGACTTTGTGCGCACCATCGCAGTGGCTCGCATCACCATGCCCACCGCACGCGTTCGTTTATCGGCCGGTCGTCAACAGATGGGCGACGCCATTCAGGCCCTGTGCTTCCTCGCGGGAGCCAACTCGATCTTTTATGGAGACAGGCTGCTGACCACCGGCAATCCTGACACTCAAGCCGACCTGGACTTGCTGGCCCGATTAGGCATGACCCGAACGGCCTGAATTGTCTGGCCTTATCTTGCCTTGTCTTGCCCTGTCTTGCGTGAAGGAACGCAAGCCACACTAAACTCGCGTCAAATTCTGGAGCTCCTGACATGAATCCAATCTCATCAGCCACTCCCTATGGCACCCTGCCGCATGCCAGCTCACCGGCCACGCGCAAGCCCATCAGTCTGCCTCGCCTGATGGAAATGCATGCCCGGGGTGAAAAAATCGCCATGCTGACCGCCTACGACGCCACTTTTGCCGCCGTGGCCGATGCTGCGGGCGTGGATTGCATCTTGGTCGGAGACTCACTGGGCATGGTCTGCCAGGGGCTGTCCAGCACGGTGGGTGTCACTCTGGAGACCATGCGTTATCACGTGGAAAGTGTCAACCGGGGCCTGCGCAGGGTTCAGGGCTCTGCCTGGATCATCGGGGACCTGCCTTTCGGCACTTTTCACGAATCCAAGGAACAGGCGTTTCGCAGCGCCTCGGTACTCATGCAGGCCGGTGCCCACATGGTCAAGCTTGAAGGCGGAGGCTGGACGACCGAGATTGTCCGTTTTCTGGTGGAACGGGGTATCCCGGTTTGCGCACACCTGGGTTTGACCCCGCAAACCGTGCACGCCTTGGGCGGCTACAGGGTGCAGGGAAAAACCGAAAATTCAGCGGCGATCATGAAGCAGCAGGCCCTGGCTTTGCAGGATGCGGGAGCAACGCTGCTGGTGCTGGAGATGGTTCCTGCAGCCCTGTCTGCAGAACTCACCACAGAGCTCAAACACTGCGCCACCATTGGCATAGGTGCTGGCGTGGACACCGCGGGTCAGGTGCTGGTGCTGCACGACATGTTGGGCATGAACCTGGGCAAAATGCCCAGGTTTGTCCATAACTTTATGGTTGAAGCAGGCAGTGTGCGATCAGCCATGGAAGCCTATGTGCGGGCTGTCAAGGCAAAGACTTTTCCCGTCAACGACTTGCACGCCTGGTAACGATGCGCCTGCTCCGATAACGCCCTGGCACGCCAATGAAAGTTGTTCACACCATCGCCGATCTGCGCGAAGCGCTCGGCACCTACAAGCATCCGGCATTTGTACCCACCATGGGTCACCTTCACGATGGACACATTGCGCTGGTGCAGCAGGCTAAACCGCTGGGCGATGTGACGGTGGCCAGCATCTTCGTCAACCGTTTGCAGTTTGCGCCGCACGAAGACTTTGACACTTACCCGCGCAGCCTGGAGTCCGACTGCGCAAAGCTGGAGGATGCGGGTTGCGATCTGGTGTTTGCCCCCAGCGAAAAAGAACTTTATCCAGAGCCGCAAACGTTTAGCGTTCAGCCGCCTTCGGCGTTGGCCGACATGCTGGAGGGATTTTTCCGGCCTGGTTTTTTTACCGGGGTCTGCACGGTTGTTCTCAAACTGTTTAACTGTGTGCAGCCCCGCGTGGCCGTGTTTGGCAAAAAGGACTACCAGCAACATCTGGTGATCCGACGCATGGTTCAACAAATGGCGCTGCCCATTGACATCGTGGCCGGCGAGACTCTGCGTGCAAGCGACGGCCTGGCCCTGTCATCGCGCAATGTTTACCTGAATGATGCCCAGCGGCAGGAAGCAGTTCAATTGGCCATGACTCTGAAAGCCATGGCCACCTCACTACAAAAAAATGAGCAGACTTATGAGGAAATAGAACGCGAAGCGCTGCAAAAGCTGACTGAACGTGGCTGGAAACCCGACTACCTGAGCATACGGCGTCGGCACGATTTACTGCCTCCCCATGAACCCAAGGGCATCCGGGAACCCTTGGTGGTGCTGGGTGCCGCGCGCCTGGGTCAGACGCGGCTGATCGACAACCTGGAAATCTGAACCTGACGGGCCCGCCTGGCCTGAGCCATCAGGCTGCGCCGATATTGGGCACCAGGCCTGCGCTGGTCTGACCGTTTTTAAGCGCTGCTGTAAAGGCCAGCATCCGGTCTATGGGCAAGCGAGCCCGCAAGCCCAGCGTGGGGTCTACCTGGATTTCATTGGCACCTGTCTCAAGCACATGGGCCACGCCCGCCAGGCCGTTCATGGCCATCCAAGGACAATGCGCGCAGCTCTTGCACGTGGCACTGTTTCCCGCAGTGGGTGCCTCAATAAAGGTCTTGCCGGGGTTGAGCGTGCGCAGCTTGTGCATCATCCCGTTGTCTGTGGCCACAATGAACTCAGGCGCATCCATCTCTTTCGCAGCTTTCAAAATGCCTGATGTTGAACCGACTGCATCGGCCAGTGCCACCACGGCCTGCGGGCTCTCCGGATGAACCAGAACCTTGGCCAGCGGATGCTCTCTTTTGAGTTCTTGCAGTTCAAAAGCCTTGAATTCATCATGCACGATGCATGCGCCGTTCCACATCAGCATGTCTGCACCGGTTTCTCGCGCAATGTAAGCACCCAGGTGCTTGTCGGGTGCCCAGAGGATTTTTTGCCCCTGGTCTTTGAGCGCGCGCACGATGTCCACTGCACAACTCGACGTGACCAGCCAGTCGGCACGCGCCTTGACGGCTGCACTGGTATTGGCATAGACCACCACGGTGCGGTCGGGATGGGCATCGCAAAAGGCACTGAAAGCATCAATCGGACAACCGAGGTCTAGCGAGCAGGTGGCATCCAGGTCAGGCATCAAAACCCGCTTTTCGGGGGACAGAATCTTGGAGGTCTCGCCCATAAAACGCACGCCCGAGACCACCAGCGTCTGAGCCGCATGGTCGCGACCGAAACGGGCCATTTCCAGTGAGTCACTCACCAGTCCGCCGGTTTCCTCGGCCAGGTCCTGAAGGTCTGGATGCACATAAAAGTGCGACACCATGACGGCGTTTTTTTCTTTCAGCAAGCGGCGGACCTTGTCTTTGAGAGCCGCCCGCTGCTCAGGTGCTGGCTCTACCGGAATACGAGCCCAAGCGTGCTTGGTTTGGCAAGCCGGTTGCTCATACTCGACATCAATCACACCAGGTGTGCTGGAATTCATCACAAGTCCTTGAAACGCATGGAAAAATCAACCGCTTTCACATCTTTGGTCAATGCACCAATCGAAATCCGGTCAACGCCGGTTGCCGCAATATCACGCACCGTGGCCATGTTCACGCCGCCAGAGACTTCAAGCACCGCCCGGCCCGCGTTGATCTGCACGGCTTGGCGCAGCATGTCCAGGCTCATGTTGTCGAGCAGGATCATGCCGGCCCCGGCGGCCAGTGCCTCCTGGAGCTGGGCCAAAGTTTCAACCTCTATCTCGACAAAGCTGGCTTGCGCTGCATCCCGTTCTGCGCGCTTGAGAACCGCCGTGATTCCACCCGCAGCAGCAATATGGTTTTCCTTGATCAGAATCGCGTCATACAAACCGATGCGGTGGTTGGTACCGCCGCCCTTGAGGACTGCATATTTTTGTGCCAGACGCAGACCCGGCAATGTTTTGCGGGTATCCACAATCTTTGCCCGGTTGCCAGGCACAGACTGAACAGCAAGGACATAGTCGCTGGTTTGCGTTGCCACTGCGCTCAGGAGTTGCAGAAAGTTCAACACAGTCCGCTCAGCCGTCAGCAATTCACGCGCAGAACCGGTGATTTCAAGTACGACCTGGTCGGGCATGCACCGCTGGCCTTCCTGCACCAACCATTGCAAACGGGCAAGCCTTGCGACTTGCTTGAGGGTTGCCAGAACCCAGGGAGCGCCGCAGATCACGGCTGATTCACGCGCCACAATGCGCGCGTGGGTCTGACGTTGCGGGTCAATCAGGCCAGCGGTTAAATCACCAGAACCTACATCTTCTTCCAGCGCACGTGCCGCATCCAAGGCGGCGAGCTGATGTATGGCGTTTTCAGAAAAATCAAAAAGGCTCATGAATAGGATGTTTTAGAGAAAACGGTCCAGAATTTTACGGCTGTCCTTGTTCAAACGGGCCAGGTCGCGGATCAGGAACTGAATGCCATGAGAGTCCGTGATGAGCAGCGTGTTGGGCGTGAGCCGCCGGATATCCTCATCGCCACGCAAAATAAATTCGGTCTCGCCACGGTCAGTCCGCACGGTCCAGGCGCAGGGGGCCGAATAACTGGTGACCGCCAGAATAGACTCGATCTCAGGCATGAATTCACGCGCTGCCAGCGCTTCACGAATCAATCCCTGTTGGGGCTGCGGTACATCGTCCAGCGCATCAATCCATGACACTTCGTGACCATCGGTATTGACCAGGCTGATGCCGTTTTCAGGTGACTGCACCGGGAATGCCCGAACCGGAACAACCCCCTCAAATTGCCTCAAATCAGAGGTGATGAGCACCAGTTTGCCAAAGGCATTGCGGCTGAGTTCAAAGACTGGACGCGATGTTTCCGATGTCGTGATGATGATGGGTCTGCCAAGAGGCCGGCCTCGGCATTTCTTGCCTGGGCCTGGTAGAGGTTGAAGTAAGCACCTTGGCGGGCTATCAGGTCATCATGGGTACCCTCTTCTACCACCTGTCCGCGGTCAAGTACCACCAAGCGGTCGGCCCGGTTCAGGGTGGACAGCCGGTGGGCAATGGCGATGGTGGTGCGGCCTTTGACCAGGTTTTCCAAGGCTTTCTGGATTTCTTTTTCGGTTTCTGAATCTACCGACGCCGTCGCTTCATCCAGGATCAAAATACGTGGGTCGATCAGCAGTGCCCTGGCAATTGAAATGCGTTGACGCTCACCCCCCGAGAGGCCCTGCCCACGTTCGCCCACGATGGAGTCATACCCTTGTGACAGCCGCAGAATAAAGTCATGTGCGTGCGCAGCCCGAGCCGCCGCGATAATTTCCTGGCGTGAGGCGTTGGGCTTCCCATAGGCAATGTTCTCGGCAATGGTGCCAAAAAATAAAAAGGGCTCTTGCAGCACCAGACCGATGTGCTGGCGGTAATCCGAAATACCGAAGGAGCGGATATCCACCCCATCCAGACGGATAGACCCCTCCGACACGTCGTAAAAACGACAGATCAAGTTCACCAGAGTGCTTTTACCGGAGCCACTGTGTCCAACCAGCCCGATCATTTGGCCGGGTTTGATATCCAGATTGATGCCCCGGTTGACCTCACGGTTACCGTAGCGAAAGCCTACGCCTTGAAGCTCGATGCGACCCTGGACTTTGCCAATCGGCACCGGATTGACCGGGTCTGGAACGCTGGAGACATGGTCCAGGATATCAAAAATCCGCTTGGCCGCTGAGGCAGATTTTTCCGTGTGCGAGACTATCCGGCTCATCGAGTCAAGACGCCCGTAGAAACGACTGATGTAGGCCACAAAGGCCGTCAACACCCCCACCGTGATGTTGCCCTGTGAGACCAGATAAACACCAAATGCCCACACCACCAGCAAGCCAACTTCAGTCAGAAACGACACACTGGGCGCGAACAGGGCCCAGGTTTTGTTCAGCCGGTCATTGACAACCAGGTTGTGGCGGTTGGCTTCACGGAAGCGTTCTGCTTCACGGGATTCCTGCGCGAAGGCCTTGACCACGCGAACGCCGGGAATAGTGTCGGCCAGCACGCTGGTTACCTCAGACCAGACCCGGTCGATCTTCTCAAAACCGGTCTGCAACTTGAAGCGCACGGCATGAATCATCCACACGATGAAGGGCAAGGGCACCAAGGTCACCACAGCCAACCAGGGGTTGATGGAAAAGAGGATGGCTGCGGTCATCAGCAGCATCAGCACGTCAGTAGCAAAGTCCAGCAGATGAAGGGACAAAAATACACAGATGCGGTCACTCTCGCTGCCAATGCGCGACATCAGGTCTCCCGTGCGTTTGCCGCCAAAGTACTCCAGGGACAGTTTAAGCAGGTGCTCGTAGGTGGCCGTACGAAGGTCAGCACCAATGCGCTCGGACACCAGGGCCAGAATATAGGTTTTTGCCCACGTCAAGCCCCAGGCCAGCAATGCTGAGCCGAACAGACCCGAAAGATAAAAAGCAACCCGCATGGGATCGATCTTCTGGCCATTCTGAAACGGTATCAGCACCTCATCCATCAAGGGCATGGTGAGGTAGGGCGGGACCAAGCTGGCAGCAGTGCCCAGCAAGGTCAGGACAAAACCGGCGAACAGCTGACCCCGATAAGGCCGGGCAAAGCGCCACAACCGAAACAGCGTCCAGGTCGAAGGCGGCGTATGGGTAACCTTGGCACACACGGGACACTCGTCCAGTTCAGGGTCGAGTGGCGCCTTGCAGCTGGGGCAAAGATTGGCATCAGGCAAGGCCAATGGCTTGCCGCTGACAAGGCTGGAAAGTTGCAATCGAAATTGGCTGACCAGCCGGATCGCCTGGAGATTTTGACCCAGGGTAAACCGCCACTGTGCCTGCAAGCCCTGATCATCCAGCAGTTCAATATGACCCACGCCCGCATGGTCATGGTGTTCCAAGGTCAAATCAGGCCGGAAGTTCCAAGCCTGCCAGACAAGCGCGCCCGATGCACGACTGAGCAGGCGGTGGTCTGTCAGCACCAGAATACCCTTGAGGAAGCGCAGTTGCTGATCCAGGTCAACCTCAAGGGCGACCTGAACGTTTTCATTGATTTGGAGTTGTAATTGAACCTCTGTTCGCCAATCCTGAGGAACTTCGTTCAATAATGTCACCGAGACATGGGTTTCGTATGTCATTTAGCAGTTTATGTGCAGCACTTGACTGATCGACCTTTTTTTAGCCATGACAACAAAAAATATTCAATTGCTCCGGGTCACCCATCTGCGTGGCCCCAACATCTGGACCTACCGCCCCGTCATTGAGGCCTGGGTAGACATCGGTGAATTGGAAGACCGTCCGTCCAACACCATAGCGGGATTTTATGAGCGTTTGACCGCCCTGCTTCCTGGCTTGTCTGAGCATCGGTGCGGCATCGGTGAGCCAGGCGGCTTTTTGCTCCGTTTGCGCGACGGTACTTGGGCTGCCCATATTTTGGAACACGTGGTGATTGAGCTTCAAAATCTGGCCGGTGTGCAGACTGGTTTTGGCAAGGCCCGTGAAACACATGTACGTGGCGTTTACAAGGTGGCTTTCAGATCGCGCCAGGGTGATGTGAGCAAGGCTGCTCTCACTGCCGCCTGCGACCTGTTGATGGCTGCCATCAATAACCTGCCTTTTGACGTGGTACCCGTGGTCAATCGGCTGCGGGAGCTGGCTGACCGGCTATGCCTGGGTCCGAGTACTGCCCATATCGTCGATGCCGCGACTGACCGGCGCATTCCGCATATCCGCCTGACTGAAGGCAACCTGGTTCAATTCGGCTATGGTGCCAGCCAGCATCGCATCTGGACAGCCGAGACCGACCAGACCAGCGCCATCGCGGAGAACATCGCCAGCGACAAGCAAATGACCAAAAACCTTTTGCATTCGTGTGGCGTTCCGGTTCCTCAAGGAGAGGAAGTCGAAAGCGCACAGGCCGCCTGGGACGCTGCCCAGGATATCGGCGTGCCCGTTGTTGTCAAACCTACGGATGCCAATCATGGACGGGGCGTTTTTACCAACCTCACTACCCGGGATGAAATTGAACGTGCTTATCTGGCCGCCCGGGAAGAAGGCGGCGGCGTTCTGGTTGAAAAATTCATAGCGGGCGATGGACACCGCATTCTGGTTGTCGGCAATCAGGTGGTGGGTGCCACCCGGGGCAAGATGCTGACCGTTACAGGTGACGGCGTGCAAACCATACGCGAACTGATCGAAAACCAGATCAACAGTGACCCTCGCTGCGGCGTGGAAGAAGAATTTCCGCTGGAACCCTTGATTCTTGACAACGAGCCCATCGCGCGCATGGAACTTGATCGCCAGGGACTCACTGGCGAATCTGTTCCGCAAGCTGGTCTATGTGTACTGCTCAAACGCAATGGTGATTTGGCCTACGACGTTACTGACCTGGTGCATCCGGACGTAGCCCGCGCAGCCACTTTGGCCGCGCGCGTGGTGGGTCTTGATATTGCCGGCATGGACCTGGTCACCACCGATGTTTCGAAATCCCTTGAAGACCAGGGCGGCGCAATCATTGAAGTCAACGCCGGCCCAGGCCTGCTGATGCACCTCAAACCAGCTGAAGGCCAACCGCGACCTGTAGGCAAGGCCATTGTTGACCATCTCTTCAAACCCCATCAGGATGGCCGGATTCCCGTGGTGGGAATTGCCGGATCGCATGACAGTACCCGCATTGCGCGCCTGGTCGGCTGGTTACTGCACATCAGCGGCAAGCATGTGGGCATTGCGTGCAAGGACGGTTTTTTCCTCGGGGCGCGGCAGGTCCAAGCCAAAGACAGTGTCAACTGGGAAAGCGGGCAGCGCGTGCTGATCAACCGTTCGGTGGAGGCTGCAGTCTTTGAGAATTCGAATCGCATGATTCTTAGCGAAGGCCTGGCTTACGACCGCTGCAGCGTTGGCGTGGTCACCGATTTGAGTGGCCTGCCAGAGCTTGAAGAGTTCTACATCAACGACGTTGACAAGCTGTACAACGTGGTTCGAACCCAGGTTGATGTGGTTCTGCCGCAGGGCTTTGCTGTTTTGAATGCCGCTGAATCCAAAGTGGTGGAAATGGCTGCCCTGTGCGACGGCAAAGTGATTTTCTATGGCCTTGATGCCAACCTTGAAGCCATCAGGAATCATCGGCAAAAGGGGGAGCGCGTGGTTTTTGTACGTGACCAGCAAATCGTTTTGTCCCAAGGTGCTGAAGAGATTGCCCTGTTGCCGCTGAACTCCCTTAAGCCCGCCAAAGCTGAAAAACCAGAGATGGTGATGGCCGCCGTGGCCGCAGCCTGGGCTTTGAACATTACGCCTGAGCTGATCGGCGCTGGCATGCGCACCTTTGAATCCAACCCCAGGAAGATCCACTGAATTTATGGAAGTTACAAGAATTCGCGCTCTGCGCGGCCCCAACCTGTGGAGCCACCACACGGCCATTGAGTCGGTAGTTATCTGTTCTGCTGAAGAGCAAAAACTCAATGCCAGAGATGGTTTTGAAAGCCGCTTGCGTGCCCTTTTTCCTGAGATCCGGCCACTTCAACCGACGGGTCATGAAAATATAGTGTCTATGGCCCATGTGCTGGAAGTCGCAGCTTTGGACTTGCAGGCCCAAGCTGGTTGCCCCGTCACATTCAGCCGTTCCACTTCCACCGCCGACCCCGGTGTTTACCAGGTGGTGGTGGAGTACTCTGAGGAATCAGTCGGGCGGCAGGCGATGGCGTTCGCGCAAGCGCTTTGCCTGGCCGCCAAGAACGACACCGCATTCGATCTCCAAGGGGCGCTAGAGGAATTGCGTGAGCTTGATGAAGATAACCGCCTCGGTCCCAGCACAGGTTCAATTGTGGACGCTGCTGTAGCGCGTCGAATACCCTTCAGGCGCATGACCCAGGGCAGCATGATCATGTTCGGCTGGGGTAGCAAGCAGCGGCGCATTCAGGCAGCCGAGATGGATGTCACCAGCGCCATTTCAGAGGCCATCGCACAGGACAAACAACTCACCAAAAAACTGTTGGATGCTGCTGGGGTTCCGGTACCCCTGGGTCGCGAAGTGTCTACGCCTGAAGATGCCTGGAACGCGGCGCTTGAGATCGGGCTGCCAGTTGTGGTCAAACCCAAGGACGGCAACCAGGGCAAGGGCGTGAGTGTGAACATCACCACGAAAGAGCGGCTGCTGGCCGCCTTTGAGGCCAGCAAGGAGTTTGGGGAAGAAATTCTTGTGGAACGCTACCTGCCAGGCAATGATTTCCGTTTGCTGGTTGTCGGTAACAAGCTGGTTGCTGCCGCGCGTCGCGATCCGCCCAAAGTGGTGGGTGACGGCGTCCACACCATCGCCGAGTTGATCGAAGAAATCAACAAAGACCCGCGCCGTGGTTCGGGTCATTCGACATCCCTGACAAAAATCATCCTGGATGAGATTGCCATGGCCTGCATGGCTACCCAGGAGCTCGATGGCGAATCCATTCCGGCCAAAGGCAAGCGTGTGACCTTGCGGCACAACGCCAATCTTTCCACCGGGGGCTCTGCAACCGATGTCACAGACGATGTACACCCTGAAGTCGCCCAGCGCGCCATCGCTGCGGCACTCATGGTCGGACTGGACATCTGCGGCGTTGACATGGTGTGCGACAGCATTCTGCACCCGCTCGAAGAGCAGGGCGGCGGCGTGGTCGAAGTCAATGCTGCACCGGGCTTGCGCATGCATTTGTCTCCTTCTTTTGGCAAGGGTCGGGCCGTTGGCGAGGCCATCATCTCCAACATGTTCGGTCCCCGTGAGAATGGCCGAATTCCCCTGGTTGCTGTTACTGGCACCAATGGCAAAACCACCACCGTGCGTTTGATCACACACCTGATCGCGCAGACCGGTCTGCGCGTAGGCATGACCAACACCGATGGCGTGTTTGTGGCTGGTCAACGCATTGATAGCGGTGACTGCAGCGGACCGAAAAGTGCGCGAAACGTGCTGCAGCATCCTGACGTGGACGCTGCCGTACTGGAAACTGCCCGCGGTGGCATGCTGCGCGAAGGACTGGCTTTTGATCGCTGCGATGTCGCGGTAGTCACCAATGTTGGCAATGGCGACCACCTTGGCTTGAACTTCATCACCACCGTCGAGGATCTGGCGGTACTCAAGCGAGTGATCGTTCAGAACATTGCTGACAAGGGCATCGCTGTGCTCAATGCGGCTGACCCGATTGTGGCCGGTATGGCCAATCACTGTAACGCTGCAGTTACCTTCTTTGCCATGGATCGCAGCAATCCGGTCATGGCCACCCATATTGCTCAAGGCAAGCGGGCCGTTTATGTCGACGGCGGCTACCTGGTTGCAGCCGAAGGGGCTAGCCTGCACCGCATCGCGTTGTCACTGATTCCCATCACCCACCAAGGTGCCATTGGCTTTCAAGTGGAAAACGTCATGGCCTCGGTGGCAGCAGCCTGGGGGCTTAGTCTGGATTGGGAAGCCATTGAACGTGGTCTGTTAAGCTTTCACAATGACAGCGACAACGCACTGGGTCGTTTCAACATGTTCAACTACCGTGGCGCTACGATCATTGCCGACTATGGCCACAACCCGGATGCCATGACCGCACTGGTGCAGGCGGTTGAAAGGATGCCAGCCAAGCGCCGCAGCGTGGTTATCAGTGGCGCGGGTGATCGCCGTGACTCGGATATCCGCCAGCAAACCGAAATTCTTGGGCACGCCTTTGACGATGTGATTCTTTACCAGGATCAATGCCAGCGCGGCAGGGAAGATGGCGAAGTGCTGGCGCTGCTTCGCGCCGGGCTTGAGAACGCCAGCCGAACCCGAAGCACCCGCGAAATCAGGGGTGAGTTTCTGGCCATAGAAACCGCCTTGGAAAATCTCCAGGAGGGTGACTTGTGCCTGATCCTGATCGATCAGGTAGAAGAGTCGCTGGCCCACATCGCTGCGCGGGTTGGCGAGTCGTCATTGGTGAAGGTCGCCTAAGCGCTGGCACTTTCTGAAGCCGGGTCTCTTCTCATCAAAGCGGACATGGCCTGATGGGCGTTAAGGTTGCCGTCAAGCAGATCGACCACGGCCTGCGTAATGGGCATGGTCACATGACAACGCTGCGCACGATGTAGAACGGTACGGGCGCTGTACACGCCTTCAGCGACATGACCCAGTGAGGCCACGGCCTGATCCAGTGTCTGGCCCTGCGCCAGCAGCAAACCAATTTTTCGGTTGCGGCTTAAATCTCCTGTGGCGGTCAGCACCAGGTCACCCAGACCGGATAAGCCCATAAAGGTTTCCATCCGGGCACCCAGTGCAAGGCCCAGACGGCTCATCTCTGCGAGGCCTCGGGTAATGAGGGCAGCACGCGCATTCAGGCCCAAACCCAATCCATCGCACAAGCCTGTGGCAATGGCCATGACGTTTTTGACGGCGCCGCCCACCTCAACTCCGACAATGTCATCGTTGGCATAGACTCGCAAAGTGCTGCTGTGAAAAGCCGCCACCAGCGCCTCGCGCATGCTGGCATGAAGACTGGCAGCTACCAGGGCCGTCGGCTTGCCTTGTGCTACTTCCAGGGCAAAGCTCGGGCCACTGAGAACGCCCGCTATCAAATTTGGAGCTAACTGGCCTTGTATTTCATGGGCTAGAAGTCCCAAGGAGCCATGACTGGCGGTTTCAAAGCCTTTGCAAAGCCACGCCACTGGCGACCCGGTATGCCTGATCGACATCAACACAGCGCGCAAGCCTGCCATCGGCGTGGCGATCAGGACGAGTTCGTGAGAATGGACGCAAGTCGCCAGCTCCTCAATGTTGCCGCCGATTGCCTGCAAGCGCTCGGGAAAAATCTGGCCGGGGAGGTAACGCGCATTAAGGCGGTCCGTCTGCATCGCAGCCGCCTGAGCCGCATCCCGCGCCCAAAGTGTCACTTCATGGCTGACCGAGGCGTTGCCACTGGCGCTGATGGCCAATGCTGTTCCCCAAGCACCCGCACCAATCACTATTATTTTCATAGCTCAGAGTGCTTACACCTACTCGGCTTTAGCCCAAAAACCTGACTGCCTTATTGGATCTGCTGGGTTCCTTGCTGGGCCTGCTGCTGCTCATACATGGCTTGAAAATTGATTTCGGACAAATGGACAGGGGGAAACCCAGCACGCTGGATCAGGTCGGCCACATTGCCACGCAGATAGGGATACACAATTTGCGGGCAGGCAATGCCCAGTATGGGTCCCATCTGTTCCTCGGGCAGGTTGCGGATCTCAAAAATCCCGGCTTGAGTGGATTCAACCAGGAACACAGTTTTGTCATTGAGTTTGGTATGGACAGTGGCTGTGACACTGACTTCATACACGCCGTCGGCTACGGGGGTGGCATTCACACCCAACTGAATATCAACGACAGGTTGCTGTTGCTCCAGCAAAATGGCAGGTGAATTGGGCTGTTCCAGAGAAGCCTCCTTGAGATAAATGCGTTGAATCTGAAATACTGGATCTTGGACATCAGCCATGGCTTTACTTTCTGGTCAGAACAACAAAGCCCGCAGGATCATTCCAGAGCGGGCACACGGTACAGCGATTATTACAGGTCAGCTGGCGAGCAGCATGGGCATCAAGCCGCCTTGTCCATCCAGCGCCACCAGGTCGTCGTGTCCGCCTACATGAGTGCCGCCTATGAAAATTTGCGGGACAGTGCGCCGCCCAGTAATCTCCATCATGGTCATTCTGGCCTGAGGATCGGTGTCAATACGAATCTCTTCGATCTGCTCAACACCTTTGGATTTCAGAATTTGCTTGGCCCGAACACAATAAGGGCAGACAGCGGTGGTGTACATCTTCACAATTTGCATGGCGTTGGCTAGGCTCGCTGGTTCAGGTGGATTAAAAGGTAGGGGGCAACTTAACTTTTCTCAACAGGTAAACTGGCTGCTTTCCAGCCACCCAGGCCGCCGCTGATATTGTGGGATTTTTCGTAACCCAATTTTTTTGCTATGGCGGCTGCCCGGCTTGAGCGTCCACCGCTCTGGCAGACAAAAATCAGCGGAGTTGCCTTGTTTTTAACGAGTTCAGGGAGCTTTTTCTCAAGCTCACCCAAGGGTGCGTTCTTGGCTCCACCCACGTGACCCGCAGCAAACTCGCTGGCATCACAAACATCAATCACTAAGGCTTTTTCGCGGTTAATCAGCTGTACAGCGTCATTCGGACTAAGCCCTGAAGTGGCAGAGCCTTTGATCACCGGCCACATCAACAGTCCGCCAGAAGACACAGCGACCATGATCAGCATCCAGTTATCGATAATAAATTTCACACGGAGTCCTTGTTTTACGGGTCAAAAAGAGTTGATTTTAGAATGATGGGAAATACTGCGAAGGTTTTATTCAATTGGCCTTCAACCCAGTCCCTGAACTGCCTTACTTCTAAACCCGAGATCATGTACCAACTTGTCTTCATCCGCCACGGCGAATCCATCTGGAACAAGGACAACCGATTTACCGGCTGGACCGATGTTGACCTCACTCAAACCGGTGTCGAGCAAGCCAAAAATGCTGGCCGCCTGCTCAAAGCAGCCGGCTTTGATTTTGATCTTGCTTACACCAGTGTGCTCAAGCGGGCCACCCGCACCCTATGGCATTGTCTGGACGAACTGGATCGAACCTGGCTGCCTGTGGTCAATAGCTGGCGTCTCAACGAGCGGCATTACGGCGCTCTGCAGGGACTGAACAAGGCCGAAGTGGCCAAGGAATATGGCGATCAGCAAGTACTGGTCTGGCGCAGAAGTTATGACACACCGCCACCCAAGTTAACCGCAAGCGACTCGGCTGCCGAGCTTAACGACCCTCGATATGCCAGGCTCAGCGCCTCTGAACGGCCATTGACTGAGTGCCTGAGGGACACCGTCGAACGCGTGATTCCGTTCTGGAACGAGTCCATAGCGCCTGCCATCAAGGCGGGCAAGCGGATCGTGCTGGTAGCCCACGGCAATTCGATACGCGCACTGATCAAGTACTTGGACCAAGTTTCGGACTCGGACATCATGGCCGTCAACATTCCCAACGGCTTCCCGCTCATTTATGAACTCGATGAGACCCTCAAGCCGGTGCGTCACTACTATCTGGGCAATCAGGCTGATATTGACCTGGCGACACATGCAAGCGCTGGGGTCAAGACGGCCGGATAACCCGATATAGGGAACCCCGACTGTGATTTCTGCTCCAAACGTGTATATTGACCAATTAACGAAAAATTTGTATGCGCCAGAAATTTAAAATTGCAGGCTGGATCTCACTGGGTGTTGTAGCCGGTGCGCTCACCACAGTTTCACTGCAAACTGTTGCCAGAGGAACATTGGCGCCCTTGCCGCTTGAGGAGTTGCAGCAACTTGCGGCTGTATTCGGCATGGTCAAGACAGATTATGTGGAGCCCGTCGATGAAAAAAAACTGATCACGGATGCCATTTCCGGCATGGTGGCCAGCCTGGATCCGCATTCTCAATATTTTGACAAGAAGTCATTCAAGGAGTTTCGTGAAGGAACCACCGGACGATTTGTTGGCGTTGGCATTGAAATAACCCAGGAGGATGGGCTGGTCAAGGTTGTCTCCCCGATTGAGGGATCACCCGCTTTTCGGGCTGGCCTGAAAACCAATGACCTGATCACCAAAATTGACGATACCGCTGTGAAAGGTCTGACCTTGAACGAGGCTGTCAAGCGCATGCGGGGCGAACCCAACACGAAGGTCCTTCTGACAATTTTCCGAAAAGAGGAAAACCGGTCTTTTCCTGTCAGTATTACCCGCGAAGAAATAAAGACGCAGTCAGTGAAGGGCAAGTTAATTGAACCCGGCTATGCATGGATCAGGCTGAGTCAGTTCCAGGAACGTACGGTTGAGGATTTTGTACGCAAGGTTGAGGAGATCTACAAGCTTGATCAAAATCTCAAGGGACTTGTGCTGGACCTGCGAAATGACCCGGGTGGCCTGCTGGACGCAGCCGTAGCCGTTTCTGCAGCATTTCTGCCTGAAAACGTGACCGTGGTTTCCACAAACGGACAGTTGGCCGAAAGCAAGTTCACCTACAAAGCTTCCCCCGAGTTTTATCTGCGCAGGGGCAGTTCTGACCCGCTGCGCCGTCTGCCCACTGCGCTGAAAACTGTACCTTTGGTGGTACTGGTTAATGAGGGATCTGCGTCAGCCAGTGAAATTGTGGCTGGTGCCCTGCAAGACTATCAACGCGCGACCATCATGGGCAACCAGACTTTCGGCAAGGGTTCCGTTCAGACTGTTCGCCCGCTGGGCCCAGACACCGGCCTGAAAATTACAACAGCGCGCTACTACACACCCAAGGGTAAATCCATACAAGCCAAAGGCATCGTTCCGGATGTGATGGTTGATGAAACCGCTGAAGGCAATTTGTTTGCTGCTCTGCGAACACGTGAGGCTGATCTTGAAAAACATCTGAGTAGTGGTCAGGCTGCTGAAAAGAAAGATCCAGCGCGTGAAAAGGCCCGTGAGGAAGCGATAAAAAAGCTGGAAGATGAATCCAAAAAGTCTCCTCAGGATCGCAGATTGCCTGAGTTTGGTTCCGACAAGGATTTTCAACTTGCCCAGGCACTCAATCGCCTCAAAGGTCAGCCAGTCATGGTCAGCAAAACCATGACCGAGCGCAAGGATGAGCCCAAGGAAAATTAGGCTTGACCGATGATCAATTGCTACGCTATTCCCGACACATCCTGCTTGATGACATCGGGATTGAAGGCCAGCAGCGCATCCTAGACAGTCACGCCCTGATCATCGGTGCGGGCGGTTTGGGATCGCCTGCTGCGCTCTATTTAGGTTCCGCGGGTGTGGGGCTCATTACCGTCGTTGACGATGATTTGGTCGACATGACCAACCTGCAAAGGCAAATCGCTCACACAACCGCCCGAGTTGGCCAGCCAAAGAGCAACTCTGTGCGGCAGGCGATCTCCGACATCAACCCTTTGGTTCGGGTCTCGCCAGTGTTGGCACGTGCAGATGCGGCTCTTCTTGACAGCCTGGTCCGGCAAGCTGATGTTGTGCTGGACTGCAGCGACAACTTTGCAACGCGCCATGCCATTAATCTTGCCTGCGTCAAGTTTCATAAACCACTGGTTTCTGGAGCAGCCATACGCTTTGATGCCCAGATCAGCGTATACGATTCCCGCTCACAAGACTCTCCATGCTATGCATGCGTATTCCCGCCAGACAGTAGTTTTGAGGAAGCACGCTGTGCCACGATGGGGGTATTTGCGCCGCTGGTGGGGATCATAGGTTCCATGCAGGCTTCAGAGGCGCTCAAACTGATGGCGCTCGGATCATCTTCCCTGACTGGACGCCTGATGATGCTCGATGGTCGCCGAATGGCCTGGAATGAAGTGAGGCTGCCTCGCCATGTCGATTGCCTTGTTTGCTCACACCAATAAACTGTCGGGCTGCTTGCTGGCAGTCTCAATTCGCTGGTAACCAGAAATGACCGCGCATTGACGGGTATTTGTCGCGATTTGCCTGTAGTGACACCTGTTAAACTTTGTCTACCTATCGATAGTCGCCGCAGTGTCCACACCCCTTTCATCAATGATAGATCCCCGTGATTTGCGTCTGGATGATGCTTTGGCTTTGCTTGGCCACGCTCAGACCCTGTTGGTTCCGCCTACAAACGCGGCACCCACCGGCTATCTTCAAAGCGTTATCGACGGGTTGTGTGAGCTTTCTCTCAAAGACCCTCTCACAGGTCTTTCCAACCGGCGTCATTTAAACGCGGTTCTTGAGCGCGAGATCGAAGTGGTTGCGCGCTCAGGCAACTCTTGTCTACTCTTGATGTTAGACATTGATCACTTCAAGAAAGTCAATGACTCCTACGGACATGTGGCCGGGGATCAAGTACTTCAAGCCGTGGCCCGTTGTGTAACCGGCTGCATCCGCCCCCAGGACACCCTGGCACGCTTTGGGGGTGAAGAGTTTGCCATTGTGATGCCTGATTGTCAGTTCAGTTACGCTGAGGCTGTGGCAGAGCGTATTCGCCTGTCTGTCGCTTCCCTTTTGATTCCCCTATCCCCCTTGCAACAGATTCAGGTGACCATCAGCATCGGTGGCGCATTTGCCCCCGTCTGGGTGCGCTCGACATCGGACCTCTGGATCGAGCGCGCAGACGCCAAACTCTATTTGGCCAAGTCCAGTGGGCGCAACCAGGTACGCATCGACCAACCGCACGTCATTTACGTGAGCGCAGAGGAAAAGAGCCTTCTGTTTGGTTCCCTCAACATGGATGAATCCGCATGGATAGAGAGTTCTCCAGACGATTCATCCAATTCGATGCCCAGAACCAGTCAATGACCGACGTGCCGAATCCTTCCCACAATCCCTCAGCTACGGCTCCAACCTCCCTCAAGTCCATCGCCAAGATACTGGCTGTGACCAGCGGGAAAGGTGGTGTGGGAAAAACTTTTGTCTCTGCCAACCTGGCCGCCGCTTTAGCCAAACGGGGGCATCGCGTTCTGGTGCTCGATGCTGATCTGGGACTTGCCAATCTGGATGTTGTACTTAACCTGTACCCCAAATTGACTCTGCACGACGTATTCATGGGCAAGGCAACGCTGCAAGAAGCCATCGTCAAAGCTCCTGGCGGCTTTTCAGTCCTCCTGGCAGGTTCAGGCATGGTCGAGTATTCTCGACTCACACCTGAAGTCCGGGACGAATTCCTTCGCATCATGAAGAGTCTGGTTACCATGTATGACCTGATCCTTCTTGACACAGGTGCAGGTATATCTGATGTGGTTCTCTTCGCGGTATCCCTGGCGTCTGAGGTGCTGCTGGTCGCCACCCCCGAGCCCACTTCCCTAACAGACGCTTATGCCACCATCAAGGTATTGGTAGGCCAGCAAAAGCGGCAAAACATACGCATGATCATCAATCAGACGGCACGACTGGGTGACGGCCGAGCCATTACGGTGCAGTTGCAGCAGGTGCTTGACCGCTTTGTAACTCCGGAGCCAGGGAAACCGATTCGACTGATTCACCTAGGAGACATACCAGCGGATCCCGCTGTACGTCAAGCGATTATGCGCCGACAGTTGCTCATGCAAAGTTATCCCAGTTGCCCTGCTGGCCTAGCCGTCGGCCAGCTTGCCGTCAAGCTGGAGGAAACCGTCATTTCCCGGGTTTTCTAAACCTTCACAAGCCAGCCGTCACAATCCAACCCTCAAGTGGATCTATGCTTGGCGGCAAACCGTATCCTGGAAAACCGCGCTGACTGGCCCAGGCTGCCTGCGTAAGACACAGGACTGCATCCAGTGAGTCTGCTGTCGGATCATCAATCAGCTGATCGCGTTGTGCATGGGTCAGTTTCAGTCGCAAGCCGAGTCGGGTTTGCCCATGCTCCAACGCCGTAATCAAATCTTTGCGGGCAATCAGTCTCTCGGGGGACTGTTTGGCCTTGTCATCGCTTTTATAGCTTCGGTTGCCTAGCAGCTCCCGGGCCAAAAGACCGGGATAAGCTTCCAAGGCAAACCGGCCACCGGAAAACATATCTTGCGCGTTGAAATCCGGGTTCGGCCATAAGCCAGGAATGACAACCCCGGCGTCGATGAGCGGCGGAACACCTGCATGGAGCATGTAGGCGACAGGTGGATTCACCCACTTCATGGAAGGGCTTGAGCCGGACAGGAGATCCGTTTTACGGTGGGCAAATTTGCCTCCGACGGGCCTGGCTGCACAAAAGGCCGCGAACGCATTGCGGATCTCTTGCCGGCTCATACGCGCGTAATGGCGAATACAGTCTTCCCACTTCAAAGGCCAATTCAAGTGCTCGACCAGTTCTCTGGGGAGTCCGAACGGAAAGTCAAAAGCACCCAGCCAGTTTTCGCTGCGCTTGAGCCACAGCGCGTAGTCCTGAAGCGACTCAATACGCTCAAGATTAGTTAGCACTAAACGCTCACCTTGCAATGCGCCAAATGCCAAAACAATAGGTTTTTTACGGGAGGGAAGACTGGAGAAGTCACATCCCAGCAGTCTGGAATTCACGGCAAGGGCAAATCAGCGGCAGAGCTTGCGGGTTCAGGCCCGTCCGATGATGGAAGCTGTGGCCATGAGTTCCTCGAGGAGGGCCATGGAAACCTTGCCAGAGACAGAGTATGGGTCGAGTTCAGGCATTGCAGAATATTTCATCAGGATGGAGGCGTTGATCTTCGACAGATTGACCTGTCCCATCGTCCATCCTCCGAAACGGCGCTCAGAGATTTCCTCGTAATGCAGCAGCGCAATATCCTTGTGCCTAGTGTCTCGCTGAATATGGCCGTACAACTCGTTCACAGGCATACGACCGCCTTCAATAGCCTGCAGAAAAAGGCCGCCACCGTAACAAAGGATGCCTGTAATGCCACAGCTTGGATTGGAGTGTCGTGATTTGAAGAGGATGTTCTCAATCGCCTCCGGGCTTGGATCAACAGCACGGCTTGCATAAAGAAGACGAACCAGCATGTCAGGCGCTCCTTGGAATCAGTGACAAAAATTCACGACGCAAGTTGGGATCTTTTAAAAACACACCGCGCATGACCGAGTTGATCATCTTGCTGTTCATATCCTTGACGCCACGCCAGGCCATGCAATAGTGACTGGCCTCCATCACAATAGCGAGACCGTCAGGTTGTGTTTTTTCCTGAATCAGGTCTGCCAACTGCACGACTGCCTCTTCCTGAATCTGTGGTCGCCCCATGATCCATTCAGCAAGCCGGGCATATTTGGACAAGCCGATCACATTGGTGTGCTCGTTGGGTAAAACACCGATCCATATTTTCCCGATCACCGGACAAAAGTGGTGTGAGCAAGCGCTGCGAACCGTCAAAGGTCCCACGATCATCAGTTCGTTCAGATGCTCAGCGTTAGGGAATTCGGTGATTGCAGGGGCATGCACATAACGGCCCCGGAATACTTCATTGATGTACATCTTGGCAACCCGTCTAGCCGTGTCGCCGGTATTGTGGTCGCTTTCGGTATCGATCACCAAGCTTTCAAGAACGCTCTGCATCTTGATTTCTACTTCATCGAGCAGTTTTTCGAGCTCACCGTGTTCAATGAAGTCCGCAATATTGTCATTTGCGTTGAAACGCTTGCGTGCTGACTCAAGACGCTCGCGGATCTTGACGGAAACTGGTGTTCCCTCGTCTGAATCAGTTGGTTTCATGGCAGCATGACGTTTCATTAACATGAAGAATCTTACCAGCGAATCAAGAATAAGGTTATCGAATATCAGGCCTGTCTAAATGCCAAACATATGCGTTGTGGTCAGTAGCGTTTACCGGCCAACAAGATTGCTGTCCGCATGATTGCGTAAGCCAGCCGGTTCATGAGCCTTTGCGTCCAAGGCCGTTTGGCATGGTCCCTGGGGTCCACCCGGCGACCTTCTTGTGCAATGGCTTGCCGTAAGCTCTGGCGCAACTCGCACGCAAACGCATCATCTTCAACCACCAGATTAGCTTCTCGGGCAAGCAGCAGGCTCAAGGGGTCCAGATTGGAAGACCCCACAGTGGACCAGTGACCATCAATCACGGCGACCTTGGCATGCAGGAAACTTGCGGCATATTCATGAATCTCGACACCCGCCTCCAGTAATTCGCCGTACACCAGACGGGCGGCGTGGTACTGCATGAAGTACTCATAACGCCCCTGCAACAGCAATTGCACCCGAACCCCGCGCTTGGCGGCATGAATCAGTCCTAAACGTAGCTTGCGACCGGGAAGGAAATAAGCATTAGCGATGATGATCTCCACTCTCGCATGACCAACAGCCCGTCTGTAGGCCTTTTCAATACGGTTGCGATTGCGCAAATTGTCGCGAAGCAATAGCGCTGCGCTGGCTCCACCTACAAGCTCAACGCGCTGATAGGTGTTCGGATGCGGTTCGTGCCGGGACAGGGCAATCGCGGCCTGCAGATTCTTCCAAGCTTGCACGACGTGAATCCTTCGTGTGTCGTCCACAGCCTGCAAGCGAAGCCAGAATTGTGTCATTGTCCCATGGACCTCTTGAACCAGAGGCCCTGAGACCATCACCGCAAAGTCGAAGCGCGGAGCAGACAGCGGGCCATGATTGGGGTCAATCCAGTCGTCTACGACGTTGATGCCGCCACAAAAGGCTACTTCTCCATCCACTACACACAGTTTGCGATGCAGGCGCCGCCATCTTCTGGGGATCAGCAGTCCGAGCCGGCCCAGTGGCAAAAAGATATGCCAGTACACGCCTGCCTCTGTCAATCGGAGCTTCCAGCTTGCAGGCAAGTCGGGTGTTCCTACACCGTCCAACACCACATAGACTGAAATGCCTCGGCGGGCTGCACCGACTAGAGCCTCGATCATCTGCGCTCCGACCGCGTCATCATTGAAAATATAGGACTCAAATCGGATCTCATGTGCAGCGCCGTTGATGGCATTTAGAAGCTCAGGAAACAGGCCTTTCCCCCCCTGTAATAACTTGACACGATGACCCGGTTGCATTGCGGCTCCAGCCAGGATCATGATGCGGGAAGACTGAATTCTGCAATCATGGGCAGGTGATCGGACATACGCCACCAGATGCGTCCGCGAGGGACATGAATACTCAAGGGTTTGAGGCCGCGGGCATAGATATAGTCCAGTTGCACCAAGGGAAGTCGGGCCGGAAAGGTGGGGTGCTGAAAAGGCTGGCAGGCCTCCAGTTTCATGTCGGTCAAAACCCGGTTGAGCGCAAGACCCCAATCGTTGAAATCTCCCGCCACGATCAATGGCGCATTAAACGGGATTTCTCGCACCACAAAGCGTTGTAATTGGAGTACCTGACGCATGCGGCTGGAGCGAAACAGACCTAAGTGCAACACGACCACATGCACACTGACGCCATGCACCATCACCTCGCCATGTAACAAGCCCCGTTGCTCGAATCGGTGATCAGACATATCCTCATGCTGATGGCTCACCACTGGCCAACGCGACAACAAGGCATTGCCATGCTCGCCATGCCGGGTCACGGCATTGGTACGGTAAATCGCTTCATATCCTTCTGGGGCCAAAAAATCAGCTTGTGCAAGCTCTGGCCAACGGTTAAAAAAAAGTGCTTCTCGCCGATGCACTTTACGTACCTCCTGCAAACACACAATATCCGCGTCCATCTGCTCAACAGCATGCCCCAGGTTGTGAATCTCAAGGCGACGGCGCATGCCGATTCCCTGAACACCCTTGTGGATGTTGTAAGTGGCCACGCGGATGACATGCATAAGGTCAATTTTTGTTGAAAAAACGTGACAGCAAAAGGCAGGCCTCGCTGTTGGAAGGTGAATAGCACCTGTCGGCAGCTTCACGCCAGGGATACCACGCGTATTCAGTGTGCTCCTTGGGGCTGAGTATGACAGGCGTACCTACTGGAACCAGAAGGCTGAATAAGTGCTCGGTATTTCTTGTGACATCCGGTGGGTATCGGTGCCTCCATCCTGGATAAATATCGTAGACATTTTCCAGGTGCCAGTCATGCAAATGGGGGGCAAGTTTGGAGCCACGGGCGCAGTCAATGCCGGTTTCCTCAAAGACTTCGCGCTCCGCCGTTTTGCGAAAAGTTTCTGTCAACGTATCTTTGCTGCCTGTGACTGACTGCCAGAAATCGACAGCATCCGCTCGTTTGATCAGCAAAACATGCAGATCAGGTGTATGTATGACCACCAGAACAGATTGAGGAATCTTATAAGTTACCCGTGATGACAAGCTGAAAGCTCCTCTATGCGAAAGTCACAGCTTATCGGTTTACCGTTCGTTCTGCCTCCAAATCAATATGGGGATCTATTGAATACCCATTTTGATTCTGTCCTAAAGACAAATCATGCAGACTTGGCCGTCTCGTGTTTGCGCAAGCGGATGTGCAACTCGCGCAGCTGCTTCTCATCTACCGCAGACGGCGCCTGAGTCAGCAAGCACTGCGCGCGCTGGGTTTTGGGAAATGCAATGACATCACGAATCGATTCAGCACCTGTCATGAGTGTGACGATGCGGTCAAGGCCAAAAGCCAAGCCACCATGGGGTGGCGCGCCATACTGCAAGGCATCAAGCAGGAAGCCGAACTTGAGTTGAGCCTCCTCGGGCGTGATATTGAGTGCGTCAAACACTTTTTGCTGAACGTCTGCGCGGTGAATCCGCACCGAACCGCCGCCCATTTCCCAGCCATTAAGGACCATGTCGTAGCCCTTGGATATGCACTTCTCGGGATCAGTGACCATCATATCTTCGTGGCCGTCTTTAGGGGCCGTGAAAGGGTGATGGGTTGCTGTGTAGCGCTGAGCCTCATCATCAAACTCGAACATGGGAAAGTCAACAACCCACATGGGTCGCCAGCCAGCTTCAAACAAGCCATGCGAACGCCCAAATTCGCTGTGTCCAATCTTGATTCGCAAAGCGCCGATAGCATCGTTGACAACCTTGGCTTTGTCCGCACCAAAGAAAATCAAATCCCCATCTTGGGCACCCGTGCGTTCAAGCACTGCGTTGAGCGCCTTGTCATGGATATTTTTAACAATTGGGGACTGCAAGCCATCACGTCCTTTGGACAGGTCGTTCACCCGGATGTAAGCCAGGCCCTTGGCACCATAAATCTTGACAAACTCGGTATAGGCATCAATTTCTCCACGGCTGATGCCTGCGCCTTCCTTGGAGCCACCGGGAATACGCAAGGCGACCACACGACCGTTTTTCAAATTGGCTGCGCCGGAAAACACCTTGAAATCGACATCAACCATCACGTCGGTAAGCTCTGCAAAGGTGAGTTTCACGCGCAAATCAGGCTTGTCTGACCCATAGATGTGCATCGCTTGTGCATAGGACATCACCGGGAATTCGCCGAGGTCCACAGCGATGGTGTTTTTGAAAACTGTGGTGATCATGCCCTGGAACATGGCTCGAATTTCCTCTTCATCCAGGAATGAGGTCTCGATATCAATCTGTGTGAACTCGGGTTGACGGTCAGCACGCAGATCTTCATCACGGAAGCACTTGGTAATCTGATAGTACCGGTCGTAACCGGACACCATAAGCAACTGCTTGAAAAGTTGAGGGCTTTGCGGCAACGCAAAGAACATGCCGTCATGAACCCGACTGGGCACCAGATAGTCGCGTGCCCCCTCTGGTGTGGACTTTGTCAGCATGGGGGTTTCAATATCTATAAAGCCATTGGCGTCCAGAAACTTGCGGACTTCCATGGACACCTTGTAACGCAACATCAGGTTGTTTTGCATGTAAGGGCGTCTCAGGTCAAGAACCCGATGTGTTAATCGGGTAGTTTCCGAAAGATTGTCGTCATCGAGCTGGAACGGAGGCGTCACCGAAGGGTTAAGCACCAGCAATTCATGACACAGCACTTCAACCTTTCCACTTTTCAGCCCATCGTTGACCGTTCCCTGCGGACGGGCGCGCACCAGGCCTTTGATTTGAATGCAGAACTCATTACGCAGATCTTCCGCCGTGCTGAACATATGGGCACGATCTGGGTCGCACACCACTTGCACATAGCCCTCACGGTCGCGGAGATCGATAAAAATCACGCCACCATGATCGCGTCGGCGGTTCACCCAGCCGCACAGGCTGACGGTTTGTCCGATCAGAGCTTCAGTCACAAGACCACAGTAGTGGGAACGCATTGCCATAACGGTTTTCTTTCAACGATTCGAGGGAATTTGAGGATTGATCTGGGGATTCTTGGGCCCGCCGGGCACGATCACACCCATCGAAATCACGTAGGTTAAAGCCTCATCCACACTGATGTCGAGCTCAATACAATCGCTTTTCTTCAACATGACAAAGTACCCCCCTGTCGGGTTAGGGGTAGTGGGGACAAAGACACTTAGGTATTCACCATGGAGGTGGTCGAGCAGACGCCCACTGGGTGAACCCGTTAGAAATGCAATAGTCCACACCCCTTCACGAGGCCATTGGATCAACAAAGCCTTGCGAAAGGCATTTCCTTTTTCGGAAAACAGGGTATCGGAGACCTGCTTGACACCACTGTAGATAGATCGGACCACAGGAATTCGATGCAGCAAGGCATGCCACCAGTTAACTAAGCGGTTACCGATAATGTTCGATGCCAATGCACCAATGCTCAGCAGCACGACAAAAGCAAAAATCACGCCCAAACCGGGGATGTGCAGGCCCAAAAACTGGTCAGGTTGCCATGCAATTGGAAGAATCTTCAGGGTTTTGTCAAGGGTTGTAATGACCCAATCCAGGACCCAAAGGGTGATGATCAGCGGCGCCAGAACCAGTAAGCCGGCGAACAACCATTTACGAAGAGAAGTCATGCAATACCTCAGGACGCAGGTGATGTCGTAACCGGTGGGGCAGTTGGAGCAGATGATGAATTCGCATCCGTTTTCGCTGGCACTTCAACCGATTTCGTATCTGATGCGTTTGCCTCTTTGGCAGAAGTACTTTCAGCCGGTGGCACGCTCGATGAACCGCCCTTGAAATCGGTGGCATACCAACCGGACCCCTTGAGTTGAAAACCTGCAGCTGTCAGTTGCTTGGAAAAGGTTTCAGAACCGCAGGCCGGACATAAAGTTAGCAAGGGGTCAGAGATTTTCTGCAAAACGTCCTTGGCTAGGCCGCAGGAATCACATTTGTATGCGTAGATTGGCATGGCACTGAAGGTTGTTGAAAGCAAAGCCTTGAATTATAGGCTTTCAAGTGCTTTTCAACGCGTCGATGCACTCATGCAAGTCCTGACAGCTTGTGGTGGGAAGATTGGGTGTTCTCAATCGCTTGATGCCCGAGGGAACCTGCCAGCATGCCCACCAGGGCAGCCAAAATACCCGCCAACTGTCCTGGAAACTCAAGTCCTGCAGGTGTCAGCAGAAAAATAACCCACGTCAGCAAGCCCATCACGATCGAGAAAATCGCACCCTGTGTGGTGGCCTTCTTCCAGTAAAGGCCAAACACCAGCGGAACAAATGCACCCACAAGGGTGACCTGGTAGGCACCAGAAACCATTTCATAAATCGGAGTTCCCTGCATCAGGATGGCGTAAGCCAGTACCAAGGCACTGAACACCAGGACCGTGATGCGCATGGTTTTGAGCTCCTGTTGGTCGCTCATCCGGGGCTTTAACTGGCGCCAGATATTCTCAACAAATGTGACACTGGGGGCGAGCAAGGTAGCTGAGGCAGTGGACTTAATGGCTGAGAGCAAAGCTCCAAAAAAAAGCACCTGCATGACAAACGGCATTTTTTCAAGTACCAGCGTTGGCAGCACCTTTTGCGGATCATCCTGCAGCAACTCAGCGGTACGCTCGGGCATGATGATGAGTGCACTGACCACCAGAAACATGGGCACAAACGCAAACAGAATGTAAAAAACACCCCCCAGAATCGGGCCCCGGGTAGAGGCCTTCACGCTGTTGGCCGACATCACCCTTTGAAAAACATCCTGTTGCGGAATCGATCCCAGCATGATGGTGATGGCTGCTGCAAGGAAGAAAAGCATATCCTTGAGGCTTGGCTCCGGCCAGAACTGGAACATATCACGGCTGATAGCCAGGCTGACCACCTTGTCAGCACCACCCGCCATGCCACTGGCAAAAATAGCCAGGACTGAAAGACCCACCACCAGAATGATCATCTGGAAAAAGTCGGTAATAGCCACAGACCACATACCGCCAAAGAGGGTGTAAGCCAGGATAGACACAACACCGATGACCATGCCTACAGGAATTGAGATAGCAGCACCTGACAGCACGTTAAACACCAGGCCCAAGGCTGTGACCTGTGCCGAGACCCAGCCCAGATAGCTCAACATGATGATCAATGAACACACCACCTCAACCTTGCGCCCATAGCGCTCCCGGTAATAGTCGCTGATGGTGAGCAAGGTCATTCGGTAAAGCTTGCCTGCGAAAAAAAGCCCGACCAGAATCAGACAGCTGCCAGCCCCGAAAGGGTCTTCAACCACACTTCCCAGACCGCCATTGACAAACTTGGCAGGGATGCCCAGCACTGTCTCCGAGCCGAACCATGTTGCAAACGTGGTGGTGACGATCATGATCAAGGGGAGCTTGCGACCGGCGATGGCAAAGTCAGCGGAGTTCTTGACCCGCTTGGCAGCAAACAAGCCAATCGCGATCGTGATCAGCAAATAAAAAATGACCAGTGTCAGCAGCACCTCGAACTCCTTTGCAACCCGTCGATAAAGAGTTAATTTCCCAAACTAAAAAATTCTGACGCGCGCCATCAAGTGCATCAAGACCAGCCCCAATACAAAACCCAGGAAACCATAGATCAGGCATTGCAGCAGACGATTGGTTCGCCGTTGTTCGGCCAACAACTCCTGGAGTTCCCCGCGATCGCGGGCAGGTGGCTGTTTCAGGTAGTCGTGGAGCAGGCGTGGCAATTCAGGCAATATCTTGGCGTATCGGGGAGCCTGATCCTTGAGTTGCTCAAACAGCTTTTTCGGCCCGACCTGCTCAATCATCCATTTTTCCAAAAACGGCTTGGCTGTGCTCCAAAGATCAAGATCGGGATCCAGATCACGACCCAGACCTTCAATGTTGAGCAAGGTTTTTTGCAACAACACCAGTTGCGGTTGAATTTCCACTTCAAAACGGCGTGAGGTCTGGAACAAACGCATGAGCACCATACCCAATGAAATTTCTTTCAGGGGACGGTCAAAGTAAGGCTCGCAGACTGCGCGGATGGCTCCTTCAAGTTCATCAACACGGGTTTTCGCCGGTACCCAACCTGACTCGATGTGCAACTCGGCCACACGTTTGTAATCGCGACGGAAGAACGCCGAAAAGTTTTGCGCAAGGTACTCCTTGTCTGACTCAGTGAGCGTGCCGACAATGCCGAAATCAAGCGAAATGTAGCGCCCGAAGGTAGCAGGATCCAGACTGACCTGAATATTTCCTGGATGCATGTCCGCATGAAAGAAACCATCCCGAAACACCTGGGTAAAAAACAGTGTCACACCATCACGCGCGAGCTTGGGAATGTCGACGCCAGCATCACGCAAACGCTGAGTCTGACTGATGGGAATGCCATGCATGCGCTCCATGACGATGACATCGGGCATGCAGTAATCCCAGAACATTTCAGGAATCAGCACCAGATTGAGTCCAGCCATGTTGCGGCGTAGCTGTGCTGCGCTGGAGGCTTCACGCACAAGATCTAGCTCGTCATGCAGGTATTTGTCAAACTCTGCCACCACTTCGCGTGGCTTGAGTCGTTTGCCGTCGCTGGACAAACTGCCCACCCAGCCAGCCATCATTCGCATCAGGCGCAGGTCTTTCTCAATAGCTGTCTGCATGCCAGGGCGCAACACTTTAACAGCCACCTCGCGCTCAACACCTTGACGGTCGCGGATCTTGGCAAAATGAACCTGTGCAATCGAAGCACTGGCTACCGGTTCACGGTCAAACTCGGTGAAGATCTCACCCACAGGTTTGCGAAATGCACGCTCAATGCTGGCCACTGCCACATCGGAGCTGAATGGCGGCACCCGATCTTGCAAGAGCGCGAGTTCATTGGCGATGTCGACCGGCATCAGGTCTCGACGGGTCGAGAGAACCTGTCCGAACTTCACAAAAATGGGGCCTAGCCGCTCAAGCGCTTCGCGCAATCGCTGACCACGCGGCGCTTGCAGATTTCGACCCAGCGAGACAATTCGGGCAATGACCCGCAGCCAAGGCTTCTGAAAACTGGTGAGAAAAAGCTCATCCAGACCGTAACGAAGTACGATCCACACGATAAAAAAGCTGCGGAAAATCCGCCTCATGAGGGAACCTCAGTCGTTCTTGCGTCAAGACGCATGGACACAAACTCGCGCAATTCCTGAGCAAAGCGACGCGAGGCCCTGCACAAGGTATGGGCAGCTACGTCTCCCACAACGCGCGACAGGTCTTCTTCAATATCCCAACGAACATGATCAACCAACCAGTTGACCTCGGCGGCCAGTTGGACATCACCATGAATGCGCACCGCAGGCTTGTCACCGCGCAATACGCCCTTGATCAGGGTAAACGGCGACTCTTCGGTGATTGAAAGTGTTAAATCTACGGCCGCATCCGGGCTTGCACAGTCCAGTAAGCCGGCTGGTGTGGCAACCCATTTGAGTGACAAATGCCGCCACTGGAACAACACAACGCGCCCCTTCTGCCGGGCCAGACGCGCCGTAGCCTCTTGTTCCTGAAGCAAAATATGGTTGAGAAGCAGCACGATCCGACGTTGCATTTCTTCAAGCGCCCAGGTGGGCGGGGAAAATTGCGGCAACTGCTTGCTGAGGTTCTGGAATACCTGCTCAAGAAATGAAAAAGGGGGCTGTGTTGTCATAGCCCCCGATTATTCCCCGAAATGATCCTAGGATCTTATTGCAGGGCTTGAACTCCTGCCACCAGCCAGCCACTGTTGCCGCTCTTGGGCTTGGTCATATTCCAGACCTCACGGAATGGGCTTGGACCTGCCGAGGGCTCCTCGCGGATCATGCCGGAAAACTCTACGCTGGCCATATAGTCATTCCCGAGATCCTCAATCCCAAGCAATTGCGCTTCAATCATCACCACATCGGTTTGATTGACCGGGCCACCGGTGTGCGCTTCACGCTCATTAAGTTGCTGCTGGATTTCCTTAAGCATGTTGTCAGTCATCATGCTGCGCAACGCAGAGAGGTCGGAATTGTCCCAGGCGGCCTGAAGCGTGACAAAGTTGCCTTTGGCTGCTCTGAGGAAACCGTCGGTGTCAAAGTCAACAGGAATGGCCCAGTTGGTACTTCCAGAGAGTGCCGACCCAATCATCGAACCGGAGGAAGACTGGGGAGCCAATGAGTCAAAAGCACTGGTCGAACGCTCCCAGGGGCGGGCAGAAGAATCATTGCCAACGTTTTCGGGACGATAAGCCTGTGGCGACTGAGCATGTCCCGCGCCAGCACCTTGAAAGGCAAAGGGACTGGCGTTTTGGTTTGCGCCCTGGCTTTGTGCTGCACGGCGATTGCGCATGAACCAGCCTATAGCCACCATGGCAATCAGGACGATCAGGGCAATCATCATGAATTCCCCAAACGCCTCACCCATGCCAAGCGAACTGGCCAGCCAGGCCAGACCCAGGCCAGCGGCCAAGCCACCCAGCATGGCACCCCACGGCCGTTTTGGAGCAGCCGCTGCCGGTGGTGTGGCGGGTTTGGCTGCAGCAGCGCTTTGCGTTGGTGCAGCTGCGGGCGCATTGGGGGCCGCATCACGCTTGGTCACATTGCTGGACTGTTGGCCCACCGATTTACCGCCGCCCATGCGCTTGGCGGCCTCAGCGTTGATACTGCCGAGTGTGAGTACCAAAGAAAGCGCTAAAGTTAAAAGCCTCATGTCATCTCCAATTCAATCAATCAATTCAATACAAAAAGAACTGCTAACACTTGATTCCAACATGCAATGCCACCACCCCGCCTGCCAGGTTATGAATGTCCACATGGTTAAAACCCCCATTTTTCATAAGGGTTTTGAGTTCTTCTTGGCCAGGATGCATGCGAATTGACTCCGCAAGGTACTTGTAGCTGGCAGAGTCATTGGCCACCCATTGGCCGAGTTTGGGCAAAACCTTGAAGGAGTACCAGTCGTAAATTTTTTCCAGGGGTGGTGCGACTTTTGAAAACTCAAGCACCAGAAGCTTACCGCCCGGTTTGAGAACCCGGTTCATCTGAGCAAGAGCCTGATCTTTGTGCGTCATGTTGCGCAGACCGAATGCGACGCTGACCAGATCAAAGTGCTCGTCCCCGAATGGCAGTTTTTCTGCATCGCATACCAGGGTGGGCAATGCAAGGCCTTCGTTGAGAAGTCGATCACGGCCGGTCCGCAACATGGCTTCGTTAATGTCCGTATGAAATACACGTCCAGATTTGCCAACTTTTTTTGAGAAGGCCAACGCCAAATCGCCCGTTCCTCCAGCAATGTCGAGTACCTGATGCCCTTCGTGTAGATCGGCCACCAGTACGGTGTAAGCCTTCCATGCACGATGCAAACCGAGCGACATCAAGTCGTTCATCACATCGTATTTGGAGGCGACCGAGTCAAAAACGCCCCGGACACGGCGGGCTTTTTGGGCCTCGTCTACGGATTCAAAACCAAAATGAGTAGAAGCCATGGTGCTTAATGGCTGCTGCAACTGTGACCTGCCTTCTCGAGCATAGGTGCATCCCGTTCGACGCCCGCAGCTTTGAGCCGCGCCTCGTACTCTTGCCATAGGCTGTCCATTTTTGAGCCCAGAAAATAAAGGTAATCCCAGGAAAAAATGCCGGTATCGTGCCCATCTGAGAAACTGGGCTGCACCGCATAATTGCCCACGGGCTCCAACCCGGCCAGATCCACATCTCGTTTGCCCGTTTGTAAAACTTCTTGGCCGGGCCCATGCCCCTGGACCTCTGCAGACGGTGAATAAATGCGCATTAATTCAAAAGGGATCCTAAATTGCGCACCGTCTGAAAAAGAAACCTCCAACACCTTGGACTGGCTGTGAACCGTCAAGGATTGGGGTGTTGGAGCGCCAGATTGCAAACCAGCCATAAGAAAACCTGAGAAATTAGTGGATTAGCATTGCAAGATATCACAAGGTGCCGATTGACGCACCGCAGAGGTGCATTAACGGGCGCTTATCAAGCTGCTCGGCTCAAACCAATACGCGCTCAATCCCGCCGTTGTTGGCCGCTTGAACATAAGCGGGCATCCATTGGTCACCGAGGATTTGATTGGCCATTTCAACCACAATATAGTCCGCTTTGAGCAACCCATTTTGCAAGTCATCCCCATATCGGCTCAAGCCCTGAAGGCAGCTCGGGCAACTGGTGAGAATTTTGATATCGGCCTTGGCGCCTGATGCGACTGGGCTGCTATTGCCTGAAATGGGATCTGAGGCAAGCAGACTACGTAGCGCAGTTTCATCCTTGCGTAATTCTTCTTCTTTGCGAAAACGGATTTGAGTTGAGATGTCAGGGCGAGTGACACCCAGGGTGCCGGATTCGCCACAGCACCGCTCGCTCTTGAGCACCTTGTCACCAACCAAGGCCTTGACCGTTTTCATCGGATCCTGCAGCTTCATGGGGCTGTGACAGGGGTCGTGATAAAGGTAGGCACCATCACCCTGCAAGGTGATTCCCTTTTCCAGCAGGTATTCGTGAATATCGATGATGCGGCAGTCCGGGAAGATTTTGTCAAATTCATACCCTTGCAATTGGTCGTAACAGGTACCGCAACTCACCACCACCGTTTTGATGTCCAGATAATTCAAAGTGTTGGCCACCCTGTGGAAAAGAACCCGGTTGTCAGTGATGATTTTTTCGGCTTTGTCGAACTGCCCCGAACCGCGCTGGGGATAACCACAACACAGGTAACCCGGCGGCAGCACGGTCTGCACGCCCGCATGCCACAGCATGGCCTGGGTAGCCAGCCCAACCTGAGAGAAAAGTCGCTCCGAGCCGCAACCCGGAAAATAAAATACCGCTTCGGTCTCTGAGGTGGTGGTTTTGGGGTTGCGGATGATGGGCACGTAGTCGCTGTCTTCAATGTCCAGCAGGGCACGCGCGGTTTTCTTGGGTAGATTACCCGGCATTTTCTTGTTGATGAAGTGAATCACCTGCTCTTTGAGCGGAGCTTTGCCTGCCGTAGACGGTGGCTGGCTGGTTTGCTTGCGGGCAAAGGTTCGCAACACGTCGTTGGCCAGGCGCTGCGCCTTAAAGCCCACATCGACCATCGCAGAACGCATGACTTTGATGGTTTGCGGGTTGGTTGCATTCAAAAACAACATGGCTGCGGCGTTACCCGGCCGAAACGACTTTTGCCCCATTTTGCGCAACAGGTTGCGCATGTTCATGGACACTTCGCCAAAATCGATCTTGACCGGGCAGGGCGACAGACATTTGTGGCACACCGTGCAGTGGTCGGCCACGTCCTCAAACTCTTCCCAATGCCGGATCGAGATACCGCGACGGGTTTGCTCCTCATACAGAAAAGCCTCCACCAGCAGCGAGGTGGCCAGGATCTTGTTGCGCGGGCTATAAAACAAATTGGCGCGCGGCACATGGGTGGCACACACAGGCTTGCATTTTCCGCAACGCAAACAATCTTTCACGCTGTCGGCAATGGCACCAATATCCGACTGCTGCATGATGAGCGATTCGTGGCCCATCAAGCCGAAGCTTGGTGTGTAAGCATTGGTCAAATCGGCGTAAAGCCCTTGTCCCAATTCATTGGTATGCTCTTTATTTCGGAGCAATTTTCCTTTATTGAAACGTCCTTGCGGATCCACCCGGTTCTTGTAGTCGGTAAAGGGAGCAAGCTCTTCTTCGGTCAAAAACTCCAGCTTGGTAATGCCGATGCCGTGCTCGCCGGAAATGACACCATCGAGTGAACGCGCTAAAACCATGATGCGCTTGACCGAGCTGTGCGCCGTTTGAAGCATCTCGTAGTCATCGCTATTGACCGGGATATTGGTATGCACATTGCCGTCACCGGCGTGCATGTGCAAGGCCACCCAGACGCGGCCTTTAAGAACCCGCTGGTGGATGGCGTTGCATTCTTTCAAAATCGGCTCGAAGGCAACGCCTGAAAAAATAGATTGCAACTCGGCCCGCAATTGGGTTTTCCAACTGGCACGCAAAGTATGTTCCTGCAGCTGGCTAAACAGTAGATCGACGTCATGCAACCACTGCATCCACTGGGCGCGAACGGCAGCGATCAAGGCCAACGCTTGCGCAACACGGTCCTCCATCAATTCGGCAGACGGGATTTCGCTGGCATCGTCCTGCTTGCCCAAGGACAGATTTCCGTGCTCAAAATATGCTTCGAGTTCGTTGCACAGCTTGATCTTGTTTTGCAGACTCAGCTCGATGTTAATACGCTCTATGCCATCGCTGTACTCGGCCATACGCGGCAAGGGGATCACCACGTCTTCGTTGATCTTGAAGGCATTGGTGTGTCTGGAAATGGCTGCAGTGCGTTTGCGGTCGAGCCAGAATTTTTTTCGCGCCTCCGGGCTGATCGCAATAAACCCTTCGCCGTTGCGTGAATTGGCAATTCGAACTACCTCTGAGGTGGCGCGTGCCACCGCATCGGCATCGTTGCCCGCAATATCACCGACCAGCACCATCTTGGGCAAGCCACCGCGTTTGGACTTGGTGGCATAGCCCACAGCCTTGAGGTAGCGGTCGTCCAGATGTTCCAAGCCTGCCAGCAGAACCTGAGCAGCCCCCGATTCAGTCCCATCATTGCCATTGCGTTTTTGCAAGGCAAACATGTAGTCCTTGATCTCCACAATGCTGGGAACCGCATCGCGCGCATTGCCAAAAAACTCGAGGCACACCGTGCGCACATGGCTGGGCATGCGGTGCAAGACCCAACGCGCACTGGTAATCAGGCCGTCGCAACCTTCTTTCTGGATGCCCGGCAGGCCGCTTAAAAACTTGTCAGTGACATCCTTGCCCAGACCCTCCTTGCGAAACTTCGCGCCTGGAATCTCCAAGCGCTCACTTCGGATCAGGGTTTTGCCATCGGCATGGTAGTAATTCAGCTCAAAACTGGCCATCTCCACATCATGGATCTTGCCCATATTGTGGTTAATCCGGACCACTTCCAGCCACAGTGCATCGGGCGTGACCATACGCCAAGACGCCAGATTGTCCAATGCTGTTCCCCACAGGACCGCCTTTTTGCCGCCTGCGTTCATGGCAATATTGCCGCCTATGCATGACGCCTCGGCTGAGGTAGGGTCTACCGCAAAAACCAGCCCCCCCCGCTCAGCAGCGTCTGCCACACGCTGGGTCACCACACCCACCTCGGTCCACAGGGTAGGTACTGGATGGGTCATGCCGGGCAGCGTCACCAGTTCCACTTGACTCATGGCCTCCAACTTTTCGGTGTTGATGACAGCACTTCTCCAGGACAAGGGAATAGCACCCCCGGTGTAACCGGTGCCGCCGCCCCTGGGGATGATGGTCAGCCCCAGATCGATGCAACCTTTGACAAGGCCGGCCATTTCGGCCTCGGTGTCTGGCGTGAGCACCACAAAAGGGTATTCCACGCGCCAGTCCGTAGCATCGGTGACGTGAGAAACACGACTCAATCCGTCAAATTTGACGTTGTCCTTCGCAGTGAGCCGGCCTAATACGCGCATGGTTTTGCGCCGCAACTCTGTGGTGGCAACAAAGGAATCATCAAAAGCCCGTACCGCACGGCTGGCATCTTTGAGCAGCTCTGACACCAGACTATCCCGCTCTGAATCGTCCTGCGGGGTACGACGCTTCTGGATTTCCGAGAGACGGTGATGCAAGGCATCGACCAGAAGGCGGCGTCGCTTGGGGTTATCCAGCAAGTCATCCTGCAAATACGGGTTGCGCTGGACCACCCAGATATCGCCCAAAACCTCGTAAAGCATGCGCGCCGAGCGACCCGTTCTGCGCTCGTCCCTGAGCTGGTTCAATCGATCCCATGCCGGAACGCCCAACAACCGGATGACGATTTCCCGATCGGAAAAAGAGGTGTAGTTGTAGGGAATCTCCCGGATTCGGTTGTTCGCCTGCGCCTGCAAAGGAGAAGGTGACAAAAGTCGGTCTAATGAGATTGGCGCATTCATGGCTTGATAACCTGCAGCATGTTACCTTAGTGCAACTTTTTCACTGGGCTCCCATGGAAACCCCGATAGACGGCTTGGGTTTCCCGGGGTTTTAATCAAATTGACATGTTTCCTTCATATTCTCAAAGTTCATTTCAAAGGAACAACCATGAATAAACTTGCCAGCCTGGCTCTGATGGCCTCCATTTCTTTCGGTGTTCAAGCCCAAACCGAGGTGCAATGGTGGCACTCCATGGGGGGCGCACTCGGGGAATGGGTCAATGACCAGGCCAAGGATTTCAATGCCAGCCAAAAAGGCTACAAAATTGTCCCCACCTTCAAAGGCAGCTACGACGAATCGATGACGGCGGCCATTGCAGCCTTTCGGGCGGGGAATGCACCGCACATACTTCAAGTGTTTGAAGTGGGGACGGCCACCATGATGGCCAGCAAGGGAGCAATTGTCCCGGTGGGAAAAATCATGAACGACGCTGGCCTGAAGTTTGACCCCGGCGTCTATGTGCCTGCTGTTGCCGGTTATTACACCGCACCGAACGGGCAGATGCTGAGCTTCCCCTTCAACAGCTCGACCACCGTCTTTCACTACAACAAGGATGCCTTGAAAGCGGCAGGTATCGACACCGAGAAACCCCCCTCCACTTGGCCTGAAGTGGCCCTGGCAGCAGCCAAGCTCAAGGCCAGCGGTCACAAATGCCCATTTACCACCAGCTGGATCAGTTGGACCCAGCTTGAAAGCTTCTCAGCCTGGCACAACACCGAGTTTGCCAGCAAGGGCAATGGCATGCGCGGTATGGACGCCCGCTTGACCTTCAATACCCCGCTGCATGTCCGTCATATAGAGAACCTGGCCAACATGGCCAATTCCGGCCTATTTGTCTACAAGGGCCGGGGAAATTTGGCAGATGCCACCTTTGTCTCGGGCGAATGCGCCATGATGACTGGTTCGTCTGCGCTGTACGGCAACATTAAGCGCAATTCCAAATTTGCCAGCGGAATAGCCCCCCTGCCCTTCTACCCGGATGTCCCCGGCGCACCTCAAAACACCGTGATTGGGGGCGCCAGCCTGTGGGTTATGTCCGGTAAAAAAGCGGATGAATACAAGGGTGTTGCCCAGTTTTTTGACTTTCTGTCGCAACCGGCCGAGGCGGCCAAGAGCCACCAGCGCACCGGCTACCTGCCTTTGACCAAGGCGTCCTATGAAATGACGGACAAATCGGGCTTTTACAAACAAAACCCTGGAACTGATGTGGCGGTCAACCAGATGATCCGCAAAACCACTGACAAGTCCCGTGGCATCCGGCTGGGCAATTTTGTGCAGATCCGCACCATCATTGATGAGGAACTCGAAGGCGTCTGGAGTGGCAAAAAGCCCCCTAAAGAAGCCCTTGACCAAGCCATCAAACGGGGCAATGAGCAGTTGGAGCGGTTTGAAAAGGCCAATAAATCCTGACCCTTTGCTGGTCTGACTTTGCCGCGATATCGGGTGGAATCTTTGCTGAGAATTTCGGTGGGAAGATAGGTGGATGGAAAAGCGCGTCCGATTTCGATCTTCCTGGCTGCCCTGGGTGCTGATTGCGCCACAAATGGCAGTGGTACTGATTTTCTTTTTCTGGCCCGCTGCCCAGGCCCTTTATCAAAGCGTGTTGAGCCAGGATGCGTTTGGCACACAATCCGAATTTGTTGGCCTGCAAAATTTTGAGCGTTTGCTGGCCGATGAGACCTATCTGGCCTCCTTCAAGACCACCGCCATTTTTTCTATCCTGGTGGCGGTCTGCGGCCTGTCCATCGCCCTGCTGCTGGCCGTCATGGCCAACAGGGTGGTGGCAGGCACCAGTCTGTATAGAACCCTGCTGATCTGGCCTTATGCGGTAGCACCTGTAGTGGCCGGTGTGTTGTGGCTGTTCATGTTTGCCCCGCCTTTTGGCATCGTCAGCTTTGGCCTGCAAAGCCTGGGTGTTTCCTGGAACCACTTGCTCAACAGTCAACATGCAATGACCCTGATCGTGGTGGCAGCCGTCTGGAAACAGATCTCCTACAACTTTCTTTTTTTTCTGGCAGGCCTGCAATCCATTCCCAAATCACTGATTGAGGCAGCGGCCATCGACGGGGCCGGTCCGTGGCGACGTTTCTGGAGCATTGTTTTCCCCCTGCTCTCACCGACCACTTTTTTTCTGCTGGTCATCAACGTGGTATACGCCTTTTTTGACACCTTCGCGATTGTTGATGCGGCAACCCAGGGTGGGCCGGGCAAAGACACCGCCATCCTGGTCTACAAGGTTTACTACGACGGCTTCAAAGCCATGGACATTGGCGGCTCTGCGGCCCAGTCGGTGGTATTGATGGTGATCGTGGTGGTTCTGACGGTGATTCAGTTTCGTTTCATCGAAAAAAAGGTTCAGTACTAAGCTCATGGTTGAACGCCGCCCCCTGCTCAATCTGGTTTCACACCTCGTCCTGGTGATGGGCGTGCTGGTCGTGGGTTTCCCGCTCTACCTGACCTTGGTGGCGTCCACCCAATCCTCGACCGAAATTGCCCAGAGCGTACCCATGTCTCTGTTGCCCGGCAGCCATATGGTGGAAACTTACCGGCTGGCTTTAATGGGCGGAGAGACCACCAGCGGCAGCAAAATTCCAGCAGCCTTGCCAATGATGTGGATCAGTCTCGTCAGCGCATTGATCATCGCCATAGGGAAGATTGTCATCTCATTGCTCTCGGCCTTTGCCATCGTGTACTTTCGCTTTCCTGCACGAAACCTGGTGTTCTGGATGATCTTTATCACCCTGATGCTGCCGGTAGAAGTGCGTATCGGGCCCACCTATGAAGTGGTCTCCAACTTGGGGCTACTCAACAGTTATGCCGGGTTAACGGTTCCCCTGATTGCCTCTGCTACTGCCACATTTTTGTTCCGTCAGTTCTTTTTGACAGTCCCCGATGAACTGGTTGAAGCCGCCCGCATCGATGGCGCCGGTCCCATGCGGTTTTTTTGGGATGTGCTGTTGCCCTTGTCCAAAACTTCCATGGCGGCTCTATTTGTGATCCAGTTCATTTACGGCTGGAACCAGTACCTTTGGCCCTTGCTGGTCACCACCAATGAGAACATGTACCCGGTGGTCATGGGCATCAAGCGTTTGATAGCTGGCGAGGCTTATACCGAATGGAATGTTGTGATGGCCACCGCCATTCTGGCCATGCTGCCGCCCGCGCTGGTGGTCATCCTGATGCAAAAATGGTTTGTTAAAGGCCTTGTGGACACCGAAAAATGAAAACCGCTTGACTCGCCATGGCTTCCATCCAACTCAAAAACATCATCAAACGTTATGGCAAGGGTGCATCTGCCAACCCTGTGATCCACGGGGTGAGTGCCGACATCCATAATGGCGAATTTGTGGTCATCGTCGGGCCTTCCGGCTGCGGTAAATCCACCCTGTTGCGCATGGTCGCGGGCCTGGAAGACATCAGCGAGGGAGAAATCCATATCGGTGGGCGTTTGGTCAATCAGCTCGAGCCGGCCGAGCGTGACATTGCGATGGTGTTTCAGAACTATGCGCTGTACCCCCACATGTCGGTGTTTGACAATATGGCCTATGGCCTGAAAATCGCCAAAGTTCCACTGGAGGAAATTCGCCGCCGGGTGGAAAAGGCCTCCAACATTCTGGAACTCGGCCCCTACCTTGCACGCAAGCCGCGCGAACTGTCCGGTGGCCAGCGCCAGCGCGTGGCCATGGGCCGGGCGATTGTTCGCGAACCCCAGCTATTTCTGTTTGATGAGCCACTGTCCAATCTGGACGCCAAATTGCGCGCCCAGACTCGGCTTGAAATCCAAAAACTGCACCGGGAACTCGGCATCACCTCGCTGTTTGTCACGCATGATCAGGTGGAGGCCATGACGCTGGCCCAGCGCATGCTGGTCATGAATGCTGGTCGAGTTGAGCAGTTTGGTACGCCTGAAGAGGTGTACCACCAACCTGCGTCTACTTTTGTCGCGAGTTTTATAGGCTCTCCACCCATGAACTTGCTGCGCCAATCCCCGGGGGGCCGAGCAGGAGCCATTTTGGGCATTCGGCCTGAACACCTGCCCTTGTGCCCAGCGGCCACCCCAGGCAGTTGGAGCGCTCAGGTTGAAGCCGTTGAAATGCTGGGTGCCGAGCGCTTGGTCTATGCCCGAATCAATACCGAAGAAGCCATGATCGTCAGAACACAAGCCGAAGATGGCAACCCACCTGCCATCGGTGCAGTCATTCACGTCCTGCCACGCGCCGAGCGGCTGCACTGGTTTGATGCCGCCACAGGCAAGCGTTTATGAATTGGCTCCAAGACACTGGGCAATGGCCATACCCGCGCTGGGTCGCGCACCGGGGCGCAGGAAAACTCGCCCCTGAGAACACCTTGGCGGCCTTTCGCGTGGGCGCTGGTCATGGCTACCGGATGTTTGAATGTGATGTCAAGCTCTCCAGCGACAATGTCCCTTTTTTGCTGCACGACAGCGAGCTGCTTCGGACCACCAATGCCCATGCTGTCTGGCCGCCAGGCTTGAGCCACATCTCCGGCGAGCACACCTGGAACTCGCTGTGCCAGCTCGATGCAGGCAGTTGGCACTCGCGGGCTTTCGCAGGCGAGCCTTTACCCACCCTCACAGCCATCGCCCACTTTTGTCTTCGCAATGCATTTTTTCTCAATATTGAAATCAAGCCCACGCCCGGCACCGAGTTGCATACCGGCCAGGTAGTGGCGCGCCACGCACAAACACTCTGGAAAGATGCTGCGGTACCGCCCTTGCTGACCTCTTTTCAGACCCAGGCCTTGCAAGGCGCTCAAGCGTTTGCGCCCGAACTGCCGCGCGGTCTGCTACTCGATCATCTGTGGACGGGTTGGTTGGAAACCGCGCTGACCCTGGGTGGCGTGGCCGTGGTGTGCAACCAGGCACTTTGGGACCGTTCCAGCATGACTCAGGCCCGAAGTGCAGGGCTACGCACCCTGAGCTATACCGTGAACGATGAATGGGCAGCCCGACGGTTGATGGATCTGGGCATTGATGGCATCATCACCGACCGGGTTGATCTTTTTCCACCCGATTGAAGAAGAACTGGCAGGACGCTCTGCCAGCCAGATGTCTAAACGCGCCGCCAGCCCCCATTGATGAGCCATTGCACACTTGCGGATACCAGCACCAGGGCCGCATAACTGACCATCTTGCCATCACGCCCACCGAACCACAGGCCGGCAAACAGGACCCCAACCCCGACAATGCCATGAATTACCACCTGAACCCAAAAAGAAAGGGTATATCCTGATTGTTTCATCAGGAACCGGGCTGCCAGCGGGAGCAATAATGCCATGGTCAGCGCGGGGGCAACAAAGTTCAACAGGTGGAAAGTCTGGTCGACCGCGTTCATTGGACTGTCATCGGCTACAGAGCCAATTTGAATTCGAAAATATGAGTCACCGTTAAATTTTATAATGGAGCGTATGGCAGTCTGGGCATTAGGCATCAATCACACCACCGCACCGCTGGACCTGCGAGGGCGGTTTGCCTTTGCGGTCGAGCAAATTGGCCCAACACTCAACGGTCTGCGCGGTGCCTTGTCTCGTGAGCCCGAGGCAGCCATCATCTCCACCTGCAACCGCACTGAAATCTATTGTGCCGGGCATCAACTGGAAATCAATCCCACCCTGGAATGGCTTGCTCACAGCGGCGGCGTGTCACCAGATGTCTTGATGTCCCATTCCTACACCCTGGAAGATGGGTTGGTAGCGCGCCACGCCTTTCGCGTGGCAAGCGGGCTGGATTCCATGGTCCTGGGCGAGCCGCAAATTTTGGGACAAATGAAAGATGCTGTTCGCGCTGCGGATGAAGCCGGCGCATTGGGCTCCACGCTCAACCAGCTGTTCCAGCGTTCGTTTGCTGTAGCCAAAGAAGTACGTACCTCCACCGAGATCGGTGCACACTCCATCAGCATGGCTGCAGCAGGAGTCAGGTTAGCAGGTCAGATTTTTGAGAATCTCGAGGAAATAAAGGTTCTTTTTGTCGGTGCCGGCGAAATGATTGAACTTTGCGCCACTCACTTTGCAGCCAAAAAGCCTAAATCCATGGTGATTGCCAACCGCTCACTTGATCGTGGCGCCAAACTGGCCTCACGTTTTGGTGCTGAGGTCATTCGCCTAGCGGATCTGCCTTCTCGGCTGCATGAGTTCGATGCAGTCATCAGTTGCACAGCCAGTACCTTGCCGCTGATCGGACTGGGCGCTGTGGAGCGAGCGCTGAAAATGCGGCGTAACCGCCCGATGTTCATGGTCGATCTGGCCGTTCCGCGGGACATTGAACCCGAGGTCAAAGCCCTCCGGGATGTCTACCTCTATACCGTGGACGATCTGGCTGCCGTGGTTCAAACCGCGCAAGCCAACCGACAGGCAGCTGTGGCCCAAGCAGAAGTGATCATTGACGCCGGAGTTCAGAGCTTCATGCACTGGATGGATCAGCGTGGCACAGTGCCGCTGATTCAACAACTCAATGCCCAGGCCGACGAATGGCGCGTCACCGAGATGACTCGCGCACGCAAAATGCTGGCCAAGGGCGAAGACATCGATGCCGTGCTGGAAGCCCTCACCAAAGGCCTGGCTCATAAAATGCTGCACGGTGCCCTGACCGAATTACATGCTGGTGATGCCACAGCACGTGAACGCGCCACCAACGCGATTCAACATTTCTTTTTGCGCAAATGATGTTGCCCCCACATTCGCCCACTGCGTGTCGCTCTCTGCCCCCCAAAGGGGCTGCGCTTGCTTGGGGCGGCCCTGCGCAGCGCGCGCGTTAGCTGGGGCGTTTCCCACTCTCCCCCAGCTCCTCTCCTCCCGCCGGGCGAGAGGGGGGCTCTAACAGCCAAATTTTTTTTCGCTTCGGTTCGGCTCCTACTTTCGTAGAGTTGATCGCAAATTGCATTGCTAACTTATGAAACCTTTTCTTCGCCAACAACTTGCACGCTATGTTGACCGCCAGGGGGAGCTGGAGTTTCTTCTGTCCCGCGAGGACATCATGAAGGATATGGATCAGTTCCTCAAGCTTTCACGTGAGCACACCGACACAACAGCCGTGGCCAGCCGTTGGGTGCGCTACCAGCAGCGGGAGGCTGACCTGGCTAGTGCCATGGAGATGCGCAGCGACCCGGACTTGGTTGAAATGGCTGACGAAGAGATTGTCAGTGCCACGGCTGAGTTGGCGCAACTTCAGGCCGAGCTGCAACGCATGCTGCTGCCCAAAGACCCGGATGACGCCCGCCCGGCTTTCGTGGAAATTCGCGCCGGCACGGGGGGCGACGAGTCGGCTCTTTTTGCCGGCGACCTGTTGCGCATGTACACCCGCTATGCCGACCACTGCGGCTGGAAGACTGAAATCGTGAGCGAATCGCCCAGCGACCTGGGTGGCTACAAAGAGGTGGTCATACGCATTGAAAGTCTGGTTACAAGCGGATCATCGGGCGGCGTTTACGGCGCTCTCAAGTTTGAGAGCGGAGGGCACCGTGTACAACGCGTGCCCGCCACCGAAACACAAGGGCGTATCCACACCAGCGCTTGCACGGTGGCCGTACTGGCAGAGCCGGACGAACAAGAAGCCATCAAAATCAATCCGTCGGATTTGCGCATCGACACTTACCGTGCCAGTGGAGCCGGTGGCCAACACATCAACAAAACCGATTCGGCGGTGCGCATCACGCACATCCCAACCGGCATCGTGGCCGAATGCCAGGATGGACGCAGCCAGCACAGCAACAAGGCGCAGGCTCTTAAAGTACTGACCGCCCGTATTCATGAAAAAGACCGCTCCGAGCGCGCCGCCAAAGATGCGGCCGAACGCAAAGGCCTGATCGGCACCGGTGACCGCAGCGACCGCATCCGCACTTACAACTTTCCGCAGGGCAGATTCACGGATCACCGCATCAACCTTACCCTTTACAAGCTGCTGACCATCATGGAGGGTGACCTCGACGATGTGGTTCAGGCCTTGCAGACGTATGAAGCCGCAGAGCAGCTGGCAGCGCTGGAACTTAATCCAAACTAAGCCGTCAAATCATGAATCAAATCGCCACCAAAACCTTTTAAATATTGACTACTTAGCTATGTTTTATATAGCATATGCACTCTGATGTCATTGTCGAAAGATTCGTCAAACATCGGTCACAGCCTGCTGCAGATGCAGGCCCGGGGTATCGACCGTCTTGATGCCCAACTTCTGACACTGCATGTGCTGGGTCGTGAGATTCATGACCGCGCCTGGCTCATCATGCATGACACTGACACCCTGTCAGCGCAACAATTGATGGCGCTCAACCGTCTGGTGCAGAGGCGCCTCTCGGGTGAGCCGGTGGCCTACATCACGGGATTCAAGGAGTTTTTTGGTTTGAGTTTAAAGGTGGATGCACGGGTCCTGGTACCACGACCTGATACCGAAACGCTGGTGACCTGGGCGCTGGAGACCCTGGGCACCCTGTCTGACAACTCAACCCGTTGCTCTCAGCCGCAGCCGCTTCGTGTGATCGACCTGGGAACCGGCAGCGGGGCCATTGCACTGGCGCTTAAAAAAACGCGACCTGATGTCAGCATGACTGCGGTTGACGCTAGCTCAGAGGCCTTGGCTGTAGCGCGAGACAATGCTCAGCGTCTGGGGCTCGGTGTCGAATTTCTGCATAGCTCCTGGTTTGACGCGGTGTCAGGTTTGTTCAATGTGGCGGTGTCCAACCCGCCCTATATTGCGGACCAAGACACACACCTGGATGCTCTGAGCCATGAACCACGGCAGGCGCTCACAAGCGGCAGGAACGGCCTGGATGACATCCGTCAGTTGGTGCAGCAAGCCCCAAAGTACCTTCAGTCAGAAGGCTGGTTGTTACTGGAGCATGGTTATGAGCAGGCCGTGGCGGTGCGAGAGCTGCTGGTGCAATCAGGTTTTGTCAATGTGCAGTCTCGCCAAGACCTGAGCGGCATTGAACGCTGCAGTGGTGGTCAATTCAGGATTAATTCTTGAACTGACCACCCTATGGAATAACCGGAGATTCTTGTTTCCCGCCGCCCTGTCAGTGATGGTGACCATGCTCACCGTGCACATGGCCATGGGCAATTTCTTCCTCACTGGCCGCACGCACATCCATGACCCTGACCGAAAAACGAAGTGTCTTGCCGGCCATGGGGTTATTGCCATCGAGCAGTACCTTGTCGCCCTTGATTTTGGTGACGGTAAAAATATGGGTGCGTCCGTCCTCACCCAGACCCTCCAACTGGCCCCCTACCTTTACGCCAGGAGGAAACTGGGTTTTAGGAATGGTTTGCACCAGTTGTTCATCGCGTGGACCAAAAGCGTCTACGGGCTCCAATTGCACCATAGCCTGATAGCCTTTTTCCTTGCCCTCCAAGGCGGCTTCAATTTTTACGAAGGTGTTCCCGTAGCCACCGTGCAGATAGACCATCGGCTCTTTGCTTTCATCAAGTAGCTTTCCGGACACATCCATCACCTTGTAGCGGAGCGTTACAGCTGTGTTTTTTTCAATTTTCATGGCTCAACTTGATTTTTTGTAGGGGCCATTATCGGGAAAAACCCTGGCGTCAGGTACACCGAATCCGATGAAATACAAAAAATGCCTCAGAGATGAAATAATCAAGCTCTGTTTTAAGAAGGATCAAGCCATGAATGACGCACAACAACGAATTGACGAGCTCGTTAAATCCAATGACATTTTGCTCTTCATGAAAGGCAATGCCAATTTTCCGATGTGCGGTTTTTCCGGCCGTGCCATTCAGGTTTTAAAGGCTTGCGGGGTAGACACCAAAAATGTGAAAACCGTCAATGTGCTGGAAGACGATGGTATTCGCCAGGGCATCAAGGAATACAGCAACTGGCCAACCATCCCCCAGTTGTACGTCAAAGGCGAGTTCGTTGGTGGCTCGGACATCATGATGGAAATGTATGAGTCGGGAGAGCTCAAGCAGGTGTTAGGCACCTAAGCCCTTTAATCCGGCTATTCCTTGCCTTATCACCCGTCACGTCAGCCACCACAGTAGGCGGTCATGGCGGGCCCCTCAACTCATCAATTCCCACTGGCGGCTTGCACCAAACACTGCATCCGGATAGAGCGACTTGCCGCGTGAGCCGTTGTAGCGACCCAGCGCCATGAACAGGTCACCCCGTTCCCGCTCCTGGTAGTGGCGCAAGATGACGCAGCCAAAACGCAGGTTGGTCTGCAGGTGAAATAACCGGGACGCGTCACCGTTGCCAATCACGCGCGCCCAGAATGGCATGACCTGCATGTAACCTCGGGCACCCATGCTCGAAACAGCAAATTTGCGGAAATTGCTCTCCACTTGGATCAAACCCAGCACCAGCGAAGGCTCCAAGCCGGCGCGTCGACTCTCATACCAAACGGTTTGAAGAAACTCCTTGCGGACCAACCACTCGGGTTTCTTGTGCTTCAACCGTTCTCCCATCGCTCCCAGCCAGCGCAAATAGTTCAGGCGTGATTCGGTGTCATTGAACTCGGGATTGGGTGGGGCTTGGTTGGCAACTGACGCGCTCAATGCGGTGCGAACAGAGTCTACGAGGGGCTCCTCAATCTGGGCTCCAGCTCGTGCTTGCTCATGAATTGAGAGCGCGCTAACAATACCCAGAAAGGAGATAAGCCCTTTTCTCTTGAATAAATCAGGGCTCGCGAGCACTGGCTTGAACTGACTCAAACCGCAAGCTTGGACCGGATGAGGGCTAACAACTCGTCCACCGGAACTTTGGTGGCCGCCGTGTCGCGGCGATGCTGGTACTCCACCTGACCGTCCTTGAGGCCCCGATCACCGATAGCAATACGATGAGGAATACCAATCAGCTCCCAATCGGTGAACATGGCGCCGGGTCGCTCGTTGCGGTCATCGAGCAACACATCCACGCCAGCCGCAAGTAATTCGCCATACAGCTTCTCAGCCGCAGCTTGAACGTCGGGAAATCTGTCGGGGCTGATCGGGCACACCACCACCGTAAAAGGCGCGAGCGCATCGGGCCAAATAATGCCGCGCTCATCATGGTTCTGCTCAATGGCGGCGGCAGGCAGGCGAGTGATACCTATGCCATAGCAGCCCATTTCCATGAATTGAGGCTTGCCGTTCTCATCCAGAAAAGTGGCATTCATGGCCAAGCTGTACTTGGTGCCGAGATAAAAGATATGGCCGACCTCAATGCCACGCTCGATGGCCAAAATACCTTTGCCGTCTGGCGAATCGTCACCAGCCACCACGTTGCGGATATCGGCCACGATCAAGGGCTCGGGCAGGTCTCGCACCCAATTGACGCCGGTGAGGTGGAAATCCGGTTCGTTAGCGCCACAAATCCAGTCAGACATCACCGCCACTTCAGAATCAGCAACCACATGAACGTTTTGCAGTGTGCCCGAGCCCTTGGTTATCGGCCCCAGATAGCCGGGTTTGCATCCGAAATGGGCCTCAATTTCGGGTACGGTGGCGAAACGAAAATCGGCCAACCCAGCCAGCTTGCCCACTTTCACTTCGTTCATGTCGTGATCGCCGCGCAGCAAAAGCAACCAGATTTGGGTTTTGACTATTTTTCCCTTGTCATCTTTGGCATCTGTAGCCAGAACCAGAGACTTCACCGTTTTTGCAAGCGGTACCCCCAGCAACAGCGCCACATCTTCACAGGTGCTTTTCCCCGGTGTAGCGGTCCTGGTCATCAGCTGCAGACCTGCAGCGCGGGGCTGCTGCGGTGGCAAGGCATGCGCTTTTTCCATGTTGGCGGCGTAGTCACTGCCCGGACAGTAGACGATGGCATCTTCTCCGGTGGAGGCAATCACCTGAAATTCTTCTGAGAGGTCGCCGCCAATGGCACCGCTGTCGGCAGCTACCGCCCGGTATGTCAAGCCGAAGCGGTCAAAAATCCGCCGGTAGGCCTGCGCCATCACCTGATAACTTGCCTTGGCAGCCTGCGGACTTCTGTCAAAGCTGTAAGCATCCTTCATGGTGAATTCACGGCCGCGCATCAAGCCAAAACGCGGCCGGCGTTCATCGCGAAACTTGGTTTGGATTTGGTAAAAATTCTTTGGCAACTGTTTGTAGCTACGGATTTCCTGGCGTGCAATGTCGGTCACCACCTCTTCGCTGGTCGGCTGAATCACATAATCGCGGTCATGCCGGTCTTTGATGCGCAGCAGCTCGGGGCCCATTTTGGCAAAACGCCCGGTTTCCTGCCAAAGTTCGGCGGGCTGCACCACCGGCATCGTCAACTCGATGGCACCGGCACGGTTCATCTCCTCGCGAACGATGGCCTCCACCTTGCGGATGACGCGCAAACCCATGGGCATATAGCTGTAAACACCGGCGCCAAGTTTTTTGATCATGCCAGCACGCATCATCAATCTGTGGCTGGCCACTTCGGCATCGGCAGGTGCTTCTTTGAGTGTTGAAACGAGAAATTGGGATGCTTTCATGCGATTACTTATTCAACGACAGTGGCCTGCGCATCTTGATACTAGGGGCGCGCTGTGCATAATGTCTACAGTTTAAAAATTGGGGTTTGATTATGCTCGACCGGGACGGTTTTCGGCCCAATGTCGGCATCGTTTTACTCAACCAGAAAAATCAGGTTTTCTGGGGCAAGCGCATACGCACCCATTCATGGCAGTTTCCACAGGGTGGCATAGATCGGGGGGAAACCCCCGAACAGGCCATGTTCCGCGAACTCAATGAAGAGGTGGGGCTCCAGCCCGAGCATGTGCGCATTGTTGCCCGGACACGAGACTGGTTGCGTTATGAGGTGCCAGACCGGTTCATCCGACGCGATGCGCGTGGCCATTACAAAGGCCAAAAACAAATTTGGTTTTTGCTCCAGTTAACCGGGCACGACTGGGATTTGAATCTGCGCGCCACAGATCACCCCGAGTTTGATGCCTGGCGCTGGAACGATTACTGGGTTCCGCTGGACATGGTGGTCGAATTCAAGCGTGGTGTGTATGAAATGGCACTTATTGAATTGGCACGCTTTCTGCCGCGCAACGAACAACGCAACCGCTTTTTACGACAGCCCGGCCGTCATCCGGGGCCTGCATCGGGGCAAGAATCAAACCACAACAGCATGACGGATCTGCCACCGGGCGGCAGCTTAGACTCTGACACGCAACACCACAAGAACGAGGATCAGCCAGCCCGTTGATAACGACTGAACCAACGAGGTCTGATCAACAGCCAAGCACCAGATTGTCCCGGTGCAGCATTTCCGGTTCGGCGGCGTAGCCGAGTAGCTTTTCAAACTCGTGCGAGGGTTTGCGACAAATCAGTCGGGCCTCTGCGCTGGCGTAGTTGGCCAATCCCCGGGCGATTTCGTTGCCGTTTGAGTCTTTAACGGCAATCACATCGCCTCGCGAGAAGTCACCTTCAACCGACGTCATGCCAATAGGCAGAAGGCTTTTTCCCTCCTGAAGCAGCTTGGCCATGGCACCATCATCCACCGTGACAGAACCCCGCAACTGAAGATGATCGGCCATCCACTGCTTCCTGGCCTGATTCTTGGCAGTCTTGGCCACCAACAAGCTGCCAATGGCCTCTCCTTTCGCAAGCCGGACCATGACATCGGGCTCGCGCCCCCAGGCAATTACCGTTGAGGCCCCCGAGCCGGCCGCGCGCTTGGCGGCCAATATCTTGGTGATCATGCCTCCCCGCCCGATACTCGATCCTATACCGCCGGCCATGGCTTCTAGAGCCGGATCGCCGGCAAAGGCTTCATGTACAAAGCTTGCTTGCGGGTTTTGGCGGGGGTCAGCGGTGTACAAGCCTTTTTGATCCGTCAGAATAATCAGGGCATCAGCTTCGACCAGGTTAGCCACCAAAGCGCCCAATGTGTCGTTGTCACCGAACTTGATTTCATCATTGACCACGGTGTCGTTCTCATTGATCACAGGCACGACACCCAGCTTGAGCAAGGTCAGCAAGGTTGAACGTGCATTCAAATAGCGCTCCCGGTCTGCCAGATCAGCATGGGTCAACAGTACCTGGGCACTTCCCAAACCGTTTTCCCGAAGCCGGGTTTCGTACATTTGCGCCAGGCCCATTTGTCCCACTGCAGCTGCGGCCTGGAGTTCCTGGATGGCGCTAGGACGCTTGGTCCAACCCAGTCGCTTCATGCCTTCAGCGATGGCACCGCTGGACACCATGATGACCTCCCTCCCCTCGCGCACCAGAACCGATAGCTGACGGCTCCACTCGCCGATGGCAGTCTCATCCAGACCGCGGCCTTCATTGGTCACAAGGCTGGAGCCAACTTTGACCACAATGCGCCGGGCATCGCGCAGTGCTCCAACCGTCTCCTTAGTGGCCATATAGACCTCTATCCCTTATAAATATTGAATTATTAGCTACAAATTATGTAGCACTCTGGATAAAAATCAATCATTGGGTATGGATCCCTGGAAACGCGGATCCACATCCACTGGCGACATTTCCAATGTCTGCTTTGACTGAATATGTTCAAAAACGCTTTTGACCAGCTTAGTACAGCCTTCATGGGTCAGGGCGGAAATCTCAAATACGGGGCCTTTGTACTTGAAGCGCTTGACGAAGTCCTTGACCAGCGCCTCTCGTTCATCTGCCGGCACCATATCAAGCTTGTTAAGAACCAGCCACCGGGGCTTGTCAAACAAGGCCTTGTCGTACTTTTTCAATTCACCCACGATCGCCTTGGCCAGGGCAACAGAGTCCACTGTGTCATCAAAGGGTGCCATGTCCACCACGTGCAAAAGTAATCGGGTTCGCTGAAGGTGGCGCAGGAAGAGATGCCCCAATCCCGCGCCTTCTGAAGCGCCTTCTATCAATCCGGGCAAGTCAGCCACTACAAAGCTCTGTTCGGGACCCACGCGAACCACGCCCAGATTGGGGTGCAAGGTGGTAAAGGGGTAGTCTGCAATACGCGGTCTGGCGTTGGAGATCGCGGTAATCAAGGTCGATTTCCCAGCATTGGGCAGGCCCAGCAATCCCACATCAGCCAAAACTTTAAGTTCCAGCTTGAGGTTTTTTTTCTCGCCCGGCCAGCCAGGCGTTTTTTGGCGCGGCGCGCGGTTGATCGCGCTTTTGAAGCGCATATTGCCAAAGCCACCATCGCCGCCTTTGGCAATGGTGATTACCTCACCCGGGTTGAGCAACTCAAACAGGACTTCACCTGTTTCGACATCGCTAATGATGGTTCCGACCGGCATTTTGAGCGTGATATCGTCCCCAGCCGCACCAAACATATCAGACCCCATGCCATGCTGGCCGCGCTTGGCGTCATGGCGTCGGGAAAACCGGAAATCAACCAAGGTGTTGAGATTGGGGTCCGCTACTGCAAAAACATGACCGCCACGGCCACCGTCTCCGCCGTTGGGACCGCCAAATTCCTTGTATTTTTCATGCCGGAAAGAGACACAGCCCGCACCGCCATCGCCCGCAGAGATGTCGATATAGGCTTCGTCTACAAATTTCATGGAGAATACTTTTCTGACTTATAAACGAAAAACCCCGCAATGATGCAGGGTTTTTTCGTAAGTAGTTACAAACTTACGCAGGAATCACATTCACCGTATGCTTGTTCATGGAGCCCTTAATGGCAAAAGACACGTGCCCGTCAGCAAGCGCAAACAGGGTATGGTCTTTGCCAACGCCAACATTGGTTCCAGGGTGGAAACGGGTTCCGCGTTGGCGAACAATGATCGCGCCTGCAGTAACCAGTTCACCGCCGAACGCTTTAACACCCAACATCTTGGGTTGTGAATCACGTCCATTTCGCGTAGAGCCGCCGCCTTTTTTTTGTGCCATGACTCTTGCTCCTTACCCAGCAATTGCACCGATTTGCAGCTCTGTGAACTGCTGGCGATGACCTTGACGTTTTTGATAGTGCTTGCGACGACGCATTTTGAAAATACGAACTTTGTCGTGCTTGCCATGAGCCACCACCGTGACGGTGACCGTTGCGCCGGATACCAAGGGCGTACCAACCTTCAGATCTGCACCGTTTCCGATGGCTAGAACCTGGTCGATGACGATTTCTTGGCCTACATCCGCAGCAATCTGTTCTACTTTAATTTTTTCGCCTGCAGCAACACGATACTGTTTGCCACCGGTTTTTATGACCGCGTACATATTGACCTCATCAATTTAGACCCTGAAGACGGATTTCCACAGAGCCCTACAGTATAGCATTAAGGCCAACAAAAAGCATTTTTCAGTATGTCTGGCGTGTTATTGCGCGGGATTCTCGGCCA
>JBEIGE010000014.1:0-74105 GCA_040382055.1 Hylemonella sp.
CATTGCTACTATCGTCATTCTTTGTACGATGTTATTTTATTCGGATAGTAATATATATGATAGATTCACTAAAGCAAGTGAGGGGGCGGGTACATATCAAATCAGCAGTGAAAATCTTAGGATGGTTTTTCCTTATCTGACCGCTGTTGATGTCTTAAGTTCATCTCCATTTTTCGGTGTTGGAATATCCGGAAAAGACGTAATTAGCTCGCTTTCTACTTTACCTATTGATCCGAGCGATGCTTTTGGAAATAATAATTTGGCCGCATTATTTATATATATGGGCTTTTTGGGGGCATTCCTTTTCATTGCTACATTTTATCAATACCTAAAAAGGGTCCTTACATCATTTCAACTAATAATTCTAATCATTTTGGTGATTGCACTAACACAGATGATGGGCGGATTCGAGTCGCCAAGATTCTGGGGTTATGTTTTTATTTTTATTGGAGTTTTGCGAGTTAAAGCCATAACTTATCATGGCTTACATGATGGAAAGTTATGAGGGATAATGGCTGGATATGCTTATCAATATTAAGAGACTTTGAATTTGAGAATCCCAGTGGATAAAGCAAATACTCTGCTCATTAAGTAAGTAATCTTTACATATATATTCTAGTTGGTAATCTTGTAAGAATTTTAAGTTGGTATATCGAATATTATCCCAATATTTTAATCTGAAAATATGTTCTTATAAATAAGGGAGTGCGAATTTATATGGAAATCAAGTCCTCCTGTTTAATTTTAGCCCCACATTTATCCTACCCAACAAGAAATGGTGCTGACATACTGATTGATCGTCGCTGGGCAGAGTTTAGTCATTATGTTCCATACGTAGATATCTTGGGTAGTAATCTCTTGGTTCGCTATCAGAACGGAGTTAAAATAACTTCTCAAGAGTATTCCAATCAGGCTAAATCAAAATTATGGTCTGCTATTCTGACTATAACAAAAAAATCGCACTATTTGTTGGAAAAATTAATCACAAAAGATTTTGAACGTATGGCGGCAAAGTGCTTGGCTAATCCTGAATATGGGATAGTTGTATACAGTTACATAGCGACTTCTTCTCTGGTTGCTTGTCAAAAGGATAATGCTCGATTGTTGTGTATAGAAACACATAATGATGAAATAAAGTGGTTCGAAGACATGGGGTGCACGTCATGGAATCCACTGATTAAATTGGTGGCTTGGTTTTCCAAGCGTTGGTTGTTGCGATTCATGAGTAAGCACGAAACTGATTTCATCTTTTTGCATGTTACCAAGTATGACCAGTCCGGGTACGCGGCTTATTTTCCGATGCAGATCAGTTACGTCGCGCCTGTTGGATGTGATGTAGACGTGAGACAGTATTACCATGCAAATATCGAAGTGACGCGATCCGTTAGATTGTTGTTTGTTGGTTCGCTAGGTGTCAAAATGAACTACGATGCAATTAAATACTTTGCCGAGAAGTTTTACCCAGTTGTTAGAAAAGGATTGGCAGGTCAATTAGATGTGCGAATAGTTGGTAGCAATCCATCTCCACAAGTAGTGCAATTCTGTTCGCATATGGATTGGAGTTTGTGTGCAAACGTATCAGAAGACGAGTTAAATGAGTACTATGCTTGGGCTGATTTCTCAATCTTGCCTTTTGCCTATGCTACAGGCGGCAAGTTGAAATTGTTAAAATCGCTTTCACAAGCTGTGCCATTCTTGGCCACGGAGGCATTGAATGGACAACTTAGTGAGGTTGACCATTGTTGTTTAGTATCTGACCAGCCCTCAGAGTGGTTGCATCACATAATTAAAATCAGGAAAATCGGAATTACACAAGAGCAACGCAATGGTCTTGTTCTCCATGCACAAAAATACTCGTGGTCTAAAATTTCGAGTGACTTGTTCCAGCATTTGTCTTCCATTACATAAAGCCTTCATGTTTGAATTTTTGGGTAATTAAATTGACATTTCTTTCTTTATTTTTTCTAAGACTAAAAAAGCTGCGGATTGTTTTATCACAGCCAATTTTGCGACACATATTATTTAAGTACCGTGTTATGGCTGGTGTGGAGCATAATCCTGTACTTAATCGACCACTTTTAACAGTGGTCGATATCGGTGCGAACCGTGGTCAGTTTGCTTTAGCTGTTAGAAATATTACCAGAGCTAATATTATTTCGTTTGAACCTTTGCCAGAGGTGGCTGCAATTTTCAAAAAAATATTTTCTGGTGATCCAACAGTCAGGTTGCATATAGCTGCTATCGGTGAAAAATTTGAAAAAAGACTGATACATTTATCAGCTCGCGACGACTCTTCTTCTTTGCTTGAAATTGGTGAGTCGCAGTCTATTTTATTTCCGGGTACGCACAAAGTCGGTGCCTTGGAAATTGAGGTCAGAACTTTAGATTTTTTTTTAACCCAGTATGAAATTGTCCGACCAGCTTTGCTTAAGCTTGATGTGCAGGGGTTTGAGTTGCAGGCATTAGCGGGTTGTAAAAAATTGATTAATAATTTTGATTTTGTCTACTGCGAGTGTTCTTTTGTGGAACTCTACAAAAATCAAAAACTGGCTGATGAGGTTATAGAATATTTACGCTCATTGAATTTCAGCATTTCGGGAATTTATAACCCTTCGTATGATCGGGATGGTAATTGTATACAGGCGGATTTGCTGTTTAAACAAATCGTTCATTGAGTATGCGAATATTGATTCACGGCATTAACTTCTCACCTGAGCTGACAGGTATTGGTAAGTATTCAGGGGAAATGGCGCAGTGGCTTGCAGCACAAGGACATGAAGTCCGAGTCGTGACAGCACCTCCATATTACCCGGCATGGGCGGTAGATGGTAGTTTTAAAAATTGGTGGACCCGGTCCAGTGACTGGAAAACTCCCACAGTGGGGAAGGTAACTCAAGCAGGCAGGAGCTTAACGGTTTACCGTTGTCCGCTGTGGGTACCACGCCATCCGAGCGGAATCAAGCGCATGCTGCACTTGGCCTTTTTTGCGTTTTTATCGTTCCCTGTGATGGCTCTGCAAGCGCTATGGCGCCCGCAGGTGGTGTGGGTGGTAGAGCCGGCTTTGTTTTGTGCTCCCTCTGCGCTGTTCGTAGCCCGTCTGTGCGGGGCCAAGGCCTGGTTGCATGTGCAGGATTTTGAAGTGGATGCAGCGTTTGACCTGGGTCTGCTACGCGGTCAGCGCTTGCGCGCACTGCTGGTCGGTGCCGAGCGCAGCCTTATGCGCCGTTTTGATGTGGTTAGTACGATATCAAAACGTATGCACTCCCAACTAATTGCTAAAGGTGTTGCTCCTGAGCAGGCCAAAATGGCGGCAAACTGGGTTGATATGTCGTTGTTTGCGCTAACCTCACCCGTAGGTGTGGCTGGATACCGCAAAGCACTGGCTTTACCAGAAGGGGCGCTGGTCGCCCTGTATTCTGGCAATATGGGAGGAAAGCAAGGGCTGTCGGTGCTGGCTCAGGTAGCTAAATTGTGTTTGGGCGTTTTCGATGCATTAGTGTTTGTTTTTTGTGGTGACGGTGCTGGCCGTGCCGATCTAGTGGCACGTTGTCAGGGCTTGTCGAACGTTAGGTTTATGGATCTGCAACCAGCCGAATCTTTGCCAGATTTATTGGCCACTGCAGACATCCACCTGTTGCCCCAGCGGGCTGATGCGGCTGATCTGGTAATGCCCAGTAAGCTCACCGGTATGTTGGCAAGCTCACGCCCGGTGGTGGCTACCGCACGACCCGGTACCGAACTGGCTGATGTTGTAGAAGGGTGTGGATTGGTTGTTCCCCCGGATGATCCACAGGCCATGGCGCAGGCTGTAATTTCATTGGCAAAAGACCCTGCATTGCGCAAACGCCTTGGCGCTGCTGGTTATTTTTATGCCTGTGCAAACTTGGACAAAAACGCCGTGTTGACGGGGTTTGAGGCCGAGTTGCTGGCTTTGGTCAACCGCACCGAAACTTAACTATGACGCCCCATTTAAATGATTAAGCTTTAAAAATTTAGACTTATGAACAGTCCAATCGAACCCGAAGAAGCTTTTCCGTACAAACCGCCCACTACAGAAATTAAGCAGCGCTACGCTCATATTTTCAAGATCGCTCAGCCTTTACCACCTCGGTTTTTTAAGTCTGCGTTCGACAAATTGGTGGCGCTAGTGATGTTGTGTTTTGCTGCACCCATCATGTTGCTGCTGAAATTGGCGTATTTGATAGAGGGCTGGTTCATCCCGGAAAACGCGGGGCCGATGTTTTTTTATTACAACGCCGTTAGTGGTGGGCGAATCATCCCCAAGTACAAAATCCGCTTGATCAAGACGAAATACATTGAGCCAGAGGGTGCCAAACGGCACGACTGGATAGCGTTCTCAGCCGAGTGGACGCCTGACAGCCGAACTTATGTGGGCGAATTTGTCAAAAAGTTTTATCTGGATGAGCTGCCGCAGTTTTACAGCGTACTCAAAGGCGACATGAGCATTGTGGGCCCAAGGCCTTTGGCCATATTGCACTACGAGCGCGACAAGGCACAGGGCAATGTCACCCGCTTTTTGCTGCGTGGCGGCTTACTGGGCTTGGGGCATATCAACAAAGGCACATCTGAGATGGGCAACCCGGTTTATGAATACGAGTATGTTGATGAATACCTCAAACGATCTTCTTGGGGCTTGCTCATGCTGGATTTATGGGTGATTTGGCGGGGTGTCAAGGTTATTTTGAAGGGTGGTGGGCATTAAACGCCGCCCGTTGCAACAGCCAGATTTGTGTATACAAGCAACTTTTTTGCAAGTCTGGGCAATTTACAAAGAAGATTTAGTCAACCTTACCAATGCGTAAAAGCGTTGCTTTGATCCGCTCGGCGTCTTTGTTCAAGAATTCGTCGAACGCCGTGGCAGTCCGGTAGTCCGGCACTGCGCCAAGCTGGGTCATGCTCTGAACAAAGCCGTTATCCATGGTGACTGCTTTTTGAATGTCAGCACGCAGTGTTTGGACCACTGCATCAGGCGTTTTGGCGGGTGCAAAAAGACCGATCCAGATATAGAACTCTGCATCTTTGTAGCCCAATTCAACCGCAGTGGGTACATCCGGCAAAGCGGCTACCCGCTTGGCTCCGGTAGTTACAAGTGCCCTGAGCGTTCCCGCTTTGATTTGCGCAGACAGCGCCGAGGGGGAACTGGCCGTGGCACTGATGTGGCCGCCCAACACCGCCAGGATGGCCGGGCCACCGCCCGAATACGAAATGTGACGAAACTTCACGCCTGCAGCGTTGGCCAGCATTTCGATAGGCAAGTGGGAGGCGCTGTAAGCACCGGATGATCCGTAGGTGAGTTTTTCTGGATTGGCGCGGGCATCTGCAATGAATTCTTGATAAGTTTTCCAGGGGGCATCTGCTTTAACTACCAGCACCACGGGGTCTGCCACCAACAAGGCCAGCGGGACGAAACTGGATCGGTCAAAGGTGGATGTTCGGCCAAAGAGCCGGTCTGCCTCAGGCAGTATCAACAAAGAGGGGTTAGTGGCCAAGAGGGTGTAGCCATCGGCAGCTGCGTTGGCTACTGCGGCAGTGCCTATGCCGCCACCCGCGCCAGGGCGGGTAAGAATAACGGTGGGTTGTTTCCACACGTTGTTCATGGCTTGACCCATCAGCCGGGTTGGTTGGTCTGCAGCGCCGCCAGGGGGGAACGGCACAACAATACTCACAGGCTTATTCGGGAAAACTGTTTGAGCCAGAACAGCCCCACTTGCAAAGAGGCCGAAACACCAAAGCAAAAGACTGAATTTTTTCATTTTGAATATTTCAATTTATGTAAACAGGTTGTGTATGCGCATAACATGTTAATCCATTCATTGAGGAGTTGTAGCCTATGCCAGTGTTCTCTAAAAGCGCTTTGGAACAAATGACCGCGTCGATCTTCTGCGCTGCGGGTGCACCTGAAGACCTGGCGCAACAAGTGGCAGAAGTCTTGGTTGATAACCACATGGCGGGGCATGATTCACATGGGATTTTGCGGATTCCGGAGTATTTAAAAAGTATCAAAGACGGAGAAATTGTGCCTGCAGCGCGACCTGAAATACTTCAGGAGACGCCAAACTCTGCATTGATCACCGGTCACTGGGCGCTGGGGCAGTGCACCGGGCTTTTTGCGGCAGACCTTGCCATTGCCAAGGCCAAGGCAAACCGTGTTGCGGTGGTTTCAGTGGTGCAGGCGGCACACACCGGGCGCTTGGCCGCCTTCACAGACCGGGCTGCCCGGCAAGATGTGGTGATGTTTATGGCCATAGGAACGGTAGACCGGGCGATGACAGCGCCTTTTGGCGGTGCGGCCGCTGTCTTGGGAACCAACCCGATTGCGTTTTCAATTCCAAACCCGGCGGGTGCACCGGTTACCTTGGATATTGCAACTTCGGCCATTGCCGCCGGTAAAGTCAAAGTGGCCAAAGCACGCCACGAAAATCTGCCGCCTGATGTGATTCTGGATAAACATGGAAACCCCTCCATCAATCCCCAGGACTTTCTTGACGGGGGGTTTTTGCTGCCCTTTGGTGCGCACAAGGGGTATGCCTTGGCGGTTGTTGCCGAACTCCTCAGCGGCCCCCTGATTGGGGCTGAAGCCTACCCGGGTGTGACTGCGCGCAGCGGCATCTTTATTTTTGCGATGGACGCCAGTCTTTTCAGGCCCATGGCTGAGTACGCGCCTGCCTTGGCAGAAAGTTTGGGACGCATCAAGGCCGTGCCGCCAGCCAAGGGCTTTGATGAGGTGATGGTGCCTGGTGAGCCTGAAGCAAGAGTCAGGGCCAAGCGTGAGGTGGATGGCATCCCCATTCCCGATGACACGTGGCTGGCGGTGTGTGCGGCTGCACGCAGCGTGGGTCTTGAGCTGGCTTGAATTTACATCCGGGAGCACTTGACTCTCCTCAAATACCCCTTGCTTAAGCCATCTGCATGCCAATGTAGTTGCGGCTAAAATCGGTCAGCGCGCTTTTGATGAAAGAGCGCGGTTTCTATAAAAATTCTGACAATGAGTGAGGAAAAAAATTTGCTAAGTCGAGTTTCAACCATTCAGGCCGAACCGCTTGGTATTCTTGTTTTTCCCAAGTGGCACCAGGCATGGTGTTGCATGGTCATTCACCATGTTTGATTTTTACCTTGTCTTTAGCGTCACCCTGGTAACCAGCATCGCGCTGATTGCCACTCAGAGCTGGCATAGCCACTTAAGTCTGGACAACGCGTTTGGCGTTCAAAACCACCACACTGAGCCCACACCACGCATTGGCGGTGTTGCCATTGCGCTGGGTCTGTTCGTTGCCTGGGTGTTTGCCGCACCCGATGTGCGCGCCGTGCTCGGCCCCATACTGCTGGCAGGTGTACCCGCATTCGCGTTTGGCTTGGCCGAAGATTTAACAAAGCGGGTAGGGGTTATGCCCCGCCTGTTGGCAACCATGTGCAGCGGTGTTGTAGGCTGGCTTTTAACTGGCATCGCCATACAAAACACCGGTGTGATGCCCATAGACTGGGTGCTCAGCTTCTTGCCGTTTGCCGTACTGTTCACAGCCTTTGCCGTGGGCGGTTTCGCCAACGCCATCAATATCATCGACGGTTTCAACGGCTTGGCTTCTGGCTCGGTCGCCATCATGTCGGCAGCTTTGGGTTTGATTTCGCTCCAGGTGGGCGATGCACCGCTGGCAACGGTCTGTTTTATCGTTGCCATGTGCGCTTTGGGCTTTGGTCTGGTCAATTGGCCTTTGGGCAAACTGTTTCTGGGTGATGGCGGGGCCTATCTGCTGGGCTTTGTGTTGGCATGGCTGGGCGTTTTGCTGCCCATGCGCAATGCCGAAGTCACGTCTTGGGCACCTTTGGTGGTGTGTGTTTACCCGGTGCTGGAGGTTCTATTCACGATCTATCGGCGGCGTAAACGCCAAGACCATCATCCGGGCCAGCCCGACAAGGGGCACTTGCACCACTACATACACCGCCGCATCGTGCGCCGCGTTCTGGGCAACGTAAGCCAAAAAATGCAAAACAGCCTGACCAGCCCCCTGTGCTGGTTCTTTACCGCTGTGCCCGCCGCTGCTGCGGTTGTATTCCCTACCGATACACCCATGCTCATTCTTTTCTTCTGCCTGGCCACTTTTGGCTACAGCATGGTCTATGCCCGCCTAACCCAATTTGGCTGGTGTTTCCGCGCCTTGACCATGCGGCGCAAACCTGGCGCATACAAGGCTGGTTGAAGGTTGGTCTGGGCATTGGCCCAAGCACTGGCCTTGGGACGCAAACGACCAATCTGTGTTGATCCGCAGGTATAAAGTTTCTACAATGTAGATACTTTAAGGAGATTTCTTATGCAAGCCGTCATCCGCAAATGGGGCAATAGCCCTGCATGTCGTCTGCCCAGCGCGGCATTAAAAGAGGCTGGTTTCGCTGTAGATCAAGAGGTGGAGCTGGTCGTTTCACGCGGGCGCATTGTGATCCAGCCCTCAGAAAATGTCACTTACAGCCTGGACAAGCTGCTGGCGGACATGACACCGGACAACGCGCACAGCGAATTCAGCTTTGGCGAGCCGGTTGGTAAAGAGTCATGGTGATGTCTGCAAGCTGCTATGTGCCAAACGCAGGTGATGTGGTCTGGCTGGAGTTTGATCCGCAAGCCGGGCATGAGCAAGCAGGCCATCGCCCTGCATTGGTCATCAGCCCGGCCAGTTACAACGGTAAATCTGGCCTGATGGTTTGCTGCCCCATGACTACCAAAATCAAAGGGCACCCGTTTGAGGTGGTGACCCAAGTGGATGGCCTTGAATGCGCCGTATTGTCAGATCAAGTGAAATCCCTGGATTGGAAAGTGCGCAAGGCCAAGAAAAAAGCCACCGTACCCGCGCACGTGATGCTGCACGTCAGAGCCAAGATGAAAGCCCTACTCATGGTGGGCTGAGGCCGCCAGTATCTTTGCGGGAGGGGTTGAGGTGGGCAATACAATAAAAAAAATGCAAATCGAATTTACTCAACATGCGCATGTTGTTACGGGTAATTTGTGAGAATGGTGTGGTCGTTACCGTGATAACTGTTATGGCGACCAGCAAGTTGGAAAAATATGGAGTGATCCCATGAAAATTGAATATGACCCCAAAGCTGATGCCATGTACATCCGATTGCTAGCGGGTACCGTGGTCGAGAGTGACGAGGTGCGGCCCGGTGTGGTTTTTGACTTTGACGTTGCCGGTCGCGTGCTTGGCATTGAAATGCTGGATGTTAGCCAACGAACCGATAACCCACGTGAGCTGGCCATGGAGTTGGTGGGGATGTAATTGATTGGGCGTTTGCACGTCAGAGCCAAGATGAAAGCCCTGCTCTTGGTGGGCTGAGGCAGCGAGCTGGCATGGAATTGGTGGGTGATCGTGTAAGAGGTTTAAGGCTCACGGGGATCATGGGAAGTGATGCAAAATCGTTGTCTGATTAATGAGGAGATGCAAACATGAGCAGGATTACTCTGGAGCCAGGAAAACGGGGCGGTCGGCCATGCATCCGTGGTTTGCGCATTACGGTGTATGACGTGTTGTCCATGTTGTCCAATGGCATGACGCAACAGGAATTATTGGCGGACTTCCCGGAACTGGAGCCTGAGGACGTGCTGGCGGTGCTAGCTTTCGCGGCGGACCGCGAGCACAAGGTCTTTTCCCTGGCAGTTCAATGAAGCTGCTTCTAGACGAAAACCTGTCGCGGCGTTTGGTCCCTTTTCTCCAGCATGAATTCCCTGGTAGTTCTCAGGTTGCCCTTATTGGGCTTGAGTCGGCATCAGATGCAGAAATCTGGCAAGTGGCGAGAGAGCAGGATTTTGTCATCGTTACCCGTGATTCTGATTTTGAAGAGTTGTCATTGGTCTGGGGTCAGCCGCCCAAAGTGATTTGGCTCAAGATCAGAAACCAGTCTCGAGCTAATACGCTCAAGATACTTTTGGATCACCAATTGCTGATTGAAGAAGCTTTGGTAAACCAAAAGCAGGCATGTGTAGAAATTTCTGGGGAGTGAGTCGATTTCCCCTGATGACTCCATGCACGCAAGGTGCAGCTAGACCGTCAGAGCCAAGATGAAAGCCCTGCTTATGGTGGGCTGAGGCAGCGAGACAGGGCCGTGTGCTGGACAAAGCCTGTTGGCCGAATAATAATAGTTAACAACTGTTAGGAAAACTTTATGCCCACCAGTGTTGCACTAAGCCCCCATTTTGAGACCTTCATCCGCGACCAGGTCGAAAGCGGGCGCTACAACAACGTCAGTGAAGTCGTCCGTGCCGGACTGAGATTGCTCGAGGATACCGAGCGCCAGCAGGCCATCCAACTCCAAACGCTGAGAAATGATATCGCCGCAGGCAAGGCCAGTGGTGCAGCCCTTGCGGCTGAACCAGTGTTTGATCGACTACAAGCCAAATACGTACAGCAGGCGACTCGCCAAGCGCGCTAATGCAGTTGCTCTTCACGCCCTTGGCAGCGTTCGATCTTGAGGAGATAGGCGACTACATTGCAAAAGACAACCCCGTTCAGGTCACCATTGTTCGCATATTGCACGGTGCACGCGATATTCCCGTCGTCTTGAACCCCTCGTAAATGCATTGCTATGTTCCCGATGCAGGTGACGTGGTCTGGCTGGTGCTTGATCCGCAAGCCAGGCATGAGTCAGCAGGCCATCGCCCTGCATTGGTAATTAGCCCGGCCAGTTACAACGGTAAATCAGGCAAGCCACCGTACCCGCGCAGGTGATGCTGCACGTCAGAGCCAAGATGAAAGCCCTACTATATTAAATATAGATGTGTATAAAATATATGTTTTCATAGTATTTAAATTTTATGCCTAAAACCGCTCGTGCCCTTTTGCAGTTGCCACCTGCCACTGCTGCAGCCATCGAAAAGTTGGGCGCAGATTTGGCGGTGGCACGTTTGCGGCGCAAGGAGTCTTTGAAAACATGGGCTCAGCGCATGGGGGTGTCAGTGCCCACGCTGCAGCGGCTGGAGGCGGGTGATCCAGCGGTAGGCATTGGCATTGTGGCAACGGCACTGTGGCTGATTCAGCGCGATGGCGCGCTGGGCCAGTTGGCTGCGCCCGAACTGGACCGGGGCGCCATCGAGTTGGATATTCGCCAGGCGCAGGCGCTGGGGCGCGCACGGGCACAGGCTTCTGCGCAGTCGCGCTCCACGGCCCGTGGGCCAAGTACCAAACAGGCTTGACCTATGCGGTTGGATGACCTGTATGTGTGGTTTTTGGCCGATCCTGTTGCGCCGCGTTATGTGGGTGCGCTCAAGTTGGTGGCGGCGGGTAAGGGGGTTTCGCTGCAATACGGCCCCGATTGGCTGGCCAGTGGTTTTGCGCTGAGCGAAGATTTGCCGCTGATCGACACCGAGTTTTTGCCGCAGGGGCGTTTGGGGGCGGATGCACTGCGTGCGGTGGGGGCGGTAGATGATGCGCGCCCCGACCGCTGGGGCGAAAAGGTCATTCGCTTTGTGGACAAACCACAGCGTTTGTCCTTGATGGAGTACCTGTATTACGCGGGGGACGACCGCTTTGGGGCACTGGGGGTGTCTACCTCGGCCAGCGTATATATTCCAAGGGCATTGGGGCCGTTGCCCCGGCTGGAAGATGCGCAGCAATTGAGCGAGGTCGCGGCCAAGATCGAAGCGTCGGAGCCGCTGTCGGCCCTGGAGGCCCGGATCATGGCGGGTGGCGGCAGCCCTTTGGGCGGGGCCAAGCCCAAGGCGCTGATCACCATCGATGGTCATCAGTGGGTGATCAAGTTTTTCAATAACGAACCGGTGGATGCCCCTTTGGTGGAGCACGCGACCATGACGCTGGCGGCGCGTGCGGGCATTACAGTGGCCGATACGCAAGTGGTACGTTTGTCAGGCTTGCATGCGGTGGCTATTCGCCGTTTTGACCGTACGGCAGGCGGTGGCCGGATTCACAGTGTGTCGGCAGGCACGGCTATTCGGGCCGCTACGGCTGCAGGCCAAGAGCCTGAGTTGGGTTATCCCGAGCTGGCGCGCTTGTTGCGCCGGGCGGGCGTGGCGATCAATGGCGCTAATTTGCAAGACGCCCGCGAGTTGTTTCGCCGCATGGTGTTCAATATTTTGATGGACAACACCGATGACCACGAAAAAAACCATTCGCTCTTGGTGGTAGCCCCTTTTGAGCATGGACGCCTGAGGCTGGCACCGGCCTACGATGTCTTGCCTACCCATTCGGGTCAGGGTTACCAGGAGTTCATTTGCGGTGTGCAGGGGCGCGATTCAACGCTGGACAATGCAATGAGCGAATGCGATGCATTTGCCTTGACGCCTGCCGAAGCTGCGTCTGAGGTGGTTCGTGTCGTGACAGTGGTCAACACCTGGAAGTCGCACTTTGCGGAGGTGGGCGTTAGCTCGCGTGACATCGAGAGTTTGGCGCAGCAAATTGACGGTGACTATCTTCTGCAGCAGCGCGCCGGTTTTGAGCCCGGGCGTTTTGTGTCCCCCCCTGGCAAGAGGTCACGCAAGAGCCCGTTCAGGGTCAAGTGACCACCTGGATGGCGCAAAATAGGCACTGACGGAGTTTCATCATGAACACAATCAAACGCAAACCATGATCCACAGACTTAGCCGTTTTGCCGCGCCCGCCCTGGCCTTGCCGCGCCCGGTCAAGCGTGGGGTGGTGCTGGCGCTGGACACCGGCCTTTGCGTGCTGTCGGTGTGGTTGGCGTTTTACCTGCGCACGGGTGAATGGGTATCACTGGCGGGGCCTGCCCTGTGGGCGGTGCTGGCCGCTTTGGTGCTGGCGCTGCCCATCTTTATTACCTCGGGGCTGTACCGCGCCATCTTTCGCTACAGCGGAATGCCCGCCATGGTGGCGGTGGCGCGTGCCTCGTTGCTGTATGGCACTGCGTATGCCGCCATCTTCACCTTTTGGGGTGTGGATGGCGTGCCGCGCACCATCGGTCTGATCCAGCCCCTGTTGCTGCTGCTGCTGGTGGGGGCTTCCCGCGCTGCGGCGCGGGTGTGGCTGGGTGGTCTGTACCACCTGCAGTTGCGCAAGGCGGCCTTGCCGCAAGCCCTTGTTTACGGTGCTGGCAGTGCTGGCCGGGAGCTGGCAGCGGCCATGGCCAACAGCCCCGAGATTCGTGCAGTAGGTTTTTTGGACGACGACGACCGGCTGCATGGCCATGTGCTCGACGGCCTGCCCATCCACAACCCGGCCGATTTAGCCGAAATTCTGAACGCCGCGCCCATCACCGATGTGCTACTGGCACTGCCCAGTGCGTCGCGCCAGCGGCGCAACGACATTCTGAACAAACTCAAACCCCACAAAGTGGCGGTGCGTACCCTGCCGGGCCTGAGCGACATTGCCACCGGCAAGGTGAGCATGAGCGATGTGCGCGAGCTGGACATTGACGACCTCTTGGGCCGAGAGCCCGTCAAACCCAATGGACTGCTGCTCAACCTCAACACCTTCGGCAAAACCGTGCTGGTCACGGGTGCCGGGGGCAGCATTGGCAGCGAGTTGTGCCGGCAAATCCTCAAGACCCAACCCAAGCAGATGCTGCTGGTGGAGATGAGTGAATTTGCGCTTTACCAGATTCACCAGGATTTGCAGGCCATTTTGGCGGGCGAGCAGCCCGAAGTCGAGATCGTGCCCCTGCTGGCCTCGGTGTGTGATGAGGTTCGCATGCACGAGATCATGGACACCTGGAAGCCGCACACCATTTACCATGCGGCGGCCTACAAGCATGTGCCCCTGGTGGAGCACAACCCGGCAGAAGGTGTGCGCAACAACGTCTGGGGCACCCGGGTGTGCGCGCAAGCCGCCATGCGCAGCAGTGTGCGCAATTTTGTGCTGGTGAGTACCGACAAGGCGGTGCGCCCCACCAACATCATGGGTGCTACCAAGCGCCTGGCCGAGATGGTGCTGCAAGCCCTGGCGGTGGTTAACGCAGCAGTAGCCGGACAAGGGGGCAGGGCACCTGGCGGCAGAACCACCTTCTCCATGGTGCGCTTTGGCAATGTGCTGGGCTCAAGCGGCTCGGTGGTGCCGCTGTTTCGGGAGCAAATCAAAAACGGCGGGCCCATCACCCTCACGCACCCCGAAATTACCCGCTACTTCATGACCATCCCCGAGGCCGCGCAGCTGGTCATACAGGCCGGTGCCATGGGTCAGGGCGGCGATGTGTTTGTGCTGGACATGGGGCAGCCGGTAAGAATTATTGATCTGGCCCGGCGCATGGTGGAGCTGTCTGGCCTGAGCGTGCGCGATGAACTGCAGCCCGATGGCGACATTGAACTGGCAGTAACAGGCCTGCGCCCCGGCGAAAAGCTGTATGAAGAACTGCTGATTGGCGACAACCCCAAGCCCACCCAGCACCCGCGCATCATGAAAGCGCACGAGCAGTTCCTGAGCTGGTCGCAGTTGGAGCAAAAACTCAATGCCTTGAACATTGCCATGAGCGTGAACGATGTACCGGTCATCCGCGCCATGCTCAAAGACCTGGTCAGCGGCTACCAGCCCAGCGGTGAGGTGGTGGACTGGGTGCACATGGCCCTGGAGCGCGAAGCGCTGGCCAACGAATAAACGCACACGCACTGACAAGGTCAAGCCAGCGTGTTTGTTGCATCCCAATTGCTTTCGGCCATCACCCAGCCTCTGTTCTGGTTGGCCTTGGGCTGGGCGCTGGCCTTGCTGCTGCTGGGCTCCAAGCGCTGGCGGCGCACGGCCTTGGGCCTGCTGTGGGTGGGTTTGGCGGTGCTGGGCCTTTTGGGTTTCAGGGCTGTGCCCGACGCCTTGTTGCGCCCTTTGGAGAACCGCTACCCCGTGCCTACGGCCCAAGACGTGAGCCGCCATGTGGGCATGATCGTGCTGGGCGGTGCCACCGGACACCCCGGCGTGTTTTTGGCGCATGGCCAAGTGCCTTTGGGCGAAGCCGCTGAGCGCATGAGTGTGCCTGTGGGCCTGATGCGCCAATACCCGCAGCTGGCGCTGGTGTTCTCGGGCGGGGAAGGTCGCCTGTTGGCCACCGGCACCACCGAGGCCGAGCTGGCGCGTGCTTTCTACCAGGCCCAGGGTGTGGACATGGGCCGGGTGACGCTGGAAGCCAACTCGCGCACCACCCGCGAAAACGCCCGCCAGGTGGCCCAGCTGCTGGGCGAGCGCTGCCAACAGCCCTGGCTGCTGGTCACATCAGCCTGGCATATGCCGCGCAGCATGGCCGAATTTGAAGCCCTGGGCTGCAAGGTTACCGCCTACCCGGTGGACTTTAGAACCGGCCCCACGACAGCTCTGACCGAATACACCCTGGCCCACAGCCTGCTGACCTGGCAGACTGCCTTGCATGAGTGGCTGGGCCTGTGGGTGTATGGCGTGACGCGATGAGGCAGTGACTCGTTGTTGGCTGCTTTGTTAAACAGGAAGAGCAAATTGAACAATCTCATTGGAATGGGTAACGGCAGACTCCGTGTGGGCGTGCCTCTGGCTCCGGCCATCACGCCCTTGTTTGTCACCACAGACCCGGCGGGAAAACCCAGAGGTGTGAGCGTTGATATCGGGTTGGCCCTGGCGCGGGCATGCGGTGTTGAAGCCGACTTTGTGGTGGCTGGCACTACGGGTGAGTTAACCGATGCTGTTGAAGCTGGCCGTCTGGATGTGGCCTTTATGCCCGCAGACGACGAGCGAAGACGGCGTGTGGATTTCAGCCCGCCCTATTTCGTGATTGAAAGTACCTACCTGGTTGGCCCGAACGTTGATATTGATTCCATGGCGCAGGTCAACCAGCCTGGGGTGGCGGTGGTCGGCATCGCGGGCTCGACCACGTTCAGGGCGGCGCAGCGCACGGCCCCTTTGGCCAACTTCAGTTCGGCCCCAACCATTGCCCAAGCGATGGACATGCTGGCGTCGGGCGCTGTGGCTGCGTTTGCGTTGACGCACGACGCCTTGCCCGCCTTGCAAAAAAATCTTCCGGGATCGCGGATTTTGGCCGGGGCGTTTCAGGTGACGGGTGTGGCACTGGCGTTGCAAAAAAACCAGGCCACGGCACTGGCCTTTGCTTCAGCGTTTATTGAAACCGCCAAAAAAGATGGAACGGTTCGCCGTGCTCTGGACAACGCCGGACTTGGCCACCTGGCCATTGCAGATTGAGTCAATTGCAGATTGAACCAATTGCGGACTGAGCCATTTGCCGATTGCGCCTGAGACTCAAAGCGCGTTGAGTGGAATCTTGAGATAGGCAATGCCGTTGTCTTCCTTGGGTGGCATCTCACCGGCACGGATATTGATCTGTACCGCCGGAAGGATGAGCACAGGCACTTCCAGCTGGGCATCGCGCTTGGTCCGCATGGCAACAAATTGCGCTTCGGTGATGCCATCGTGCGCATGAATGTTGTTTGCGCGCTGCGCCGCAACGGTGCTTTCAAAGGCAACCGGTCTGTCGTTGGGCGGGTAGTCATGGCACATGAACAATCGGGTTTGCGGTGCCAGGCTGAGGATTTTCCGGATGGAGGCATACAGGGTCTTGGCATCCCCGCCGGGGAAGTCGCAGCGGGCCGAACCGACATCCGGCATGAACAGGGTGTCTCCGACAAACAGGGCGTCGCCAAACTGGTAGGCCATGCAGGCGGGCGTGTGCCCGGGCACCGAGATGGCATGGCCAACAAGCGTGCCCAAGGGAATGTCTTGCCCGTCCACCAGCAGCTGGTCAAACTGTGAGCCATCGACCTGGAAGGAGGCCTCCAGATTGAACAGGCCCTTGAACACTTTTTGTACTGCTGTGATCTGGCTGCCGATGGCAATTGTTCCGCCCAGTTGGGCTTTGAGGTAGGGGGCTGCTGTCAGGTGATCGGCGTGGGCATGGGTTTCTAGTATCCACGCCACCTTGAGCTTGTTTTTCTGCACAAAGTCAATTACCTTGTTGGCGGTATCCAAGCCAGTGCGTCCTGATTTGGGGTCGTAGTCCAACACGGGATCAATGACGGCGCACGCTGAGCCCATGCCCTGGTGCACCACGTAGGTCACGGTCCAGGTTGTGGGGTCAAAGATGGCGTGAACTTCGGGGCTGGTTTGCGTGTTGGCCATGAGCGTTCTTTCATTTAAGCTGAATAAATTATATTTACAAACAAACTATAAGTCAATATAATATTTATTCCGATGTTGAGGAGAGCTTGATGAAAACTGTTGCCATGGAACTGGCCGAGATGCAAACAGCCGCAGGGCAGGCCTGCCGGTTGCTGAAGGTGTTAACCAATCCGGATCGCCTGATGATCCTGTGTCTGCTGTCCCAGGGAGAGCGGCGCGTCGGTGAACTTGAAGAGATGCTGGGCATAGTTCAACCCACCTTGTCGCAACAACTGACCGTGCTTCGCGATGAGGAGATGGTGAGTACCCGCCGGGAGGGTAAGTCGATTTATTACCAGGTGAACAGCCCCAAAGCGCTGGCCATCATGGAAGTTCTGTATGAACAGTTTTGTGGACAAACCAAGGAGCCATGATGACGATTGACTGGGCACATTTCACACCCTGGGCTTCCCTGCTGGGGGGCGTTTTACTGGGGGTCGCCGCTGCGCTTTTCATTTTGTTGAATGGCCGGATTTTGGGCATCAGCGGCATTCTGGGCGGCTTGTTGCCTCCGAAAACCGGGGATACGGGATGGCGGCTTTCTTTTCTGTTGGGCATGGCGCTGGCACCTGCCGTGTTTTTCATGTTGGCACCAGAGGGTTTTGCGCAGGCCCCGCGCATTGATGCCGGTTTTGGAACCATTGTCCTTGCCGGACTGCTGGTGGGCGTGGGCACGCGATATGGCTCAGGCTGCACCAGCGGGCACGGCGTTTGCGGGCTGTCGCGGCTGTCGCCGCGTTCCCTGGTGGCCACGGCGACGTTTATGGCTGCCGGTTTCCTGGTTGTTTTTGTCATCCGGCATCTTCTTTAAGGGGTCATGTCATGCGTTCTCGTCTCAGTGAATTTGTTGTCGGCCTGATCTTTGGCCTGGGTCTTTTGTTGTCGGGCATGACGGATCCCGGCAAGGTATTGGGGTTTCTGGACTTGTTCGGAGTCTGGGACCCGTCGCTGGCGCTGGTGATGGGCGGAGCCATTGGCGTTGGTTTTTTTGCCTTTGCCATTGCCAAAAAAAGAACCCATACGTTTCTGGGCGGCGCTCTGCACCTGCCTAAATCAAACCAGATCGACAAGCGGCTGGTCATCGGTGCGCTGCTGTTTGGCGCAGGCTGGGGACTGGCCGGGTTCTGCCCCGGGCCGGCCCTGGTGTCCATGGCTGCAGGTCAGCTCAAGGCACTGGCTTTTGTGGCTGCCATGCTGGCGGGCATGCTTGTGTATGAGCTGGCTGACCGGTACTGGCACCAACCCAGAGCAGCTGGCTGATGCCAACATTGCCCATTCTGAGCTGGGGGCGGGAGTACAACCGCAGCACCCTGGCCAGTGATGCGGTGGCGGCACTGATCGTCACCATCATGCTCATCCCGCAGAGCCTGGCCTACGCCATGCTGGCGGGCTTGCCACCCGAGGTGGGCCTGTATGCCAGTGTGGCACCGTTGTTGCTGTATGCCGTCTTCGGGACCAGCCGGGTGCTGGCCGTGGGGCCGGTGGCGGTGGTCTCGTTGATGACGGCAGCCGCGCTTGGCGAACATGCCGCTGTGGGGTCTCAGGCCTATTGGGCCATGGCCATCACGCTGGCGTTTATTTCAGGGGCCATGCTGTTGTTGATGGGTGTTTTGCGCTTGGGTTTTCTAGCTAATTTTTTAAGCCATCCGGTGATTGCGGGCTTTATTTCTGCATCAGGCTTGCTGATTGCAGCCAGCCAGCTCAAGACCCTGATGGGCGTGCAGGCCGATGGCCATAACGTTGTCGAGCTGATGTTGGCCCTGGGAGCCCAGCTTGCGAACATCCATGGGCTGACACTGACCATTGGTGCGTTTGCCTTGCTGTTCCTGTTCTGGGTGCGAAAGGGCTTGACGCCGCTGCTGGTGGCTTGGGGCATGAGCACCCGTCTGGCAGACCTCATGACCAAGGCAGGGCCCGTTGCCGTCATTGTCCTGACAACCGGCCTGGCCTGGCTGCTGGAGTGGCAAACCCAGGGCCTGAAGATCGTGGGCACAGTGCCGCAGGGCCTGCCGCCCCTGACCCTGCCGCTGTGGGATCTGGCGTTGTGGAAAGAGCTGGCGTTTCCGGCGCTGCTGATCAGCGTGGTGGGCTTTGTCGAGTCGGTGTCGGTAGGACAGACGTTGGCCGCCAAACGCCGCCAGCGCATTGAGCCCGATCAGGAGCTGGTGGCCTTGGGCGCAAGCAATTTGTCTGCGGCTTTTTCAGGTGGGTTTCCGGTAACCGGCGGGTTTTCCCGCTCGGTGGTGAACTTTGATGCGGGTGCCCAAACACCGGCAGCAGGCGTGTTCACAGCTATCGGGATCATGTTGGCTTCGTTGTTGCTCACGCCCGCCTTGTACTACCTGCCGCAGGCAACACTGTCTGCCACCATCATCGTGGCGGTTTTGTCGCTGGTGGACTTTGAAATTTTCCGCAAGACCTGGCGTTACTCCAAACCCGACTTTGCAGCAGGGCTCACCACGCTGCTGGTGACGCTGGGCAGTGGCGTTGAAATCGGCCTGATGGTGGGTGTGGGGGTTTCGCTGGCCTTGTATCTGTTACGAACCAGCCGGCCGCACATTGCCGAGGTGGGTCTGGTGGCCGGTACCGAGCACTTCAGGAATATCCTCAGACATGAGGTTCTGGTCAGCCCCAGGCTGGTGAGTCTGCGCGTGGACGAAAGCCTTTATTTCGCCAACTCAAGAGCGCTGGAGGACAGGGTTAACGAGGTGGTGGCCCAGCATCCGCAGTTGCAGCATCTGGTGTTGCAGTGCTCGGCCATCAATGACATTGACGCCAGCGCGCTGGAGAGCCTGGAGGCCATTGACGAGCGTCTGCGGGATTCGGGCATAGCCCTGCACCTGAGCGAGGTCAAAGGTCCGGTCATGGACCAGCTGCAGCGCAGTCATTTTCTGGGGGCGCTGAGCGGCAAGCTCTTTCTGACGAACTACCGGGCGGTTCATGAACTCACGCCTGAGATTGAAGGCCCGGATTTCAGGCCGATACCGGTTTTGCCAGTGCTTCCCAGCGCTCCAGAGCGGCCATAAGGGCTTCGTCTATCTGGGCGTTGCGGGCTGTCATGGCCAGGGCACGGGCGTTGTCGCTGGCAAACAGGCTGCCGTCTGCCAGTGCGTCGGCAATCTGTTGTTGCTCGGCTTCGAGCTTGGCAATGGTGTCGGGCAGCCCGTCAAGTTCCCGCTGCTCCTTGAAGCTGAGCTTGCGGGCCTTGGCAGCTGCCACGGTTGAGGATGCGGCGCTCCCGCCTGAGGGTGACGCATTCGCAGAGGCTGAGAGTTGCTCCTGCTTTGATAGCTGATTGCGCTCGTAGTTAAAGGGGTTGGCGCCTTTTTGGCCCTTGGCCTTGGCAATGTCGCTGGCCCGGCGGCTCTGCACCAGCCAGTCATTGACGCCGCCTTCGTACTCGCGCCAGCGGCCTTCGCCCTCGTAGGCAATGGTGCTGGTGACCACGTTGTCCATGAAGGTGCGGTCGTGGCTGACCAGAAACACCGTGCCGTCATAGCTTTGCAGCAAATCTTCCAGCAGCTCCAGGGTGTCGATGTCCAGGTCGTTGGTGGGCTCATCGAGCACCAGCACATTGGCCGGGCGGGCAAACAGGCGTGCCAGCAGAAGGCGGTTGCGCTCGCCACCGCTGAGCGAACGTACCGGTGAGTTGGCCCGGGCGGGGGAAAACAGGAAGTCGCCCAGATAGCTTTTGACGTGTTTTTTCTGGTTGCCGATCTCGATCCATTCCGAGCCGGGGCTGATGAAGTCTTCCAGCGTGGCGTCCAGATCCAGCGCGTTGCGCATCTGGTCAAAGTAGGCCACGGTGACGTTAGAACCCAGCCGCACCGTGCCCCAGGGGCTGTGGCCGGGCTCGGGCGGTGGTGCGTTGGCGGGTGCGGGGTCGGGCTTGATTTCGCCCAGGATGAGCTTGAGCAGCGTGGTTTTACCCGCGCCATTGGGCCCGAGCAGACCAATCTTGTCGCCGCGCAACACGGTGGTGCTGAAGTCCCGCACGATCACGCGCGCGCCCGCGCTGGCAACTGTGTCTGCGCGGTCAGCGAAGGTTTTGCTCACATGCACCATCTCGGAGACCAGCTTGCCGCTTTTGTCGCCGCTGGCAATGTCCATGTTGACGCTGCCGACGGCTTCACGGCGGGCCTCGCGTTTGGCGCGTAATTCACCCAGCCGCACAATGCGTGCCTGGGCCCGCGTGCGCCGGGCTTCCACGCCTTTGCGGATCCAGATTTCTTCCTGCGCCAGCAATTTGTCAGCGCGGGCATTGATCACGGCTTCCTGCGCGGCCTGTTCTTCCTTTTGCACCAGGTAAGCGGCAAAGTTGCCGGGGTAAGACAGCAGCTTGCCCCTATCCAGTTCAACAATGCGGGTGGCCACATTGTCGAGAAACGAGCGGTCGTGGGTGATGGTGATGATGGAGCCCTTGAAGTCCACCAGCAGCCCCTCCAGCCACTCGATGCTGTCCAGATCCAGGTGGTTGGTGGGTTCGTCGAGCAGCAGGATATCGGGTTGCGCCACCAGCGCTTGCGCCAGCGCCACGCGTTTTTTGGTGCCGCCGGAGAGGGTTTTGACAATGGCCTGGGGGTCCAGGTGCAGGCGGTGCAGGGTTTCGCCGATGCGTTGTTCCCAGTTCCAGCCGTCCAGGGCCTCTATCTCGCTTTGCATGGCGTCAAGGTCGCCATGGCCTTGGGAATATTCGTCAATCAGGGCAATAATCCTTGCCAGTCCCTCGCTGACTGCTGCAAAAACTGTAGCATCTGCCTCTAGTTGGGGCTCTTGTGCCACGTAGGCAATGCGGGTACCGCTTTGCACCTGCAGCGTGCCGTCATCGGGCTTGTCCAGGCCGCCCAGAATTTTGAGCATGGACGATTTGCCAGCCCCGTTGCGGCCAATCAGGCCGACGCGCTCTGCGCTTTCGAGTGAGAAGTCAGCGTGGTCGAGCAGGGGAACATGCCCGAATGCCAGCTGGGCGTTGAGTAAGGTGATAAGTGCCATGTGGCACGCATTATCCCTGCTGCGGGGTACGCCCAGGGTGGGCGTTGACGGTTGGTGGCTTTAAGCCTTGCGCCAGTCAATAATCATTTTGAGGCAATGCACGTCGCCGAAAGCCACTTCATAGGCTTCGCGGGCATGGGCCGGGGTTTGGGTGTGGGTGATCAGGCCTTCCAGCGACAGGGCACCGGTTTGCATCATCTCGGTGACGGCCAGCAGATCATGCTTTTTCCATTGCGCGGCAATGCGGATGTGCGCTTCGCGCATGAAAGCCGGTGCGTAGGCAAAGCTCAGGTCCTGCTTGTAAAAGCCGGCCAGGCAGACCTCACCGCCCATGGCCATTTTGGGAATCACTGTGTTCAGGATCTCGCTGTAACCACTGACGTCATAAATGGCGCGGTAGTCTTTGCGGGTGTCTTCATCCGGGTGAATCACCGGGTAGCCCATGCCACCTTCGCGTCGCACGGCCTGGGTTTCCCAGACCACGGGTGCAGGCTGGCCTGCTGCCACCACCATGCGGGCCAGGAGCCGGCCCATGGTGCCGTGGCCGATGATGAGGTCCGGGTAGACCATGGGCTGGCGTGCGCCACCCAAAGAGAACGTATGGTAAGACGTGGCGGCAAGGGCCAGCAGCACGGCTTTGGGGCCAAGCGCCGCATCGACCTTGACCACCCGGTCTTGCGGCACCACCAGCATGGAGCCCGAACCACCAAAAATATTTTGCACGCCCTGAAACGCGTACGAACCGGGTACAAAAACCGTGTCGCCCACCGCGATGTCTGTCACCCCGGAGCCGGCTTTGACGACGGTGCCCACGGTCTCATAACCAGGAACCAGCGGGTAAGCCAGGCCGGGAAACGGTGGCATGGTGCCGTCCCACAGCAGGCGTTCGGTGCCGGTGCTGATGCCGCTGTAGGAGACCTCAACTTCGACGTCCGTAGTACCCATGTCGCAAACATCCAGGGTCTGGACAGACAAGGATTGAGGGGCATTAAAAACGATGGCTTGTGCTTTCATGGCGGGTATTGTGACCTGAATATTGGAACTGTTGGGCTGCTTAAAGCTGGAAGGCCAGCCAGCGCAACAAGCCTTCGCCGAACTCCCGCAGCACGCCGGGTTTCCTTGCCTGGTAGGGGACCGCGTTTGCACGCTGGTGTTGCAGCCACTGCGCAAAGCGGTTGACATCCGCTGACTCAAAAAATGCAATCATGACTTCGAAGTTGAGAAACATGCTGCGCTCGTCCAGATTGGCAGATCCGGCCAGAGCCAGATCGTCATCGACCACCACGGCTTTGGCATGAATCATCTGGGGGCAAAGCCAGACCTGCGTGCCTGCCAACACCATGTCCCTGAGCGATGCATGCCGTGCCATGTCGGCCAGCCTGTGGTTGGAGTGGGCCGGCATGAGCAGGTCTACCCGCACGCCGCGCCTGGCCGCCAGCGTCATGGCCATCAAAAGGGTGGCATCCGGTACAAAGTAGGGCGTGACCATGAGAATCCGCTGGTGGGCACTAAAGCAACTGGAGATCAGCAAGGAGTACAGCGTGTCATCAGCCTGATCTGGCCCGCTGGCAATGACTTGGGCTTCGGGCGGCTGGCTTTGAGCGGGGTGGGGCCCAGCGTTAAAACTTGTTACCGGAACTGCCGGCAAAGAGACTGCGGTTACCGGGACTGAGGGGTGGCGGCTACCCCGGTTAGCAAGTTCCCAATCCTGCTCGAAAAGGCGTTGCGCGTCATGCACCAGCGGCCCTGAGAGGTCAAAACTCAGGTCTATCCAGCGGCCCTTGTTCCTGATGGAATCCGGATCGCCGCAAAAGTATTCAGCCGCCAGATTACGGCCCCCGGTCCACAGACAGGCCTGGTCTGCGATGACCAATTTGCGATGGTTGCGCAGGTTGGTGCCGCCGGTCGGAGGTACACGAAAAGGCGGGAAAAACAAGGCCACCTGAATACCGGCAGCCTTCAAGGGCTTGAGGTCTGGTTTGCCACCCAGATAAATCCCCACCCCATCGAGCAGCAGCCGAACCCGCACGCCGGCCTGGGCTCTTCGAATCAGAATCTCGCTGATGTGGCGGCCAACAGGATCGCGCCCCAGGAAAAACGTACAGATATCCAGGGACTGTTCTGCCCGTTCAAGCATCTGGATCAGCGAGGCCAGAGCTTGCTCGCCATCCTGATGGATATGCAGCGCCTGGTAACTGCCGGGCGCTGGTAATCCCATGGCGGCCGCGAGGTCCTGAAATCGGCGGCGGGTTGACTGCGCGGCGGGTGCCGTGGGAGGTGGCAAGTCTGGTGTGAAGCCAAGGCCGGGCAGCCGTTTGGCGGCGCTGACATCCCGGATGATTTTGCGATTGCCCAGCAGCAGGTACAGCGGCAGTGCCAGGTAGGGGATCAAGACCAGTGACACCAGCCAGGCCATCGCCGCAGAGGGATGGCGGTGCTTTTTTCTGGCGTGCGAGGTAATGCCGTAAATCACCAGGCCGCTGACCACCATCAGGCTATGGACGGAGAGCCAGTGGGAGCCTAGTGCATCATTCATCTGGGTCTGCCTCAAACCCCCAGATAGCCTGAGAGTTCCGGGCTGTCTGCGACCTCCCGGGCACTGCCGGCAATCACCACCTGGCCTTTTTGAATGACCAGGGCCCGGTCTGAGCGCGACAGCAATTTGCGGTAGTCCCGGTCCACGATGAGCGTGGCAATGCCGTTGTCGCGGATGGTGTCAATCACACGCCAGATGTCTTGAACAATCAGGGGGGCCAGGCCTTCGGTGGCTTCGTCCAGAATGATCAACTCGGGGTGGGTCATCAGGGCCCGTCCGATAGACAGCATCTGCTGTTCACCGCCTGAGAGTTGGCCTCCCAGGTGATTGAACCGCTCCTGGAGTCTGGGAAAGGTTGCCAGCACCCGATCAAGCGTCCAATCCAGGCGGCCATCGCTACCCCGCCGTGCAGCCATGACCAGATTTTCGCGCACGGACAGATTGCCGAATACGCCGCGCCCTTCGGGCACGTAAGCCACACCCATGCGGGCCACCTCATGCGGTTTGGCGTGCGAGGCATCGGTGCCGAACAGGCCGATATAGCCGTCGCGCTGAGGGACATGACCGAGCAAGGCCCGGATCAGGGTGCTTTTGCCCATGCCGTTGCGCCCGAGCAGTGCCACGGTTTGTCCGCGAGCGATTTGCAGATCAATCCCGTGCAGCACATGGCTGGTGCCGTACCAGGCATGGATACCCCGGGCATCGAGGATGAATTCGGTGGCGTTCATGTCACTTCATGCCGGGTGCAGATCAATGGCCGCCCAGATAGGCAGCCTGTACCAGCGGGTTGCTGCGGATGGCGTGGGGCACATCGGTGGCCAGCACCGAGCCGTTGACCATCACGGTGATGGTGTCGGCAATGCGGAACACCGCATCCATGTCGTGCTCGACCAGCAAAATGGCATGGTTGGCCTTGAGCTGTGCCAGCAAGTCCAGCATGCGGTCTGTTTCCTCTGCGCCCATGCCGGCCAGCGGCTCGTCAAGCAGCAGCACCTGGGGCTGTGTAGACAGGCACATGGCGATTTCCAGTTGGCGCTTTTGTCCGTGCGACAGCAGCCCAGCAAGGCGGTCTTCCAAAGTCGCCAGGCCGCTTTGCTCCACAGCCTGGCGCGCCAAAGCCAGGGAATCTTGGCAGGCCTGTGCATCGCGCCACCAATGCCATGGCTTTTGCAGGCTGGCCTGCGCGCACAGGCGGCAGTTTTCCAGCACGCTGAAGGTGGGGAAAATCGTGGTGCGCTGATAACTGCGGCCCATGCCAGCGCGCGCCCGTCGGGGCTGTGACCAGCCGGTGATGTCCTGACCCAGCAGTTCCACGCTGCCGCTGGAGGGTTCAATCTCACCGGACAAAATATTGATCAGGGTGGATTTGCCGGCACCATTGGTACCAATCACCGCATGCACGCTGCCGCGGTGCAGATCGATGGAGACCTGGTCTACCGCCACCAGCCCGCCCCAGCGCCGGGTGATGTTGTGGCCACGCAGCAGCACAGGCAGGTTCATGCCGAACCCTTGGTGCTGCCGCTGCGACCCATCAAGCGTTGGCGCAGCTGGGCAGGCAGACCAACCAGGCCGTTGGGCAGAAAGACCACGCTGGCCATGATGCTCAGGCCCAGACCCAGATGCCAGTGTTTGGCAAACTCACCAAAAATGGCTTCTGATTTGAAAAATTCCTGCAGGAAGGCAAATGCAAAGGCCCCGATCAGGGCTCCGCGCAGATGCCCCAAGCCGCCCAGAATAATCATGATGAGAACCGCGCCAGAGAGATGCCAGCTCAGCAACTCGGGGTTGACAAAACCGTCTTTGACGGCGAATAAAAACCCGGCCAGTCCGGCAATGCCGCCCGAGATGACAAAGGCGGCCAGTTTGTAGGGGTAGGTGGAGAAGCCGGTGGCCCGCATGCGCTGCTCATTGACGCGGATACCCGACAGCGCGCGCCCGAAGCGCGAGCGGTTCAGCTGGGCAAGAAAGCCGAACACCAGGACCATCAGGCCCAGGGTCAAGCCATACAAGGTGCCGGCTTTGTCCAGATCCAGCCAGCTGCCGATGACCGGCTTGGCCATCAGGTAAATGCCATCGGTGCCACCGCCCAGCGGGGTGTCATGAACGATGTAGTAGGCCATCTGCGCGAAAGCCAGCGTGACCATGATGAAGTAGGCCCCCTTGGTGCGCAGCGACAGGGCACCCACAAACAGGGCATAGAGCGCTGCGGCGGCCACACAGGCGGGCAGCAGCCACAGCAGGGAGGCAGATTCGGTGGGTGGGGACAGCAAAACCGCCGCATAGGCACCAATGCCAAAAAACGCGGCTTGTCCAAAACACACCAGGCCGGTGGTGCCCACCAGCAATTCCAGACTCAGGGCGAAGATGGCAAAGACCATGATCTTGGTAACCAGATCCATGCCATAACTGCCAGCAATCAGCGGGTACAGCGCCAGTGCAACAAATATCAGCACCACCACCGTGATTTTGGATAAGTTCATGGGGGGCTTTTCATCCGGCTTTGAACAGGCCGTCGGGTTTCCACAGCAGGATCAGCGCCATCAGCACATACACCAGCACCCCGGCTGCCTGCGGCAGCAGCACCTTGCCAAAAGTGTCCACAACGCCGATCAGCAAAGCGGCCAGCAAGGCACCCCGGATGGATCCGATGCCGCCAATGACCACCACCACAAAACAGATGATGAGTACCGAGTTGCCCATGCCCGGGTAAACCGAGGACACCGGAGCGGCCACCATGCCGGCCAGTACCGCCACGCCCATGCCAGCCGCAAACACCACCCGGTACAGGAACTTGATGTCTATGCCCAGGGATTGAACCATTTCGCGGTTGGTGCTGCCGGCACGAATCATCATGCCCAGCCGGGTCCGGGTGAACACCAGGTACATGCCCAGTGCCAGTGCCAGGCAGACGCCCGAGATGAACAGCCGGTACACCGGGTAGGTCATCAGTTCACCCAGGGGCAGGGTGCCGGCGAGGAAGTCGGGCGCTTTGACGCCGTACACGTCATCCCCGACGATCAGGCTGCGACACTCTTCGAGCACCAGGATCAGGCCATAGGTCATGAGGACCTGCTGCAGGTGCTCACGCTGGTAAAGGAAACTGAAAAATACCCATTCCAGCAGATAACCGAACAGCACGGCCAATGTCAGGCCCAGCCCCATGGTGGCAAAAAAACCGCCGCCGAATGTGGATGCTACAACCGGGGCCAGCGCATAGGCCATATAGGCCCCGATCATGTAGAAGCTGCCATGGGCGAGGTTGATCACGCCCATGATTCCAAAAATCAGCGTCAGGCCTGAAGCCACCAGAAACAGCAGCAAGCCGTACTGGAGTGCATTGAGGCACTGAATGAGAAAAACCGAAAAATCCATCAACGATCAGATTTTGCAGCCCCGTGCCGGATCAGCCAGTGCCTTGCTGGCGATGCCGACCACTTTGTTCTCTTTGCCGACCACCTGGCGCAGGTAGATGTCCTGCACCGGGTTATGGGCTTTGGAGAGGGTGAACGGGCCACGCGGGCTGTCGATCTTGGTGTTCTGCAGGGCTGCAGCAAAGGCGGCTTTCTTGCTGACATCGCCGTTGACGGCCTTCAGTCCCAAAGCCAGCATCTGGGCAGCGTCGTAGCCTTGCACGGCATATACATCGGGCTGCAGTTTGTAGGTTTTGGCATAGGCCAGACGGAAAGCCTTGTCCCGTGGGGTCTCCAGACTGTCTGCGTAATGCAGGGCTGTGAAGATGCCTTCGGCATCAGCGCCTTGAGCGTCCAGCGTGCCATCGGTCAGGAAGCCCGAGCCATACAGCGGGATGGTCTTTTTCAGGCCGGCAGCGGCATAGTCCTTGACGAACTTGACGGCACCGCCGCCTGCAAAAAAGGTGAATACCGCATCGGGCTTGCTGGCGGCAATTTCAGTCAACAGGGCCTGGAACTCGACGTTGGGGAAGGGCAGGCCCAACTCCTTGATCACCGTACCCCCGCCTTTTTCAAACGACTCTTTGAAACCTCTGACGGATTCATCACCGGCTGCGTATTTCCAGGTGATGGTGACCACCTTTTTGATGCCGCGTTTGGCCATGACCTCGCCCATGGCGTTGCCGGGCTGCCAGTTGGAAAACGAACTGCGGAAGATGTTGGGCGCGCACATGGGCCCGGTGACGGCGTCAGCGCCTGCGTTGGGAACAATCAGCAAGGTTCCCGTGTCTTTGGCTACTTTGGCCATGGCCATGGCCACGCCGGAGTGCACCGAGCCGATCAGCACGTCCACGTTGTCGCGCTTGATCAGCTTGTTGACGTTGTCTGTGGCTTTGGACGGGTCGGATTCGTCATCTACCTTGAAAAACTCGATTTCGCGACCGCCGAGCTTGCCACCCTGCTCGCTGGCATACAGCCGGAATCCGTTTTCGATGGCGTTGCCCAGTGCCGCGAATGTGCCGGTGTACGGCAACATCAGGCCCACTTTGAGTTTGGGTTGGGCCTGCTGCGCGAGCAGGTGGCCGCTGGCGACCAGGGCCAGGGCCGCGATGATTGAATGACGCAAGAATTTCACAGGATGTCTCCTTTTTAGTTAACGCAGAATTCCGGTTGCAGAAAATGTTCAATGGTTTGTATCAGGGTCTGGGGCTGGTCCCGATGAGGGGAATGGCCGCAGTTCTCCAGGACCCGTAGTTTGCACTGAGAAACCCGTTTGGCAATGTCCCTGATTTGTGAGAGTGTGCCGTATTCGTCGTCCACCCCTTGAACGGCGAGCAGCGGGGCGGTGATGCGTTGCAGATCCGCGTCAATACGCCAGGACTTGAACCCGGGATTGAGCCAGGCGTTATGCCATCCCCAAAAAGCCGAATCTGGCTGGGCGTGGTGCCGTGCCAGGCGTTGGCGCAGATCACCGTGCTGGTAGTCCCAGCGTGAATCCGCTATTCTTTTAAGAGCTATATCCTCAACAAATATATGGGGTGCAAGCACAATACACCCTGAAAGCTGGGCCGGATAGTGCATTGCGTACAGCAAGGCGATCGAGCCACCGTCACTGTGGCCGAGCAGCCAGGGCGGCTGTTGGCTGGTGTCTATGCCCAGCGCGCTCAACAGGGCTGGAAGCACCTCGTCAGCCTGGCGGTGCATGAAGTCAATACCCCAATGGTCATCAGGGCTTCGCGGTGTTGAGTGTCCGTATCCGGGGCGTGAATACACCAGGCCACGAAAACCGAGGGCCATGCACAAGGTGTCAGGAAAATCCCGCCACATCGAGACTGAACCCAATCCCTCATGCAAAAAGACCATCACCTTGGCCGCAGCGTCGGTCACCCCGACCCACTGGGCCTCGATGGCTAGCTGCCGGTCAGCCAGTTTGAGGTTGATGGACTGGGTGGCCGTGATCATGGCCCGGCTTGCTCCAGCTCGCGCAGTTTGAAGCGTTGGATTTTTCCGGTGGCGGTTTTGGGCAGGTCGCTGACAAAGACAATCTGGCGCGGGTATTTATAGGGTGCCAATTTGTCTTTGACAAAGGATTTCAGCTCGGTATCGGTGGTGTGCGCATTTGCCTTGAGAACAACAAAGGCCTTGGTTTTGGTCAAACCTTCGGCATCTGCTACACCGATCACCGCGGCTTCCAGCACGGCCGGGTGCTGGACCAGGGTGGCTTCGACCTCGAAGGGCGACACATACATGCCGCTGACCTTGAGCATGTCATCGGTGCGGCCCGAATAGGTGTAGCTGCCGTCGATATTGAGCACATACTTGTCACCACTCTTGGTCCACTGGCCCTGAAAGGTGTCACGCGATTTTTCCCGGTTGCCCCAGTACATCATGGCGGCAGACGGGCCGCGGATATACAGGTCGCCCGGTTCGCCCTGCGGCACAGGGCTGCCGTCGTCCGAGCGCAGTTCAATGTCGTAACCCGGTACCGGCCAGCCAGTTGTGCCATAACGCACTTTGCCCGGCAAGTTGGACAAAAAGATGTGCAGCATTTCGGTCGAACCGATGCCGTCGACGATGTCCACGCCGAAGTGACGCAGGAAACGCTCGCCAATATCGGCGGGCAAGGCCTCGCCGGCAGAAGACACCAGGCGCAACGCCACATCGGTACGGGCCGGTAGCTCGGCCGATGCCAACATGCCGGCAAAGCCGGTGGGCGCGCCAAAAAACACGGTTGGTTTCAAACCGCCTATGCCGCCGACCCAGCGCTTGAAGGTGGCTTGCGGCGTAGGTCTTTCGGCCATCAGCAGGGTGGTGGCACCGACTGACAGGGGGAAGGTCAGCGCATTGCCCAGGCCGTAGGCAAAGAAGAGCTTGGCTGCGGAAAAGCACACGTCCTGTTCCTGCAGCGCCAGCACACCTTTGCCATAGAGCTCACCAGTCCAGTAGGGGTTGGCATGGGAGTGCACCGTGCCTTTGGGTCTGCCGGTCGAGCCCGATGAGTAGAGCCAGAAGCAGGGGTCATCGGCAAGGGTCGGGGCAGGCTGGGACAGCGGTGCGTGGGCTTGAATCAAGGCCTGGAGCTCCAGCTCGGCGGGGTGTTGCGGCGCGGCATCGCTGTTTGCATTTAGGGGTGCCAGGGCGCGCGACACGATGACTGTGCGTACCTCATGGCTGGCCTTGCCCAAGGCAGCCGTCAATGTTGGCAGCAATGCGCCTGAAACCAGCACGGCCTGGGCACGGGAATGCGCCAGCATATAGGCATAGTCATCGGCAGTGAGCAGGGTATTGACCGCCACCGGCACGATGCCAGCGTAAATCGCCCCCAGAAAGCACACCGGCCAGTCGTTGCAGTCCTGCATCAACAGCAGTACCCGTTCTTCGCGTTTGACACCCAGGGCGAGCAGGCTGGCGGCGACGCGGCGAACCCGGTCGTCAAGTGCGCCGTAGCTCAGCGCTGCCAAGTCATCGACAAACGCCGCCTTGTCCGCTCGCTGGGCATTGCAGGCCAGCAAATGGTGTGCAACGTTGAAGGTGTTTGTGGGCGCTGCAATGGCTGGAATCGCTTTAATGGCTGGGTGCGTTGACATGGCTTGGTCTCCGGCGCTGTGCGTGATTGTTGTTGCTTTGTACGTTGTATCAGGTCGGCGTTGCGGCTTGCAAAGCACCCAGTACCGCCGTGCTGGCCTGCAGGGCCGTGCGGCGGTGGTAGAAATTGAGCGCGCGCAAGCCGCCCAGCTCTTCCCCGCCACCCGCACGCCCCGGGCCTCCATGCAGCGATTGCGGCATGACGTTGCCGTGCCCGGTGTGCAGTGCAGCCACGTCGGGCGAGATGATATGGACCCGGCCATGGCTGTCGGCCAGTTCCAGGGCCGCGCTGGCCAGTGCTGGCACATCGCTGCCATACAAAGAGGCCACCAGCGAGCCTTGTCCGCGTCGCACCAGGGTCAGTGCATGGGCTATAGGGTTGCCTGTGGTGCGGTAGGGAATCAGGGTAGCTACCGGGCCGAATACCTCGGTGTCATGAATGCGATCAGACGCGTCGCTGCCGGCCACATGGCGCGCACCCAGAAGGGTGGGGGCGACGCAGCAGGCCACAGCCGGGTCGACATCCACCAGTGCCTGGTGGCTGCCGTCATAAAGCACTTCGGTCTGGGCTTTCAGATAGTCCAGGCCCTCGCGCACGGCCACGAGTTGCGAGCGGCTGACCAGTGCACCCATGCGCACACCGTCGTTGCGCGGGTTGCCAACCGTGGTTTTGGCCAAACGTGCCGCAATGGCTTGGGCAGTGGCGTCGTAGAGGTCTTGCGGGACCAGAACACGGCGAATCGCGGTGCACTTTTGCCCGGACTTGACGGTCATTTCACGCGCGACTTCCTTGATCAACAAGTCAAAGGCTTCGCTGCCGGCTTGCTCGCCAGGCAAGAACAGTGCAGCGTTGACACTGTCGGCCTCGATATTGACGCGCACCGAACGCTGCGTGACAGCCGGGTGGGATCGAATGACTGCGGCGGTTTCTGCCGAGCCGGTAAATGACACCACGTCAAAGGGCTGCAACAAGTCCATCAGTCCGGCAGCGCTGCCGCAGACGATGGAGATGGCGCCGGCAGGGAAGATGCCTGCATCGACCACATCTTTGACCATGCGCTGGGTCAGCCAGGCAGTGGCGGTAGCCGGTTTCACAATCACCGGAACGCCCGAGAGCAGCGCAGGGGCGGCTTTTTCCCACAATCCCCAGGCCGGGAAATTGAACGCATTGATGAACAAGGCCACGCCGCGTGTCGGGGTGAGCACGTGCTGGGACTGAAACAGCGGGTCCTTGCCCAGGCGGCTGGGGTCACCGTCCAGCATGAAATGCTGGTCACCCAGAGCATCGCCCATCTTGGCGTAGCTGCCCAGGGTAAAGAGGGCTCCGTCCACATCCACCGCGGTGTCGTTTTTCACGGTTCCGCTGTTGGCAGTGGAGATGTCATAGTAGGCATCCCGGTGGCTTTGCAGTACTTTTTGGGCTGCGCCCAGCATGGCGGCGCGCTGGCGGTAGGTCAAGGCACGCAGGGCCTGCCCGCCTTGCTCACGCGCAAAGGCAAAGCCGCCGGCCAGGTCCAGGCCTGTGGCGTCCACATGCACCAGCTCGGTTCCCAGCACCGGGTCTAGTAATGCGGTGCCAGCACCGGTACCGGCCTGCCATTGGCCACCCAGGTAATTGAGTAGGCGTTCAGTCATGGCTGAATAGTCCTGGTGGTTGATTCACGGTATTTCTCCTCATGATTGACGAAGGGGCTTGCCAACAATGCACTTATGAATTATTGTGCTTGTATGAACAATAAACCTCCGACAAAACCATGTCAAGCAATATATTGCATATGTCAGGGTTAACACCTAATCCATCCGACAAAAATCCATTTCTAGTTGCCTTGGGTGAACGCGCCCGCAGCTTGCGCGCTCGCCGCGGCATGACCCGCAAGGCGGTGGCAACTGCGGCCGATGTGTCCGAGCGACACCTGGCCAATCTGGAATACGGTGAGGGCAACGCTTCCATACTGGTGCTGCTGCAGGTGGCGGGTGCCTTGCAGTGCTCGCTGACGGAACTGATTGGCGATGTCACCACCGCTACCCCCGAGTGGTTGCTGATCCGTGAGCTGCTGGCCAAGCAGGATGAAGCAGGCTTGCAAAAGGTGCGTCTGGCCATCGGCAATATGCTTGGCATGGGCGGCGAACATGCGGTGCCCAGCACCCGCATTGCCCTGATCGGGCTGCGGGGGGCGGGCAAGTCCACGCTTGGACAGATGCTGGCTGAGGACCTGGGCTACCCGTTTGTGGAGTTGAGTCGTGAGATTGAGAAATTTGCCGGCTGCAGCATCTCCGAAATTCAGGCGCTTTACGGCCAGAATGCCTATCGACGTTACGAGCGCCGGGCGCTGGAAGAGAGCATTCAGATTTACCCCGAAGCCGTGATTGCCACACCCGGCGGCTTGGTCTCGGACCTTGCGACTTTCAACCAGGTGCTGAGCCATTGCGCCACGGTCTGGCTGCACGCGGATCCCGAAGACCACATGAAACGGGTTCTGGCCCAGGGAGACTTGCGGCCCATGGCGGCCAGCCAGGAGGCCATGGAGGACTTGAAGCGCATTCTTGCTGACCGCGCGGCCTTCTATTCCAAGGCGCAATTGCGGCTCGATACCAGCGCAGCACCACTGCAAGACACTTTTGAGGCTTTGCGTGGGATGGTCAGAACCTATTTGCACCTGGCCCAATAAGTATTTGAAATATGCATAAAAATGCTTGACAGCATGACAAAAAATGCAATATTATTCATAATAGATCAGCATAAATGCATTTTCATGCAGTGAACAAGGAGCAAATTCATGACTGCCACCATTGACGCCGCCAACGCAAGTCCCCGCGTTGAGTACCAGACCTCCCCAGACCAATACCGCCACCTGAAGCTCAGCTTTAACGGGGTGGTTGCGACGCTGGCGGTGGATATAGACGAAAACGCCGGTCTGCGCCCAGGCTACAAACTCAAGCTCAACAGCTATGACCTGGGCGTTGACATTGAGCTCAATGACGCGGTTCAGCGCATCCGGTTCGAGCACCCCGAGGTGCGCACGGTGGTGGTTACCAGCGGCAAAGACAAAGTCTTCTGCTCAGGCGCCAATATCTTTATGTTGGGTGTTTCCAGCCACGCCTGGAAGGTCAATTTCTGCAAGTTCACCAACGAAACCCGCAACGGTCTGGAAGACTCTTCCACATACAGTGGGTTGAAGTTTCTGGCCGCTGTGAACGGTGCCTGTGCGGGTGGCGGCTACGAGCTGGCACTGGCCTGCGATGACATTATTCTGGTGGATGACCGCTCCAGTGCAGTCAGTCTGCCTGAGGTGCCGCTGCTGGGTGTGTTGCCTGGTACCGGCGGTCTGACCCGCGTGACTGACAAGCGTCATGTGCGCCACGACCTGGCCGATATTTTTTGCACAAGTGTTGAAGGTGTGCGCGGCCAAAAAGCCAAAGACTGGCGTTTGGTGGACGAGATTGCCAAGCCCGCAGTTTTTGCGCAGAAGGTGCAAGAACGGGCCTTGCAACTGGCGACCCAAAGCGACCGACCTGCAGACGCCAGGGGCGTGACATTGACCCCCTTGAACCGTGTTGTTGAGGCCAATGCCTTGCGTTACACGCACGTCACGGTTGAAGTGGACCGCGCCAAGCGCACGGCCACCTTCACCGTGAACGCCCCTGCCGGCGACCAGGCAACCGATGTGGCTGGCATTGAAGCCGCAGGTGCCGACTGGTTCCCGCTAGCCATGGCGCGCGAACTTGAAGACGCTGTTTTGCAGATGCGTACCAATGAACTTGACATCGGTGTCTGGCTGATCAAAACCCAGGGTGATGCCGCTGCCGTGCTGGCCATGGACGCTACTTTGGTCGCCCACCAGAACCATTGGCTGGTCAGGGAAACCATTGGTTTGCTGCGCCGTACTTTCAGCCGGCTGGACGTGTCAGCCCGCAGTCTGTTTGCACTGGTTGAAACCGGCTCCTGCTTTGCCGGTACTTTCCTGGAGCTTGCCCTGGCCTGTGACCGGAGCTACCACCTGGCTTTGCCTGATGATGAAGCCGCCTCACCCACAATCACCGTGGGCGATGTCAACTTTGGCCTGTACCCGATGGCCACCGGACAAAGCCGTCTGCAGCGCCGCTTCTACAACGAGCAGCCCGCTCTTGACGCCGTGCGTGCCAGCGCAGGCAAGGCACTTGATGCGGATGCGGCTTTTGCCTTGGGTCTGGTCACCGCCAACCCGGACGACATCGACTGGACCGACGAAGTGCGTATTGCAGTGGAAGAACGTGTCTCGATGTCGCCCGATGCACTGACCGGCCTGGAAGCCAACCTGCGCTTCAACGGCCCGGAGAACATGTTCACCCGTATCTTCGGTCGCCTGACCGCCTGGCAGAACTGGATTTTTCAGCGGCCCAATGCGGTTGGCGAGTTCGGTGCGCTCAAGGTGTATGGCAAGGGCAACAAAGCCCAGTTCGACTGGAACCGGGTATGAGCAGTACCCGTATGCGGGCTCACTGCCTGTGCCTGTTCCCCCTGAAGAAGGCCAAGCCATTGACCAGGCAACGCCCGTTACACCGCATCTTTGCGTAAGCCATTTCGGATTGTTTATTTTTTGTATTTTTGGAGATCATCATGAGCAGCATCAACTACAGCGACAAAATTCCCAATAACGTCAACCTGTCGGAAGACCGCACCTTGCAGCGCGCGCTTGAGCAGTGGCAGCCCAGCTTTCTGAGCTGGTGGGACGATATGGGGCCTGAGGGCAGTCAGGCCAACCAGGTGTATCTGCGCACCGCCACCAGCGTGGACCCCGAAGGCTGGGCCCAATTTGGACACGTGAAAATGCCCGACTACCGTTGGGGCATCTTTTTGAATCCCGGCCAGGCCGACCGCAAAATTCACTTCGGTGACCACAAGGGCGAAGCCGCTTGGCAAGATGTACCCGGCGAGTACCGCGCCAATCTTCGCCGCATCATCGTGACCCAGGGCGACACCGAGCCTGCATCCGTTGAGCAGCAACGCCATCTGGGCGGGACAGCGCCGAGCATGTATGACTTGCGCAACCTGTTCCAGATCAACGTGGAAGAAGGCCGCCACCTGTGGGCCATGGTTTATCTGTTGCACAAACATTTTGGCCGTGATGGTCGTGAAGAGGGCGAAGCCCTGTTGCAGCGCCGCAGCGGCCAGGTGGACAACCCACGTATTCTTCAAGCCTTCAACGAAGAGACGCCGGACTGGTTGTCTTTCTTCATGTTCACCTACTTCACGGACCGCGATGGCAAATTTCAGCTCTGTGCGCTGGCTGAAAGCGCATTCGACCCGCTGGCACGCACCACCAAATTCATGCTCACAGAAGAAGCCCACCATATGTTTGTGGGCGAGTCAGGCATCAGCCGGGTGATCAGCCGCACCTGTGCTGCCATGAACGAACTCAAGACCGACGACGTGACCAAATTGCGCGCTGCAGGCGTGATCGATCTGCCCACCATCCAGCGTTACCTGAACTTCCACTTCAGCGTGACCATTGATCTGTTCGGCGCGGACGAGTCCAGCAATGCAGCCACCTTCTACAGCACGGGTCTGAAGGGACGCTACGAAGAAGGCAAGCGCATGGACGACCACATTCTCAAAGGCCAGACCTACAAGGTGCTTGCCGTGCAAAATGGCCAGTTGATCGAGCGCGAAGTTCCCATGCTCAACGCGCTTAACGAAGTGCTGCGTGACGACTACATCAAGGACAGTGTCTCCGGTGTGGGTCGCTGGAACAAGGTGATCGAGAAGGCCGGCATCGGGTTCAGGCTGACAACGCCGCACAAGGCCTTCCACCGCAATATCGGTGCCCTCTCAGGTGCCAGGATTTCGCCCCAGGGCCGTGTGATGAGCGAAGCCGAATGGAACGCCAACAAGGACGAGTGGCTGCCTACTGGCGGTGACCGGGCCTATGTGGCCAGCCTGATGGGGCGTGTGGTTGAGCCGGGCAAGTTTGCCAACTGGATTGCACCTCCGGTCATGGGTATCAACCGTCAGCCGGTGGACTTTGAGTACATCCGGTTTAATTGAGGCCAGCCACGCATGAAGCTCAGCGGCATGTTTGAAGCGCGATCGCCAACGAGACATTTGATTGAACCGGAGACAAGCCATGGGTGCCAGTGAAACACAGCTGATCAAGCAACACCTGATTGATCCGGAAATCTGTATCCGCTGCAACACCTGCGAAGCTACTTGTCCGGTGGGGGCCATTACCCACGACGACAATAACTATGTGGTCAAGGCCGATGTCTGCAACCTGTGTATGGCGTGCATCTCGCCGTGTCCTACCGGCTCGATTGACAACTGGCGCACCATGCCAAGGGCCCGGGCGTATTCGATTGAAGAGCAACTGACTTGGGAAGAGCTGCCCGCGGAGTTGCCTGTTGAGGCATTGTCCGTGCAGGGTGTGTCGACGGGTGAAGATGCTCAGGTACAGCCGACAGGTACTGCGGCAACAGCCTCTCAGGGTATTGCTGAAGTAGCCGGCTCAACCGCACTCAATTCCGCAGCCTTCGGGGCCACCTTGCCGCCCTGGTCTGCGGCCCATGCGTTTACCAATCTCTATGGCCCCAAATCGTCAGAAAAATCGATCCTCGCCACGGTGGTGGGCAATGTCCGGGTCACAGAAGTCGGTGCGACTGCCGGGGCTGACTACGACACGCACCATATCGTGCTGGATTTCGGGGTGTTGCCCTTTCCTGTGCTCGAAGGCCAATCCATTGGCATCATCCCGCCGGGACTTGATGAGAAAGGGCGGGCCCACCACGCGCGGCAGTACTCGATTGCCAGCCCGCGCAATGGGGAGCGGCCCGGCTACAACAACCTGTCGCTGACCATCAAACGCGTGCTGGAAGACCATAGCGGAAAACCGGTTCGGGGCGTAGGCTCCAACTACATGTGTGATCTGAAGATCGGCGACACCGTGCAGGTGATTGGTCCGTTCGGTGCCAGTTTTCTGATGCCCAATCATCCAAGAAGCAGCATCGTGATGATCTGCACCGGCACCGGCAGTGCACCCATGCGGGCCATGACCGAGTGGCGTCGCCGCTTACGGGCTTCGGGCAAGTTCGAGGGTGGCAAATTGATGCTTTTTTTCGGCGCACGCACCCAGCAGGAACTGCCCTATTTCGGGCCGCTGCAAAACCTGCCCAAGGACTTTATTGACATCAACTTCGCGTTTTCGCGCACACCGGGTCAGCCCAAGCGTTATGTGCAGGACGTGATGCGCGAGCGGGCCGCTGATTTGTCAGCCCTGCTGGCTGACAGTGGTTGCTATTTTTATGTCTGTGGCCTCAAGGGCATGGAGGAGGGCGTGGTGCTGGCACTGCGCGACATAGCGCAAAACGCAGGCCTCAATTGGGACACCGTGAGTGCAGGCCTCAAGCGCGAAGGCCGCCTGCATCTCGAGACGTATTGATTAGTATGTTCCGCTAGTCGGCAAACATCTGGCTAGAAGCGCTGCGCCAAATCGATGGCCTGATCGTGAATGTTTATCTTCAGCGGTCTGAAGTCTTCTGTCCGCATGACGACTTGACTCAGCAAAGTCGCCAGTTAGCGCTCTGACAGAGTAAGGGTTTTTTGCTCCACCACCGATTTTTCGGTGGCGCTTGCAAATTTGCTGTATTTGCCAATGATGGGAATTAACTGGCCATAGATGCGCGGGTTGCCTGCCAGGCATTCCTCATGCGCCAGAAATTCGGACTCGCCGGTGAAGTTGCCCACCAGTCCGCCGGCCTCGGTGACCAGGAGGGAACCAGCCGCCATATCCCAGGGCTTGAGACCGGTCTCGAAAAAGGCATCGGTGAATCCGGCAGCCACATAAGCCAGGTCCAGGGCCGCTGCGCCCGGACGGCGCAGACCTGCAGTACGCTGCATGACATCGCCCATCATGGCCAGGTATTTGTTGAAGTCGTCCCCCTTGCGAAAGGGAAAGCCTGTGGAGATCAGGCACTCTTCCATGCGGATGCGCTTGGAGACGCGCAAACGCCGGTCGTTCATATAGGCCCCGCGCCCCTTGGTCGCTGTAAACAGGTCATTGCGGCTGGGGTCGTAAACCACGGCCTGCTCCACCTTGCCGCGCACCGCCAAACCTATGCTGACGCAGTAAACCGGAAAGCCGTGGATGAAGTTGGTGGTGCCGTCCAGCGGGTCGATGATCCAGACAAATTCGGAATCTTTTGCGCCGTGTTCACTGCCGGACTCTTCGGCCAGTATGCCGTGTCCGGGGTAGGCCGTGAGCAAGGTCTCGATGATCACTTTCTCACTGGCATGGTCCACCTCGGTGACAAAGTCGCTGACTTCTTTTTGCGAAATACGGACCGATTCCACGTCTAGCGCTGCCCGGTTGATGATGGCGCCGGCGGCACGTGCAGCCTTGACGGCCACATTGAGCATGGGGTGGAGATTGGGGGAGTTCATAAGCGCCTAATTTTACCAGTAGCGCTGTAAGGCCCCGTCTCCAGTCTCTTTAGGGCGGGGATATAGAGCGCCAGGCTCAACCCCTTAATGTGCTCTGCAAGCTGTATGCATAATCAGTCTGTATATAATTACATACTTACACTATTCATGGCACACAAGCGCAAACCTTCCCCTGACATCGCGCTCACAACGCGGGTCCTGCGGTTGCGCCTCAAAGACAAACACGACAAGCACCTGAGCGAACTCGCGCGCCAAGTCAACTTCGTCTGGAACTTCTGCAACGAGCATTCGCTCAAAGTGCTTCAGCGAGAAAACCGGTTCTGTAGCGCTTACGACATCCATCCGTATCTGGCAGGAGCGGCTAAAGAAGGCTTGGCGCTGCACTCGCAAACCGTGCAAGCTATTGCAGACGAATATGTCACCCGTCAGCGTCAGTTCAAGAAACGCCAACTGCGCTGGCGGGTGAGTTTTGGTGCCCGGCGCAGCCTGGGCTGGGTACCTTTCAAGGCCAGCGCCATCCGCTACCGCAACGGTCAGGTGTTTCTGGGCAAACAGGCGCTGTCCCTGTGGGACAGTTATGGCCTGGCCAACTACGAGCTCGGCACGGGCAGTATCAGCCAGGACGCCCGCGGCCGCTGGTACCTCAATGTCACCGTAAAAGTCAGCAAGCAATCCCTCAAGGTCTCGCTGGCCCAGGTTAAGGCGTCTGCACTGGGCGTCGACTTGGGGCTCAAGGACCTGATGGCGGACTCAGAGGGGGGTAAGGCGCAGGCACAGCAGTTCTACCGGAACCTGGAGCCCCAACTGGCGGTAGCCCAGCGCTCTGGCAACGTGCACCGCACCCGAGCGTTGCACGCCAAAATAGCGAACCGTCGCAAGGACTTCGCCCATCAGCTCTCAACCCGCCAGGTGCGCACGCACCTGGCTATCTTCGTGGGCGACGTTGACGCCCAAGCCCTGACGCAGACTCGTCTGGCCAAGTCAGTGCTGGACGCCGGCTGGGGCGCCTACAAAGCCATGCTCAAGTACAAGTGCGATGACGCGGGTGCGTGGTTCAAGGAAATCAACGAGCGCTATTCCAGCCAGGAGTGTTCCCACTGTCACGCCCGAACCGGTCCTAAAGGGCGTGAGGGCCTGAGGGTACGACACTGGGTGTGCAGTACCTGCGGCACTGCACATGACCGGGACACCAACGCGGCCATCAACATCAAGATGCGTGGGCTGCTTGAGCTGGAAGAAGAGTTTTCCACAGCGGGGAGGCGAAAGCCCTTGAAGCCGCTGTGAATGAGGAGGTGCTGTGCACCTCCGGGCCCGGGCATGGGCCTCTAGTAGTAGGAATCCCCTTCCTTTAGGGAGAGGAGGATGTCAACCGCATACACTGTTGGGCCATGAATTTGACCGATATCCAGACCCGCTTTGTCCTGATCAATACCAGCCATGCCGGCAATGTCGGTGCAGTTGCACGTGCCATGAAGGTCATGGGCTTTGATGATCTGGTGCTGGTGGCCCCGCGCTGGGCCAATGTGCTGCGCCGCGAAGAAACCATCCAGCGCGCCAGCGGAGCCCTGGACGTGCTGGACAAATGCCGCATTGTTGAAACGCTGGATGAGGCGCTGCATGGCATGACGCACCTGTGCGCCACAGCCATGACCCCGCGTGACTTCGGGCCGCCTACCCGAATGCCGCGTGAGCATTTTGATATGCTCCTGAAAAAAGAGCAAACTATCCAATATCCACAAGGCGAAAAACATCGCTTTATTCCCGATCCCAGGGATGAATCCAGCCCGGCTGTTCCGGCTGGCATGGCGTTTTTGTTCGGTTCCGAGCGTTTTGGCATGCGCAATGAGGATGTCTACCGTTGTCACGTGGCGCTCAGCATTCCTGCCAACCCCAGCTTTGCTTCCCTCAACCTGGCGGCTGCCGTGCAGGTGATTGCCTATGAGTGGCGGCTGGCGCTGGGTGGCTTTGCCGCCGCACACGAACCGCGCCAGATGAACGCCGGGCTACCCCCCGCAGCAACTGAACCCAGGCAAATAGCCGATGCCGCCCAGGTGGCCGGCCTGCTGGCCCACCTTGAGCAGGCGCTGGTGGCGATAGAGTTTCTTGACCCCCAAGCGCCCAAGAAACTGATGCCTCGTCTCAATCAGCTGTTCAACCGGGCGCAACTGACGACGCAAGAAATTCATATCCTGCGGGGCATGGCCAAGCAAATGCTTGATACGGCAGCGCGGGCAAGCGATCAGCAGCCTGGCGAGCGGGTGGCCAAGGGATAGACTAAGGGCCATGTTTTCGCGAATTCGCTCTGATGTCCAGTGCATTCTGGACCGTGACCCGGCCGCACGTAGCGCCTGGGAGGTACTCACCTGTTACCCCGGCCTGCACGCGCTGGTGCTTCATAGGCTGGCCCACAGGTGTTGGCATCTTGGCCTGAAGTGGTTGGGCCGGTTCATATCGCACCTGTCCAGAGTGCTGACCGGTATTGAAATTCACCCGGCAGCCCGGATTGGCCCGCGCGTCTTTATCGACCACGGCATGGGTGTGGTGATTGGTGAGACGGCCGAAGTGGGCGAAGGCTGCACCATCTACCACGGCGTTACCCTGGGGGGGACATCGCTTTACAAAGGCAGCAAGCGCCACCCGACCCTGGGTAAAAACGTGGTGGTCAGTGCCGGTGCCAAAGTTCTGGGTGGGTTTGAGGTTGGGGACGGCGCAAAAATTGGCAGCAACGCGGTGGTGATCAAGCCCGTGCCTGCGGGGGCTACTGCGGTGGGTATCCCGGCGCGCATCATCCTGTCCAAGACCGGCGAAAGTGCTGATGTCACCACAGCGGGCGACAAATTTTCGGCCTACGGCATTACGCTGGATGACGACCCCCTGAGTCAGGCCATGAAGGGTCTGATAGACAGTGCAGCCACTCAGGAACGTCAGATTGCGCTGCTCTGGCAAGCTGTCCAGAAGTTGTCAGAACAGGGTAAAAACGACTGCGTGCCGGGTGAAGCGGCGCGTGAAGAAAACTTTGCGGCTGACAAGCTCAATCAGCTGCTGGGCAAATAGTTGAATAAGGCTGCCGAAAGAACACGCGTTGAAGGGGCTCCCATTGTCAAGCAGCTTTGAAAAAGACTTGCCAAGGGCCTTGGCAAAATTTTTGTGCGCTTTGGCTTCAGTGGCTTACCTGTCTTGTGTTGCGCTGGCCAACGGCCCGGCCAACAACGTCGCCAGTCCTGGCCCGCCACACAGCCCGGCCGCCAGCGCTGCAGGTGATGAGACTTTCACGCCCATGCTGGGCCAGCTTGGCAAGGACGTGATGTGGCTGCCCACCCCGGACGAGTTGATGCAGAAAATGCTCACCGTGGCCCGCATCACACCCCAGGACGTGGTCTATGACCTGGGTGCCGGTGACGGAAAAATGGCCATTGCCGCAGCCCGGCAGTTTGGTGCGCGTGCCATCGGTATTGAGTACAACGCCCGCATGGCGGACCTGGCCCGGCGCAATGCCGCGCGGGCCGGCGTTGCCAGCCGTGTGCGCATTATTCAGGGTGATATTTTCAAGGAAGATTTTTCTGATGCCACGGTGGTCCTGCTCTATTTGCTGGAAGAAATCAACCAGAAACTGCGCCCCACGATTTTGTCGCTGCCTGCTGGAACCCGCGTGGTGTCCAACACCTTCTCCATGGGCGACTGGGAGCCCGACCAGGTGCTGAGCGCCATGAGTGCAGGCAACGGGCCTGTCAGCACCGGTTATTTCTGGGTGGTACCGGCGCAGGTACAGGGGTTCTGGCAGGTTCTGGGTCTGGATGGCAGCAAGGCGGTGCAGTTAAGTCTTTCCCAGCGTTATCAGCACATTGCCGGACGGTTGACGATAGACGGTAAAACCCAAGCGCTACTGGGTGCCAGCCTGCAAGGCGCTGAGTTGCAGTTCCGTTTTGTGGACGCATCCGGTCAGTTGAAGTCTGCCAAAGCCAGAGTGGCCGGCCATGTGCTTAAAGGGGAAGTCCTGGCCCCTTACGGACAGCTGGAAACGCCGCAGATACCCGTGCCGTTTGAAGGCAAGCGGCTGCAGTAAGCCTTGGCGGTAATTGAACTTCTTCTAAGTTGTTGTGCCTGACCGGATGGCCGACTTTGGTCTGAACGCCTTGCAGACCTCGTCATTCGTTTCCAGATAAGGTCCACCGATCAGGTCAACGCAGTAGGGTACTGCGGCGAAGATGCCCGAGACCAGGGTTTTTCCTTCCGCGTCTTTCAGACCTTCCAGGGTCTCGGCAATGGATTTGGGTTGCCCCGGCAAGTTGATGATCAGCGACCGGTCGCGGATCACGGCAACCTGGCGTGACAGGATGGCGGTGGGCACAAACTTCAGGCTGATCTGACGCATCTGCTCGCCAAAGCCGGGCATTTCCTTGTGGGCCACAGCCAGCGTGGCCTCAGGCGTGACATCACGCAGCGCCGGGCCAGTGCCGCCGGTGGTCAGTACCAACGCGCAGCCGGCATCGACCAGCTCAATCAGGGTGGCACTGATGCGCGGCTGTTCATCTGGAATCAGGCGGGTTTCAAAGGTGATGGGGTTTTTCAAGGCCTGCTGCAGCCAGTTTTGCAGGGCCGGGATGCCTTTGTCCTCATACACGCCGCTGGAAGCGCGGTCGCTGACGGACACCAAGCCGATGGTGACGGGCTCACTCATGATGTTCTTCAGCCTCCGACAACAATTCTTTCACTATTAAAAAGATATCACGGTAAGCCCGACCCTTGCGGGGTGCAAGGCCTTTTGACTCTGATGCGGCATTTTGTACAGGAGCATCCTTGCGGGCTTGGCGCACCAGCGCGCGCAGTTGCTGGGTATCGGTTTGGGGAAACTGCTTGATCCAGTCTGCCACGGCTTCGTCCTGGGCAATCAGCCGGTCGCGCCATTGTTCGGCCAGGTGCAGGGCCAGGGTTTCGCGGGCTGACGGGGTGTGCTGCTCTTCCAGTGCACTGCGGATTTCATCGAGCTTTGCGGCCTCCAACTGGCGCATGAGCTTGCCGATGAACTGCATCTGGCGGCGCTTGCCCTCAAAGTTGGTGATGCGCTTGGCCTCGGCTACCGCATCGACCAACTTTTCAGACAAGTCCAGACGGGTGAGCAGGTCAGCGCGCAGGGTCATCAAACCCTCACCCAGCTTTTGCAGTTCGGTGCTTTCGCGCTTGAGGTCGGTTCGGCTTTGCTCGTCAGTGCCTTTGAGTTCGCGTTTGAGTTCCAGATCCAGTTCACTGCCTTCGGCAACGAACTGACCTTTGACGAAATAGCCTTTTTTGAGTTTACGTGACATGGTGTGGGTGGTCGACGGGAGAAGTATCATAGCCTTCCCTATGAAAAAATCTCCCGCACACGCCAAACCCATCCCTGCCCGCACATCTGCTGACAGTGGTTTTACCTATAGCCGCCCCTATTTTGAAGACCTGGTTGACACCGCCTTGGCACACGCCAAAAAGCTGGGTGCCACTGACGCCGGGGCCGAGGCCTCTGAAGGATGCGGTCTGAGCGTGTCTGTTCGCAAGGGTGAACTGGAAAACGTCGAGCGCAACCGCGACAAATCCCTGGGTGTGACGGTCTACATCGGTCAGCGCCGGGGCAACGCCAGCACCTCTGACTTTTCCAAAAAAGCCATACAACAAACGGTGCAAGCGGCTTATGACATTGCGCGCTTTACAGCCGAAGACCCATTTGCCAGCCTGCCTGATGCATCAGACATTTCGGTCGAGACCGAGCGCCCGACTGATCTTGATTTGTTTCAGCCCTGGGGCATCACCAGTACCCAGGCCGCCGAGCTGGCCCGTGTGACCGAAGAGGCCGCGCTGAAAACCAGCAAACGCATTAGCAACAGCGAGGGTGCTTCAGTCTCAGCGCAGCAATCGCACTTCTTCAGCGCCCATACACGCGGTTTTCGAGGCGGTTATGCCAGCTCACGGCATTCGCTGTCGGTCTCACCCATTGCCGGCAAGGGCGAGGACATGCAACGCGATGGCTGGTACAGCTCGCACCGGCATCCCACCGATCTCGCTGACCCCCAGGCCCTGGGTCGCTACGCTGCAGAGCGCGCGCTCAGTCGCCTTAAAAGCCGCAAGATCGCCACCACCCAGTGTCCGGTGTTGTTCGAGTCACCCATGGCCTCCGGCCTGATGGGTGCATTTGTTCAGGCCATCAGTGGCGGAGCCTTGTATCGAAAGAGTTCATTCCTGCTCGATTCCTTGGGCAAACGGGTGTTTCCCAAGCACATCGACATGCGGGAAGACCCGTTTATCAAGCGTGGCAAGGGCAGTTCGCCGTTTGATGATGAGGGCGTGAGAGTTCAGGCGCGCTCCGTGGTGGAGGCCGGGCGGGTACAGGGTTACTTTTTGGGTAGCTACTCGGCGCGCAAGCTGGGCATGAAAACCACAGGAAATGCCGGTGGCTCTCATAACCTGGTCATGACGTCGCGTCTGACACGCGCCGGGGACGATCTTCAAGCCATGCTGGAAAAGCTGGGCACCGGCCTGTTTGTCACCGAGCTGATGGGGCAGGGCGTGAACTATGTCACCGGAGACTACTCCCGAGGTGCCAGCGGCTTCTGGGTTGAGAATGGACGTATTGCTTTCCCGGTTCAGGAGATCACCATAGCCGGCAACATGAAAGACATGCTCGCCGGCATTGAGGCTATTGGCGCAGATGCCTATAACCAGGGTGCCAAGACGGTGGGCTCCATCCTGGTCAACCGCATGAAGGTGGCTGGAAGCTAGCGCGGTTTGATGTCTGGTACCGCTGTAGCGGATCAGATCAGGGGCAAGTCGTCAAAAATGGCGTAGCAGTTCTTCAGCCAGGTCCTGACGCGTTGTCGCTCCAGCATGCCCAGCACATGTGCGCCTTCGCCGGCATTGACGGCAGCCCAGAAACTCGAATTGTGCCGGTCAATTTTGACCATGCTGCCCTCATGCAGGCAGGGCAGGCTGATCACTTTGGCATTCATCGCCAAGGCATTTTTAAGTGCTTGTGATTCATTTAACAAGGAAAAATCCGTACCCCGACCCTGGTTCTTGACCACGATGTAATTCGGGCCTGCGCCATAGGTGTCGAGCAGTCGGTCCAGCAGGTCGACCGAGTCCCTGCCGGCGTCGGTCATGTGCCAGAAATTGACTTGAACGCCCATATCCGAAAACAGGCTCAGCAAGTCGGAGTCTTTGATCCAGCGCGCCAGGGGTGCTGCTGTCTGGGCAGCCAGATCGACAATCACGCTCTTATGCCGACCTCCCATCGGTGTATCTGCAAATTCGGTGGCAATCAGGTCCAGACTTTCGTAGTTGTCCACGATCACCGGCGAGGCAAAGTCGGTATAGAAACGGGTAAACGAGCGGTGTGAGCGGTCCGTGTCGAAGCCTGTGAAAGGCTGCCCTTTGTCAACGAAATACTGGGCCAGCAGCCGCGATGCCACCGATTTGCCAACGCCGCCCTTTTCCCCGCCGATAAAATTCAGTGAGCTCATTTCAGGGCCTCCTTGACAGCAGTAGAGACCTGACTCATCTCGGCTTTGCCCGCCAGTCTGGTTTTCACAAGGCCCATGACCTTGCCCATGTCGCCGGCTACCACCGCACGGCCCAGTTCAGTGGCAATCTCTGCCACGATGGCTTTGACGGCTGTAGCGACTTCGTCCGCACTCAAGCGCTGGGGCAGGTAGGCTTGCAGCACCGTCATCTCGGCGCTTTCCTTGTCCGCCAGGTCTTGGCGCGCAGCCAGAATATAGGCGGCAACCGAATCCTTGCGCTGCTTGATCAGCTTGTCCACAATGGCGATCACCGCTGCATCATCGAGTGTGATGCGCTCGTCAACCTCTTTTTGTTTGCAAGCAGCCAACAACAAACGGATGGTGCCCAGACGCTCGCTGTCTTTGGCGCGCATGGCGGTTTTCATGTCTTCGGTGATCTGGTCTTTGAGGGTCATGACAAGCACTTTTAATGGTGGAGAACAGGGTGATGCGGATAGCAATTAAAAAAGCCCGCCAAAGTGTCCCAAGGCGAGCTTTTCATGAAGCAGCGGCAGAGCTGGTCAGTACATTTTCTTGGGCAGTTGCATGCTGCGGATGCGTTTGTAGTTGCGCTTGACCGCGGCGGCCTTCTTGCGCTTGCGCTCGGCTGTTGGCTTTTCGTAGAACTCGCGCGCACGCAGGTCGGTCAAAAGGCCCAATTTTTCGATGGTGCGTTTGAAGCGGCGCAGAGCGACTTCAAACGGCTCATTTTCTTTTACACGGATCGTTGTCATTACGTCATATTGTCCAAAATGTGTTGATCTAAGGTCACGGGGGAAGATCGGGCCCCACACGCCGGGTCAACGGTATTCCTCGTCTGTATGAGTTGTGGCCGACGAGGTTTGGCCGCAAAACGTCGGATTATAGCTTCTGTTCAAAACGGTCCGATCAGTTTGCAACCAAATGACGAATAGCTGGCGAGAAAGAAGCAAGCCTGAGCCTAGGAAGAGGACAGCCTGCGCAATAACTGTTGGCCCGATTCAGCAACCGATTGCATGGTGGCTTCAAGCACTGCCATTTCGCGCAGTGACTGCGCAAAGGCCTGGTACTCGGCCGATTGCGACGCCGTCACGGCCACCGGTGGCGCTGCCTCGTTGATGGCCTGTGCCACCATGGCAAAGCTGGCGCGCATGCGTTCTACCTGGTCGCGCAAGGGGTTGGCCACGGCGGCCTGGTCAGGGCTTGCTGAGGCCATCGCGTCCAGCGTTTGAGACAGCACGCCAAAGGCCCCGGACTCCCGCGCCACTGTAAGCTGCGTGGCAAGACCCCGTTGGGCTGCGCTTCCGATTGAACTCAGCGCTGAATCGCGCATGCCATCAAGTTGATGTTCAAGCTGCCGGTTCAGCGTACCCAGCCGTGCGCCAACAGTCACCACTTCGCTCAGGATCTTGTCCAGATCACCGACCACCACCGCAATACGGTCAAGAAAGTGGTTCAGGTCGCGTGCCAGCTCACCGAACTCATCTTCGGTTTTCACACCGGCACGGGGCGATAAATCCATCACCCCTTTGGCCAGTCCTGCCACGGTGGAGCGAAGTTCTATCAGTGGTGCCATCCGCACTTTGAGCAGCATGAACAGCACGATGGTATGGATCAGGATTTTCAGGCTCAGTGCACCCGCGGTCAAACGCACCTCCTGCCACCAGACGGCTTCTTTGCGTTCAAGGTAGCTGCGCACCGAGACCGTGCCCAACACGTCACCAACCGATGCCTTGACATGACAGGCCAGGCAGTACTGCTCTGCCTTCAGGTCCACCGATGCCTGCTGATGCTCGCCTTGTGGCCAGCGTGGTTGCAAGCCCTGAACTTCCATGTTGCGGGTCTGCCTCATGGACTCGACGGTCACCGCCGATGGAAGTACGGCAATCGACAAGCCCAGATCTTCGTAGTTGCGGTTGAGGATGGGATAAATGGTGAGTGCCGCAGTCGGCCCAGCGGCGTTGAGCATGATCGATTTGATGTCGTTGCCAAGCCGCTCTGCAGCGCGTTCAACCCGAGCGGGCTCCAGGTGGCTGAAGTCGTAGCGCAATACCGCGTAACGGATGCTGAACTCGGCGGCTGCGACGGCCAGCAGCAGCAAAAAGAAGTCGCGGATCATGTGGAACATGAACGACTGTTCGAACGGCCCGGACTTCGACTTACCCATGGACACCCTTTCGGCAGAAAGAAAAACGGGTAACGGTATCACGCATGTGCCCGCCATTGGGTGCCGGTTCGCTATAACCCCAGTGAACCGCCGTCGTTGTGATGTCAATGTTGTAAAGCCATCGCACAGGCAAAGCCGCTGGCCCAGGCCCATTGAAAGTTGTAGCCACCAAGCCAACCGGTAACGTCCACCACTTCGCCTATGAAATACAGACCGGGCTGCTTGAGGCTTTCCATGGTCTGGCTGGAGAGCTCACGCGTGTCCACCCCCCCGGCTGTCACCTCGGCTTTGCGATAACCCTCGGTGCCCGTGGGTGTGATGTCCCAGCAGTTAATGCGCTGTGCCATTGCGGCCAGAGCCTTGTCGGCCAGCTCACTCATGGGGCGTTGCACGGCCGGCGTTGCCAGTTGTCCAGCGGCCTGGCTTTGAGCAACCCAGGTTTCAGCCAGTCGCGAAGGCAAATGCGCGGCCAGCTCATTGGCAATGGTTTTGCGTGATGTGGCTTTGGCCCGAATCAGCACCTCGTCCATGTCGAGGCCGGGTGCCAGGTTAAGCCGGATCGGGGTGCCGTCTTGCCAGTAACTGGAAATTTGCAGCACGCCCGGTCCGCTCAAGCCGCGGTGGGTGAACAACAGGTCTTCCCAAAACGAGATGCCAGATTTTTTCTTACTCTTGCCGTTTTTGACAGAAGAATTCAAGTCGGTGGAGATTTCAACCGGCAGTGACAGGCCGGACAGCGACGCAAACGGCGCCCAGGCTGTCGCGTCAAAAGTCAATGGCACCAGAGCCGGTCGCGGGGGTATCACGGCCAGGCCAAATTGGCGCGCCACGCGGTAGCCCAGATCAGTCGCGCCAATCTTGGGTATGGACAGGCCGCCGGTTGCAATGACCACGGCCCCGCAACGGATAGACCCCCTTGTGCTCTCTATTTGATAGCTGCTTGTCCTTTTTCCATAGGGGGTATCAGCATGAAATGTCATGGATTTGAAGCTGCAGGGCTGCCAGCGGGTGACGCCACCGGCCGCGCATTCGGCCAGCAGCATCTGGATCAGGTCTTCGGCTGAGCGGTCACAGAACAACTGGCCCTTGTGTTTTTCATGGAAAGCAATACCGTGCTTTTGCACCAGTTCAATGAAATGCTGGGGGGTATATCGGGCCAGGGCAGAGCGACAAAAGTGCGGGTTGTCACCCAAAAAATTGGCAGGCGTTGTGCCCCTGTTGGTGAAGTTGCTGCGTCCTCCGCCCGAAATACGGATTTTCTCGGCCACTTTGTCACTGTGGTCCATCACCAGCACTTTGAGGCCGAGCTGACCGGCCACACCGGCACAAAAAAGGCCGGCAGCGCCAGCCCCAACCACCACCACATCAAACGATTCCATGGAGTCAAGTTTAGCGACTTGAACCCGATCGCTTGCGGCAAGCCCCGTATTTGCTGGGCTTCAGGCTATGCGCAGGTGTGGCGTGCTGCTGCGTGCCGCTGCAATACCTTGCACCACATCACCGACCACAATCACACTGGGGCTGGCAAATGACGCCTCGGTGATGGTGTGGAACAAATTGTCCAGGGTGCAGGTGGTGTGGCGTTGCTCCGGCAAGCTGACGCTCTGAACAATGGCCACAGGCGTGCTGCCGGGCAGGCCGTGCAGCAGTTCGTCCTGAATGCGGGCCACGCCGGAGATGCCCATGTAAATCACCAGCGTGAGCTTGGCCTGGTGAGCGGTAGCAGCCAGGGCACGCCAGTCAGTGCCGGTGTCGCCCGATTTGGCGTGTCCGGTGACAAACACCACGCCGTGGGCATGGTCGCGGTGGGTCAGGGCAATATTCAGCGAACTCACCGCCGCCAGTCCTGAGGTGATGCCGTTGATGACCGTCACTGCAATGCCTGCTGCCTGCAGGCTTGCTACTTCTTCGCCACCGCGTCCGAAAATAAACGGGTCACCCCCCTTGAGGCGCACCACAGTTTCACCCTGCAGTGCAGCAGTGACCATCAACTTCTCGATAAATGACTGCGGTGTCGATTTGCAGCCGCCACGCTTGCCAACATGGACCACCCGCGCACGGGGTGATGCCATGGCCACAATCTCCGGGTTGACCAGATCGTCCACCAGCAGCACGGTGGCGGTCTGAATCGCCTTGAGCGCCTTGATGGTGAGTAATTCAGGGTCACCCGGCCCGGCACCCACCAGGGTGACGGTTGGGACAAACCCGGTTGATGCGTTGTTGTCGTGGCTCATGGTGTTTCAATCAAATGCGGGATTTCATGCAGACGTTTCGGAATTCAACAGCTGCAAGATGTGAGCCAGCTGGCAGGCAATGGGCTCTGGCACAGGCAAGTTACCCGCCATCACTTGGCGGATGTAGAGGGCCGTGCTTTTCGCATCTGTGGTTTTGGGCAGGTCAGGCAGTTCGGTCAGTGACCCCATCTGCGCTGGTTGCAGTTCGACGCGCACTCCGCCGATGTAGCCGTTCATCTGCGGTGTGCGCCGCGCATCGGCGACCGGCTCGCCCTCGGTACCGCGCAGCAACAGGGCATTGGACTGCATCAACTCAAAGGTTTGCGCCATAGACTGCGCGTACTCCGGGTGTGTGTAACTGCTGACCAGCAGGCTTTTGCCGGCTACCGGATTCATGAGCTTGACCAGGCTGTGGGCCGGGTTGCGCAGACCCACGACACGACGGACATCAAGCAAACGTTGCAAGCCGGGGCACAGCAGCGCTGTGGGTGTAAACATGACCTGTCTGGCTGCTACGGGTTCAATCGCAGACTGCACAGGTATATCAAGGGCTAGAAGCACTTCGGATGTATAGACCCGGCTGGATTCGGTGGCAGCGCCGTGGATCAGCACGCTCAGGCCTTCCCGCGCCAGCAGCAAGGCCAGCAACGGCAGCAGGCCCGGAAGTTTGCGAGCGCCGTTGTAGCTGGGTAGCACCACAACCGGGGCTGTTGTGGCTTGCACAAGGTGCAGGCGTTGCCCGGTGGCATCCAAAAAGCCGGCCATTTCCTGCGGCGTTTCGCCTTTGATGCGCATGGCCAGGCAAAACCCTCCCACCTCCAGATCGGTCACTGTTCCGTCAAGCACCTGGGCAAACAAGTCTGCCGCCTGGACGCGCGTGAGCGAGCGGGCACCGTCTTTGCCCCGGCCGATTTCCCTGATGTACTGACTGATGCCCATGCCTGGATTGTGGCCTTGTTGTGATAACTGGAAGTTATAAGCTGATGCGAATGAGCTTCTGTAGTTCAGGCAGGCAGGAGCCGATACTGAGGCTGTGCGAGCGCTCAGCCTGATTCATGGCGTGATCGTCTTGCGGGTCAGTCACCTCAAGGTCAGGCAATATCACAACGATGCGTAAAGCTTCTGTCATGGTGTCTGCCCTGCAAGAATCGCGCCATTCGCAGGTTTTCAAGTGGGCTGCTTACTCTAAACTCGGGGACAAATGGATACACGTCGTGGGAGTCTTTTGGTCTTGGGGTTTGAGTCGTCTTGCGACGAAACCGGCGTAGCCCTGGTGGAGTCGAGAGACGACGATCTGCCCGTTTTATGCGCCCATGCCCTTTTCAGCCAGATTGAGATGCATCAGCCCTATGGCGGTGTGGTGCCAGAACTGGCCAGCCGCGATCACATCCGGCGGGTATTGCCGCTGACCCGGCGGGTTTTGGCAGATTCGGGCCGTTCCCTGGAACAAGTCGATATCGTGGCTTTTACACGTGGGCCGGGTCTGGCGGGTGCCTTGCTGGTTGGGGCCGGGGTGGCTTGTGCATTGGGGGCTGCCTTGTCCAAGCCGGTGCTTGGCATACACCATCTGGAAGGGCATTTGCTGTCGCCTTTTTTAAGTGCCGATCCGCCCCGGTTCCCTTTTGTGGCCTTGCTGGTTTCGGGCGGACATACCCAGCTGATGCAGGTCAATGGCGTGGGCCAGTATGTGTTGTTGGGTGAGACGATTGATGATGCCGCTGGAGAAGCCTTCGACAAGTCGGCCAAGCTGATGGGGCTGGACTATCCCGGCGGGGCTGCCTTGTCACAACTGGCGCTAAGCGGTAATCCGGCTGCTTTCAAGTTCCCGCGGCCCTTGCTGCACAGTGGTGACCTTCATTTTTCGTTCGCAGGGCTCAAAACAGCTGTTTTGACTCAGATTCAAAAACTCCAGCTTCAAGAAGGTTCGGATGTGTTGGCCTGGCCGGCTGCTTTGCGCGCAGATCTGGCAGCATCTGCCCAGGCCGCCATTGTGGAGGTGCTGGTGAAAAAAACCCTGGCTGCGCTCAGTCAAACCGGTCTGACCAGACTGGTGGTTGCCGGTGGCGTGGGTGCCAACAGATTACTCAGACAGCATCTCAACGCGCAGTGTCTGGGGCAGGGCGTGCGCGTGCATTACCCGGAGATGGCGTTTTGTACTGATAACGGCGCCATGATTGCCATGGCAGCAGCCATGCGTTTGCAGGCGCGTGCGCAAGAGGCCAGCCGCGATTACACCTTTGAGGTGAGACCACGCTGGCCACTGGATCAAATTGACCGGCTTTGAATGCTCACCCCGTGATGGGGCGAGTTTTAGGGACCGCGTTCAGTTGATGGTCAACTCAGTCACCGCATTTTGGGGCAGCTTCTTGGCCAGTCTGAGTGTCAGAACACCGTGTTCCAGCTTGGCTTCACTGGCAGTCACATCAATGTCTTGTGGCAACTCATAGGCCGCTTTGTAATGGCGGTTTGCCTCTGCCTTGGTTTCAATGCGGACCACATTGCCTTCAATGCCGATAGTCAGTTGCTCTCTTGAAACGCCGGGAACATCAAAACTCAGGGCGTAGGAATTTTCGTCCTGCTCTACAGAGCAGCCGACTTGGGCGGCCTTGCGGGTGCTGGCGATCAGGGTGTCGTTCAAAAACTGTTCAGCTGAACGGATGGCTGGCATATAAACCGAACGGCGAATCACGGGTGTAAAAAACATGGTCAAGCTCCTGGCTATGAAATTAAAAAAACATCAGAACAGTTGCAAGAACCGTCCCTTAAACTGCGTGTCTATAAACAGCATCAACGCATGAACATGACTTGAGACTGGTAATGACTTTTTTCAAGCGCTCATTGACATGATTTTTTCTTTATGTCCGGGATTGATAACAACGACCAAGGCACCATCTTGACGCGCCACGCTATCCACCAACTTCAGGAATCGAAAATTCGCGAAGTAGCCAACGCGGGTTTAGGACGCTCGGATGTGCTGCCATTCTGGTTTGGCGAGGGTGATGAAGTGACGCCCCACTTTATTCGTCAGGCTGCCATCGACGCCTTGCAGTCGGGTGAAACTTTTTACGCCCACAACCTGGGCTTGCCTGAGTTGCGCCAGGCGATAGCTGCTTACACCACGCGCCTGCATGGGGCGCAAGGACGCGTAGTCGGGCCTGAACGGATCGCCGTGACTGCCGGTGGCGTTAGCGCACTCATGCTGGCCATGCAGGCGCTCATCGATCCGGGTGATGAGGTTGTGGCTGTCACGCCTGTGTGGCCCAACCTGACTGCGCAGCCCCTGATTCTGGGTGCTCGACTCACCTGTGTGTCCCTCAGGCCGCAGGCAGGTGCCTGGAAGTTGGACATGCAGGCATTGTTGTCGGCGGTCAGTCACACCACACGCCTGCTGATCCTGAATTCACCCAACAACCCGACCGGCTGGACGCTGAGCCGCGAGGAGCAGCTCACGATCCTGTCGCATTGCCGGAAAACCGGAACCTGGATACTGGCCGATGAAGTCTATGAACGGCTTTTTTTCGGTCAGCCTGGAGGTACGCAATCCACAATTGGCCAGCAAGCGCATGATGATTTGCTTTGTGCGCCCAGTTTTCTGGATATTGCTGATCCGCAAGACCGGTTGGTGGTGGCGCACAGCTTTTCCAAAAGCTTCCTGATGACGGGGTGGCGCCTGGGTTGGCTGGTGATGCCGGCTGAGATGACCCACGACATGGGCAAGCTGATTGAGTTCAACACCTCGTGCTGCAGTGTTTTTGTTCAACGGGCTGGAGTGGCTGCACTGGAGCGGCACGCCGAAGTGACACCGCCCTTGGTCGCCCACCTGAAGACCTGTCGTGACACCCTGCTGCCCTTGTTGTCGGGCCTGAACGGAGTTGAGGTCGCACCCGCACCCGGTGGCATGTACGCATTTTTCCGTCTGCATGGCTTTGACGACTCCTTGGCAACTGCCAAACGTCTTGTTATGGATGTCGGGCTGGGCCTTGCGCCGGGTGAGGCTTTTTCGCCGCAAGCCGGGGCCTGGTTGCGCTGGTGCTTTGCTTCCAGAGAGCCTGCCAGGCTGGTCCTGGGAGTGGATAGGCTCAAGAACTGGCTTTCTGGCTATAATTGAATGGCTTTGCGCTTTGCAGAGCTTCACGTCTGAAGCAGTTCCAGCACCAGACGCAAGTTCATGAACCGTGCGACCCTACACAGGCGCTCAACCAACAGGAAATGAAATGATTGCTTCAAGCATCAAAGCCGCTGTCGTTAAAGACAACGCACGCCAAGCCGGTGACACCGGAAGCCCCGAAGTACAGGTCGCCTTGCTGACCGCCCGTATCAACGAATTGACTCCCCACTTCAAGACCCATGCCAAAGACCACCATGGTCGCCGTGGTCTGCTGCGCATGGTGAGTCGCCGTCGCAAGCTGCTGGATTACCTCAAGGACAAGGATGCTGGACGTTATACAGCGCTGATTACCAAATTGGGCTTGCGCAAATAATTAGGCAGATGAATGACAAGCGCCTGAGTTAGTTGTCTAGCTCAGGCGTTTTTTACTTCGGAGACGGCATAAACAGTACGAAGCTGTGTCATTCCAAGGAAATTTGGCATAAATTTCTCTGGAATGGCATCGTGGACTGTGATGGCGAATCCGGGCTTGTGTGAGGTGGCCTGCACCTCCTGATTCTTTTGGAGATACACGATGACGATGTTTAATAAAGTAACGAAATCCTTTCAGTGGGGCCAGCACAAGGTCACCATGGAAACCGGCGAAATCGCCCGTCAGTCCACCGGCGCTGTGCTGCTGGACATGGAAGGCACCGTGGTTCTGGCGACTGTGGTTGCCAAAACCGAAGGCAAGCCTGGCCAGGATTTTTTCCCTCTGACGGTCGACTACCTTGAGAAGTCCTACGCTGCAGGCAAAATCCCCGGCAGTTTCTTCAAGCGTGAAGGTCGTCCCAGCGAGTTCGAAACGTTGACCAGCCGCTTGATCGACCGCCCGATCCGTCCGCTGTTTCCTGAAGGCTTCTTCAACGAAGTGCATGTTGTTGTGCACACGGTTTCCCTCAACCCCGAGGTGGATGCCGATATAGCCGCCCTGATCGCGGTGAGCGCTGCGCTCTCCATCAGCGGCATTCCATTCACCGGCCCCATAGGTGCGGCCCGCGTAGGTTATGTCAACGGCGAATATGTATTGAATCCGGGTCAGACCCAGCGCAAAGACTCCATCATGGATCTGGTGGTTGCCGGTACCGAAGCCGCCGTGCTGATGGTTGAGTCAGAAGCGCAGCAGTTGTCTGAAGAGATCATGCTTGGTGCGGTGGTGTTTGGCCATGAGCAGGGCAATATCGCCATTAACGCCATCCACGAACTGGTGCGCGATGCAGGCAAACCGGCCTGGGACTGGAAAGCGCCCGCAAAAGATGAAGCGCTGATTGCCAAAATCGACGGTCTTGCCAAAGCCAAGCTCGAAGCCGCTTATCAGATCCGCAACAAACAGGCTCGCACCCAGGCTTGCCGCGCTGCGTATTCTGATGTGATGGCTGCCTTGAAGGCTGAAGGCGCAGCATTTGACTCCGTGGCCATCGAAGGTCTGTTGTTTGAAATTGAGGCCAGGATTGTCCGTGGTCAGATCCTTGCCGGCGAGCCGCGCATTGATGGCCGTGATACCCGCACCGTGCGTGCCATCGAAATCCGCAACAGTGTGTTGCCCCGCACCCATGGCTCAGCCTTGTTCACCCGTGGCGAAACCCAAGCCCTGGTGATCACAACGCTCGGTACCGAGCGCGATGCCCAGCGCATTGATGCACTCAGCGGTGACTATGAGGACCGCTTCATGCTGCACTACAACATGCCTCCATTTGCCACGGGCGAGACCGGTCGCGTGGGTACCCCCAAGCGGCGCGAGATCGGCCACGGTCGTCTGGCCAAGCGTGCACTGGTTGCCGTTCTTCCCACGAAAGAGGAGTTTCCTTACACCATGCGTGTGGTCAGTGAGATCACCGAGTCCAATGGCTCTTCCAGCATGGCCTCGGTCTGCGGTGGCTGTTTGTCTTTGATGGATGCCGGTGTGCCCATCAAGGCGCATGTGGCCGGTATCGCCATGGGCCTGATCAAGCAAGACAATCGTTTTGCCGTGCTAACCGACATTCTGGGTGACGAAGATCACCTCGGCGATATGGATTTCAAGGTGGCCGGCACCACCAACGGCATCACTGCGCTGCAGATGGACATCAAAATCCAGGGCATCACCAAGGAAATCATGCAAGTGGCGTTGGCCCAGGCCAAGGAAGCACGCATGCACATTCTGGGCAAGATGCAAGAAGCCATGGCTGAGGCCAAGACCGAAGTGTCCAACTTCGCGCCCCGCCTGTTCACCATGAAAATCAACCCCGAAAAAATCCGCGACGTGATCGGCAAAGGGGGCGCCGTGATCCGGGCTCTGACCGAAGAGACAGGCACCCAGATCAACATCGATGAAGATGGCACCATCACCATTGCGTCTGCGGATCCCGCCAAGGCCGAAGAAGCCAAGCGTCGTATCGAGCAGATCACCGCTGAAGTCGAAATCGGCAAGGTCTACGAAGGTCCGATCACCAAGATTCTTGATTTCGGTGCTTTGGTTAACCTGCTGCCCGGTAAGGACGGTCTGCTCCACATCAGCCAGATCGCCCACGAGCGCGTCGAGAAAGTGACTGATTACCTGTCCGAAGGCCAGATTGTCAAGGTCAAGGTATTGGAGACCGACGAGAAAGGGCGTATCAAGTTGTCCATGAAGGCCTTGCTTGACCGCCCTGCGCAGAACCCAGATCAGGCTTGATTCTTTATTGCTATGTAAACAGTAGCCCTGAACCCATATGGGGCAAGGGCAATCAGTGAAAACACCATGAAAGCTATTGAAATCACCAGCTACGGAGCGCCCGATGTGCTTCGGCTATGCGAGCGACCTGACCCGGTGGCTAGCGCAGGCGAAGTGCTGATTCGTGTTGCCGCCAGCGGCATCAACCGCCCCGACGTGTTTCAGCGCACCGGCAATTACCCCGTGCCACCCGGCGCATCGGATATTCCGGGGCTGGAAATTGCCGGCGTGATTGTGGACGGTGACGCGCCAGCCATGGCTGAAGCCGGGCTGAAGGTGGGCGACCGCGTTTGTGCACTGGTTGCAGGGGGCGGCTATGCCGAACTTTGTACGGCACCCGTTGCCCAGTGTTTGCCAGTCCCCAAGGGATTGACGGATATTGAGGCCGCTTCTTTGCCTGAGACATTTTTCACCGTCTGGAGCAATGTGTTTGACCGCGCTCGGCTGCAAGCTGGTGAAACGCTGCTGATTCAAGGGGGGTCCAGCGGGATTGGCGTCACAGCGATTCAGCTGGCCAAGGCCATGGGTGCTCATGTTTATGTGACAGCGGGCAGCGATGAGAAATGTGCCGCCTGCTTGAAGTTGGGCGCAGATGCTGCTATCAACTACAAGACACACGACTTCAAAGACGAAATCAAGCGACTGACCGATGGCAAGGGTGTCGACGTGATTCTTGACATGGTGGGCGGCAGTTATGTGGCCCGTGAGGTTGAGAGCCTGGCTGAAGACGGTCGTATTGTCATCATCGCTGTCCAGGGCGGAATCAAAAGCGAATTCAACACCGGACTGGTGTTGCGCAAGCGACTGACCATCACCGGTTCAACCCTGCGGCCCCGACCGATTGCCTTTAAACAGGCGATTGCCCAGGCTTGCCTGAAAAACGCCTGGCCATTGTTGGAAAGTGGCCGCATCAAGCCGGTGATCCACAGCACGTTTGCAGCTGTCGATCATGCAGATGCCACGGGCAGTGGTGCTGCGCGTGCCCATACATTGATGGAGTCGAACCAACATATTGGCAAAATTGTCTTGACCTGGGTCGCACCATGAAAAAACAGTTGATTGTCGGTAACTGGAAGATGAATGGCAGTCTTGCGGCCAACGAGGCGCTGATTCGTGCCATTCTTTCAGGGATGACATCTCCTGCTTGTGGCGTGGCAGTGTGTGTGCCGGCCTTGTATATGGCGCAGTGCCAACAACTCTTGCTTGCAAGTGCGATTGATCTTGGTGCACAAGATGTATCCAACCGGGAACCCGGCGCTTACACCGGCGAAAATGCCGCTGTGATGCTCAATGAGTTCGGTGTTCGCTACGCAATCGTCGGACACTCCGAGCGTCGTCTGTACCACCATGAAACTGATGCGCTGGTGGCTGCCAAGGCTCAGGTGGCACTGGCGCACGGCATCACGCCCATCGTGTGTGTCGGTGAAACCTTGGCTGAACGTGAGGCCGGCAAGACCGAAGAGGTGGTCAAGCGTCAACTGGCTGCAGTGATTCATCTCAATGGGCACTGCATCAGTGAAATTGTGGTGGCCTACGAGCCCGTCTGGGCGATCGGCACGGGTAAAACCGCTACTCCGGACCAAGCGCAGTCGGTGCATGCCGTTGTGCGTGCCCAGCTCGCTGCGGCAACCGGACACCCAGAGCGAATTTCTTTGCTGTATGGCGGCAGTATGAATGCCGGAAATGCAGCTGATCTTTTGTGTCAGCCTGATATTGATGGTGGTCTGATCGGCGGTGCGGCGTTAAAGGCCCCCGATTTTTTGAAAATTATTGCTGCAGCTCGTCCCTGATACAGGGCAGCGCGCACGAATTTAGGAGTAAGTGAATGAATATCATGTTATCTATTTTGTTGGCCGTCCAAATTTTGTCAGCCTTGGTCATGATCGGCCTGATTCTTGTTCAGCACGGAAAAGGTGCTGACATGGGTGCCGCTTTCGGCAGTGGCGGATCGGGCAGCCTGTTTGGTGCAAGCGGCAGCGCGAACTTTCTCTCACGCACCACGGCGGTACTTGCAACGGTATTTTTTGTCAGTACGTTGATGCTTGCCTATTTTGGTAATTTGCGTCCTGCCAGTTCCGGCAGCGTACTGGAGAAGGCTGCAGTGACGGCACCCGCAAGCGAAGTGCCAGCTACGGGCGCAGGACTGATCCCATCAAACTCACCTGCAAACGCAAATGTGACTGCTCCAGCTGGATCTGCACCCGTTGTACCCGGGCCGTCCCAGATTCCTTCCAAGTAAAACACTTGTCACTGGTTCTGAAAAATGCCCTGTGCTCACTGAGAATCGAGTATTTTTAGGGGTAAACTCTTGTTCACTCCAGTCTGCGTTTACCAATGCAATTGGATCAAATTTTTAAGCCGTCGTGGTGAAATTGGTAGACACGCTATCTTGAGGTGGTAGTGGCGAAAGCTTTGCGAGTTCGAGTCTCGCCGACGGCACCATCCTTCAATCTTTGGGGTAACCCGGAAGTCTGAGCCTTGAACTGTATTTAATGATGAATCTCGATCAGTATTTACCTGTTCTGCTTTTTGTTCTGGTTGGAATCGCTGTGGGTGTTTTGCCCCAGGTGTTGGGCTATATCCTGGGCCCGAACCGGCCTGATGCTGCAAAAAACTCTCCCTATGAGTGTGGCTTCGAAGCCTTCGAAGATGCCCGCATGAAGTTTGATGTGCGCTACTACCTGGTGGCCATCCTGTTTATTCTGTTCGACCTTGAAATTGCATTTTTGTTTCCCTGGGCTGTAGCGCTCAAGGACATCGGTGCAACGGGGTTCTGGGCGGCAATGGCTTTTTTGAGCATTCTGGTCGTGGGCTTTATCTACGAGTGGAAAAAAGGTGCTCTCGACTGGGAATGATGCGGGAGACATTGCATGGCCATTGAAGGTGTATTCAAAGAAGGTTTCGCGGTCACCACCTATGATTCGGTGGTGAACTGGGCGAAAACCGGCTCGCTATGGCCGATGACGTTCGGCTTGGCCTGCTGCGCAGTGGAAATGATGCATGCAGGAGCCGCCCGTTACGACATTGACCGTTTTGGCATGTTGTTCCGTCCCAGCCCGCGCCAGTCTGACTTGATGATTGTTGCGGGTACGCTGTGCAACAAAATGGCACCCGCCCTGCGCAAGGTCTACGACCAGATGAGTGAGCCGCGTTGGGTGCTCTCCATGGGTTCCTGTGCCAATGGGGGTGGTTATTACCACTACAGCTATTCCGTGGTCCGTGGATGTGATCGTATCGTGCCGGTGGACGTTTACGTGCCTGGTTGCCCGCCTACGGCAGAAGCGCTGTTGTACGGCATCATTCAGTTGCAGCAAAAAATTCGCCGTACCAACACCATTGCGCGAGCTTGAGGCCAACGAATGTCCGACCACACCATCAATCCTGAAAACCTGAAAAATACCGTGCAGGCAGTCTTGGGTGACAAGGTCAAACACGTGGATTTGCAACTTGGCGAGGTCACCGTTGTTGTTGACGCCGCGAATTATGTTGACGCTGCCAGGATTCTCCAGCAGTCCCCTGGTTGCCAGTTTGAACAACTCGTTGACCTGTGTGGCGTTGATTACTCAAGCTATCAAGACGGTGTTTACGAAGGCCAGAGGTTTTGCGTCACCTCCCACCTTCTGTCTGTGAGCCTGAATCAGCGCTTGCGCTTGAAGGTGTATGCCGTGGACGATGATTTTCCGGTGGTGGATTCCTTGACCGGTGTCTGGAGTTCGGCCAATTGGTTAGAGCGCGAGGCCTTTGATCTGTTCGGCATTATTTTTGAAGGCCATGCTGACCTGCGGCGCATCCTGACCGATTACGGATTCATCGGGCACCCTTTCCGCAAAGATTTCCCGACCAGTGGTCATGTCGAGATGCGTTATGACCCCGAGCAAAAGCGCGTGATTTACCAGCCCGTCAGCATTGAGCCGCGCGAGATTACCCCGCGCATCATCCGTGAAGACAACTACGGGGGCATGCACTGAGCGGCTCGCCGCCTGTTTGTTTTATGGCAGAAATCAAAAATTACACGCTGAACTTTGGTCCCCAGCACCCGGCTGCGCACGGCGTGCTACGTCTGGTCCTGGAGCTTGACGGCGAAGTTGTGCAGCGGGCCGACCCCCATATCGGGTTGCTCCATCGCGCTACTGAAAAACTGGCCGAGAGCAAGACCTATATCCAATCCCTTCCGTATATGGACCGTCTGGACTATGTCTCGATGATGTCCAACGAGCATGCTTACTGTCTGGCCATTGAGAAACTTCTCAAACTCGAGGTGCCCGTTCGTGCCCAGTACATCCGGGTGATGTTTGGCGAGATCACCCGGTTGCTGAATCACCTGATGTGGCTTGGTGCGCATGGCTTTGATTGCGGTGCCATGAACATCCTGATTTATTGCTTCAGGGAGCGCGAGTCCTTGTTTGACATGTACGAGGCTGTCTCGGGTGCCCGCATGCACGCGGCTTATTTCCGTCCCGGTGGTGTTTATCGTGATCTGCCAGACGTGATGCCGCAGTACAAGGCCAACAAAATCCGCAATGCACGGGCGATTGGTCAACTCAATGAAAACCGTCAGGGTTCTTTGCTTGATTTCATCGACGACTTTTGTACCCGCTTTCCCGCTTTCGTGGACGAGTATGAAACCTTGCTTACGGATAACCGCATCTGGAAGCAGCGCACGGTTGGTATTGGTGTGGTGTCTCCGGAACGTGCGCTGAACATGGGTTTTACCGGTGCCATGTTGCGGGGGTCCGGCGTTGCCTGGGACCTGCGGAAAAAGCAGCCTTACGACGTTTACGGCCAGATGGACTTTGACATTCCGGTGGGAAAAACCGGCGATTGCTACGACCGCTACCTGGTGCGTGTGGAAGAAATGCGTCAGTCCAATCGCATCATCAAGCAGTGCGTGGATTGGCTGCGCGTCAATCCTGGTCCGGTTATCACGGATAACCACAAAATTGCGGCACCTTCACGCGAGGGCATGAAGTCGAACATGGAGGATCTGATCCACCATTTCAAGCTGTTCACGGAAGGTTTCCATGTGCCCGAAGGCGAAGCCTATGCCGCGGTTGAACACCCCAAGGGTGAGTTTGGCATCTACATCGTGAGTGATGGCGCCAACAAGCCCTACCGATTGAAAATCCGCGCCCCTGGTTTTGCGCACCTCTCCGGGATGGACGAGATCGCCAAAGGGCACATGATTGCGGATGCAGTGGCAATCATTGGAACCATGGACATTGTGTTTGGAGAGATAGACCGATGATTTCGCAAACCATGCGCGCTCGCTTTGACCGGGAGGTTGCCAAATACCCGACGGACCAGAAGCAGTCTGCCGTGATGGCCTGTCTGTCCATCATCCAGCAGGAATTTGGTTTTGTCAGCGTCCAAAGTGAAAAGGCCGTGGCCGACTATCTGGGTATGCCGCCGATTGCTGTGCATGAAGTCACAACGTTCTACAACATGTACAACCAACGTCCTTGTGGAACGTACAAACTCAATGTCTGCACTAACCTGCCATGCGCACTGCGTGACGGTGGCAAAGCCTTGCAGTATCTTGAACACAAATTGGGCATCAAGATGGGTGAGACCACGGCCGACGGTTTTTTCACCTTGCAGCAAAGTGAATGTCTGGGCGCTTGCGCAGACTCGCCGGTGATGCTGGTCAATGACCGCACCATGTGCAGCAATATGAGCCACGACAAGCTCGATCAACTGATTGACGGGTTGCGCAACATCGCACCTTCTGCAGCAAGCCCGGATTCGCAATGATGCTCGCAGAACAATTCCTTTCTCAGTTCCAGTCTTCGGGTGGGCAAACCTGTTTTCATGGCCGTCACATCAACCCGCAAATTTACGCTGGTCTTGACGGCGTCAACTGGGGTCTCAAGGCTTACGAGGCACGGGGTGGCTATCAGGCACTCCGGAAAATTCTGGGTATGGATGGTCAAGAGCCCCTGACTCAGGATCAGGTGATTGCCACGGTTAAAGAGTCAGCCTTGCGCGGACGCGGTGGCGCAGGTTTTCCAACCGGCCTGAAGTGGAGCTTCATGCCACGCCAGTTCCCGGGTCAAAAGTACCTGGTATGCAATTCCGATGAGGGTGAACCCGGTACTTGCAAAGACCGTGACATTCTTCTTTACAACCCGCATGCCGTGATTGAGGGCATGGCCATTGCTGCCTATGCCATGGGCATCACCGTTGGCTACAACTATATTCATGGCGAAATCTTCAATGCCTACGAGCGTTTTGAAGAGGCCCTGGAAGAGGCCCGGGCAGCTGGTCTGCTTGGTAACGCCATTCTTGGTAGCAGCTTTAACTTTCAGCTGCATGCCTCACACGGCTTTGGCGCTTATATTTGCGGTGAAGAGACGGCCTTGCTGGAGTCTCTCGAGGGTAAAAAAGGTCAGCCGCGATTCAAGCCACCATTCCCGGCCAGTTTTGGTCTTTACGGTAAGCCCACCACCATCAACAATACCGAAACCTTTGCGGCGGTTCCCTGGATCATCCGCAACGGCGGACAGGCCTATCTCGAATGTGGCAAACCCAACAACGGCGGTACAAAAATTTACTCAGTCTCCGGCGATGTGGAGCTCCCTGGTAATTACGAAGTTCCTATGGGTACGCCGTTTGCCAAGTTACTGGAAATTGCAGGTGGTGTGAGAAAGGGTCGTCAGCTCAAGGCGGTCATTCCCGGCGGATCGTCAGCCCCCATCCTGCCCGCCCACATCATGATGGACATCACGATGGACTACGATTCGATTTCAAAGGCCGGCTCCATGCTGGGTTCCGGCGCGGTGATTGTTCTTGACGACAGCCGCTGCATGGTCAAGTCGCTTCAGCGCCTGAGCTACTTTTACATGCATGAGTCGTGTGGCCAGTGCACACCGTGCCGTGAAGGCACGGGCTGGCTCTCACGCATGGTTGACCGCATTGAGACCGGTCACGGCAAAGCCAGTGATCTGGACCTGCTCAACTCAGTGGCCGACAATATTCAGGGTCGTACCATCTGCGCCTTGGGGGATGCGGCGGCCATGCCGGTGCGCGCGATGATCAAGCATTTCCGCCACGAATTTGAATACCACGTTGAGCACAAGACCTGCATGGTCCCCGCTTACGTCTGAACAATCGTCTTATCGAGCACACACACATGGTTGAAATCGAACTCGACGGCAAGAAGATTGACATTCTGGAAGGCAGCATGATCATGCATGCGGCAGAAAAGGCCGGAACCTATATCCCGCATTTCTGCTACCACAAGAAACTCAGCATTGCTGCGAATTGCCGCATGTGTCTGGTTGATGTGGAGAAAGCACCCAAGCCCATGCCGGCCTGCGCGACACCCGTTACACCCGGAATGGTTGTCCGCACCAAGAGTGACAAGGCGATACGCGCTCAGAAATCGGTGATGGAGTTTTTGCTTATCAACCACCCCTTGGATTGCCCAATCTGCGATCAGGGCGGTGAGTGTCAGCTGCAGGATCTGGCGGTGGGTTACGGTGGCTCAACCTCACGCTATGAAGAAGAAAAACGCGTGGTATTCCACAAAGATGTGGGACCGCTGATTTCGATGGAAGAGATGAGTCGTTGCATTCATTGCACCCGCTGTGTTCGCTTCGGACAAGAAGTGGCTGGCGTGATGGAACTGGGCATGATCCACCGGGGCGAGCACTCCGAGATCACCACGGTGCTCAACGACACGGTGGACTCCGAGCTCTCAGGCAACATGATCGACATTTGCCCTGTGGGGGCGCTGACCAGCAAGCCTTTCCGTTACAGCGCCCGCACCTGGGAATTGTCTCGGCGCAAGTCCATCAGTCCGCACGATTCAACCGGTACCAACCTGATCGTCCAGGTCAAGAATAACAAGGTCATGCGCGTGGTTCCCCTGGAGAACGAGGCTGTCAATGAGTGCTGGATTGCAGACCGCGACCGTTTTTCCTACGAGGCCTTGAACGGCAATGAGCGTTTGACTTCCCCCATGATCAAACAGGGTGGCGAGTGGAAAACCGTTGAATGGCAAACTGCCCTTGAGTATGTGGCCAATGGGCTCAAGCAGGTCAAGGCGGATCATGGTGCCGCCAGATTGGGAGCTTTGGTCAGCCCTCACAGTACTCTGGAAGAACTTTATCTTGCAACCCGATTGATGCGTGGTTTGGGTAGCAATAATCTGGACCACCGCTTGCGACATGCAGAGTTTGGCACTGAAGCCGGCCCAATTGCCCAAAAAGTTAGATGGCTGGGACTGCCCATCGCAGCACTGAGCAACATGCAGCGTGTGCTGGTGGTTGGCTCCAACTTGCGCAAAGACCATCCGCTTTTTGCCCAACGTATACGCCAAGCCACACGAAGCGGTTGTCAGGTCAACACCATCAACTCCAATGTTGAACTCCCTTCTTTCGACAGTTGGGCACTCCCAGTGGCCAATGCCCTGATGTCTCCCGCAGAACTATGGGTACAAGCACTGTCCGATGTGGCATTTGCGGTAGCGCTTGAAAAAGGTATTTCTGCTCCCGCGCAAGCTGCTGTGAGTGATGAAGCACTGGCCATTGCCAAGTCGCTCCTTGGCGGCGATCGAAAAGCCATTTTGTTGGGCAATGCTGCTGCCCATCATGGTCACGCCACTAGCCTCTTAACCCTTGCCAATTGGCTGGCAGAACAGACCGGGGCTACCGTTGGTTACCTGACCGAAGCTGCCAATACAGTTGGCGCGCAGTGGGTGGGCGCACTCCCGCAATCGGGTGGGATGAATGCCGCCCAGATGCTCAGCGGCGACCTCAAGGCCATGTTGCTTCTCAACACCGAGCCCGTGTTTGACAGCAGTGCTGGTGCCGCTGCGGTCAAAGCATTGGATGCAGCGGAGATGGTCGTTACCCTGAGTCCCTTCAAATGCAATATGGCCTTCAGTGACGTTCTATTGCCAATCTCCCCCTTCACGGAAACCTCTGGAACCTTTGTCAACGCAGAGGGCCGGATTCAAAGTTTTCATTCGGTGGTCAAGCCTCTGGGGGAAACACGACCCGCCTGGAAAGTGCTGCGAGTATTGGCCAACCTGCTGGAGATCCCCGGCTTTGATTTCGATTCGTCGCAAGAGGTCCTGCAATCCTTCACCGGAACCAAGGCGGGTGAGACGACGCACATGCCTGCCGGAATCCTCAGCAATGTTTCGACTGCAAGTATTGACCTGTCAAACGTGGGTGGGCAGCCTTGTGTCGCTGGTATTTATGCCCTGGACTCCATTGTCCGTCGGGCGACTTCCTTGCAACTCACTGCCGATGCACGTAGGCAAACTGCCTCGCAGCCGCTTGGAGTTACTGCATGATTGACGCCATCTACAACGGCGGGTACGGGCTGTTTTCTGCCTATTGGTGGACCGGTTTGGCATGGCCCGTGATCTGGACCCTGCTTAAAATTGTGACGGTTCTACTTCCTTTGCTGGGTTGTGTGGCCTATCTGACACTCTGGGAGCGCAAGGCCATTGGTTTTACCCAGCTCCGCCATGGTCCCAACCGCGTTGGCCCCCTGGGTTTGCTCACACCCATAGCCGACGCGCTCAAGCTGCTGACCAAAGAAATCATCATGCCCACCGCGGCCAGCAAGGGTTTGTTTTTGCTCGGTCCCATCATGACCATCATGCCGGCTCTGGCAGCTTGGGCAGTTATTCCTTTTGGCCCCGAAGTGGCGTTGGCGAACGTCAATGCGGGCTTGTTGTTCCTGATGGCAATTACCTCCTTGGAGGTGTACGGCGTGATTATTGCTGGTTGGGCCTCCAACTCCAAGTATGCATTCTTGGGCGCGATGCGCGCCTCTGCGCAGATGGTGAGTTACGAAATTTCGATGGGTTTTTGCCTGGTGGTGGTTCTGATGGTTTCAGCCAGCATGAACATGACAGATATTGTGGTGGGTCAGGGACAGGGCTACTTTGCCGAGATGGGCTTGAATTTCCTGTCCTGGAATTGGTTGCCCCTGTTTCCTGTGTTTGCTGTTTATTTCATTGCGGGCCTGGCCGAGACCAACCGTCACCCGTTTGACGTGGTCGAGGGCGAGTCCGAAATTGTCGCCGGCCACATGGTGGAGTATTCAGGCATGTCGTTCGCCATGTTCTTTTTGGCTGAATACGCCAACATCATCCTTGTTTCAGTCATGTGTGTGCTGATGTTTCTGGGCGGCTGGATTTCGCCGGTTGACAGTGCGCTTCTCAACTGGATTCCGGGATGGATCTGGTTAGGCCTGAAAAGCTTTGTAGTGGCGACCATGTTCCTGTGGGTGCGCGCCACATTTCCCCGCTTCCGTTATGACCAGATCATGCGTCTGGGCTGGAAGATTTTTATTCCTGTCACCTTGGTGTGGCTGGTGGTTGTGGGGGCCTGGATGCAGACCTCCTGGAATATCTGGAAGTGAACCGGAGTTGATATGACTGCTGTTGCCTCCTCTAAACCCAAAACTGGGTCCGGTTTTTCCTTGAAAGACTTCTTGTCCAGTTTCATGCTGCTTGAACTTTTCAAGGGCATGGCTGTTACCGGGCGCTACATGTTCAGGCCCAAGATCACGGTGCAGTTCCCGGAAGAAAAAACACCCCTGAGCCCCCGGTTCCGTGGGCTGCATGCCCTACGTCGCTATGAAAACGGCGAGGAGCGCTGCATTGCCTGCAAATTGTGTGAGGCGGTATGCCCGGCCATGGCCATCACCATCGAGTCTGATGTGCGCGCCGATGGAAGTCGCAGAACCAGCCGCTATGACATTGATCTGACCAAATGCATTTTTTGCGGCTTTTGCGAAGAAAGCTGCCCTGTGGACTCGATAGTTGAAACCCACATTTTTGAATACCACGGTGAAAAACGGGGTGACTTGTACTTCACCAAAGAAATGCTGCTTGCGATTGGTGACCGCTGTGAGAGCGAGATCGCGGCGAGCAAGGCTGCCGACGCCAAGTACCGCTGAGCTGCGCCATACAAACTTCCATGTCATGAACGTCAAAACCGCCTTGTTTTATGTTTTTTCCCTGGTGCTGCTGTTTGCGGCATTCCGGGTGGTGACTGCCCGCAATCCTGTGCATGCTGCGCTGTTCCTGGTGCTGTCTTTCTTTCAGGCTGCGATGATCTGGATGCTGCTGAAGGCGGAGTTTCTGGCCATTACCCTGGTGCTGGTTTACGTTGGCGCGGTAATGGTGCTGTTCCTGTTTGTGGTGATGATGCTCGACATCAATATCGACAGCCTGCGACAGGGTTTCTGGAAGCATTTCCCGCTTGCAGCAACCGTAGGCACCTTGATTGCACTGGAAATGGCCGCAGTGCTGATGGGCAGCTTCAGGCTGAGCGAGGAACCCCGGCTTGCAGCGGCCATCGGACAGCCCGCAGTTGAACTCTCGAATACCAAGGAGTTAGGTAAGCTGCTGTATTCACAATACATTTACCCGGTTCAGATTGCTGCGGTCATCTTGCTTGTGGCCATCGTGGCGGCCATTGCCTTGACCTTGCGTGAGCGCAAGGACAGCAAGTACACCAGTACATCTGACCAAGTGCGGGTCAAGCCCAAGGACCGCCTGACTGTGATGAAGATGACACCAACCCAACCTGCGCTGCCGGTTGCGCCTGCCGAAAGTGCAGATACGGGCTCTGCGGAGAAGACAACATGACATTGACGCTCGGCCATTTTCTGACCCTTGGGGCAATTCTGTTTGCACTGTCCGTGATGGGCATTTTCCTGAACCGGAAGAATCTGATTGTGCTGTTAATGGCCATTGAACTGATGTTGCTAGCTGTCAACATGAATTTCGTGGCTTTCTCCTATTACCTGGGTGATTTGCATGGCCAGATCTTTGTATTTTTCATCCTGACAGTGGCGGCGGCTGAATCGGCCATCGGACTGGCCATTCTGGTCCTGTTGTTCCGTAACCGTTCGAGCATCAACGTCGACCAACTTAACACGCTCAAGGGCTGACCCGCCCGCTCATCAATTCACCAAACCCTATGAGTCAAACCCTGTCTGCTTCAACCCTGCTGGTCGTGCCGCTTGCACCGCTGGCTGGTGCACTGTTGGCTGGTATCTACGGAACCTCTTTTGGTGGCAATTGGATCGGTCGCCGCTTGTCCCACAGCCTGACCGTGCTGGGCGTTCTGGTGGCTTTCATTATTTCTGCCATGACCCTGAAAAGTGTGGCCTTGGATGGAGCCCGATTTAATGAGACGCTCTACACCTGGATGGTGGTGGGCGGACTGAAAATGGAAATCGGTTTCCTGGTGGACGGACTGACCGCCATGATGATGTGTGTGGTGACTTTTGTTTCCCTGATGGTGCACATCTACACCATTGGCTATATGGAAGAAGACGAGGGCTACAACCGCTTTTTTGCCTACATCTCCTTGTTCACCTTTTCCATGCTGATGCTGGTGATGAGCAACAACCTGTTGCAGTTGTTCTTCGGCTGGGAGGCGGTGGGCCTGGTGTCCTATCTGCTCATTGGTTTCTGGTTCAACAAGCCTACGGCTATTTTTGCCAATATGAAGGCTTTTTTGGTCAACCGGGTCGGAGACTTTGGCTTCATTCTGGGCATTGGCTTGATTGCAGCTTATGCGGGTACCCTGAATTACACCGAAGCATTTGGCAAAGCAGGTGACCTGGCCACCCTGAATTTGCCCGGTACCGCTGGGATGCTGGTCACGGTGATTTGTATCTGCCTGTTCATTGGTGCCATGGGCAAGTCGGCTCAGTTTCCTCTGCATGTCTGGTTGCCTGATTCGATGGAAGGCCCAACGCCCATATCGGCCCTGATCCACGCGGCCACCATGGTTACTGCAGGCATCTTTATGGTGGCACGCATGTCACCCCTGTTTGAACTGAGCGATACAGCCCTGAGTTTCATCCTGGTTATCGGCGCCATTACCGCGCTGTTCATGGGTTTCCTGGGCATTATTCAAAACGACATCAAGCGGGTGGTTGCGTATTCCACCTTGTCCCAGTTGGGCTACATGACAGTCGCCCTGGGGGCTTCGGCCTATTCTGTGGCGGTGTTTCACCTGATGACCCATGCTTTCTTCAAGGCCTTGTTGTTCCTGGGCGCGGGCTCGGTCATCATGGGTATGCATCACAACCAGGACATCCGCTGGATGGGTGGCGTGCGCAAGTACATGCCTATAACGTGGATCACGTCTTTGCTGGGCTCATTGGCGCTGATCGGTACGCCGCTGTTTGCCGGCTTTTATTCCAAGGACAGCATCATCGAAGCGGTCCATGAAAGTCATCTTTGGGGCAGCGGCTTTGCCAGTTTTGCTGTTTTGGCGGGTGTTTTTGTCACGGCCTTCTATTCATTCCGCATGTACTTTCTGGTGTTTCACGGCAAGGAACGTTATGACCAGAACCCCGAGTCCCACCATCATGAGAGCCACGGCAAACATGATGCCCACCACGACCCGCATGAATCGCCCTGGGTAGTGACGGCGCCCCTGGTGTTGCTGGCCATTCCTTCGGTTGTGATTGGTTTCCTGACGATCGGCCCGATGTTGTATGGCGACTTCTTCAAGGATGCCATCTTTGTCGATGCCGCCAAACACCCGGCCATGGCTGAGCTTGCTGCAGCATTCCATGGCCCTGCACAAATGGCGTTACATGGACTGACCACCTTGCCGTTCTGGCTTGCAGTTGCTGGCGTGGCAACAGCCTACTACATGTACCTGGTCAACCCGTCTGTACCTGCGGCCATTAAACGCTTTGCCCAGCCTGTCTACACCCTGCTGGAGAACAAGTATTACCTCGACTGGTTAAATGAAAACATTCTGGCTCGGGGGGCACGTGCTTTGGGCACAGGGCTCTGGAGAGTTGGCGATCAAGCCGTGATTGATGGCAGTATCGTCAACGGCTCCTGGAAACTGGTTGGCTGGGTCTCGGGGGTGGTGCGCTGGTTCCAGAGCGGTTACCTCTACCACTATGCACTGGTCATGATTCTGGGTGTGATTGTACTGTTGACCTACTTTGTCACCTGGCCGATGTTGGTCGAATGGCTAGCACGATAAGGAGAAGAACAAGATGGGTTTGTTGAGCCTGGCTATTTGGACACCGATTGCATTCGGGCTGGTATTGCTGGTCCTGGGCCGCGATGATCAGGCGCGCATGGTTCGGTGGGTAGCCCTGATCGGCGCTGTGTCGGGTTTTCTGGTGACCTTGCCCATCTACACCCGCTTTCAGTTGAACACCGCCGAGATGCAGTTCGTTGAAAAACTCGGCTGGATGGATCGCTTCAATGTGAATTACCACCTGGGGGTTGACGGCATCTCGATGTGGTTCGTGCTGCTCACGGCTTTTATCAATGTGGTGGTGGTGATTGCCGGCTGGGAAGTCATTACCCGACGCGTGAACCAGTACATGGGTGCCTTCCTGATCCTCAGTGGCTTGATGATCGGTGTCTTCTGCGCGCTCGATGGTATTTTGTTTTATGTGTTCTTTGAGGCGACCTTGATCCCGATGTACCTGATCATCGGTATCTGGGGTGGCCCCAACAAGATCTACGCAGCGTTCAAGTTTTTCCTCTACACCCTGCTGGGCTCCTTACTGATGCTGGTGGCCCTGATCATCCTCTATACCAAGTCGGGCGGCAGCTTTGACATTGCCTTGTGGCATCAGTTGCCGCTGGAGGGTGGCCTGCAAACCCTGCTGTTCTTTGCTTTTTTTGCCGCCTTTGCCGTCAAGGTGCCCATGTGGCCAGTCCATACCTGGTTGCCCGATGTACACGTTGAGGCACCGACCGGGGGCTCTGCTGTCCTGGCCGCCATCATGCTCAAACTCGGTGCCTATGGCTTTCTGCGGTTTTCCATGCCGATCGCGCCCGACGCAGCCCGTGAGTGGGCCTGGCTGATGATTGCACTGTCGCTGATTGCGGTTATTTATGTCGGCCTGGTGGCCATGGTTCAACAGGACATGAAGAAACTGGTGGCTTACTCATCGGTGGCCCACATGGGCTTTGTCACACTTGGTTTTTTCATCTTCAACGACCTGGGTGTTTCCGGTGGTCTGGTTCAGATGATTGCGCACGGCTTTGTGTCCGGTGCCATGTTCCTGTGTATTGGTGTGCTCTATGACCGGGTGCATTCCCGCGAGATTTCCAGTTATGGTGGCGTGGTCAACACCATGCCCACATTTGCGGCTTTTGCCCTGTTTTTTGCCATGGCCAACTGTGGCCTGCCGGGCACCGCAGGTTTTGTGGGTGAGTGGATGGTCATTCTGGGCGCAGTCAAGTCCAATTTCTGGTTGGGTTTTGCAGCCTCTACTGCACTGATTTTTGGCGCCGCGTACACGCTGTGGATGTACAAACGTGTCTCTCTGGGCCCGGTTGTCAATGACGACGTCAAGTCGC
>JBEIGE010000015.1:0-72259 GCA_040382055.1 Hylemonella sp.
CCGCGCCTTCACCCTGTTTGCCACGCATTACTTTGAACTGACCGAGTTTGCAGCCACCCACCACAGCGCCATGAATGTGCACGTCAGCGCGTCCGAGTCCGGCCGCGACATTGTGTTTCTGCACGAAATCCAGCCCGGACCCGCCAGCCGCAGCTACGGCATTCAGGTGGCGCGGCTGGCCGGCATGCCTGCTGGCGTGCTGAACATGGCGCGCCAGACGCTGCTGGCGCTGGAGCGCCAAGCTATCGAGTCCCAAGCCCAGGTGGATTTGTTTGCGGCCGGGCAAGAAACCCCGGTGAGCACTTTGAGCGCGGTAGAGGCCCAACTGTTGTCTATAGACCCGGATGCACTCAGCCCAAGAGAGGCTTTGGAAGTTTTGTACAAACTCAAAAAAGCCCTGTGAGCTCGATACCGACTATGTCCGGAATCACCAGGATGTGAAATTCACCAACGGTATTGCGCATGGACATATAAGTCATCACGTCTTGGATTTTCGTAAACTCAAGCACCCATGCTGATACCCAGTCACACCCAAACGCCAGAGATCAGGCGCTCGCTCGCACTGACTTTCCCAACGGTTATTGGACTGGTGTTGGCTACCGTGCTCATTGCGCTGCTGAGCACCGCCTCACGGGTGCAGACTTCAGCAGATGCCGGTTTTTCCCTTTTTTGGCCTTCGGCCGGAATAGGTCTGGCGCTCGTTGCCCGGTTTGGCATCCTGGGCTTGGCTCCGGTCTTGGTCGGCGTGGGCTTGTGGGCGGGTTGGGTCATGCAATGGGGCCCGGGCGCTATTGTCTGGACGGCAGTTGCCAGCGCATCCGGTCCGGCACTGACCTGGTATCTCTTGCGCGCGCGGTTTGCCAGGGTTAGCTATCCATTTTCATTAAGTGAGACTCTTCTCTGGTTCATGCGCGTACAGGCCTTGGGCGGCTCCACATTAGCAGCCATCATAGGCAGCGCAGGTTTATGGTTTACAGGCCATTGGACAGAAGGTGTCAGTTTCTGGGTTGGCGTGTTGGCTTACTGGATGCTTGAAACCACCGGGGCTTTTCTGTTTGCACCCGTAGCCTGGAGTGTTCTCAACCCCTCTGGCCTGTCCGCGTCATCGAGTTGGCATCGCCGTTTTGCTGCGTCAGTCAGAGATGAGTGGTACTACGCCGTTTTGGTTCTGATCCTGACTTCGGGCGTCTGTGCTTTGCTTTTTACCAATCAAAGTGATTTCGCCCGTGCTCTGCTTTACGGTCTCTTGCCTTTGCTGGTCGTTATCTCCATAAGGGCTTCGCCCACGCTGGTGCAGGTTTTGATTCTTGCATCTGGTGTGTTGGTTCTTGTTGCCATGGCCAACCTTGTGAAAACTCCGAATGCCTCAGGTGACGGAACACAGCTGCTTTTGGCCTCGCTTTATTTACTGGTAGGCACAGCCACGCTGCAGGTGCTTCTCGCCACCTCCTCCGAAAAGCGTGCTGCACTGGAGCGTCTGGAGCGCCAGGCATTTGTTGATGCATCTACCCGCTTGCTCAATGAGGCCGGGATGGTGCGAGAGCTGGAGAGCCGGCTGGCTTTAGGCTTCGAAGCCGCTTCAAACATGCAAGTCTCGCTCATAGGCTTGACCCTCACCAATTTACGTCAGGTGGAGAGACTGGCCGACGGGTCGGCCCTGCAAAAGCTTGACCGCCAGATGGCCGACCAACTGCGCCGCGGTGTACCCGAGGTGCGCTGGGCCCGGACGGGTGTAGGTCGATTTCAAGGGGTTTGGTCGGGCGAAGCAAAGATGCTTGATCCCGTGTTGTCAAAAGTGCGCGTTCTGACTATTCCCATGTCGGCTTACAGCCCCGCAGACGCCTTGCCTGATGGCAGCGCTGTGGGTGTTTTTCGACCTGAATGGGCTGTGGCAGCGGTCAAGCGTGACCTGGCCGGTGCGCTACAAGATTTCAGCGTCCCTTCCATGATCAGCGTATTGGCGCTTGCCAATACCCGAGCGCAGCAGTTTCGCCGGGTCGAGGTGCTTGCCTTGGATGACGGCTTCATGAAGCAACAACAACAGGAGGCCGCGATGACCGAGCTGGTGCGCCAGGCCATCAATGACCGTGCATTTCTGTTGTATGCCCAACCTATCTTGCCCAACCATGCGGATGCCTGGATAGCGTGGCACCAGAGCCCGCCCATTTTGAAAAAATTTGAGGTGCTGGTCCGGATGACCAATGCCCAGGGTCTGGTCATACCGCCAGCCCTGTTTATGCCCGCCGCCATGGCTGCGGGGCTGATGCCCCAGCTTGATCTGGCAGTGGTGGAGCAAACTTTTTCTTGGCTGGCGGAGCATCCTCATGCCCTTGAGTTGATACAGGGCTGTGCCGTCAACCTCAGCGGCCCCACCGTGGGCGATGCCCGAACCGTGGAGTACATCAAAGACCTGTTTACACGTTTCCCCGTTCCCCCGGGAATCATGATTTTTGAGATCACCGAGAGCATGGCTGTGACCGACCCTGAAGTTGCGGAACAGACCTTGAAAGCCTTGCGTGACATGGGGAGCCGGGTGGCCATCGATGACTTTGGTACGGGCGTGGCCACCTTTGACTACCTTAAACGCTTTCAGGTCGATTTCATCAAGATTGATGGTACTTTTGTTCGGGCATTGCAACAGGGTGAGCTTGACCGGGTGATTGTCGAATCCATGGTCAATGTCGCGAAGTGCCTGGGTGTTCGCACCGTGGCCGAATTTGTCAGCAGTGCCGAACTCTATGAACTGGTCACTGCCTTGTCCATCGACGAGAGCCAGGGCTATGCGCTGTCAGAACCACAGCCCTTGGAGCATTGGTTCCCCAAAGGACTTTGACCGATGCACATTATTTTCTCCCATGCCAACAGCTTTCCTGCCAGTACGTACAGGGTACTGTTTAAGGCACTCAAGGAACGCGGTTACAGCATACATGCGATCGAAAAGTTCGGCCATGACCCGCGCTACCCCGTCACCAATAATTGGCCGTACCTGGTGATGCAACTGGCAGATTTTGCAAAAGAAACCATCGAGAACATTGGGCAGCCGGTGTATCTGGTGGGCCATTCCCTGGGCGGGTTTCTGAGTTTGATGGCTGCAGCGCGCCACCCTGAAATTGCCCGTGGCGTGCTGCTGCTCGATGCGCCGCTGTTGGGTGGTTGGCGCGCTACGGGGCTGGGCATGGCCAAATCAACCCCGCTGATCGGGTCTCTCTCCCCAGGCGCGGTCAGCCGCAAACGGCGCAACGTGTGGCCCACTGTCAACGATGCGTTTGAGCACCTGCGCCACAAGAAGGCCTTTAGCAAATGGCAAAGCGATGTGCTGCGTGACTACGTGAACAACGCGATGCACGATGAAAACGGGCACCGCGCCCTGAGTTTTAGTCGTGACATTGAGACCGCTATCTATAACACTCTGCCCGACAATTTAGAGCGATTGCTCAAACGCCACCCTTTAAAGTGCCCGGCGGCGTTTATCGGCGGCACCATGTCACAAGAGAACCGGCAAGTCACTCTCGGCATGACCGAAAAAATGACCAAAGGCCGGATGATGATGGTCGATGGCAGTCACCTGTTTCCTATGGAAAAACCGCTGGTGACTGCAGCAATGATTGATGCAGCCCTGCTGAATCTTGGAAGCCTGGGTGCTTGAGATAAATATGCAAGGCCAGTGTCTTCAGGGCCAGGTCTTCACCCACTCCACTTCACAGCGCCGGTCCAGCTGGTGGCCAGCACCAGGATGCCGAACACAATGCGGTACCAGGCAAAACCGACAAAGCTGTGCGTGGCAATAAACCTGAGCAGCCAGCGGATACAGATCCACGCGCTGACAAAGGCAAACACCAGACCGACGCCAAACATCGGCAAATCTGCTACTGAAAGCAGAGCGCGATCTTTATACAGGCTATAGGCTCCAGCGCCAATCAGGGTTGGAATGGCCAGATAGAACGAAAAATCGATGGCGGCCTTGCGGCTCAGGCCCAACAGCATGCCACCAATGATGGTCGCGCCACTGCGGCTGGTTCCGGGAATCATGGCCAGGCACTGCACCAAACCCACCTTCAGGGCGTCCAGGCTGCTCATGGCATCCACGTCCAGAATGCGCGGGGCTGTGGCGGCATTGGCCTGGCGCTTTTCTGCCCACAAGATGATGAAGCCACCAAGAATAAACGTGCTGGCCACCACCTCCGGGGTAAACAAATGCGCCTTGATGGCCTTGCCAAACAGCAGGCCCAGCAGCACGGCCGGGATGAAAGCAATCAGCACATTAAGGGCAAACTGCTGCGCCTGACGCTCGCTGGGCAAGCGCAGCACCGTCTCGCGAATCTTCTGCCAGTACACCAGAATCACCGCCAGAATGGCACCGGTCTGAATGGCAATGTCAAACACCTTGGCCTTGTCATCGTCAAAGCCCAACAGGGCTCCGGCCAGTATCAGATGCCCGGTACTGGAGATAGGCAAAAACTCGGTCAGGCCCTCAACCACGCCCATGATGGCGGCCTTGATCAGCAATGTGAAATCCACGCAATGTCCTTTATGAAGAGGCTGGATTATCTAGGGCCAGGCAGAGGGGCAAGACAAATTACTCGTAACGCAGGGCATTGATCGGCAGCAGTTTGGACGCCCGGCGCGCCGGGTAGTAGCCGAAGAATATGCCCACCACCGCCGAGAAACCCACCGCCAGCACGATCGACGCCAGCGACATGCTGACCTGCCAACCGGCAAAGCTGCCTACGGCCCAGGTAGCCCCCGCGCCCAGCACCACACCAATACCCCCGCCGATCAGGCTTAAGGTCACCGCCTCAATCAAAAACTGCGACAGGATGTCTCTGCCGCGGGCCCCCACCGCCATGCGCAGCCCGATCTCGCGGGTGCGCTCGGTCACGCTGACCAGCATGATGTTCATGATGCCGATGCCGCCAATGATCAGGCTGATGCCCGCCACCGCCGCCAGCAACAGCGTCATGACGCGGCTGGACTCTTCTTGTGCCTGCAAGATCTCGGTGAGGTTGCGCACGGTAAAGGGGTCTTCGCCACCGGGCTGCACCTTGAAGCGTTGACGCAACAAATCCTTGATGCCCTCTTCAGCCACTTTCATGCTCTGGCCTTCACGCACTTTGACGGAAATGGAGCCCACGCGTTTGAGTTTGCTGGCTGCGTCGCCGCCCCAGATGCGGTTGCGCAGGGTGCTGATGGGAATCATCAGCACGTCGTCCTGGTCCTGCCCCATGCTGTTTTGCCCCTTGGCAGCCAGCACGCCCAATATCTTCATGGGCACACCACGCACCCGCACCACCCCGTCTACCGGGTCCTGGTCGCCAAACAACTCACGCGCCACGGTGGCCCCAATCCAGGCCACCTTGGCAGAACCGGCCATCTCCGCACCATCAAACAGTCGGCCCGAGACCAAGCCCCAGTCGCGTGCTTCCAGATAGTCATTGGTCACACCAAAAATCGTGGTGCCCCAGTTGGTGTTGCCAAACACCGCCTGGCCGCTGGTGCGCGAGGTCGGCGCTGCCACCTGCACCTCGGCAATCTCAAGCGAAATCGCCAGCGCATCTTCTTCAGTCAGACGCTGTCGCGTTTGCGCCCCCAGGCGCACGCCCGCTTGCGACACGCCACCGGGCAACACCAGCATGATGTTGGAGCCCAGGCCCTTCATCTGCGCCTGCACCCGCGCCGTGGCACCACGGCCCACGGCAATCATGGTGATCACCGCCGCCACCCCGATGATGATGCCCAGCATGGTCAGAATGCTGCGCAACGTATTGGCCGCCAGGGAACGCAAAGCACTGCGCAGCGCAGTGAGCAGATTCATGGCTTGGCCTCCACCGACAAATTCAAATGGGGGTCAGATTCCAATTTCTTCTCTTCTGAAGAATGGGGGTCAGAACCCAATTTCGTTTGAGAGTTTCTTTCTTCGGCAACGCTGCCGTCCTGAATTGGGGTCTGACCCCCATTCTTCCGCCCGGCTTGACGCACATCCTGAACCATCTGGCCATCGCGGAAAACAATTTTGCGGCGGGCCCACAGGGCTATGTCGTTCTCGTGCGTCACCAGCACCACCGTCATGCCCTGGGCATTGAGCTCAACCAGCAGGCGCATGATGTCCTCGCTGGTTTGGGTGTCCAGCGCGCCGGTAGGCTCGTCTGCGAGGATCAATGCGGGGTTGTTCACCAGCGCGCGGGCAATGGCCACGCGCTGTTGCTGCCCGCCGGACAATTCAGACGGCGTGTGCATGCCGCGCTCGCCCAGGCCCACCCGCTGCAAAGCCGCGGTAGAGCGTTGCCTGCGCTCCGGCGCTTTCAGGCCTGCGTAGACCATGGGCAACTCCACGTTTTCCAGCGCACTGGTGCGGGGTAACAGGTTGAATTGCTGAAACACAAAGCCAATACGCCGGTTGCGGATAGAGGCCAGCTGGTCGCCGGTCATGGTTTCTACTTCTTCACCGCCCAGACGGTACTGGCCCGAGGTGGGCAAATCCAGATACCCCAGAATATTCATCAAGGTGGACTTGCCCGAGCCCGATGCGCCCATGATGGCCACAAACTCGCCCGCCTCGATGTCCAGCGACACACCGTTCAAGGCGTGCACAGTCTGGTCACCCATGGTGTAGGTTTTAACCAGCGAACGGGCTTCAATAATGGCCATGCTAAGAGGTGGGCGAATCAGCGCTTGTGTCAGCGCTTAAAAGAAAGGCCGGGGGCCACCGCCCGCTGGCGGCGTACGGGCCGGGGTGGCTGCGCCGCCCAAAATGCCGGTAATGACCGTTGCGCCTTCCTTGAGCACATTGGCATCGGGTGAATTGGGGCCAACCAACAGCTCGGTGCTGGTGCCATCGCTGATGCCCAGTCGCACGCTGTAGGCCCGTGGCTTGCCATCTTCAGCCAGCAGGTAAATGCGTCCGCGTGTGGTCTGTCGCCCCGCCACCTCGGCCACCAGGGCCGTGTATTTGGGTTTTTGCTCGGGTGTGAGCAACTCACCAATGCGGGCGCGAATATCAGCCGTGATGCGCTCTCGGGCCTTGGTGCGCTCCTCAGGGGCCATGTCGCGCAGCATCATGAACTTGGGCCGTGCCTCGGCATAAATTGCATCTACCTTCTCAACTTGATCTGGCTTGAGTTGCAGTTCGGCCACCAGCCGGTTGCGAAACTCGGTGGCCGGGTTGGGCCCAGTACCGCCAGTTGCAGCGGGAGTTGGGCCGCTGCCTGCTGGGGTTGAGGCACTGGCTGGGGCAGCTGGCGCGGTTGCTGGTGAGGCCGCGGGAGCGGTTGCTGGTAAGGCCGCAGCGGAAGCGCCAGGCGCGGGTGCAGCAGGTGCCGGCGCTGCTGCAGGTTCCACCCCGGCTATGCGCACCCGCAAGGCCGAGTTGGGGATTTTCAGCACACTCTCGCGCTGGTCGGTCACCATCCGGACATTGGCCGTCATGCCGGGCAGCAGGCGCCCGCTGGTGTTGTTGAACTGCACCACGGCGGTGTAGGTCACCACATTGGCCACGTTCTGCGCGGCCTTGCGCACCTGGCGCACTTCGCCCTCAAAGGTCTGGCCAGGAAACGCGTCCACGGTAAACGTGGCTTTCAGGCCGCTGCGGATGCGACCCACATCGGCCTCGTCCACGCTGGCATCCACCTGCATGTCGGAGAGGTTCTGCGCAATGATGAACAGCTCTGGCGCTTGCAGGCTGGCCGCCACGGTCTGGCCCTTTTCTATGGTTCGCTTGATGATGATGCCGGTAATGGGCGAGGTAATGCGCGTACGCTCCAGGTCAATACGGGCTTGGGCCAGGGCTGAATCGCGTTGGGCCACATTGGCCTGGGCGCTCTTGATTTGTGCATCGGTCACGCCCAGCTGCGCTTGTGCGGCCTTCACCCCTTCTTTGGAACTGATGACCAGGGCGCGGGTGCGGTCGGCTTCGCTTTGGGCAATAAAACCCTTTTCCACCAGGCTGAGGTTTCGCGCATGGGTGCGCTCGGCCTCGGCCAGATCGGTCTCGGCCCGGGAGACGGCCGCCCGGTTGGCCGCCGAATTGGCCTGGGCGGTCAGCACGGCACTGCGTGCGGCATCCACATCGGCCTGGGCGCTGCGCACCCGGTATTCAAAGGTCTCGGGGTCAATCTGGGCCAGCAGTTGCCCGGCTTTCACCTCGGAATTGAAATCCACAAAAATGTCTTTGATCTGGCCTGACACCTGGGTACCTACCGTGACCAAAGACACCGGATTGACCGCCCCGCTGGCCGACACAGCGGCAGACAAAGGCCCGCGCTCAATCTTGCTGGTGCGGTATTTCACTTCATCGGCACTGTCGCGCTGGGTCCACCACCATGCGCCACCACCTGCCAGTGCCAGAAGCACGGCACCTGTGATTAAGTATGTCTTCTTCATGGGCCTCATTGTAGGAACAGCGGCCCAGCCCGGGCTGGTACGGGCTTGTGACGGGCTTGGCCGGGGTTTGTGGCGTCTAGAATCAAACGCATGAGTTCACCCGATAACACCAAAACAAGTAATTTCCTGCGCCAGATCATTGAGGCCGACCTGGACAAAGGCACCTACGCCACCCGCCGCTGGGCTGGCAGCCCGGGCGACGCCGCCCACCATGCCGCAGCACCGGCAGACCCGGCCAAAATACGCACCCGTTTTCCGCCCGAGCCCAATGGCTACCTGCACGTGGGCCACGCCAAAAGCATCTGCATCAACTTTGGTCTGGCGCGTGACTACGGCGGCGTATGCCACCTGCGGTTTGACGACACCAACCCGGAAAAAGAAGACACCGAGTATGTGAACAGCATCATTGATGCCGTGAAATGGCTGGGCTTTGACTGGGCACAAATGGGCCAGCCCCCCGGCAGCGCCAAGCCCTACCAGGCCAGCGATTATTTTGGCTTTATGTACCGCGCCGCGGAATACCTGATTGAAACCGGCCATGCGTATGTGGATGAGCAAACCGTGGAGCAAATCCGCATCAACCGGGGAGATTTTGGCAAGCCCGGTGTGGACAGCCCGTTTCGAAGCCGCACACCCGCTGAGAACCTGGCGCGTTTTCGGGAAATGCGCGACGGCCAGCATGAAGACGGCAGCATGGTCTTGCGCGCCAAGATCGACATGGCCAGCCCCAACATCAATATGCGCGACCCGGCCATCTACCGCATCCGCCGCGCCACCCACCACAACACGCTTGATGCCTGGTGCATCTACCCCATGTACACCTTTGCCCACCCCATTGAGGACGCGCTGGAGCAAATTACCCACAGCATCTGCACGCTTGAGTTTGAAGACCAGCGCCCGTTTTACGACTGGCTGCTGGCGCGGCTGACAGAAGGGGCCACACTGCCGGACGGTCGCGTTCTGCAAGGCTTGCTGGCCAGCCCGCCGCCCCGCCAATACGAATTTGCCCGCCTAAACCTCACCTATGTGATTACCAGCAAACGCAAGCTGGCCCAACTGGTGTACGACGGCAAGGTGGACGGCTGGGACGACCCGCGCATGCCAACCATCGTCGGCCTGCGCCGCCGTGGCTACACGCCCGAGGCGCTGCAACTGTTTGCCGAGCGCATAGGCGTGACCAAAAGCGACAGCTGGATAGATTACGCAACCCTGGAAGGCTGCCTGCGCGAAACCCTGGACGTCACCGCCCCACGCGCCATGGCCGTGCTGGACCCCATCAAACTGGTTTTAACCAATTGGGATGAGGTTATGGGGTCAGGTTTTCTGGACCACTGCGCCGCCCCCGTGCACCCGCACCTGCCAGACTTGGGCAAACGCAGCTTTAGCATGGGCAAAGAGGTGTGGATAGAGCGCACCGACTATGAAGACACGCCGCCCAAAGGCTTCTTCAGGTTGTTCCCCGGCAACAAGGTGCGCCTGAAGTACGGCCATGTCATCGAATGCACAGGCGCTACAAAAGATGCAGCAGGAAACATAAGCGCCATAAAGGCAAAACTCATCCCAGACACCAAAAGCGGCACCCCTGGCAGCGATGCGGTCAAGGTCAAAGGCGTCATCACCTGGGTGGCCGTGGCAGACGGCATACCCGCCGAAGTGCGCATGTACGACCGCCTGTTCAGCGACGCCCAGCCCGACGCAGGCGGCAAAGACTTTATCGAAAGCCTGAACCCCAACAGCCTGAAGGTGGTGACTGCTATCGTGGAGCCTTCACTAGCCAATGCGCAGCCCGACCAGAAGTTTCAGTTTGAACGGCATGGGTACTTTGTGGCGGATCGGGTGGATCACGCTGCTGGGAAGCTGGTGTTTAATTTGGCGGTGGGGTTGAAGGATGGGTGGGGGAAGTAATGCACCACCGGGAGTCGTTAGCATGAAAAGCATTTATTTTGAAAACGATGACATCCTGCAAATCCGGGTGTCAGACAAGCCCATCGTGCGCGAAGTCTCTCAAGATTGGCATACCAATATAAGCTATGCCGAAGACGGCACCATCGTTGAGATTGTTCTGCTGGATGCCAAAAAAGAAGGGCTGATGCCTATGGAGTTTAGGCAGGCAGCTTAAGGTAACGGTAAAGGTAAAGGTAAAGGTAATGCTTGACCAAAAGCTCCAGTTTGAACGGCATGGGACTTTGTGGCGGATCAGGCTGATCACGCTGCTGGGCAGGTGTTTAATTTGGCGGTAGGGTTGAAGGTTGGCTGGGGAAAGTAGCTGGCGGAAAGTAAATATGAGTAACTCAATATGAAAATCAAAAGCGTTTACGTTGAAGAATTGAACCAACGCCTAACAGGCAGCGTCGTTTTCTTTGACTCAATAAATGTGATTACCGGGTCAAATGGCTCCGGGAAAACTACTCTCATTAAAGCCTGCTGGTATCTTTTGAGCGGCAACTTTCAGAACGTGTTGCTCGAGCTAAATTTCAAGAAAATCGTACTCACCACAGATCTACTCACCATTACTGCGACGTGCAGCGATCCCAAGTCTGACGATCCTCGTTACTCAATCTCTCTTAAAAAAAACGAAAAATTACTTTTTGAAACACCGAAGCTATTAGAGGCCATAGAAACACCGCTGGAAGGCACTTGGAGCGAGATAAAAGATGGATTGTGGAGATACGGAATACTTGCATCGATAAACCACCACTCACTTTTCTTTCCTACGTTCAGGCGTGTAGAAGGTGGTTTCCTGCTGGGCAATCGCTTAGATCGAACAAAGCGAACAAATCAATCCTCCCTAACTCCAGTTAGCGCAGGCGAAGACGAGTTAACAAAAGCACTCAAGGCAACCTCTACGGCGTTAAGCGAGTTTGACAATAAATTTATTTGCTCGATGTCTACATCTGATGTGGAGAAACTAGTTTTTGATACCAAGTCAAAGATGGATTCGAGACAGACCGAAAAGTACGAGGCACTAGCAAAAGAAATTTCAAACGACATCAAGAAGTGGCAAAGCGAAGGCGAGTCGAATGAAGAGAGCGGGAAATACCTAAAAGAAATCCAAACTCAAGTAACTAAAGTCGAGCGAATTAAGTCTGAAATCATAGAACCTATGAGACTGCTGAATGCTGAAATTGCTCGATACTTTCCAGGCCGCTCCATCAAGATAAACAATCTCAAACTTGGTGCTGGCGAAGACGATATATCGGCAAGCGCACTTTCCGCCGGGGAGAAGCAACTGCTTAGCTTTCTGAGCTACGCAGCTTTTTTCGAAAAAAACATATTCATCGTTGATGAACCTGAATTGAGCTTACATCTAGATTGGCAACGCAAGCTTATTTCCTCCCTTGCTTCTCTTGGAAGCACACACCAATATTTCTTTGTCACGCACTCGCCTGCGATCTATACAAAATTCGCAGACCACGAAGTATCACTAGATCAACTTAGCATTGGATGAGGGATATCCAATGGCGGCCCCTAGCTATTCAGTTGAAGAAAGCATTGAAATTCTTAAACGAGCAAAGATCAAAACCATCGTGATAGAGGGAGTAACAGATCTTGAACTGCTCCGAAATCTAGAGACGAAGCTCAGAGGTGTTGCTGGTGAGGTGGATTTCTTCATTGCTGGGAGTAAAGCTGCAGTACTGAAAATATGGAGCAAGCGGGAACACTTTAGAACCGCATCCATTGGATTTTTAGCCGATTCGGACATGTGGCTCTTCGATGTTAAGACGCGTGAGTATCCAGGTGTCGTATTTACCGATGGCTACTCAATTGAAAACATATCCATTCAAAATGATTGCTTCCCAAATTTGATTGCGCACAATGAAGAGCTAAATATATTTTGGACTAACGCACTTCTATCGCTTTCACAATGGTTTGCGGCCGAAGCGGCCTTCTACTTAGAAGGTGGCGCACCAATTTTGGATTTAGACGTTAATAAAATACTGAATATCCATGGCGGGTTCACACTTTCTGCAGAAGCATCTGCGCGTATCGGTAGTTGTCCGAAAGGCAATTGGGACGAACTGCTTGAGAAAATTCAAAAAGAACCTCTGAAGTATGTGAGAGGCAAGCAACTCTTTAATGCATTACATCGGATTATGGAAAAGCACGATAAACCGTATTTCAATTTAAGAGCTCTGAAGACGATGGGGGTTCGTTTAAACAATTCACATGTTGATAATCTACTAAATTCGTTGGGTGAAGCAATTGGCTCTAGTTCAAACGAGACTCCAGTTTTGAACTAAGTCTATGCACCAATAGTTAATTATTTGTATCTATCTTGGTTCGTCTTGAACTCCCTATCCGTCCAGCACTTCTGGTTCGAAGAGCTAACCCCCAAGCAACATTTTGTCAAAGACGCAGCCCTGGACGAAACCATTCGCGCCCGGTTTGATAGCACTCTGGACGCTGCAGCGCGGTGCGAGCTGTTTGCCTGGCGCGCCACGCCGGAAGGGCGGCTGGCTGAGATCATCGTGTTAGACCAGTTCTCGCGCAACATCTATCGCGACACACCACGCGCCTTTGCGCAGGACGCGCTGGCGCTGGTGTTGGCGCAAGAGCTGGTGGCCAGTGGGCAGGACCGCAGCCTGGCGCAAGCGCAGCGCGTGTTTGCCTACATGCCCTACATGCACAGCGAGTCCGCGCTGGTGCATGAGCAGGCTGTTCTGCTGTTTACCCAACTGGGCATACAAGACAACCTGAACTTTGAGCTGCGCCACAAAGCCATCATCGACCGCTTTGGCAGGTACCCGCATCGCAATGCTCTTTTGGGCCGCACTTCCAGCGCGCAAGAGCTGGCTTTTTTGAGCGAGCCTGGGTCTGGGTTTTAGGTTTATATCTATAAATTGCTACGCTTTTTGTAGCTTCCTGCCTATATAAGACCTTGGCTTAAGCCATTTTTTACAACAAATAGCGTTGGGCATGTAAACTGCGATTTATGCCAGTAGTTTTCCGCTACAAATCGTTCCGGTTCTTCTTCTATTCGAATGAAGGAAATCCTCGCGAGGCCATGCACATTCATGTGCGCAGCGCCGATGGAGAGGCAAAGTTCTGGCTTACGCCTACTGTCTATTTGGCTGACAGCGATGGGTTTGATGCGCGCACTCTGCGGGAACTGCGCGATGCGGTTGTAGCCAACAAGGTGCTTATTGAGAGGACTTGGAATGAACACTTCGCCTAAATCGGTTCGCTTCGATGACGACACCCTATGGGTCAGTCTTTCTGATGGCCGCACCATTGCCGCGCCCTTGGCATGGTTTCCGCGTCTACTGGAAGCAGCGCCGGAGCAACGCGCCCAAGTAAAGTTAAGCCAAGGCGGTTTGCATTGGGAATCTCTGAATGAAGATATTTCTGTTGCGGGCCTGTTGGCAGGCCAACCAGATTTGACGCGCCGCGGCACCCAACAGCCCGCGTAGTAGAACCCAACAGTTCAGTACTCCAACCTACAAATGCACCCTGCCATTCCTCAGCACCAAGCCGCTTTTTAAATTGGCGGTGGGGTTGAAGGATGATTGCGGGAAGTGAGAGTTGTTGCTCTTTATCGATAACAAGAGGATCAAAAATGGATTTCGGGAACGAAAATCTTGGTAGAAAAAAATTTGCAGACTTGCTTTGTGACTATGCGACCGGTCTTGCCTCAGCGACTACATCTCCAAGTGGGCGAGTTATCGCGGTAGATGCACCTTGGGGCACAGGCAAATCCTGGATCGCCAAAAGACTTCCAGATCACTTTAAGAAAAATGCTCGCGTTGGCGACTGCATCTACATTGATGCATTTCAATTTGACTACCACCAAGACCCGTTCGCAGTTGTTACTTCTGCAATCCTTGATGCGTCAAAAGAGCACTCTGCCCAAACATCAAATCTCAAAGAAGCAGCAATTAATGTGCTGAAAGTTTCGCTACCTGCCTTTGGAAAGGGGCTAATAAGAGTTGGAGGAAAAGCTATCGGTTTTGACGCCAACGAACTAATCGACGCGGCAGTCGATGCTGGGAGTGAAGCCAGTGAGAAAGTTCTTGAGCAAATGCTCGAGTCTTTTGCCAAAACCAAGGCTACAACAGAAGCTTTCAAGAAGAAATTGTCGGAGCTAGCTACCGCAAACCCAAAAAAAGCTCCTTTGATTATTGTGATTGATGAGCTAGATCGGTGTCGTCCTAGTTATGCCTTGGAGATGCTTGAACGAGTGAAACACTTGTTCGACGTTACAAATATAGTTTTTATATTTTTCATCCACAGCCCTGCACTTTTCAGTGCAATTAGAAAGACGTATGGGCAGGATATTGATCCGCATGAATACTTAAAGAAATTTTTTTCTATTTCGGTTGGATTGCCTGTAGCAGAAAGATCAAGCTACCAGCGCCAAGATCAAAGTCGGTTCATCGCAAACTTTATCGATAGCACTCGGGGCATTACAAACGACCCCACTGAACTTGATTTTCGATCATCTTTAACTGAATTGGCACCTGTTTTCAACGCCAGCTTTAGAGACATAGAAAGCGCCTTTTTGCTGTGGCAAATAAATCCAAATAAATACAGCCTCGATCAACATATGCTTGGCTATGCATTGTTGTTGAAAATAAAGGATCCGGCCCAACTAGTCGCATTACGCAGCAACAAGCCCTCTTCATTTTCACTTGAAATAGAACGCCTAAAAGGGGTTCAAACCAAGCTGGGGCCAGTATCCGCATACATACGCGACGTCTTCATCTATGCATCCGATCCCGTAACTTACGAAGCTATTGACAAAAAGTCTCAGAACCCATTTGAACGAGTATTGCCCATTGAGCATGCAAGCGATGGATTGGCGGATTTCCAGCGAACAATCGCAAACTTGTCTCTGGAATACGTTCGGATTTAGGTTTGTATTTATGCAAATTGGAGCCATCCTCCATTTCTGGTTCGAAGAGCTAACCGCCAAGCAGCATTTCGTCAAAGACACCGCGTTAGACGAAACCATTCGCGCTAAGTTTGGTAGCACGCTGGACGCGGCAGCGCAGTGCGAACTGTTTCCCTGGCGCGTAACAGCTGAGGGGCGGCTGGCGGAGATCATCCTGCTGGACCAGTTCTCGCGCAACATCTACCGCGACACACCGCGTGCCTTTGCGCAGGACGCGCTGGCGTTGGTGTTGGCGCAAGAGCTGGTGGCCAGTGGGCAGGACCGCAGCCTGCCGCAAGCGCAGCGCGTGTTTGCCTACATGCCCTACATGCACAGCGAGTCCGCGCTGGTGCATGAGCAGGCTGTTCTGCTGTTTACCCAACTGGGCATACAAGACAACCTCAACTTTGAGCTGCGCCACAAAGCCATCATCGCCCGCTTTGGCAGGTACCCGCACCGCAATGCTCTTTTGGGGCGCACTTCCAGCGCGCAAGAGCTGGCTTTTTTGAGCGAGCCGGGGTCTGGGTTTTAGGCTTGCAGAAGTAGAATTGCTACGTTTTTGGTAGCTTCTTGCGTAATTGAAACGAGGGCTAGATATCAATGCCTACACAATCAAGAAACACAACCGCGCTTGTCAAAGCAGCCATAAGCCCGCAAGCCTTGGGCGGGAGGATTATGGAAATCCGTGGCCAACGGGTTCTACTGGACTCGGACTTGGCCGACCTCTATGAGGTAGACACCAAGCGGCTCAACGAACAGGTCAAGCGCAATGCCGATCGGTTTCCAGAGGACTTCATGTTTCAGCTTTCGCCCGAAGAGTTTGCCAACTTGAAGTCGCAATTTGCGACTTCAAGTTGGGGTGGCAAGCGTAAGCTGCCCAATGCATTTACCGAACACGGGGCCATCATGGCTGCCAGCGTGCTCAATTCCAAGCGCGCAGTGGATATGAGCGTTTACGTAGTGCGCGCCTTTGTTCAACTGCGCGAACTGTTGTCATCGCAAAAATTGCTGGCTGAGCAAATAACCAAGCTAGAACGACGCGTAGGCCACCACGACAACTCCCTGGCCACGATTATCGACACTCTACGCAGCCTGATGGAGAAGCCAGAACCATCCAAGCGCGGCATCGGATTCACAGCCAAATGGGGTGCTGATAAACCACCTGCAGCCTCTAAATCTGCAAAAAAATCTTCGAGCTAAAGCATTCCGTTAAGGTGGAACAAAATAATTTTCTTTGCGCTTAACCGTTTCCAACCTCTTTGAAGCTCCCATGTCCCAAACTTCTGAAGCGTTAACCGCCCAAGTTGCAAAGCTGCCCCCAAAAGAGCGCATAGAACTGGTGGAGCGCATTCTGGACAGTCTGGATCAACCCGACGCATCGCTGGACGCGCTGTGGGTCAAGGAAGCGGATGACCGGCTGGCCGCTTACCGGCGCGGTGAAATCAAGGCTATGGCATTGGCGGATGTGATTGCCAAATCTTTCTAAGCCTGGCCCGTGCAACTAAACTGCCCCAATGGCAGAACCCCTCATTGCCCAATATGGTCCAGACGTGCCCCAGGCCATTGCGCGCATGGTCAAGGCAGTTCATCCGCGTTTTGATGCGGATGCTTTTTTGCACGATGTACTTTCCGGCTATGAAGCGCTGGCATTAATGCCGCGTGGCAAGCATATTGCCAGGGCACTGCACCGCCATCTGCCCGCCGCCTATCCTGAAGCGCTGGGCATTCTGCTGGCCTCTGCCGGGCAAGCGCACGGGCGTGATCCCGGGCTTTCGCTCGCATCCTTTTTGTTTTTGCCGCACACAGTGTTTGTGGCCGAATTCGGATTGGGGCATTTTGAACTGTCGATGCAGGCGCAACATGCGCTGACCCAGCGGTTTACGGCAGAGTTCAGCATCCGGCCCTTTTTACAAAAACACACGCAGGCAACGCTGGAGCGTCTGAGGGATTGGACGCAGGACCCGAGTGAACATGTGCGCCGGCTGGTCTCCGAAGGCACGCGGCCCAGGTTGCCCTGGGCCTCGCGTCTGCCCGCTTTTCAGCGTGATCCCACGCCGGTACTGGCCTTGCTGGAGCGACTGAAAGACGACCCCGCGCTGTATGTGCGGCGCTCGGTGGCCAACAACCTCAACGACATAGGCAAAGACCACCCGGATGTTCTGGCCAAAACGGCCAGCAAATGGCTAAAGAACGCAAGGCCGGAGCGGCAGTGGGTGGTGCAGCATGCCTTGCGCTCTGCGCTCAAGCGCGGCGAGCCGGGCGCGCTTGCCGCCCTGGGGTTTGGCGCAGGGGCGGATGTGCTGATTGGCCAGCCCGGCATTGCGCCACAACGCGCAGTCATTGGAGGCAAGGTGGCGGTAGCCTTTGAGGTGACCAACACCACGGCCAAGCCGCAGCGGGTGCTGGTGGACTTTGCTGTGCATTACATCAAGGCCAATGGCGGCAGCCGTGCCAAGGTTTTCAAGCTCAAAACACTGGATCTGGCACCGCATGAAACCCAACGCGTGGGCAAGCAGATATCGCTGGCCGAAATGACCACACGCAAACACTACGCCGGGCCGCACCGGGTCGATGTCATTCTGAATGGTCGCAGCCAGTTGCTGGGTAGTTTTGACCTGAGCGCGAGCTGAAAATCGCTCAGCGATTCCTTTGGCCCCGAGGCATAGGCGGGTCTGCCGCGCATACCAGTGCTCGCCATGCCCCGCCGCAAACACCATCTCGTCTATGGTGTTGAATGTGCCCGGGAAACTGGGGGAAGCACAGATAATTCTGTCGCGGGCCTGTTGGCAGGCCAACCCGATTTGACGCGCCGCGGCACCCAACAGACCGCGTAGTTCAACCCAACAGGTCAGTTCTCCTACCTGCAGTGCACCCATACATTGCCCAAAACCAATCAGGTATTGAACCTGGCGGTGGGGTTGAAGGGTAGTTGGGGGAAGTAAAGTGCCTAAAGCTTGTGATTTTCAATAGAATCCAATCGATGACTCCGTCCCAACTTTCAGCAGAAACGCTTTCAGCCACACGCGCTTTTGCTGCGCGCGTTGCCAAGGTGTATCCGACGCAGAAAGCCATTCTTTTTGGCAGCCGTGCCCGCGGTACAGCACACGAAGAAAGCGATGCCGATGTGGCAGTCATTCTTTTGGGCAAGGCAGGGCATTTCGTCAAAACCAAAATGGCAATGAGTGACATTGCCTACGACATACTTTTGGACACCGGCATTCGCATCCAGCCCTTGCCTGTCTGGGAGTATGAATGGGCTCATCCTGAGAGTTATTCAAACCCGCACTTGCTACGCAATATTGCAATTGAAGGCATTGCCTTGTGAATGCGGCTGATTTAATGGTCAAGGCACATCGTGCTTTGACGAGCGCACAGAAACTTCTACAGGACGGCGATGGCGACGGTGCCTGCAATCGCGCCTATTACGCCATGTTTGATGCGGCACTTGGAGCCCTTCAACCGATTGCCCACGGCACCGCTGGCCGTACTTACGTGAAAGAAGCAGAACAATGGCAAAAGCTAAAACGCCTCGTCCAGTAAAACGCGCTCCAGCAGCACGAGCTGCCAGCGAACAGCAAAGAATCGACCAGGCACTCAAGCAAGCAAGCAAACACGCCAAGCAATCGCTTGCCCTCGAAGGTTTGCAGCTGCCAACGCAGAGTTGGCACGGCACTGCGATTCGGCATCCAGCCGTCTGATCTGTGAATATCTCGTGCGACCAAGCCACAGATTCGCTCTACATTTAAATACTCTCTCAGTCTCCAAGCTGTCCAAAGATCAGTAACTGGCAGCTTGACCCTAACACCCTGATAGCTGCTGCCATCAGGGTTTCGTGCGTTTCAGGTGACAAGCCTAAAATGCAGTCCCTCCCCTCAATTGTTCAATACCCACCATGCCCCACATCAAACTCTCTTACTTCGACATGAACGGCGGCCGTGCCGAGCCGGTTCGCCTGGCTTTGGCCATAGGCGGCATTGCTTTCGAAGACCACCGCTTTAGCTTTGCCGAGCTTGCCGACGTGCGCAAGACCGCGCCGTTTGGACAAGTGCCCGTGCTCTTGGTAGACGGTGTGCAAGTCACCCAGTGCGATGCCATGCTGCGCTATGCGGGCAAGCTCTCTGGCCTGTACCCGAGCGATGCTTTTCAGGCGCTTCGCTGTGACGAAGTGGCCTATGTGGTGGAAGAGGCCAGTGCCAAACTGGGGCCGACCTTTCGCCTGACGGGCGAGGCGCAAAAGGCAGCGCGCACAGCCCTGGTTGAAGGCTCCATGCCGGTTTACCTGAAGTGGTTGCAGACCCAACTGCTGGGCCAAGGTGGTGACTACTTCATTGAAAACCGCTTGACCGTGGCCGACCTGAAAGTTTTTATTGATGTGCGGGGCCTGAACTCTGGCCGCCTGGACCATATCCCCAAAGATTTGGTTGAACAGGTTGCGCCTGCCCTCAATGCCCATGCCAACCGCATTGCCAACTTGCCAACCGTTCAGGCGTATTACGCCAAGTTTGCAAGCTAACACCCTGGAACCCTACATGTTATTTACCCCCCTGCAAGTCGGCCGTCTTACCCTTCCCAACCGCATCTTGCTCGCCCCGCTCACGCGCACCCGCGCAGGTACAGAGCACATGCCCAACGACCTGATGGCCGAGTACTACGCCCAGCGCGCCAGTGGTGGCCTGCTGATTACCGAGTGCACCATGGTTGCGCCAAATACCTCGGCCTTTATTGCCGAGCCGGGCATTTATTCCGACGCGCAGATTGAGGCCTGGAAAAAGGTGACCAGCGCTGTTCACGCCAAGGGCGGGCGCATCTTCATGCAGATCTGGCACGCGGGCCGCGCAGCGCACCCGGACATCTATAACGGCGTGGCAACCGTGTCGTCCAGCGCTCACGCCATCGAGGGTGAAATTCATACGCCCAAGGGCAAGGTGCCACACGCGGTTCCCCATGCCTTGAGCGCAGACGAGATTGCGGCCATCGTTGCCGCTTTTGCCCAGGGTGCCAAAAATGCCATTGCTGCAGGGTTTGATGGCGTGGAGGTGCATGGTGCCAACGGCTACCTGATAGACCAGTTTTTGCGTGATGGTGCCAACCTGCGCACCGATGGCTACGGGGGTTCGCTGGACCACCGCGCACGCTTCCTGTTTGAAGTGTTAACCGCCGTCTGTGCCGCCATTGGCGCTGACCGCGTTGGCCTGCGTCTGTCGCCTGTGAACAGCTACAACAGCATGAAAGACAGCGACCCATTGGCCTACATTGGCTTTCTGGCTGAAAAGCTCAATGCCTTCAAGCTGGCCTACCTGCATGTGATGCGCGCCGATTTTTTTGGTATCCAGAAGGCCGATGTCATGCCGGTTGCCCGCGAGAAATACACCGGTGTTTTGATCGGCAATATGGGCTACACCCCGCAAGAGGCCGAACAAGCCATTGTCGAAGGCAAGCTCGACGCGGTGGCTTTTGGCACCGCCTTCCTGGCCAACCCCGACCTGCCGGAGCGCATCTTGCAAAATGCGCCGCTCAATGCCCCTGACTCCACCACCTTCTACACCCCAGGCCCCAAGGGATATACCGATTACCCCAGCCTGCAAAAGGCTTGATAGCTATATTTACCATAGCAAACACAGATTTAGCCTAATCCCATCTCATGGAAGACGCGAATGGCGGCGTAGGCGTCGTTGGCGGCATAAATGAGCTGGGCTTCGGTCAACTGCGGATTGGCCCAGTTGCTGGTGGCGGCCTTTTTCGATTTGATGAACCGCTGGTTGAATAGCACCGCCACTGCGCCTTTCACCCCCATGTCTTTGCGGTAGCCGCGCTGGTGAAAAACAGTGTTGAGTTCAAGAATGCCTTGCGGCTCGACGGCCAGTTTGTTCAGGATGCGCTTGCGGTCATCCCCCAAGCCAAAACCGGCTTTGGCAATACCTTCAAAAGCCATCAGCCTGGCTGCCACATCGCGGCAGTGCGGGTCATGCAGCTGGAACACCCATGCGCACGCCAGCGATGACAGCTGCAACACATGGGGTCCGTCAGAGACCTCACCCACCTTGAACGTGGGCTTGGATTCTGTGTCAAAACCCCAGGCCGGGGTATCCCTGAGTGCTGCAAATGCCTCGTTGGCCCTGGCAGCGGTGTTGACCAGCACAATGCGGTCCAGCCCCAGACGCTCAAAGGGCTCCAACAGGGCAATGGCGTCTTTGTCCGGAGTGGGGTGGCGGCTGTTGTCGCGGTAGGGAGCGCGGTTATCTTGACGGCTGCTGCCATCCTGAGGGCTTGGGGAATTGGTGTTGGGTGGTTCCATGCTCGTATCATCCTTCAATCGAACCACACCATCATGCAAGTACCCGACTTCAGCCCCGCAGCCGAGCGCAACAAGCAAGCCATTCTGGACAAGTTGCTTCAGGTTCTGCCCGAAACTGGCCACATGCTGGAGATTGCCTCTGGCACCGGCCAGCATGCCGTCTGGTTTGCGCAGGCGATGCCACTCTGGACCTGGCAGCCCACCGATCACGCATCCAACGCACTCTGTACCATAGCTGCACGGCTGGCCCACCATGGTCTTGGCAACCTCAAACAACCCCGGCTGCTTGACGTGATGTCTGAACACTGGCTTGCGGACGATGCCCAGAACACCCAGCCGCTGTTTGACGCGGTCTTTTGCGCCAACATGCTGCACATTGCGCCCTGGGCCACCTGCGCCGCCCTGATGCGCGGAGCCAGTCGCCACCTTCACGCCAACGGCATGCTCATCACCTACGGGCCTTACCTGGAAGACGAGGTCAGCACCTCGCCGGGCAACCTGGCGTTTATCCAAAGCCTGCGCGAACAAAATCCGAGTTGGGGAATTCGCAGACGCGAAGACCTTGAACAACAAGCCGCTGCGTACGCGCTGCGCCTGACACAAAGACACCCCATGCCGGCAAACAATCTGTTGCTGGTCTGGCAACGCAACCCTTGATTACAACTTCAACAATCCCTATGCAACAAACCATCACCCCCAACGCTTCACACCCATTGCCGAAAATTCTGGCCTTCGATGTTTTTGGCACGGTGGTTGACTGGCACGGCGGCATTGCCCGCGAAGCCCAGGCCCTGATGCCTGGCCTGGACGGCGACGCCTTCGCGCTGGCCTGGCGGGCCGGTTATCAGCCCGCCATGAGCCGGGTGAGGTCGGGCGAACTGGGCTGGACACTGATCGACGACCTGCACCGGCTGATCCTGGACCAAATCCTGCCGCAATTTGGCATGAGCCATTTGACCGAAGCGCAAAAACAGCACCTCAACAAGGCCTGGCACCGCCTCAACCCCTGGCCCGATGTGGTGCAAGGGCTGCAACGCCTCAAATGCCGCCACATGATCTGCACCATGTCCAACGGCAACATCGGCCTGCTGGCCGACATGGCCAAACATGGCCAGCTGCCCTGGGATTGCATTTTGTCCGCCGAGGTTTTTCGTGCCTACAAACCCGACCCCGCAACCTACCTTGGGGTAGCCAAGGTCTTTGATGTGCTGCCCGCTGAAGTCATGCTGGTGGCCGCCCATCAGGAAGACTTGGCAGCCGCACGGGCCTGTGGCCTGCAAACCGCCTACATCGAGCGCCCCGCAGAGTTTGGGGCCAAGCGGCCCAAAGATGTGTCACCCGACCCGGCCAATACCTTTCATGCCAAAGACTTTCTGGCTTTGGCCGAGCAACTGGGCTGTTGAGACCTAAAGTGCAATATTGGAGTATTAAATGTTGGTAACGTTGGAGACCGGTAGCATGAAACCATTTCTTTCACGTCCTTTGAATCGCAGTGGGCTAAATCAACCGGGACCGGCCTCCCGCGAGCGCCGGGAACTGGTGGCCATGGCGGCTGCAAGCGCCCTGCTCGGGGTGGGCCCGGCGCGCGCAGCGGGCGAGCTACCCTTGTTTGATGCCCATATTCACTACAGCCTGGATGCCTGGGAGCTGATACCGCCCAAGCAGGCGGTCGATATTTTGCGCAAGGCCGGGCTCAAGGGTGCCCTGGTCTCTTCGTCAAACGACGAGGGTACGCAAATGCTGCTCAAGGAAGCCCCTGATTTGATCGTGCCCGAACTTCGGCCCTACCGCACACGCAACGAAATCGGCAGCTGGGTGCGCGATGACACGGTGGTGCGCTACCTGGAAGAACGGCTGGCCAAGTACACCTACAAAGGCATCGGTGAGTTCCATCTTTACGGTGCCGATGCCGAACTGCCGGTGCCCCGGCGCATGGTGACACTGGCGCGCGAACGCCATTTGCTGCTGCACGCACACTCGGATATTGATGCCATTGAACGCCTGTTCAAGCAATGGCCGCAAGCCCGAATTCTGTGGGCACACTCGGGCTTTGACCGGCCTGAAACCGTGCGCGAGGTGTTGCGCCGACACCCCAAGCTGTGGTGTGACCTGGCCTTTCGGGGTGACCATGCCAGCGGGGGCAAAGTGGATGCCGCCTGGCGCGAGGCCTTTACCGAGTTCCCCGACCGTTTCATGATTGGCACCGATACCTTCACGCCCGAGCGCTGGTACTACATCGGCACACATGCCAGCTTCTCACGCAACTGGCTGGCCGATTTACCCGCACCCGTGGCTGAGCGCATCGCCTGGCGCAACGCACAAGCCTTGCTGGCGGGCGCAGGACAAGCCGTATGAACCCGCCTCGCCATGCTTTGCTCAGGCCTTGGGGCCTTGCATTGCCTGCGGCTAGTTTGTTCATGGCCCTGTGTTTACCGGTGCAGGCCTGGGCCTGTGGTGATGCACTTCCAGCACAAAGCCGGCTGCTTGCCAAAGATGCTGAACTCACCATTGCTTTTGCGCCATCAGCCAAACCGATTTCAGTCGGGCGGCATTTCACGCTGGATGTCTATCTGTGCCCTGAGCCCGCAAGCACCATGCCCAGCAGCCTGAAGGTCAGTGCCGACATGCCGGCCCACCGCCACGGCATGAATTACAAGACCACGGTTCGAGCCTTGGGCAACGGCCGCTTCGCCGTGGAAGGGATGATGTTTCATATGCCTGGGCGCTGGCGCTTTATTTTTGAGGTCAGCACAGCCAAGGGTAGCCAGCGCCTCACGCGTGAGATTGATGTGTGATGCGCTTCATACCAGGGGCTTGGGCGCTTTCGGTGGTGGTGTTGCTTGGCACATCGCTGGCAACAGCCGCTACGCCCAATCAAGCGGGCGTTAGCTTCTCCCCTGCCGAGCTGCAAGCCATCCGTGCGCATGGGCCCTGGCCCCCGGCCAAAGCCCAAGACCCCGGCAACGCACAGTCAGGCAACAAGGCGGCCATTGCCTTGGGCCAACAACTTTTTTTTGACGCCCGGCTCTCCAAAGATGCCACCCTGGCATGTGCCAGTTGCCACATTCCTGGTCTGGCTTTTGCGGATGGTCGGGCCCGGTCGGTGGGGCGTGAAGTGCTGGACCGCAACGCCCCCTCGCTCTGGAATGCGGTGCATGAGCGCTGGATGGGCTGGGATGGCGCAGCCGACAGCATCTGGTCCCAGTCCATCAGGCCCTTGCTGGACCCGCGGGAAATGGCCAGCAGTGCCCAGGCCATTGCGGAATCGATTGCAAGCGACACGTCACTTTCCTGCCGCTACCGGCAGGTCTACCCGCAAGACCCGCTGCAAGATCCGCAGACCACCCTGGTCAATGCAGCCAAGGCCATTGCGGCCTTTACGGCCACCCTGGTGTCTGGCCGCACGCCGTTTGATGCGTTTCGTGATGCGTTGAACAACAAGGCCAAGGTCAAACCACCCTACCCGCTTTCGGCCCAGCGCGGCTTGCAGCTGTTTGTAGGCCGTGGCCAGTGCACGCTGTGCCATGTGGGGCCGATGTTCAGCAATGGCGAGTTTGCCGATACCGGTCTGCCCTTTTTTATCAAGCCCGGCGTGGTTGACCCCGGGCGGCATCAGGGCATTACCGACCTGCAGGCCAGCGCCTACAACCTGATGTCGCGCTGGAGTGACGACCCTGAGGGCGTGGTCACCGTCAAAACACGCCAGGTAGACCTGCAGCACCGCAATTTCGGGGAGTTCAAAGTACCGGGCTTGCGCAATGTGGCTGTCACAGCGCCCTATATGCACAACGGACAGCTGCGCACACTGCCTGAGGTGGTGCGGCACTACTCAGAGCTCAATCTGGAGCGCCTGCATGCGGATGGTGAGCAAATTCTCAAGCCACTGCGCCTGACCCAGCGCGAGGCCTCGGATCTGGTGTCCTTTTTGAACACGCTGACCGACCGCAATGCCGCACGCTGGAAGCCCCCGGTACTGCGCGCTTGCACCCTAAAATCCAAAGCACCATGAGCCCTGACAACACGCCCGACAACACACCCACCCTCTTCATTGCCCGGACCGAACCGGAGGGTCAGCAGTTTGACGCCTGGAGTAACCAGACGCTGCTCGACGCCATGGAACAGGGCTTGATTGTGTGGCCCAGTTCATGTCGCAGCGGCAACTGCAGAACCTGCATCGGCCAACTTGCCAGCGGATCAATCCGGTATGCCATGGATTGGCCGGGGCTGAGCGCAGAAGAGAAAGCCGAAGGCTACGTTTTGCCCTGCGTAGCCTACCCTTGCACTGACGTGGTTCTGCGCAGCGAATAAATCCGCGTAACGCTCAGGCATTAAAAGTGCCGGAGAGGAGTTCGGGCAATCGCTGCGCTTTGAACTTGAAACCGCAAGCCTGGGCATGGCCGCCGCCGCCCATGCTCTCGGCCAGTGCAATGCAGTCAAAGTTGCGTTGTGAACGAAGCCCCGCCTTGATGACCCCATCGGGGCTGGCACTCCACATCAAGGCAAAGGTACCGCTCTTTTGAGAGAGCATGTCGCCCACCAGGCTGTGAAATGCCCCGGGCGCATTGACCATCAGGCCTGGCTGCCCATTGAACACAATGGCCTGGGCGTTTTCAGCAATATCACTGGCCAGTTTGATGAATTTTTCATCCATGGCCCGGCCTCGTGCCATGAACTGGTTGAGCTCGTCGGGGGTGAATGCTGCAATTTGGGCCCAACGTGAAAAATCACAGACCTCCATGTCCAGCGCCGACAGAAAGGCGGCAGTTTGCGGGTATTGCCAAACCCAGATGTCGCGGTCTTCGACAAACTTCACAAGTTCCGGCAGTTCACGGCTGGGCCAGAAGAACTCCCAGGCCAGGCGCGCGCCAGACTTGTGCATATCAAAATGAACAACGCCGCAGCGGCAGCTGAAACCACTGAGTTTGTCTGCAGCGCTTTTGTGGTGGTCCAGCATGACCAGCTTGGCGGCCTGGGCATCAATGTCTGTGAGGATGTCAGCCGCAAAAGAAAAATCAAGGATGTAGACCGCACGGCCAGCAACAGCGGGCAAGTCAGCAACAGTCTTGATGTCTCCATGGTCCAGGCCCAAAAACTCTGCCTGGCCCTCATAGAAAAGCCAGGCCGCCAAGGCCGCTGCGTAGCCATCGGGGCAGTTTCGTCCGTGGTAGAGGATCAGGGGTTGGGGGTCGGCTTTGTCAGGGGCAAACAGGAGTTGTAGCGGGAGTATGGTTTTCATGCAGTTTGATTGTGGCTTAACATATTGGCTTGCATTTTCCCTCTCAACTTCACTCTGAAAGTTCATCATGGCCAAAGGCGATCAAAAAAGTAACAAGATGGCAAAGAAACCCAAAAAAGACACTTCGCCGCCGAAACCATCAGGCCCCTCAGACCGCCCGACACCACCCATCACCGCGGTTCTGCCACGCGGCAAGGACAAAAACAAATAATCTTCGCGTTTGCAAAGCCTTCAGTCCTCTGAAGGCGGCAATTTCGGTGGGCGCGGAATTTTTTTGAACCGGATCAAACGATCCAGTTCAATGGCGTCTTTTTTGATCTGTCGCTGCGCGTCCAGTTTTTCACCGTGGGCCAACCAATCGGCGAATTCCTCAGGTCGCTCCAGCGTGATCCTGCCCAGGATTCCCGAGCGCAGGTCGTGCAGAATAATTTCTGCCGCTTTCTGGCGATTGACCACGCCACGCGCCTGCAGTGCGCCGCGTTTTTTTCCTACTTCTTCCAGCAGGGCTTCTTCGCTCAATCCGGCCAGGGATTTGAGCTTGAATCGTGATTGCAGCTGCGCCTCGTAATGCGTCTGCAGATACATCAATAGCTCCAGGGCAACCTCTTCTTCATTGAAGGCATTTCGGCCGATGGCACCACTGGCCGCCAGGTTGTAGCCGCTCTTGGCCACGATGATGCGCGGCCACAGCATGCCGGGCGTATCAAAGAGGTAAAAGTCGTCTGCCAAGGCAATGCGCTGCTCCAGCTTGGTAATGCCCGCCTCATCGCCGGTTTTGGCCGCACGCTTGCCAACCAGGGTATTGATCAGGGTCGATTTGCCCACGTTCGGAATACCGCATATCAGCACCCGCATGGGCTTGGACATGCCACCCCGGTTGGGTGCCAGGGTTCGGCAAGCGCTGATCAGCGCTTTGGCAGGGGCGGTCATGCCGGAGTCCAGTGCAACCGCTTGCACGCCTGGCAAGGCATTGAAATGCGCCAGCCACAGCGCTGTGACAGCCGGGTCGGCCAGGTCCTGTTTGTTCAACACCTTGAGCGTCGGTTTACCGGCGGTCAGCTGCGCCAGCATGGGGTTGGCGCTGGAACCCGGCAAACGGGCGTCAAGCATTTCAATCACGACATCAATGTTTTTGATGCGCTCCTGAATTGCCTTTTGGGTCAAGTGCATATGACCCGGGAACCATTGGATTGCCATAAATTTTTACGCTTTGCCCCAGTCTAAGGCTTGCATCCGATAATGATGCGGATGAAAAAAGAAACTGATCTGTTGATCAAAGGCCTGTTGATTGCAGGTCTTGGCCTGTGCATTTTGCTGGGGCCACAGTTCATGGCAGACCCCGCGTTTCGAAGCATCGTTGCCGATTCCTACCTGGTGGGCTGGTTTGCATTGCTGCTCGGGGCTGTTTTCATCGCCCAGTTTGGCGCAAGACGCTGGAAACAATCCAGGCAGGACAAGCAGCTTCGGTAGTTTGGCGCGGCTAACCCTTGTGGATCATTGCCTGGGCTCTTGAAAATTCATGGGTCCCTTGGGCTGAGCCGTTTGCAGGAACCATGTCATCTGTCCGGTCAGTCACCTGCCCCAACGCAGCGGCCAGACGATCATCAGCGCCTTCTTGGCTACCGATCCAGGCACCTTGCGTCAGGGTGATGTGTGCTGCTTCAACGCTGCCAGCACCGGCACACAGCGTCGTTCGTGTAGGTGCCTGCTCACTGGCCAGGACCAGCATGGCCGGTACGACAGCCTTGGGATCAAGCGCGTCCAGTACAGCTTGCGGCATCAGACCTTCGGTCATGCGGGTAGCTGCTGTGGGGGCCAGGCAGTTGACATGGATGTTGTTCTTGGCCCCCTCAATGGCCAGTGTTTGCATCAGCCCGACCAGGGCCATCTTGGCAGCCCCATAGTTGGACTGACCGTAATTTCCATACAGCCCTGAGGACGAGGTGGTCATGACAATGCGGCCATATTGCCGGGCGGTCATGTGGGGCCAGACCGCCTTGCAACAGTGCACCGCCCCCATCAGGTGTACGTCCAGCACCAGCCGGAAGTCATCAAGATCCATCTTGGCAAAGGTTTTGTCACGCAAGATTCCCGCGTTGTTCACCAGAATATCGACGCGACCCCAAGTGTCTACCGCCTGCTGCACCATGGCCTGGACCGCTGCAAAGTCGGTCACCGAAGCGCCATTGGCCATGGCTTGGCCACCCGCTGAAATAATTTCATCAACCACGGCCTGCGCCGCCAAAACAGTGCCGCCGGAGCCATCACGGTTGCTGCCCAGGTCATTGACCAGAACCCGCGCACCCCGCGCCGCCAGAGCCAGTGCATGTTGCCTGCCCAAACCGCCCCCCGCACCCGTGACTATGGCTACCCGGCCTTCGAAATCAATGCTCATCTGTGATCCTCTGTTAATCTTGGTCGAAACTCATCCGTGACAGTACGCACCGCAACGACTTACAGCGCGTACTGTAATAGAGTGCAGCAAGCTTATTCCACAACAATTCAAGCCTTCCCAACATGGAAATCAATAACGAGATTCTGACGATGCCCGCACGAGCGGCTGCAACCGTGGTCATCCTCAGAGACGCGGCGCAGGGGCTGGAAGTCTTTCTGATCAAGCGCCACTCGCTCTCCGATGTGCTGGGAGGTGCCTATGTATTTCCCGGCGGCAAGGTAGACGCCCTGGATTCACAGCTCAATGCGCAGCAGTTTCTGGATCAGACGCCCGAGGCGCTTCACCTGGCCCTCAATGAGGGCGATATTGATACCAGTACGGCTAGCAGCCTGTATGTGGCGGCCGTGCGCGAGGCCTTTGAAGAGTCCGGCGTGCTGTTCGCCAGCGGCGCAAGCGCTTCTGTCACCGAGAAAGCCCTTGACCTGTTGAAAGCCGGGCAGAGTTTTTCCCAGGTTCTCCACGCGCTGGAACTCAAACTTGACACCCGGCAGCTGACCCCCTGGTCACGATGGATCACGCCCAAGCTGGCCTCGGTTTCCAAAAAGCGCTTTGACACCCGTTTTTTTGTTGCCGCTGTGCCTCAGCACCAGACGGCCCGGCATGACAACCATGAAGCAACCGAAGGGGTGTGGCTCACGCCGCAAGCAGCACTGGCGCAGTACTGGGAGGGACAAATTGAACTGGCTCCGCCTCAAATCATGAGCTTGTCGCATTTGGCGCGCCATCCATCGACCCACAGCGTGATGACCCAAGCCCGCTCCCGCCCCCCACCGGTCATCGAGCCCGAGCCCTTTGACCTGGACGGTGTGCGCGTGATTTGTTACCCGGGGGATGCCAACCACAGTGTGTTTGAGCGGGCCCTGCCCGGCCCGACCCGCTTGCAGTACCAGAACAAACGCTTTGAGCCTGTCGGGGGACTGTCAGCCTTGCTGGAGTGAGCACGCTGCGGCGTGCATTCAGCTGTTGGCTCTTTTTTTGAGCCAGCGCATCAGCCCACCCACCACGGGCAATTTTTCGTACAGCTCCTCTGCCGCGTCCCAGTAATCACGGTGGAATTCAATGCGGCCATCGCTGGCCAGTTTGAGATGCGTGGTGCCGCGAATCACCTGGTCTCGCGCGGGGCTGTACGCTTTGAAGCGGAATTTGAAATCCCAGGTCAGGAAACACGCATTGCCATCCACCACGCGAGCGGTCACCACAAAATGCGGCGACTCCAGCGCGACATACATATGGCGAAAAATGCGCTGAATGTCATCCAGGCCCTTGACCTCATTAAAGGGGTCCTTGAAGTAAGCGTCCGAGGTGTAGAACTCGCCAAAGCGGTTCACGCTCTCAGGGCTGAGTCCTTCGAAAAAATCAATGATGCGGGTAAAGGCTTCGCTCATAAGCCGGTGATCTTTCTGACAACAGGAAAATACCAGCGGTACGGCAGCAAGCGAAGAAGCTTGAGCCAGCGGGTAAAACGTTTGGGAAAGTGAATTTCAAAATCACCCTTGCCCCAACCCGCCAGAATTTCCGCGGCGGCTTGTTCGGGCTTGATCAGGGCAGGCATGGTGAACTTGTTTTGCGCGGTCAGGGGTGTCTCGACAAAACCCGGATTGATCACACTGACACCAATCTTGAGGTCGTGCAAATCCAGATACAGCGCCTCGGCAAGATTGATCAATGCCGCCTTGGTCGGCCCATAAGCCAGGCTGTTGGGCAGCCCACGAAAACCCGCCACGCTGCTGACCAGGCTGATGTGCCCGGCCGACTGCCCGGGCTTACGGGCAGCCTCGGACAGCAGGGACGGCAATACCGCATCCAACACATGCAGAGCGCCCACATAGTTGATGTTCTGGTGCTTGAGCATTTCAGCCAGACTGAATTGGCTGGCCCTGATTTCCTTGTAATGACCTGCGCAGTACATCACCAGATCCATCGGGTGGCGCGCCAGAATTTGACTGGCTGCAGATTGAACCGCGCTGGCATCCGTCACATCCAGTGCCAGGGCTACGGACCTGGGCTGGCCCAGTGCATCCGAACCCGGATGCTCGGCAACCCAGGCATTGAGCAGGTCTGCATTTCTGGCAGACACATACACCGTCGCGCCCGCCGCATGCAAGGCGTTGGCGGTGGCCCGGCCAATGCCGCTGGAGGCACCAACCAGCCAGACCACTTTGCCCCCCCAGTCAGGGATTTTCGGGTTCAAAGACATGGCTTAGCCCCGCTTGACAAACGTCAGGGTCACTTCACCGAGCCGAACCCCCCATTTGCTCATCGTGGCCTTGTTCAACATGACCTTGTCATTCATCAGGTACATCCAGTCATCAAAACGCACTTCAAAAATCCGTCCGTCCACCGGCAAACTCAGGGTGTACGTCCAATAAAAGGCATTGCCGCGTTCTTCGCCCAACGCCTCGCCCACGACGTCGTCTGCCCGGCCTACGTAGAGCCCCTGGCCGCTGGGTCCAGGGCGGCGTTTGAGCCGCCAGATCCGCTTTTGCAGGGTGCCGTCAGAATAGACAAAGTCTTCATCCAGAACGCCCTCTTCCTGGCCGGGTGCACCTTGCCAGGTGCAACGCATCACCACCGTAAAGCGCTTGACAACCATGCCGGATCTGTCGGTAAAGACACCATAGGCGTCTATGGTGCCGTTGAAATAGCTGCGCAAATCCAGCAATGGCTTCTCGGCAGCGTAGTCTGAAATGGTGTGGGATGCACAGCCTGACAAGGCTGTGGCACCCAGAGCAGGAATTGCAGCCAAAAGAAGACGTCGTTTCATGGTTTTACCTTTCAGGTATGAATGATTGGGGCGTATCGGGAGGTCGCTGCACAACGAAGAAAAATAGAGCTGCGGCTGCCAGCAACTTCAACACACAAGGTATGACACAGTAGGCGAGTGTCAAGGCCGTCAGGGCCTGCGCGGTTTGTGCGCCTGGTGAATAGCCAAAAAAACTGAGTGCCGGAAGCGCCACCCCGGCAGCCAATGCCAGATTGAGCTTGGTGGCAAAGTTCCACCAGCCAAAGTAGGCACCCTGGGCCTGGCCCATGTCACCCGCCCGTGAAATCACCCCGGCCAAGATGGCACCGGGTAACGCCAGGTCAGCGCCCATGGCAAATCCCGACAGCACACAAATCAGGAAAAATTCGGCTGTGTCCCCGGCGACCAGTTGGCTGGCCCAGACAAACACCAGTATGGATAACACCATGCCGTACAGCCAGGTTTTCGCCAGGCCGATTCGAGCCACAACTTTGAGCCAGGCAGGCATGGAGAATGCCGCGCACAAAAAGAAGACGCCCAGAAAAAGCGGTTCTGTCTCTTTGCTGGCAGCCAACCGGTCCTGAATGAAAAAAAGCACCAAGGTGGCTGGAATCGCGCTGGCAATGCCGTTGATCATGAAAATGGCCAGCAAACGCCGGAATTCTGGCCGCTTGAAAGGAAGCCACACCGCTACCGGCTGCAATGCCTGCAGGTGTTTCGCCGTCACCAACGGGCGAGGGGCGCGATGCCAGGCCAGCAAACCCGCGAACAGCGAGAGCCAGAACAGCGCCACCATGGCCGGCAAGCCCAGCAACACGGGTGACACCGAGGCGAGCACAACGCCCAACAGCCCCAACCCTTCGCGCCAGGCAACCAGGTGGCTTTGACGCAAATCGCCCCCACCGAGCAGCGCGCCCCAGGATTGATGGGCCAGCGTGACAGCGCTGAAAGCAGCATAGGTCAGCATTAAAAAGACGGCTGCCCATCCCAGCAACAAATCAGGTTCGCGCGTTTGAGGGAAAAAGAGTGCAAGAAAGCCCAGCGCCAGCAAGCCCGATCCAAAGGCTGCAAAACGCAGCACCGAAGCAGTGGAGTCTTGATACAGCCGGTCCGTCCAGCGACCCAGTACAGGATCGATCAAGGCGTCAAGCAGGCGCGTCACCAACAAAACCAGGCCTAGCGCAGCCAAGGGCACACCAAATTCGCGCGCGTAGTAATTGGGCAGGATCACATACAAAGGCAGGGCGACAAATGCCAAGGGCAGACCCATGAGCCCATACTTCAGACCATGACGCCAACCGATTCGTTCAGGCTCTGTGGGCATAGTTCAGAGGACGTGGGGGGTAACGAGGCTGCCCAAGCTGCGGTCTTCAGACTGCCTAGAGGCCAAGCAGTATCCGTCGCATTTTCGGCTCGGAGGTCTTTTCAGACAACCAGATGCCGAAAAACAAACGGGAAAACTCGGTATCAGGAAACTCCGTAATGACTTGGCCATTGAACATGATACGCGCGCCTTGGCCTGGCCTGTTAATTCCGGTGATGCTGTCGCCCGGTTTGACATCCGGGAAAGCCGCTTGCATGAGGTTTAACCAGCGTTGGGCTTGTTCTTCTGAAAAATCAGCAATACGCCGCATCTCGTCGATCGATCTTTTTGCAATGTCCCGCCCGGTGAATGCGCGCAGGTATTTCAATTCCAACGCGAAGTTGCTTTGCATCAGCTCGGCCGGCTTGAAACCAGGCTCAGCCCTCAAGGTGGCGTTGTAGACATCAAAACCCCAGAATGTCAGCTTTGCCGTGCCCAATACACGCAGCTGGGCCGGCTCAGCCTGCGCTGGCGCAACCACTTGGGCCTGTGCTGAAAATGAGAAAAACAGGCAAGAAGCCCATGCCAGTATTAGGCTTCTAGCTACTCTTTTTGTAGCGTGAATTGCACCACGTCGATGCTGCATTCGTCGAATGCTGCTTCGCAATAAGCCAGGTAGAACTCCCATAGTCGTGTGAACCTTTCATCAAAACCAAGTTGCAGAACCCGCTGCTTTTGTGCCATGAAGGCGTGACGCCAGCGTCTGAGTGTTTCAGCATAATCCGGACCAAAACACAATTCATCAACCACCTTGAGCCCGGCCAGTGCAGCCTGACGCCGGAACTCACTGGGGCTGGGCAGACAACCGCCCGGGAAAATATATTGCTGGATGAAGTCGGTGGAATTGAGATAGCGCTCAAACAGCGCATCATCAATCACGATGGATTGAACGCAGGCTCTGCCTCCCGACTTCAACAAGCGATGAATCGCCTGGAAATAAGCCGGCCAGTAGGCTTGACCAACGGCTTCGACCATTTCAATTGAACAGATGGCATCAAAGGGGCCATCTTCAATATCGCGGTAATCCTGCAGGCGCAAGTCGGCATGCAAGCCCTGCGCTTGTGGCTGGTCGATACCCAGACGACTCATCCGGTCCCGGGCGAATTCAAGCTGCTCGGTGCTGAGGGTCACGCCCACCAGATTGGCTTGAAACTCGGTGGTGGCCATTTCGGCCAGAGCGCCCCAGCCGCAGCCAATTTCCAGCACGCGATGACCCGTCTGGACACCGGCCATGCTCAGGGCACGACGCACTTTGGCCTTTTGGGCCTGTTGCATTTCCCCATCCAGCCGACCCTCGAACCAGGCAGAGGAGTAATTCATGGTGTCATCCAGCCACAGCTGGTAAAACGCATTGCCGATGTCGTAATGGGCGTGGATATTTTTCTTGCTGTTGGTTTTGGTATTGCGGTGCAAAAGATGCTTGATGCGGTACATCAGGCGACCCATCCAGCTGCCGTAAATCACCTCGTCAACCTCTTGACGGTTGAGGATGAAAAGGCGCAGCAGATCAGCCAGATGCGGGGTACTCCAGTCACCGGCCATATAGCTTTCAGCAAAACCAATATCCCCTGACTTCAGGGCCGCTGCAAAAACATTCCAGTTATTCAAAACCAGCGTGGCATGGGGGCCAACGCTGCGCCCGAAATGCTGCACGGTTCCATCAGGCAGGTGCAGGTTCAAACTGCCCTGCTGCATACGCTGGAGCAACTTGAACACAGTGCGGGCACTGGCAGGCGCATCTTGCGGAATAGAAACCGCCGAGGCGCTGGTGTCGGTGTTGGCGGTGGTGGAGGAGCTTGTCATCATGGATCGGGAAAAATCAGCGGGTTACAAAATGTTCGGGGGGGGCCGGCTTACTGAAAAAGGGGTTGCGTTTGCGCCAGAGTTTGAACGCTTGAAGGTGAATGTGAAAAATCACGCCCAGCGTCATGGCCGGGTAGCGCCAAAGCGCTTTTCGCATCGACTGGCGGCTAATGGGCTCCAACACACCGCTAACGCTGGTCTGAAGCAAGGGGCCGCTGGCATCGTCAAAGTCTATGCGTGCAACGGTGTGCTCAATGCCGCCGTGCAGCGCACGCATAAAGCGAAACCGGTAGTTTCCCTCGACCTTGCAGAAGGGCGAAACATGAAACACCTTGGCCGCTGTGAGTTCCGCACCAAAACGGGGACGATCCAATAGATAGCAGTGGCGCTCACCAAAGGTGTTGTTGACTTCAACCACAATCGCCCGCAGTGTGTTGTCCTGCGCATGGCAATACCAGAAGCTCACCGGCTTGAAGCTGTAACCCATGACCCGCGGATAACAATGAAGCCAGACTTCACCCTGGGCATCGACGATTCCCTCGCTGAGCAACAAGGCATCCAGCCAGGCAAGTGCACCACCCGCCTGGGCCGACCGCCCGTCTCCATGATCCGCTTCATGAAAACTCAGAAGGGCAGGCCGGTTGCAAGCCAGTTCACCGCTGCCGTGCTGGCGCATGGCGCGCATGGGCAGCATCAAAAAATAGGTGGGGTAGGCAAACGCATGGTGGGTAGGCAGCAAACGGGTGTGCCGTACCTGGCCGAAGCCCAGCAAGGGTTGGCTCTGCGGGGTCAATTGACCGCTCCGGTACTCAGCTGCATCGAATCGAGCAACTGCTTGGTCGCGTTCAAGCCGGCCTTGAGCCCATCCTCATGAAAGCCATAACCCATCCAGGCACCGCAATAAAACGTGTGTTGTTGGCCTTGCAGCGCAGGCATGCGGGTTTGTGCCTGAATGGCGGCGACATCAAACACTGGGTGTGCGTAGTCAAATTCGCCAAGAATGCACTCAGGTCGGATTGTTTGTAACGGGTTCAAGGACACCACCACGGGCTGCGCAAAAGGAATGGGCTGGAGCTTGTTGATCAGGTAATGCAGGCAAACACCACCATTTTGCTCGGACGTTGTGGGTGCACTCTCGTAATTCCAGGCGGCCCAGGCAAGACGCCTGGCCGGCAACACCGAGCTGTCCGTGTGCAGAATGGCCCGGTTGGGCTGGTAACGAATGGCTCCCAGGGTCTGAACCTCGTCAGGGCTTGGGGTTTCAAGCAAGGCCAGCGCCTGATCAGAGTGGGTCGCAATGATGACTTTGTCAAAACGCTCATCGCCTGCAGCTGTAGAAATAAGCACACCCTGGCTGTCACGGCGAATGTGCCGCACCGGGGTGTTGAGCCGTTTGTCCGGCAGCGTCGCAATGATTTTGTCAACGTAATGCCGTGCACCCCCCTTGACTGTCCACCAGCGGGGCCGGTCATTGACCTGGATCAGGCCATGGTTGTGACAAAAACGCACCATGGTCGAGACCGGAAATTGCATCATTTGTGCAGTGGGGCAGCTCCAGATGCAGCCCATCATGGGCAAGAAGTACCAGTTGCGGAACTCTTGGGAAAACTGGTGCTGGTCAAGAAACTGGCCCAGGGGTTGGGTCATGGCGTCAGCCTTGCCGCTCAAAGCCAGACTGGAAGCCAACTGGTTAAAGCGCAGAATTTCGCGCAGCATGGCGATAAAGCGCCAATTCAAAAGGTTGCTGCGCTGGGCAAACACGGTATTGAGGTTCGCTCCGTTCCATTCCAAGGTGCGCCGCCCACCAGAAGCGGCCTTGACAGAAAAAGACATGTCGCTCAGCGCGGTCTCCACGCCCAGCTCAGCAAAAAGCCCGATGAGATGCGGATAGGTACGTTCATTGAAGACCAAAAACCCCGTGTCAACGCCATGCGTGACCAGTCCTTCCGGGGTTGGCAGGGTAATGTCTACGGTGTGGGTATGGCCACCAAAATAGCTTTCGGATTCAAACAGCGTCAGCTCCGCCCGCCCCCGCAATGCGTGGGCACAGGCCAGTCCGGAAATACCTGAGCCAACAATGGCAATCTTCATGGGTGTGTGGAGAAATCGATAAGGCCGGTCAGCATAGCAAAATCCATGTGGCTATTGAGACTCAAGCCAAAATGACCCCTTGCAGGCCCCTGAGCAAAGCCGGCTCAGGCAATGGCTCGTTTAAGCCGGATCTCCTCAATCCGGACGGCTGCAGCACTGACAGTGCGCGCTGACGACAGCTCTCGCTTGAAGCCGGCGAGTTCATGAAAACGCAATGCCCTGTCCTCGTTCAGGGGCACCCAGACGGTCACCTGGGTACAGCCCTCCTCTTCCAGACCTTCACGCGCAGCGTCCCACAGCATCAAGCCAGCGCCGGTTCCCCAATGACTGGGCAGTACATAGATGGCCCAAAGTTCACCCACGGTATTTTTACTACCCGGATCCCGGGACCGGTCAAACCCGACAAAACCAATGATGGTGTCACCCTCCAGTACCACCACAACCTGCGGCTCGCCATATTCAATGGCATCTCGCCAAATATCCAGACGCTTGGGCGTTTTTGCCACGGTGGCATGGATCTCGGAGACTGCGTTGGCGTCTTTTGGACTTGCAGGTCGAACGGTGTAAGTGGTCATTGTGGAGATCAACAAGCGCAGGGAAAACGATGGACTGAGGAATTGGAGCGCGGCGATAATAACCCATACATGCTTTAGATCTTCCGCCAAAGCCCATGTCCGAAGTCACCATTGTTTTTGCAGACCTGACAGGAAGCACCGGGATTTTCGAATCGCTTGGCAACAGCAAGGCGGCTGAAGTGGTATCGCATACAACCCAATGGATAGGTCAGATCTGCCAAGCCCGCGGTGGACGGGTGATCAAGTACCTTGGTGACGGTGTACTCATGTCTTTCGACGATAACAGTGCCGGTGTTCAGGCTGCCACTGAGATCCAACGCCTTCACGCCCAACGTATCTCCAGTTGGCCGGACAACCTGAAGATGCAAATCAAGATAGGCATGGCTCGCGGGGATGTGGTGCTGCAGGATGGCGATTGTTTTGGAGACGCTGTCAATGTCGCCTCCCGCTTGAGCGACCTGTCCGGAGCTGATCAGATTTTCGTGACCAAGGCGGTCATCGATGCGCTGGCCCCTGGAAGCCAGGTGCTGAGCAGGCATCTCGGCCCGATGAGTGTGCGCGGTAAAAGTGAACAAATACCGGTGTACCGCATCGAATGGCAGGAGGATGAATTACCTGAACTCCTGACGGTTCAGCCGGACCTAGAAGCCTACGGTGCCGGGGGTCAGGCGCTGAGCGTTCAGATTGAACTCACTTGCCAGAACGTCAGCAGAACCTTTGACGCGGACGACCTTCCGATTTTTTTGGGCCGGGGCGGTGATGCGCAGTTTCTGGTGAAAGACCCCCGCGTTTCACGCCTGCACTGCAAAATCAAACTTTACGGCGATGTGTTCTTTCTTGAAGATATCAGCAGCTTTGGCACCTGGGTCAGATTTTCAGGCAGCGATTCGGTGATTGCCTTGCGTCGCCAGGAATGCGCGCTTGTGGCAGAAGGCACCCTGGCGCTTGGGTGTTCATTCGATGACATCAGCGCCCCCCTGGTGAAATACCGGATTTTCAATTCACACCTGCCTACTGCGCCTGTGAAAATGGACACTCCTGAAATCAATTGAGTACGCATCATGGATATCACACAGCTTGAGTTCGCGCTCATCCCCGACCTCATTGCTGCGCACGCTCGTGCCGACGCCCACCGGCTTGCACTGACGGACCCGGACACTTCCCTGAGTTATGGCCAGCTGGATGCCTTGATGGACCGCATTGCAACCAGCTTGCAAGCTGCAGGACTGGTCCCCGGGGAGTCAATAGCAATTTGCGCCAGCGCTTCTGTGGCTTACGCCGCCGTATTTCTGGGCGCTCTGAGGGCAGGCATCGTCGTTGCACCGCTCGCACCGGGCTCCCCAGAGCTGATTCTGCAACGCATGCTTGAAGATTCAGGCGCGCAATTGCTTTTCACCGATCAGGCTTCATCAGCCTCGCTGAACTCAACGTGGAAGCCCCAGCTTGTGCGCATTGCGCTCGATGGCTCTTGCGCAGGTGTTCCACTGGACGCGTGGTTATCCAAAGAGCAAAGCAAACCTGCGGTGGCCCCGATTGGCCCGGCGCATCCTCTGAACATCATCTACTCGTCGGGTACGACGGGTGAGCCCAAAGGCATTGTGCAGCCGCATGGCATGCGTTGGGCCCATGTGCGCCGGGGTGCTGCATACGGTTATGGCCCTCAAAGCCGCACCCTTTTGTCCACACCGCTGTACTCCAACACCACCCTGGTTGTTTTTTTCCCGGCCATCGCGTTTGGCGGGCACATTGTGCTGATGCCTAAATTTGAGGCTTTGGCCTATTTGAAACTGGCACAAACCCAGCAGATCACCCACACCATGCTGGTTCCTGTTCAATATCAAAGGATCATGGCGCGACCCGAGTTTGACACCTTCGACCTGAGTCACTTCCACATGAAGTTTTCAACCAGCGCCCCCTTCTCGGCCGCGCTCAAGGCAGATGTGCTCCAGCGCTGGCCTGGTGGTCTGGTTGAGTTTTACGGCATGACCGAGGGGGGAGGAACCTGTATTCTGGAAGCCCACCGCAACCCTGAAAAATTGCACACAGTGGGACAACCAGCCGCAGGTCATGACATCCGCCTGATTGACGAGCAAGGCAAGGAAGTTCCAGGCGGCCAGGCCGGGGAAGTTGTGGGTCACTCGGCAGGCATGATGAAGGGCTACCACCGGCAACCGGAAAAAACCCGTGAGGCGGAATGGTTCGATCCGCAGGGCAAGCGGTTTATCCGCACTGGTGACATCGGCCGCTTTGATGAGCAGGGCTTCTTGACCCTGTTTGACCGGAAAAAGGACATGATCATTTCGGGTGGATTCAATATTTACCCCAGTGATCTGGAGGCTGAACTCAAGCTGCATCCGGATGTCCATGAGTGCGCAGTGGTTGGCGTTCCCAGCGACATCTGGGGTGAGACCCCTGTCGCGTTCGTGGTTTCAAAAACCGGGGTGACAACAAGCAATCAGGCCATGCTGGAATGGCTCAACTCACGGGTGGGTAAAACACAGCGCTTGTCGGGCCTGAACCAAGTTGATGAACTGCCCCGCAGTGCCATAGGCAAAGTACTCAAGCGCGAACTGCGGGAAACGTATCAGGCGCAACGCAGCGCCGGCTAAACGTTCTGGGCAAGGTTGTGGATCTGCTTCTCAGTCAATTTTGACGCCAGCATCCTTCACCAGTTTGCCCCAGAATTTCGCATCTTCAGCCAGGAAAGCCGTGAAGTTCTCTGGCGATGAAGACAAGGACACCTCGGTTCCCTCGCGGGCAAGTGCCGCTTTGACTGAAGGCTGTTGTAACGCCAGCTGCGTTGCATCAAAAAGCTTTTTGATGATCGGAGCGGGTGTTCCTGCTGGAACAAAAAAACCATACCAGAACTCAATGGCGTAATCTGGCAGGCCCGCCTCTTTCATGCCGGGCAAATCGGGCACCAGGGCTGTACGCTCGCGGGTGCTCACCGCCAGTCCACGCAGACGACCGGCTGTCACCATGGGCAACACCGAAGGTGGGGTGCCAAAGGTGAGCTGCGTATCGCCGGCAATGACGGACTGAATCGCGGGACCACCTCCCCTGAACGGTATATGAACCATATCGACGCCAGAAATCTGGCTGAACAGGGCAGCACCCAGATGCGGTGCCGAACCATTGCCCGAAGTGGCGTAGTTCAAGGTACCTGGCGCTTTCTTGGCACGGGCGATCAGATCGCTCACAGACGTGATTCCACTGGCCGGACTGGCTGCAATTACCAAAGGAGAGCTGGTGACTTTACTTACGGCAAGGAAGTCCCGTGGCGTGTAGCCCAGTTTCGGGTTGAGCGCTGGATTCACGGAAATACTGCTGGGGCTGGCGATGAGAACGGTGTAACCATCGGGCGCGGACCTTGCCACGGCTTCAGCTGCAATGCTGGAGCCGGCACCGGCCCGGTTCTCAATCACGATGGGCTGGCCCAGTGCGCGCCCCAGAGAATCGCCCACGGTGCGCGCCACATAGTCAGCAGCGCCACCGGGAGCAAAACCAACCACCAGTTTGATTGGTTTGTTGGGGTAGGCCGAGGTCTGGGCAAAACCCTGGGCAGGGCCCATGGCGACAACCAGTGAAGCGGCAAGCAGGTACAAGTTCTTCATAAGACAACCTCAGCAAAAATTTGACATGGTCAGAGTTAACACGCCCGGAATCAGGGTAACAGACGCTTAGGGCAACACACGCAACACAATTTTTCCCAAATGGGCGTTCGACTCCATCAGGGATTTTGCTTGCGCCAACTCATTGAAAGCAAAAACCTGATCAATGACCGGCTTGATTTTTCCAGCTGCAAACAGTGGCAACACATCGGCCATGAAGCCTGGCAGACCTTGGGCACGCTGCTCAGGGCTGCGCAGCTTGTTGGAAACGCCATACAGGGTCAGTCGCTTGGCATGCAGGGCTTCAATGTCCATGTCTGCATGGAGCACGCCATCCACATAGCCCACGGTGGCCAGACGCCCTTCAAAAGCCAACGCACGCACACACTCGGCAAAGACGGAACCACCTACGCTGTTGACAACCAGGTTAACGCCCTTGCCCTGGGTAGCCGCGGTGGTGGCATCCAGAAAATCCGGCTTGCGTGTGCAAATGCCCAAATCCAGGCCCAGCAATTTCAATTTTTCCAATTTCGCGGCAGAACCGGACGTGCCGATGACTTTGGCGCCCATGGCCTTGGCCAGCTGAATACTGGCAACGCCAACGCCTGAGGAGGCCCCGGTAACCAGCACCCATTCATCCGCCTTGAGATGACCTTGCTGAACCAGAATGTCATAGACAACCAAAAACGCCAGGGGAATGCTGGCCGCCTCTTCCATACTCAGGCTATCAGGTACGGGCATGATCTCGCGCGCGCCCATCAGGACATAGTGTGCAAATGCGCCAGGGCAACGGCCCATGACGCGGTCGCCCGGCTTGACGTGATGAACACCTTCGCCGCAGCTCACCACCTCGCCAGCAGCTTCCATACCCACGGCCTTGGCAGCACCCCCCGCGCCATGGAGTCCGTGACCCAAAATAAACTCACCCCGGTTCAAGCCAGCTGCATGCACCCGAACCACTACCTGCTGGGAACCCGGCTTGGGAATATCCATCTCTCGCAGCTCAAGCTCAGCGTGCCCCTCTTTGACTTGCATCCAATACGATTTCATCCGCTTATCCTTTGTAGGTTGACAACTCAAGTGCGCCTGCAGAGAGCTCAAACGCCCCTGAATACAGGCTTTCTTTTTTCCATGAAGGCTTTTCGACCTTCGGCATAGTCTTCGCTCTCAAAGCAGCCTTTGATCAGCGACTGGCACAACTCACGGTTCAGGTCTGCAGACGGTTTCATGATTTCAGCCGTAATCGCCTTGCCCGCCTGCACCGTGAGCGGCGCGTTGGCCGCAAGGGCGCTGGTGTACTCTTGCAGCAGCGCGTCGAGCTGGTCAGCTTCGCAAACACGGGAAACCAGGCCCAAGGATTTGGCCTCTGCCGCATCGATTTTGCGTGCCGTAAAGAACAGGTCTTTGGCAGCACCCGGTCCGATCAGATCGACCAGGTTTTTCATGGCGGAATACCGGTAACCCAAGCCCAAGCGGGCTGCTGGAATTGAAAAGACAGAATCTGAAGAAGCAATCCGGATATCGCAACTGATCGCCACATTGACGCCGCCACCTATGCAATAGCCCCGGATGCACGACAAGGTGGGTTTACTGAATTGGTAGATCCCCATCAGCGCGTTTTCGGCCATGGCCTCGTAGGTGCTGACAGCCTCCCGGGCGGCTCGCATGTCTTCAAATTGCGAAATGTCTGCACCGGACACAAACGCCTTCTCCCCAGCGCCGGAAAAAACCACCAGGCGAATGTCAGCGTCGGCCTGGGCCGTTGCGAGCAGGGCCGGTATGGCTTGCCACATGTCCACTGACAGGGCATTGTGCCGGGCCGGGTTGTTGAAACGAATGTGCAGCGTTGATGCGTCTTTCCAGACCTGAACACGCTCGGTGGGTGATTGATAGACAAGACTTGACATCAGTAGACTCCGGTTGATTTCATGCGTTGAAGGTCCTCGGCGGTCAAGCCCAGTTCACCCAGGATCTCTTCGGTATGTTCGCCACGTCGCGGCGCAGCACGTGCGATGGTGCTGGGCGTGCGTTCCAGTTGAACCGGCTGTCCTACCAGTCGTTGCAGCCCCTGGGTGTTGGATACCACCTCATGCACCATGCCCAGATGCTGAACCTGTGGCTCTTCAAACACTTCCTGCAGGTTGTTGATATGTCCGCAGGCAACGCCCCCTTCATTCAGGGCCTTGATCCAGTAAGACCGGTCCTGCAGGCTCAAGCGCCGGTTGATTTCTGCATTCAAGCTGTCACGGTTGACTGAGCGCCCCATTTTGTCCTTGTAGCGCTCGTCGGTCACCCACTCAGGAGCACCCAGAATGTCGCAGAAACGCTCCCAGATTTTGGAGCCGAAGACGGCGATATTCATATAGCCATCCCGGGCTTTGTAAACGCCCGTTGGAATACTGGTGGGATGAAAATTGCCCGCCTGGCTGGCAACTTCGCCATCAATCAACCAGCGCGACGTCTGAAAGTCCATCATGTAGACCATAGACTCCAACAACGAGGTGTGCAGCCATTGCCCCTTGCCTGAGGCCTCACGCTCCAGCAATGCAACCAGAATGCCTTGTGCAGCAAAAATACCGGCGCACAGGTCTGCAATGGGTATGCCCACGCGCATGGGGCCCTGCCCAGCCATACCCGTGACGGACATCAAGCCACCCATGCCCTGGGCGATCTGGTCAAAACCCGGACGGGATGCCAGCGGCCCGGTCTGGCCAAAACCGGAAATACTGGCATAGACCAGGCCGGGGTTGTCTTTGCACAGGGTGTCGTAATCGATACCCAGCCGGAACTTCACATCGGGCCGGAAATTTTCTACCACCACGTCCGCACCGGCAATCAGCTTTTTCAGCACGCTGATGCCTTCGGGCTCTTTCAGGTTGAGGGTAATGGAGCGCTTGTTGCGGTGCGTGTACTGGTAATCAGACCCATCCTGCCCGCCCAGCGTGTCGTCACCCCGCATGTGCTCGGGCATCTGCACCTGCACAACATCAGCGCCCCAATCAGCCAGCTGGCGGCAGGCCGTGGGGCCGGCTCGGACCTGGGTCAGGTCTATGACACGAAAGCGCTGGAGTGCAGCAGATGCTGGCTGGTGGGGCATGGTTGGAATCCAAGTCTGATTAATTCGAATAGGACAGATTGTGCCTCCCATTTTTCAGAAAGATAATGAGGCATGCTGAACGAAACCCAAGGCAAATCACTTTCGCAACTCATTGAAGAGCTGCGAACTTACCAATCCGAACTCGAAACCCAGAACGAGGCACTGAGGTACAGCCGGATCGCGGCTGAAGGCGCTTCAGAACGGTTTGAATCCCTGTTCTCCAAGGTGCCGCTGGCGCTGATGGTGGTCGACGAGCTGGGCATGGTGGTTCAAAGCAACAGCATGGCACTGCGGCTGTTCAGACCCCTTGAACACGACCCGCCGCTGAACTTTTTGATTCCCCTGGTAGACGCCCAGCATGTCAGTCGGGTCGAGCAGAAGTTTGAGCAGGCACGACGCGAGGGCAAATGCGAAATCACCGAGGTTGTTTTTTCGCGCGGGTCTGAGGGCTTTTTCACGGGCGATCTGCACATGGCTCGCATTGAGTACTCGCAAGACGAACTCGCACATTTCATCTGCGCCATCGTTGATCAGACCCCCTTGCTGTCCGAGCGGCAGGCCCTGACAGAGAGTGCCTCCGAGCTCAAGCAACGCAATAGCGAATTGCGTCAGAGTGAAAATCGAATGGCGGCCATCATCAACTCGTCCCTTGACGCCATCATCTGCGTGGGAACTGATCTGCGCATCACGGTATTCAACCCGGCTGCAGCCACCTTGTTCGAGTGCACCGAAAGCGAGGCACTGAACTCCTCGCTGTCCCGTTTCTTGCCCGACGCCATAAACGTCATCTCTGCCACCCAGGCTGGCAACCACACTTTGCTGGGAGAAATGACCGGTTTTGCTGCCAGTGGCAAAACCCTGGCGCTCGAAGTGAGTACCTCCTGTGAACGTCAGGTACTGGGCAATGTGACCACCGTTTTTGCCCGTGACCTGACCGCTCGCAAGGCCATGGAACGGCAACGGGACACGCTGGAAGCCCAGCTTCGGGAGTCCCAAAAAATGCAGGCTGTTGGCACCATGGCTGGTGGTATTGCGCATGATTTCAACAATATTCTTGGCGCAATTTTGGGTAATGTGGAACTGGCCAAACAAGATGTCGATAAAAACTCCAACGCCCGGGTCAGCCTGACCGAGATTGAAAAAGCCGGCAGACGTGCCAGAGACCTCGTGAGCCAAATCCTGGCCTTCAGCCGCAACGAATCCAAGCAACGCCTGCCCGTCAATCTGGAAGACGTGGTGCTGGAAACGATACGCCTGGTTCAGGTGACCTTGCCCGCTGATATTGATTTGAAGGTGGATCTGGCCACTGATGTCCCCGCCATCCTGGCTGACTCCACCCAGGTACAGCAGGCTCTATTGAACCTGTGCACCAACGCCGTCCACGCCATAGGCACGCAAGGCGGCTCTATCCGCATCCAGTTGGAGAAGTCACAGCTTGCAGACCTTGAGGCCGACAAGCTTGGATTAGCTCTTGGCGTCTATGCAAAACTCACTGTCTCAGACACTGGCGAGGGGATGGACAAGGATACCTTGCAGCGAATCTTCGAGCCCTTTTTCACCACCAAACAGGTCGGCCAGGGAACAGGCCTGGGCCTGGCTGTGGTTCATGGCGTGATGCGGACGCATTCCGGGTCAGTTGATGTGCGCAGCACCAAGGGTCAGGGCAGCACATTCACGCTGTTTTTTCCTGCCCTGGAGCTGGAATTGCCTGTCGAGCCCATGAGAGACACGGACAAGACCCACCCCGATGCCAGTGGCGAGGGCAAGCACGTGATGTATGTGGATGACGACCAAGCCCTGGTTTTCCTGATTGAGCGCGCCCTGGGCAGAAGGGGCTTCCAGGTAAGCAGCTTCACTGACCCCAGGATGGCCATTGAGGCCCTGCGCGCCAACCCTGAAACCTACGACCTGCTGGTGACCGACTACAACATGCCGGGCTTCAGCGGCATTGATGTGCTGCGGGAAGCGCACCTGATCCGGGCTGACCTGCCCGTTGCCCTGGCATCGGGTTATGTCACGCCCGAGATCGAAAATGCAGCCATGGCCGAAGGTGCGCGTGCACTGATTCACAAGCCCAACGACGTCAGCGAGCTCTGCGACACCATGCATAGACTGATGCGCAGCCCCCTCAACACCTGACCATGCCTTCAGATGCCCAGGCCGGCAACATTGACGTGCTCTATGTTGACGACGCGCTTGTTTTTCTGAACAAACCCGCTGGCCTGTTATCTGTTCCCGGCAAAGGCGAAAACAAGCAGGACTGCCTGAGTACCCGGGTGCAACAGGTCTATCCGGATGCACGGGTGGTTCACCGGCTGGACATGGCGACTTCGGGTGTACTGCTGATGGCACGTGGGCTTGAGATGCAACGTACCCTGAGCCGGGCATTTGCAGAGCGCCAGGTTCACAAACGTTACAAAGCCATCGTCCATGGAACGCTGTTGCCCCCGGACTCAGGCTGGGGGCTGATCGACCTGCAGATTGCAGTGGATTGGCCCAGAAGGCCTGTGCGCATCATTGACACGGCCAACGGAAAACCCAGCACCACCCGCTGGCGGGTGCTGGACCATTTCAAGCACGCCACAGGACCCACCACAGGTGTTGAGCTCGAACCGATGACCGGCCGTTCCCACCAGCTCAGGGTGCATCTGCAGGCCATCGGGCACGCCATTGTGGGGGATGCCCTATACCCCCAGATGTCATCGCCAAGCTCAGCGGCAAGTCACCGACTGTTGCTCCATGCCTGCGAATTGGCGCTGCGACACCCTGTGCATGGACATCAAGTTGTTGTCCGCTGCGAAGCTGATTTTTGAAATGGTAAGTTCAGTGCCAGCATTCAAGCGCAAACTCGCGCAAACCAAACCCGATTTCAACCTGAGGAGATAAACATGAGCCGTGAAGTTGTTGTTGTCAGTGCTGTGCGCACCGCTATTGGAACCTTTGGCGGAAGCCTCAAAGATACGCCCCCCATTGATCTGGCAGCGCTGGTGATTCGTGAAAGTCTGGCCCGTGCCGGCACAGACGGCAAAGATGTGGGCCATGTGGTGCTGGGTCATGTGGTCAATACCGAGCCCCGGGACATGTATTTGTCTCGCGTCGCTGCCATCCAGGGCGGATGCGCCGAGGGAACACCCGCCTTCAACGTCAACCGGCTGTGCGGCTCGGGCCTGCAGGCGATTGTCTCGGCCAGCCAGGCCATCCTTCTCGGTGATTGCGATGTGGCGATTGGCTGCGGCGCGGAAAACATGAGCCGGGCACCCTTTGCCTCGCTCAATATGCGCTGGGGTGCCCGCATGGGTGACACCAAAATGACCGACATGATGATTGGTGCCCTGCACGATCCTTTTCACAACATCCACATGGGCGTGACCGCAGAGAACATCGCCAGCAAGTGGGGGATTACCCGCGACATGCAGGACGCACTGGCCGTAGAAAGCCACAACCGGGCTCAGCGCGCTACCGAGGCAGGCTACTTTGTCGATCAGATTGTCCCGGTCGTCCTGAAAAGCAAAAAAGGGGATGTGAACTTTGTCAGCGATGAACATTTCCGGGCCAACTGCACGCTGGCTGACATGGCCAAGCTCAAACCGGTTTTTGCCAAGGACAACGGCACCGTGACCGCCGGCAACGCCTCGGGCATCAACGATGCTGCAGCCGCCGTGGTGATGATGGAAGCAGACACCGCCAAAGCCCGGGGGCTCAAGCCGCTGGCACGTCTGGTGGCTTATGCCCACGCCGGTGTGGACCCGAAATACATGGGTATCGGCCCGGTTCCGGCGACTCAGCTGGCCCTGAAAAAAGCCGGCCTGAGCGTGAATGACCTAGACGTGATTGAAGCCAATGAAGCGTTTGCGGCGCAGGCCTGTGCCGTGACCAAAGACCTGGGGCTGGACCCGGCCAAGGTCAACCCCAATGGCTCCGGAATTTCATTGGGCCACCCCATCGGGGCCACAGGTGCGCTGATCACCGTCAAGGCGCTGCATGAACTCCAGCGCATACAAGGCCGCTATGCCCTGGTCACCATGTGCATAGGCGGCGGGCAAGGCATTGCCGCCATTTTTGAACGGGCGCGCTAAGTTGCGCTGATCCCCTGAAAACCATTGGCCCTGAAGGTCAGAACCAGCGTATCGCGATAGCCACCGGGCACGCTCGCATCGGCGGGCTGGATCGGTGTTGACTCATGGATGATGCGGGAATCATCCAGCAGAAGTACAGACCAGGGGTCGGTCAATGTAAAGCGCTGGCCAGCCGGCCCCGTGGCGTCAAAAACACGGGTTTCGCCGCCTTTGACTGCCTGTCTTTCAAGTAAAAAAACAGCCACCAGATCCACACCGTCCCGATGGGCTCCCTCGGGCGTGGGCCGGCCTATGCCATCGGTGGTATCAATACGGAATTGATGGGCCTCAACGAACCAGGGCTGCTCACCTTTGAGGCCGGAGCACACCAACCCCAACCAGCGGATCAGGCTGATCCAGGCGGCGTTCGCGCCGAGCGCAGGGCTGACGGGGTCAAACCACCGCTGCATGCCGCCATGCAGCGCGTTGTATTCCACCGGTTGCCAATGGGCCCGGTGGGGGACTGGCACTACAGCGCCATTGTGGGTGGTGTAACAACTGTGGCGTCGCCTGCGGTAACGCCCGCCATCTTTGAGATGGGCATCAGCCGGCAAGTCATTCCAGAACCGGTTGAGCTGCAGCAAATCGTCGCGCAAGACGCCTGCCTGTTGAGCCACGTCGCTGCCACTCAAGATGGCATAACCGTTTGTTTTGAGAATCTGGTCAAGTTCACCCGTATCAACCAGCACGGGGGGGAGAATCAGCTCAGACACTTGAGAGGGCCATCTGGTCAATGTCAGCGTGGGGAAGCGTCGTTGGTGGCGCTTCATTCATGGCCGGCAAAGCAAATTCGCGGGCCAGCAATTCGTAGGAGCGTCGGCGCACCTCGGGGTCATGGGTCCAGGTAATCACGACCAGTTCATCAACCTCAAGTTCGGCGGCCAAGTGTCTGAGTTTTGATCCCACCTGCTCGGCACTGCCCACCAAAGCCCGGCTGCGCAACTGGCTCAAAGCCGGCTGCTCGGCTGCCGTGTAAGCCCGTAAAGCCTGCTCAGGCGGCAACAGGGGGCCGAGTTGACCGGTGTTGCGGTCCATGCGCCAACGCTCCCGGCTCTGAAGCTGGAATCTGGCTTCTTCTTCGGTGTCAGCGGCCAGGGCCCAGACGCAAACTGCCGGCTTGGGCCTTGGGTTCTCGGCACAAGCCCGGAAACCCTGGCGATACAGATCCATCGCCTCCTTGGCACCTTGACCATCGGTGATGAAATACGCAAACGCGTAAGGAAGTCCGTAATGCGCGGCCAGCTGGGCTCCATAGTCTGAGCTTCCAAGTATCCACAAGGCAGGGTTGGTAGGTCCCGATGGACAGGCTTGAACTTTGTGTCCGGGATGTCCGGGCGGCAAGGCCTGGCCCGTCACCCAGGCCTGCAACTCCAGTACCTGACGGGGAAAGTTCTCGGAAGCGCTGCGATCCGGGTTGAGCAACTGCGCGGTCGCCCAGTCACTGCCCGGTGCGCGGCCCAGACCCAGATCAATGCGCCCGGGGGCCAGTGCATCAAGTACCCGGAACTGTTCAGCCACCTTCAGCGCTGCATAGTGGGGCAGCATCACCCCCGCACTGCCGATGCGAATGCGCGTGGTACGGGCTGCAATGGCTGCCATCAGCACCTCGGGCGCGCCGCCCACAATGGTGGGGTGGCTGTGGTGCTCACTGACCCAAAACCGGTGATAGCCCAGTTGTTCGCAGTGTTCGGCCAAGGCCAGGGTGTCGCGGATGGCCGCGGCCTGGGTCTGGCCGGCCACCGCCACCGATTGGTCCAGCACGGAGAGTTTGATCGTCATGTTGTATTTGCTTTTTGTTCGGCTTCCTGCAACGCACGCCACATCACCTTGCCCGCGCCACTTTTGGGCAAGGCCTCGACAAACTGAACCACGTGCGGCACCTTGTACACCGCCATATTGTCGCGGCACCAGGCAATCAGCTCTTGCTCGCTGATTTTTCCCTTGTGCGTGGCCCGTAAAACCACCACCGCCTTGACCGATTCGCCGCGGTAATTGTCTCGGGTAGAAATGATGCAGGCCTCTTGAATGGCGGGGTGCTTGAACATCAGGGCCTCCACTTCTGCAGGCCAGACCTTGAAGCCCGAGGCATTGATCATGCGCTTGAGACGGTCGGTCATGAAAAAATAACCTTCCTCGTCTATCCGGCCCAAATCCCCGGTACGGAAAAATCGTTTGCCTTCAAAGTCTATGAAGGCTTCTGCGGTCGCTTCAGGGCGCTTCCAGTAGCCTTGAAATACGCATGGCCCCCAGGTGATGATTTCCCCGGACTCGCCCACTGGCATCTCCTTGAGCGTTTCGGGGTCCACCACACGCGCATCCACCCCCATGTAGGGGATGCCCAGGCACTGCTGCTTGGGTGCATCGGACGGATTGGCATGGGACGGTGCGGCGGTTTCAGTCAGACCGTAGCCCTCCACATAACGCAACCCGAATTGTTCCCACAGCCGCTGCGCCACTGCTTGCGGCATGGCCGCACCTCCGCCACCGATATGCAACAGGCTTGACAGGTCAAACTGCTCAAAATCCGGGCTGGCCATCAGGTCGATCACCATGGTGGGAATGTTGGTCCAGTGCGTCACGCGCCGCGCGGCAATCAGCCGCCCTGCCAGATTGCGGTCCCAGCGCGGCATGATGACCAGTGTTGCCCCCAGACGGATGCTGGTGTGAAGCACGCTGACCATGCCGGTGATGTGAAACATGGGCACCACCACCAGCATCACGTTTTCTGCAGAGCCGCTGGCCCACAGCCCGGTGGCCACCGCGTTGTGCATGATGCTGGCATGGGTGTGCATGCAGCCTTTTGGCAAACCCGTAGTGCCGCTGGTGTAAGGCAACAAGGCCAGGTCAGTCGGGCCTACCTGCAACTCCGGTAAATGATGTGACTGCGCCTGCGCGGCATCCCAATCATGAACCTGGCCATCCTTGAGCGCGGGTAGCGCGTGGCGGGTCAGCAACCAGGTCTGCCAGGCGGCTATCGGCGCTTCATCGCCCGAAACTCCGGAATCAAAGGCATCGGTAAATTGCGTCACGATCAGGTGGGCCAATCGCTTGTCCGGCTCAAGTGCATCGCTGGCCTGCGCCAACTCCGGGGCCAGATCGCCGCTGGTGATGGCCACCCGAACATCGGGATCCAGGATGTAATGCTTGAGCTCTTCCATGCGGTTCATGGGATTGACCGGCACCACCACCGCGTTGGCCCGAAGAATTCCAAAGTGGGCAATGACCAACTGCGGGCAGTTCTGCAGGACCAGCGCCACCCGATCACCCTTTTTGACCCCCAGCCCATGTAGATACGAGGCCATGCGCTCTGCTTTTTGTAGCAATTGCACATAGGTGATTTCACGCCCGAAGAACACCAGCGCCACTTTGTCAGGATAGCGCCGGGCGCTGGTTTCAAGGTTATCCCATAAGGATGTGGCCGGTGGAATCAGGTGATGGGGCAGGCGTTTGGGCCAGAATTTGAAATGAGCACGCATAAAAACTCCTTGATCCCAAAGCCTACCTTTTCTTTGCCCGCGACGACATCGGGATATGCCCCAAGCATTGTCGCCAACGAGACCGCTGCATCGAAACGACCTAGAAGCTAATATCAACACTCTGGAGAACCGCCCACATGTACCCTTACACCGCCTTACACACCCCCTGGTTGCAAAACTTGCAAAACTACCTGAGCCGCATCGCCGCCCTGGCCTGCCTGTTCCTGGCTTGCACAGGCCATGCACAGGCCGGAAAAACCCTGGAGGCCATCAAAAGCCGGGGGCAACTGGTCTGTGGCGTCAATACCGGACTGGTTGGTTTTGCCGCAGCCGACTCTACCGGCAAGTGGAGTGGCCTGGATGTGGATGTGTGCCGTGCCATCGCCGCTGCAGTATTGGGCGACAGCGAAAAGATCAAGTATGTTCCCCTGAATTCACAACAACGGTTTGCCGCGCTGCAGTCCGGGGAAATCGATGTTCTGTCGCGCAACACCACCTTCACCCTGACCCGGGATGCCTCCATGGGTTTGCACATCACCGCAGTGACGTATTTCGATGGTCAAGGCTTTATGGTTCCGGCCAAAAGCAAGATCAAAAGTGCCAAGCAGCTCAAGGGACAGACGGTTTGCGTACAGTCCGGCACGACCACTGAGAAAAACATGACTGATTTCTCCCGTGCCCATGACCTCAAGCTCAAGCCGGTGGTGTTTGAAAAGTTCGAGGCGGCTACCGGCGCTTATCTGGCGGGCCGCTGCCTGGCCTACACCACTGACGCGTCAAGTCTGGCATCCATCCGGCAAAAAGAAGCCAAAAACCCGGCCGAGCACATCATCCTGCCCGACCTGATCTCAAAAGAACCTCTCGGCCCCCTGGTGCGCCGCGGTGACGACGAGTGGCTCTCGATCGTCAAGTGGGTGATTTACGGCCTGCTGGAAGCCGAGGAATACGGCATTGGGCAAAACAATCTGGACGCGCTTAAAACCAGTCCAGACCCTGTGATTCAGCGCATTCTGGGTGTCGGCGAAGACAGTGGCAAGCTGCTCGGATTGGAGCGGGAATGGATGGCCCGCGCCCTGAAAGCCACCGGCAATTACGGCGAGATTTTCGAGCGCAATCTGGGTTCGGGCTCAACCCTGAAGCTGGCCCGGGGTGCCAACCGGCTGTGGAATCAGGGCGGGCTGATGTACCCCATGCCCATCCGCTGATCCAGCGCTGCAAGCTTGATGAAACGGTTCTGGAATTGGCGCAGCCAGGCATGGCGTGGCCGGGCATTCCAACTGCTGGCACTTGCCTGTCTGATCACGCTGGTGTGGTGGCTGGCTTCCAATACCGCCCAGAACCTCAAGGCCAGGGGCATCCAAAGCGGTTTTGATTTTTTAACGCAACCCGCCGGCTTTGACATCGGCGAAAGCCTGATGACTTTTTCATCGACCGATACCTACTGGCAAGCCTTTTTGGCCGGGTTGCTCAATACCCTGCGCGTTGCCTTGCTGGGCATCGTGCTGGCTTCGCTGGTGGGCCTGGCTGTCGGGGTTGGGCGACTGGGGGGCAATGTGCTGGCCAAAGGGCTCTGCACAAGCTATGTTGAACTGTTTCGCAATGTGCCCCTGCTGTTGCAACTGCTGCTGTGGTACCTGCTGTTCACCGAAGTGTTGCCGGCTGCAGACAGTGCATGGCGGCTTGGGCCGGTTTTCCTGAGCAAAGGGGGGCTGAGCTATCCCTGGCCGGATTTTCAGTCGGGCGCTGCCGCCTGGAATTTTCCGCGTCAAGGCGAGTTTGCCATCGAGGGTGGTGCCTCCCTGACACCTGAGTTCATGGCGCTTTTGCTGGGCTTGAGCCTGTACACCGCCGCCTTTGCCGCCGAAGTCATCCGGGCAGGCTTGCAAGCAGTCCCCCCCGGGCAGGCCGAGGCCGCCGCTGTACTGGGTTTGAGCCGCGCTCAAACCTTGCGCCTGGTGCAGCTGCCCTTGGCCTTGCGGGTGATCATTCCGCCCATGACCAACCAGTACCTGAACCTGACCAAAAATTCATCCCTGGCGGTGGCTATTGGCTACCCGGATGTGGTGTCGATTGCCAACACCTCGATCAACCAGACGGGCCGGGCGCTGGAGTGCATCACCCTGATCATGGCGGTTTACCTGCTGCTCTCACTGAGCACTTCAGCGCTCATGGGTCTTTACAACCGCCGTGCCGCACTGATTGAACGCTAGAAGCCCGTTGATGAATACCATGCAAGCCCCTGCAGTCGCTGTGCCCGAACCGGCCTACATTGCCGCGCGTCCTGCCCCCCTGCAGGCCAGGCATTGGCTGCACCAGCTGCGTCTGGGTTTGTGGGGCAACTGGACATCCGCCCTGACCACCGTGCTGTTGCTGGTGCTACTGGTTCTGTACCTGCCTGAGCTGCTCAGTTGGGCTGTTTTACGCGCCAGCGTGATGGCTGACGCCTCGCTTTGCGAGATACCGGGGGCCGGCGCGTGCTGGGGCGTGATCACCGAAAAATACCGCTTGATCCTGCTGGGACGCTACCCGTTTGAAGAACAGTGGCGGCCCCTGCTTGCAAGCGTTTTATTGGTCGGTCTTGTGTTGCTCAGCTGCATTCGCGCCTATTGGACAGCTTCCCTGGTTTGGGCATGGGCGGCTGTGCTGGCCCTCTTTTTTGTACTCATGTATGGCAACGTCTGGGGGTTGAGCCGGGTTGAAACTGACCGCTGGGGGGGCTTGCCACTCACGCTCTTGCTCTCCACCTTGTCTATCCTCATGGCTTTCCCCCTGGCTGTAGCCGTGGCCCTGGGCAGGCGCTCGGGTCTGCCTGCCATTCGCTTGCTGTGCACGGCTTATGTGGAACTGGTGCGGGGCGTACCGTTGGTCAGCGTGCTGTTCATGGCTTCATTTCTGGTGCCACTGCTCATGCCTCAAGGTTTGACTATCGATGTTTTACTTCGCGTACTTCTGGGAATCACCTTGTTTGCTGCCGCCTATATGGCTGAAGTGGTTCGTGGGGGGTTGCAGGCCGTGCCGCGCAGTCAGGTGGAAGCGGCTGCCTCCATCGGTTTGTCGTGGTGGCAAACCCAGCGCAAAATTGTCCTGCCGCAAGCGCTGACCGTCGTTTTACCGGGACTGATGAACAACTTCATCGGCCTCTTCAAGGACACTTCGCTGGTCACCATCGTCAGCCTGTATGAGCTCACCGGTTCGCTCAGCCTGGCGCTCAACTCCGACGCCGATTGGCGGCCCTACAAAGTTGAGGGCTACCTCTTCATTGCCCTGATCTATTTTGTGTTTTGTTTCGGCATGTCGCGCTACAGCCTGCGCATAGAACATCAACTCCAACAACGCAACGCGACTGCCCTGAAATGACCCTGCCCATCATCCGCTTTGAAAAAGTCAATAAATGGTTTGGTACCGACTTTCATGTGCTGCGCGACATTGATCTGGATGTTCAAGCCGGCGAGCGCATCGTGATTTGCGGACCCTCAGGCTCCGGAAAGTCAACCCTGATTCGCTGCATCAACCGGCTGGAAGAACACCAGCAGGGCCGGCTGATTGTGGACGGTGTCGAACTGGCAGACGACGTGCGGGCGATTGATGCGGTTAGAAAAAAAGTCGGCATGGTGTTTCAGCAGTTCAATCTTTTTCCTCACCTCACCGTTCTTGAAAACCTGACCCTCTCGCCGATCTGGGTGGGCAAGGTTCCGGTCAGGCAAGCCCAGGAAAAAGCCATGGCTCAGCTTGAGCGTGTCCGCATTGCCGAACAGGCCCACAAGTACCCTTTGCAACTCTCAGGTGGTCAGCAGCAGCGGGTGGCCATCGCCCGCGCGCTGTGCCTCACGCCCAAGATCATGCTCTTTGACGAGCCCACCTCGGCACTAGACCCGGAAATGATCAAGGAGGTGCTGGACGTCATGATCGAACTGGCCGAAGCCGGCATGACCATGCTGTGTGTAACGCACGAAATGGGCTTTGCTCGCTCAGTTGCTGACCGCGTGATCTTTATGGATGAAGGTCAGATCATTGAACAGAACACACCGGATGATTTTTTTAACCATCCCCAAAACGCCCGCACCCAACAATTCCTGTCCAATATCCTCAACCACTGAGCCTCAACCAACGACCCTGAACAACGATTAACTTTTTTGCAAACACCATGAAAAAATTCATATCCCTGATCGCGGGCCTGATGCTGAGTTGTCTGGCAGCAGCCCAAAGCTTTCCGGTCAAGCCAATCCGGCTGGTGATCGGCTTTCCAGCAGGTGGACCGCTGGACCAGCATGCCCGGCTGCTGACCGACAAGCTCCAAGGCGTGCTCGGTCAGCCCATCGTGATTGACTACAAGTCAGGCGCTGGCGGCACGGTGGGGGCTCAAGACGTGATGAAGGCCGCGCCCGATGGCTACACCCTGATGCTTGCCAACACCGGGGTGATGGTGATCAACCCGGCGCTCTACACCAAGCTGCCTTATGCAACCCTCAAGGATTTTGTGCCGATAGCCCGCACGGCCATGCAGCCGCTGGCCTTGCTCGTCAACCCCAATCTGCCTGTCACCAGTCTCAAAGAGTTTGTGGCCTACACCCGGTCCAAACCGGGGCAAATCAACTATGGCTCTGCTGGTAACGGCGGTATCAGTCATTTGGTGCCGGAGATGTTCAAGACAGCTACCGGGCTCTTCATGGTGCATATTCCTTACCGGGGAAGTGCTCCAGCGTTCACTGACCTGATGGCCGGCCAGGTGCAGTTCATGGCCGAGAGCATTCCCCAGGCGGCCAACTACCACAAGCAGGGCAAAGTCCGAGCACTCGCAGTAACAAGCCGCGAGCGAAACCCCGCCTTGCCCGATATTCCAACGGTGATGGAAACCGGCATCAAGAATTTTGAGGTGGTCGGCTTTTACGGCTTCCTGGCTCCGGCAGGAACACCCAAGGACATCGTGGCCAAACTCAGCGATGCCTTCCGGCAGGTCCTGAGCATGCCCGAGATTCGCAGCCGCATGATCAGCCAAGGCGCTGACCCGGCCTTTTTGGGCTCTGCCGAGTTCACTTCTTTTCTGACGGCCGAAATGCCCCGCTGGAACGAGGTCGTCACCAAGTCTGGCGCTAAGCTGGACTGACCGCCAGACCAATTGAAGTGCAAGTCTGCAGTGCAAGTGCGTCCCGCAGATTCAAACTTTTCCGGTTTTGGGCGGGATCGCCGTGAATGACGTATAAACCGGTTTGGCACGGCAACAGCCCTGCTAACTATTCCAACGATTAGAGGAGCAGCAACATGGCGAAACTGAATGTCAACGGCAAGGTACGCGAGTTCGAGGCTGAGCCCGACACGCCCTTGCTCTGGGTCTTGCGAGAACAACTGGAACTTACCGGCACCAAATACGGCTGCGGCATTGCCCAGTGCGGTGCTTGTACGGTGCACATCGATGGAGTGCCCACCCGCAGCTGCGTTAGGCCGGTCTCAAGCCTGAGCGCGGGTGAGAAAGTCATCACCATTGAAGGCCTCTCGCCCAACGGCTCCCACCCGGTTCAAAAAGCCTGGGCCAAGCTTGACGTGCCCCAGTGCGGGTTTTGTCAGTCCGGCATGATCATGGCGGTGACAGCTCTCCTCAAAGCCAAACCCAATCCCAGCGACAGCGATATCAATGCGGCCATCACCAACATCTGCCGCTGCGGTACTTACAGCCGGATACGCGCAGCCATCAAGGTCGTCGCCAAGGGCGGCAACACCAAAAGCGCCAAACTGGCCATCCAACACGCTGACGGGAGCACCACATGAGCGCAGTCATTTCCAAACCAGGTCTCAGCCGTCGGGGTTTTCTGGCCACGTCGAGTGCCGCTGCCGGCGGCCTGATGGTGCAATTTTCATTTCCCTTTGTTGGCCAGGCCCTCGCCCAGGACAACAGCGCCACCGAAGTCAATGTGTGGGTAGTAATCAAGCCTGATGAGACTGTCGTGGTCCGCATTGCCCGCTCTGAAATGGGCCAGGGTACGCTGACCGGCCTGGCGCAACTGGTGGCCGAAGAGCTGGAATGCAACTGGGCGAATGTGACCACCGAATACCCAACCCCCGGCCAGAACGTGGCGCGCAACCGCGCCTGGGGCAATTTTTCAACTGGTGGCAGCCGGGGCATCCGTGAATCGCAGGACTATGTTCGCCGCGGTGGTGCCAGCGCCCGCATGATGCTGGTGCAAGCCGCTGCTGAAGAATGGGGCGTTGCGGTTGACCAGTGCACGGCGGCCAACGGCATCATTACCCACACGCCTTCAGGCCGGACCCGCAGCTATGGCAAGGTGGCAGCCGCTGCGGCCAAGCTCACGCCCCCGGTAGCTGCCAATATCAAGCTCAAAGAGACGAAAGACTGGAAGCTGGCTGGAAAGCGCATGGCGCGTCTGGACACCATCAAGAAAACCACGGGTGCGCAAGACTACGGCATAGATTTCAAACTGCCCGGCATGCTCAACGCGGCCATCAAGGACTGCCCGGTTTTTGGCGGCAAGGTCAAGAGCTTCAATGCTGCGGCCATCGAGAACCGCCCGGGTGTCAAAAAGGTCGTAGCCGTTGGCCCAACAGCCGTAGCCGTGATTGCCGACACCTGGTGGCGCGCCAAAACTGCGCTGGATGCCCTACCCATTGAATGGGACAACGGCCCCAACGCAACCATCTCCAGCGCCAATATCGCCGAAACACTCAAGGCCGGGCTGGACGCCAAAGAAGCCGTGGTGGGCAATGAAAATGGCGATGCCCGGGCGGCCATTGCCTCGGCTGCGCGCAAGGTTGAGGCGGTTTATTCCTACCCCTACCAGAACCACGCGCCCATGGAGCCCATGAACGCCACGGCGCGCTGGACGCCTGAGCGCTGCGAAGTCTGGGCCCCTACGCAAAACGGCGAAGCTGCTTTTGCGGCAACAGCCGAGGCAGCAGGCCTGCCCACATCCAAGTGCGAGTTCTACAAGCTCTATCTGGGTGGCGGCTTTGGCCGCAGGGGCCGCTCTGATTACGTGACCCAAGCGGTCACCATTGCCAAGACCATGCCCGGCACACCGATCAAGCTGATCTGGTCGCGCGAAGAAGACATGCAGCATTGCTTCTACCATCCGGTTACCCAATGCAAGATGACTGCCGGCCTGGATGCACAAGGCAATATCACCGGGCTGCACATGCGCATCTCGGGTCAGTCCATCCTGGCTACCGTGGCTCCACAAAACATCCGCAACGGCAAGGACCCCGTGGTGTTTCAGGGCCTGGAAGCCACAGGTGTTGAGTCCCCCATCGGTTACACCTTCCCCAACCTGCTGATTGACCATGCCATGCGCAACCCGCATGTGCCTGCGGGCTTCTGGCGCGGCGTGAACCTGAACCAGAACGCGATTTACCTGGAAAGTTTTCTCGATGAAATCGCGCACGCCACCAAGCAAGACCCCCTGGCCCTGCGGCGCAAGCTCATGGCCAACCACCCCAAGCATCTGGCTGTGTTGAACGCGGTTGCAGAGCGCGTGGGCTGGGACAAGCCTGCGCCCAAAGGCGTCTTCCGTGGCCTGTGCCAGACCATGGGCTTTGGCAGTTATGTAGCCGCCTGTGCCGAGGTGTCAGTCAGCAAGGCCGGCAAGCTCACCATTCACCGCATTGTGGCGGCCACCGACCCTGGCCATGCTGTCAATCCGCAGCAAATTGAAGCGCAGGTGGAAGGCTCTTTTGTCTACGGACTCTCAGCCGCCTTGTATGGTGAATGCACCGTTCGGGACGGCGCGATTGTGCAAAAGAACTTTGACACCTACCAGGTCATGAAGATGGATGAGATGCCCGTGGTCGAAACCATCACCATGCCCTCGGGTGGCTTTTGGGGCGGCGTGGGTGAGCCCACCATTGCCGTGGCCGCACCGGCCGTGCTCAATGCCATTTTTGCTGCCACTGGCAAGCGCATCCGCGATTTGCCCCTGAAGAACCACAGCCTCAAGAGCGCATGATGGCAATGGCCAGGGCTGGTACAGCCAGGAATTTTTTTGCATCACTCCTGCTTGTATTGCCCCTGGCCTTGTCACCTCTGGTTCTGCTGGCCCAGCCCGGCAATACCATCGTGGGCACGGACGGCATTTCAGAACCGCTCACGGCACAGCCCGGCGATCCCGAACGGGGCCGCCGCATTGTTGGCAACCGCCAGCTCAGCATGTGCCTCTTGTGCCATACCGGCCCGTTTCCTGAGGAGCGGTTTCAGGGCAATCTGGCCCCGCCGCTGGACGGTTCAGGCCAGCGCCTGAGCGCGGCGCAATTGCGTTTGCGCCTGGTGGACTCCAAACGCATCAACCCGGACTCCATCATGCCGGCCTACCATGCCACGGGCGGCTTGCAACGTGTGGGTGCGTCCTGGGCTGGCAAGCCAATCTTGTCGGCGCAACAAATTGAGGACGTGGTGGCCTATTTGAGCCTTCTGCGCCACTAGGCCAGACCAGCCCAAACCAGTCATGCAAGCCTGATGAACAAGACCGTCAATCCCACCCCTGCTTTAGCCGATCAGGCCCGCTTTTTTAACCGGCGCGATTGGCTGATGACTGCCACCGCCTTGGGCGGAGGTATCTGGACCTGCAAGGCCAGCGCCAGCACCAATGAACTGGACCAGGCGCTGCGCAGCTACGCCAAAGGGGCCAGCATCAGCCCCGGTCGTGTCAAGCTGGAGATTGCACCGCTGGTGGACAACGGCAATACGGTACCCATGACGGTATCGGTTGACAGCCCCATGACCGCGTCAAATCATGTGGTGTCGATTGCCGTGTTCAACGAGAAAAATCCCCAGCGCGACATCTGCAGGTTTGTGCTGGGGCCCAGAGCGGGCAAGGCCAGCATCTCTACACGCATCAGGCTGGTGACCACACAAAAGCTGGTGGCTGTGGCACAGATGAATGACGGAAGCTACTGGTCGGATACGGTCGATGTGATTGTCACGATTGCCGCCTGTCTTGAGGACAACATCTGACCATGGCCATCACCCTCATCAAAGTGCCTAAAGCAGCGCGTCGCGGCGAAGTCATCGAGATCCACACCACCATCGGGCACCCCATGGAAACCGGCAACCGGCCGGGCGCTGACGGAAAAATTTTGCCGCGCGACATCATCCAGCGCTTTACCTGCCACTACAACGGCGTGCTGGTGTTCAGCGCCGAGCTGTTTTCTGCCATGGCCGCCAACCCGTATCTGGCCTTTCATACCGTCGCCACCGAAACCGGCCAATTGTTGATGACCTGGGAGGGAGACCGGGGATTTCGCCACACCGAAAGCGTGTCCATCCAGGTCAACTGAAGCGACCGTGTAACGATGCCCCTTACTTCACGGCTCGTCCTGCTTCTGGCAGCGTTGTCCGGCCTGACAGCCCTGGCCCAACCCCACCCACAAGCGGCACCAGACACCCGACGTTCGGGCTTTGAGTTCATGGGGAGCAGTACCCAAGCCATGCAGCGTGATGACACCCTCAACCCGGCCATGCTGTGGGTCAAGCAGGGGGAAGCCATCTGGAACCGCTCCGATACCGCAACCACATCGACCACATCGCGCACAGGTGCGGCAGCCACCCCTCAGGCTGTCACGCCTTGTGCCAGCTGCCACGCCATCAGCCGCATGAAAGGTGTTGCGGCCCGCTATCCCGCGTTTGACGCCAAGCGCCAACGCCCCATTAATCTTGGGCAGCGCATCAACCTGTGCCGGCAAGAACAGCAAAACCTGCCCCCATGGGCTGCAGAGCATGCCGATTTGCTGAGCGTGGAGAGTTTTGTAGCCTTTCAGTCGCGCGGCATGCCCATGGTGTCTGACCCGGATGAACGCCTCAAACCCTTTGTGGCAAACGGCCGGCAGCGCTACCAGCAGCGCATGGGCCAGCTTGATCTGTCATGCGCACAGTGTCACGACCAACGCTGGGGGCAGCGGCTGGGCGGCAGCGTAATTCCCCAAAGCCACCCCAATGCTTACCCGGTGTACCGACTGGAGTGGCAATCCATGGGGTCGCTGCAGCGCCGTCTGCGCAACTGCATGAACGGCATACGCGCAGAACTTTACCCCTATGGATCTCTTGAATTGGTCGAGCTCGAACTGTTTCTGGCGCAGCAAGCGGCCGGTATGCCGCTGGAGACGCCGGGTGTTCGGCCTTAAGCTGTACGGCGGCTGGGCAGCTCCGGGCTGAACCTGGAGAGATGCCCTCCGCCTAGCACTACTTCAGGGCCTTGAAGCGCATGCGTTTGGGTTTGGCACCCTCTTCGCCCAGGCGCTTTTTCTTGTCAGCTTCGTATTCCTGGTAATTGCCGTCAAAGAAGGTCCACTGGCTGTCGCCCTCACAGGCAATGATGTGGGTGGCAATGCGGTCCAGAAACCAACGGTCGTGGCTGATCACCATCAGGCTGCCGGCAAACTCCAGCAAGGCGTCTTCCAGCGCACGCAAGGTTTCCACATCCAGGTCGTTGGACGGCTCGTCCAGCATCAGCACATTGCCGCCTGCTATCAAAGTTTTAGCAAGGTGCAGCCGTCCACGCTCGCCGCCAGACAACATGCCCACTTTTTTCTGCTGATCTGAGCCATTGAAGTTGAAGCGGCCGCAGTAGGCCCTGCTGGCCATCTGGAACTTGCCCACGTTGATCATGTCCAGCCCGCCAGAGACATCTTCCCAAACGGTTTTGTCGTTCGCCAGGTCGTCCCGGGTTTGATCCACAAAGGCCATCTTGACCGTGGCGCCAATTTTCACGGTTCCGGAATCCGGCTTTTCCTTGCCGGCAATCATCTTGAACAGCGTGGATTTACCCGCGCCGTTGGGGCCGATGATGCCCACAATGGCACCCGCAGGCACCTTGAAGCTGAAGTTGTCGATCAACACCCGGTCGCCAAACGACTTGGTGACATTGACAAATTCAATCACCTCATTGCCCAGCCGGTCGGCCACGGGAATGAAGATTTCGTTGGTTTCGTTGCGCTTCTGGTACTCAAAGTCCGAGAGTTCCTCAAACCGCGCCAAACGCGCCTTGCTCTTGGCCTGTCGCGCCTTGGGGTTCTGGCGCGACCACTCCAGCTCTTTCTTCAAGGCCTTGGCGCGGGACTCTTCGCCCTTCTGCTCGGCCTCCAGCCTGGCCTGCTTTTGTTGCAGCCAGTCGCTGTAATTGCCCTTGTAGGGAATGCCGGAACCCCGGTCCAGCTCCAAAATCCACTCGGCCGCGTTGTCCAGAAAGTAACGGTCGTGGGTAATGGCCACCACCGTGCCGGGGTAGCGCTGCAAAAACTGCTCCAGCCAGTCCACCGATTCGGCGTCCAGGTGGTTGGTGGGTTCATCGAGCAGGAGCATGTCGGGCTTGGACAGCAGCAAGCGGCACAAAGCCACGCGGCGCTTTTCACCACCGGACAGCACGCCAATATTGGCATCCCAAGGCGGCAGGCGCAGTGCGTCGGCTGCAATTTCCAGCTGGTGCTCGGAATCGGTACCGGCTGTGGCAATGATGGCCTCCAGCTCGGCCTGCTCGGCGGCCAGCGCGTCAAAGTCTGCGTTTTCTTCGCCGTAAGCGGTGTAGACCTCTTCCAGCCTGGCCTTGGCGCTGAACACCTTGCCCATGCCGGCTTCCACGCTCTCGCGAACCGTCTGGGTTGGGTCCAGCTGCGGCTCTTGAGGCAGGTAGCCGATATTGAGGCCGGCCATGGGAATGGCTTCGCCCTCAATCTCTTTGTCTACACCCGCCATGATCTTGAGCAAGGTGGATTTGCCCGAGCCGTTGGTACCCAGCCCGCCAATCTTGGCACCCGGGAAAAAACTTAAAGAGATGTCTTTGAGAATGAAGCGCTTGGGCGGCACGATCTTGCCGACGCGGTTCATGGAGAAAACGTATTGAGCCATGGGATAGATTCTGGGTAAAACCCCGTATTATCCGCGCCTCACAATTCGGCACAACCAGATAGCCACAAGACCGATATGCGACAATAAGCTCAGTTGCAGCGAATCAGTTGCCTGCAACGCCAGCACCATGCTGGGGGTTGTTTCAGTGATGAACGCCCCATTTTTGAACCCGTTCAACCTTTGACTGACCAGTTGCCCCGGCAGCTGAACAGGTTGAGTTCCCAGCGCCTAGGTAAGGCGCCATCTTATGAACTTTGAAGAATTAAAACTGGCCCCGGCCATCTTGAAGGCTGTGCGCGAGCAAGGCTACGAAACTCCCACACCCATCCAGGCGCAAGCCATTCCGGTGGTGCTTGACGGCCACGACCTGCTGGGCGGTGCCCAGACGGGTACCGGCAAAACCGCGGCGTTTGTGCTGCCCATGCTGCACAAGCTGAGCATGAGCCGCAGCGCCGAAAACAAATTTGGGGGCACCGGCATTCGTGCCCTGGTGCTCACCCCCACACGCGAACTGGCTGCGCAGGTGGAAGAATCTGTGCGGGTTTACGGCAAATACCTGCAACTCTCCAGCACGGTCATTTTTGGCGGTGTGGGCATGAACCCGCAAATCAGCCGGGTGAAAAAGGGCGTAGACATTCTGGTGGCCACACCCGGACGGCTGCTCGACCTGATGCAGCAAGGCATGCTGGACCTGGGGCAAGTGCAGATACTGGTGCTTGATGAAGCCGACCGCATGCTGGACATGGGCTTTATTCACGATGTCAAAAAAGTGCTGGCCGTGGTGCCCAAGGAAAAGCAGAGCCTGCTGTTTTCTGCCACCTTCAGTGACGAAATCCGCGAATTGGCGGCCGGGCTTTTGAAGAACCCGCAAAGCGTGCAAGTGACACCGCGCAACACCACGGTGCAGCGCATCACCCAGGTGATACACCCGGTGGGGCGTGGCAAGAAAAAAGCCCTGCTGGCGCACATCATCAATGAACACAACTGGAGCCAGGTGCTGGTGTTCACCCGTACCAAGTTTGGTGCCAACAATGTGGCCGAGTTTTTGGAGAAAAACGGCATCAGCGCCATGGCTTTGCATGGCAACAAGAGCCAGGCAGCCCGCACACAGGCACTGGCCGGTTTCAAAAGCGGCGAGGTACGCGCCCTGGTGGCCACCGATATTGCCGCACGTGGCATTGACATTGATGATCTGCCGCACGTGGTGAACTACGAGATTCCCAATGTGAGCGAAGACTATGTGCACCGCATTGGCCGCACCGGCAGGGCCGGAGCGGATGGCGCAGCCGTTAACCTGGTGTGTCTGGATGAAGAAGGCTTTATGCAGGACATTGAGCGCTTTACCAAGCAAAACATCGAGGTCAAAATCGTTGAAGGTTTTGGACCCGAGCCCGGTGAGCAGGCCGAGCCCATTGCCATGGGTCGCCAGACCATTTGGGGTGGCGCAGGCAAGCCGCCCAGCCGCGATGTGATGCAGGCTGCCGCCAAGGCGGCGCGCACCGAGATGCTGCAGCGCGTGCGTGACAACCGCTCAGCCCAAGGCGACCGGGGTGGCCCGCGCAACGGCGGGCCGCGCCATGCAGAAGGTGGTGGTGGCGGCGGCGGTGGCCGGGGAGGCCCAAGGCCGCAAGGGCAAAGACCGCCCCAACCACGCGCACCTCACAGCCGGGCCACGGACGATCAGCCGCCACTTCATTTTGGTCAGGGCAATGGACAGCGCGGCGGCGCGCCCAGGCCCTCAACCCAAGGACAACCCGACCCCATGCGCACCAGTGTGGACATGATGGCTGAACGTGGCCCCCGGCGCGGAGGAAATTTTGGCGGCGGTAATCGCAATGGTGGTGGCGGCGGTGGATACGGTGGCGGTGGCGGTGGCGGTGGATACGGCGGTCAGCGCTCGGGAGGCGGAGGAGGAGGCGGTGGTGGTCGTGGGGGTAATGGACCACGCGGTCCCGGCGGTTCCCGCGGCCCTTCTGGCCGATAACACCGGCTATACAAACACCCGCAGGCTTTGCCCTGACTGACTGCTAGGATTGCACGGTATGCACACCTCACCCCCCGCTGTTTCATTTGGCCTGAAAGGGCGGGTCTGCCTGGTCACCGGCGGGGCGCAAGGGATTGGGGAGGCCTGCATACGGCGCTTTGCCCAGGAAGGTGCCCATGCCGTCATTGCCGATGTGGACGACGCGCGCGGCCAGGCCCTGGCCCATGAGTTGGGCGGCCTTTTTGTGCACTGTGATGTGGGCCAACACGATCAGGTGCAAGCCCTGCTGGCCCAGACCCTGGCGCGCTTTTCAAGCATCGATGTGCTGGTCAACAATGCGGGCATTTTCAAGGCGGCTGATTTTCTGGAGATTACCGAGGCCGACTTCGATACGGTGCTGCGCGTGAACCTCAAGGGTGCGTTTCTGGTTGGTCAGGCTGTGGCCCGCGAAATGGTCAAGGTGGGCAAAGGCAGCATCATCAACATGAGTTCGGTCAATGGCACGCTGGCCATACCCAGCATTGCCAGCTACAACGTGAGCAAGGGCGGCATTAACCAGCTCACCCGCGTGATGGCCCTGTCACTCGCCGACAAAGGTATTCGGGTCAATGCTGTGGCTCCCGGCACCATTGCCACCGAGCTGGCCAGCAAGGCTGTTCTCACCAGTGAATCTGCCCGCCAGCGCATTTTGAGCCGCACACCTATGGGTCGCCTGGGTCATCCCAGCGAAGTGGCAGACACCGTGGCTTATCTGGCCAGCGATGCGGCCAGCTACATCACCGGCGAAATTGTGGTGGTTGACGGGGGTCGCATGACCCTGAACTACACCATGACCTGATGTTGCGCGCTATTATTCTTTAACCCTTCTTTTCTACAGCCATGCAATTTCTCCACACCATGCTTCGCGTTGGCAATATGCAGCGCTCCATAGACTTCTACACCCACGTGATGGGCATGAAACTGCTGCGCACCACGGACCGGCCGGACCAAAAATACACATTGGCTTTTGTCGGCTATGCCAGCAACCCCGAACAAGCCGAACTGGAATTAACCTACAACTACGGCACTGACAAATACGACATGGGAACAGCCTATGGGCATGTGGCCCTCGGGGTTGAGGATGTCTATGCCGCCTGTGAAAAAATCCGCAACGAAGCGCCTAAATACGGCGGGGCCATCACCCGCGAAGCAGGGCCGGTCAAGGGCGGCGACACCCTGATCGCCTTTGTGACCGATCCCGATGGCTACAAGGTTGAGCTGATCCAGCGCAAAGCCTGAGGGTCCACGCCAGCATGAGCAAACCGCGCGATCCGGCCGACATGTTGTCGCGCACGATGGCGCAGTGGGGGGGGCGCGAAGACCTGTGGGTCTTTGCCTATGCCTCGCTGATCTGGCGGCCGGATTTTGAGGCAAAAGAAAGGCACCTGGCGCGTGTTCATGGTTGGCACCGGGCGTTGAAGATGTGGAGCGTGATCAATCGCGGCACGCCTGCCAACCCGGGCCTGGTGTTCGCCCTGCTCCCAGGCGGCAGTTGCACTGGCGTGGCCATGCGGGTTCCCCGTCAACAAGGGGCTGCTGTGCTTGAGCGGCTCTGGGGCCGTGAAATGCTCTCCGGCGTTTATGACCCCAAGTGGTTGCGCTGCACCACCGAACACGGCACAACCCGGGCGCTGGGCTTTACCTTGTCGCGCCAAAGCCCGAGCTTTACTGGCCACCTCAGCCCGGAGCGTTACCGGGAGATTTTTACCAGCGCAGCGGGTCGGTTTGGCACCACCCGGGACTATGCCAGCCAAACCTTTGAATCCCTTCTGGGGCATGGGATACACGACCGCCAGCTCGGTCAGTTGCTTAAGCTGACCTGAACGCCTATTAAATGGGGGAACAAATGGGGGAACAGCTCTGCACCGCCAAGGCGGTTGAGGCCAGTTTTTATCGCCTAGTTTTAGCTGCCCAATTCACGTCTGCGCAGCAGCAGCAGCTTTGCACGTTCCAGGTCTTGCACGGTATCGATATCGGTGACGCAGCCGAAATCATAAGTTTCAATTTTGATAGCACCAAGTTCTTTCACGATAAGGGCTGCGCCCTGATTTCCTTTTAAATTCATCAGCGCAGGGCCGCAGCTGGCAGCAAACCGGACCGGGTGACCACCTTGGCCTTCAAAGCAAGGCACCACCACGCGATGCGCATCGTCAACCTGGGCCATGCGCTGCAGGGTCCGGGCCTGAACCAAGGGTAAATCTGCCGGAAGAATCAGCCAGCCATCAGCCTCAGACGTGGCCCGCACCGCCGCCGCAATTGAATCCCCCATACCGGGATGACCGGCAGCTTCGACATGAAATGGCAGACCGCTGGCCCGCACCGCAGCCAGGGTGTGCTCAAGCACGGTGTTGTCCAGCAAAAGCGCCTGCAATTTGTGGGTCTGACCGCCTGAAGCAAGAAAGCGCTCTCCCCGGCCGGAGGCAAGTACGATGACGGTGGGCTGCATAAACTGGCGTTCTGATCGGCAAGGTTTCTATACTCGGAGTATGACCACTATTGCAGACCTGAGAAAAAGTTACGAGCGCGCCGAACTCAACGAAGAGGCTTCTCTCAGCGACCCGCTGCTGCAGTTTGAGCAGTGGCTTCATGAGGCTATTGAGGCACAGGTGCCTGAACCCAACGCCATGACACTGGCCACCGTGGGGCCCAACCTGCGGCCCTCAACCCGTGTGGTGCTGATCAAAGGCCTGGACGCACGGGGGATTGTGTGGTTTACCAATTACGAGAGCCAGAAAGGCATGGAACTGGCCGGCAACCCCTATGCCGCCCTGCAGTTTCACTGGGTAGAGCTTGAGCGGGTGGTGCGCATCGAAGGCCTGGTTGAAAAAATCAGCGCTGCCGAGAGTGACGAGTACTTCAATAGCCGCCCGCTGGATTCACGCATTGGTGCCTGGGCCAGTCCGCAAAGCCAGGTGATTGCCAACCGGGGCGTGCTGGTGGCCAATGCCGTGCGCTATGGCGCTCAGTTTTTATTGAGCCCTCCCCGCCCGCCGCACTGGGGCGGCTACCGCCTCAAGGCCGACCAATGGCAGTTCTGGCAAGGCAGAAAAAGCCGTCTGCATGACCGGCTGCGCTACACACCCGACCCTCAGGGCGGCTGGGTTCGCGAACGGCTTGCCCCTTAAAACCGGCCGGCCAGAAACATCGTCACCGGAATCGTGATGAGCGCCATCACGGTTGAAACCACCACGCTGGCCATGACCAATTCTTCGGCCACTTCGTAGCGCTGGGAAAACAGGAACACATTAGCGCCTATCGGCATGGCGGCTGCCACCACCATGACCACCAAGGGCAGGCCCTGAACACCGAACAGGATTGCCAGTAGCGTGACCAGCGCCGGATGCACAATATTTTTTGCCCCAGCCAGAGCCAGCGCCCCGCGCCAATGGGCACCGGTCTGCGTGGCAGACAGCGTCAGACCCACCAGCAGCAAGGCCAAGGGACCAAAGGCATTTCCCAGCCACAGCAGGGGCTTGTCCAGCATTTCGGGAATCAGCCAGCCGGTCTGGGCAAACAGCAGTCCGGCAATGATGGGCAGCGGCACCGGGTGAATCACCGCACTGGCCAGCGCTTTGGCAACGGTTGTCAGCATGTGGCTTTGCGCCCCTTGAACGGGTTTGGCCTCCCGCGCCAGCGCCAGCTCCAGCACCACGGTGCCTGCTGTCAGCAAGACCAGCGCATGCACCGAGACCAGGGTGAGCAAAATCACCAGCGCATCCGGCCCGTAAGCCAGACCAACCAAGGCAATACCAATCATGACCGTGTTGCTGAAGGTGCACGCCAGCGCCAGCACCGCCCCGCGCCGGTTAAAGCCCTGCACCAGCAGCGTGGCCAGAAACAAAATGCCCACGGCCACGAAGTAAGCACCAACCGGCCTGAAATCCAGTTGCTCCAGATGAACGCTGCTCATGGTGCGGAACAGCAAGGCCGGGGTGAGGATCACGAACACCAGGTTCGACAAGTCTTTTGACGCCTCAGCCCTTATCCAGCCTTGTTTACCCGCTATGTAACCAATAGCAATCAACAGAACCACGGGAATCAGGGCGGACAGGACAGGTGAAGACACAAAAACTTGCTGGGTGACGTGAGATGCAATACCCGGCTATGGTATCGCGGTAATCCGGCCAACTTTTTAGACCTGTCCACCCCGGGTCTAAAAGCTGACCTGCAAGCCGACCTTGAGGTTCTGCCCTGGAAGCGGCGCTTTTCCGGGTGCGGTTTGCGTCAGGATTGAACTTGACGAATAGGCCAGCGTATTGCCGATGTTGGTCACCCGCGCATACCACAGCAGATTCGAACGCAACGCCTTCATGCGGTAGGTAGCTGCGGCATTCCACAGCGTATAGCCCGCCGTGGCCAGCTGTCCGTCCGGCACCCTGTCCTGGGCAGCCAGTTGGTCCACACCCAAACGGGCACTCCAGGCACCCTGTGACCAGATCAGGGTGGCACCCAGACGCATGGGCGCAATTCTGGGCAGCGGCTGGCCGGTTGTGGTGTTGTCGGCACGCACCATATCCCCGCGCAGGGCCAGGTCCAGGCGTTGAGCACCCTCCAGCAAACGCATGTTTGCGCTGGTCTCCAGCCCGGTGAAGCGGGCTTGAACCTGAGTGTAGTTGTAGGTAGGCGGTGTGGTGGTGGTGTCACTGAGCTCCAGACCAATGAAGTTGCTGAACTGATGGTTAAACAACTGCACGCTGGCGCGGTTGGCTCCGCGTTTCCAGTTCAGCCCCACATCCAGATTGGTGGAACGCTCCAGGCCCAGGTTGGCGTCCCCCACTTCCTTGGCATTGGTGGCCACGTGGTCGCCATTGGCAAACAACTCGTAGTCGCGCGGTGCGCGCTGGTTGGCCGACAGGTTGCTGGTGGCTTGCCAGGCGGGGCTGAGCTTCCACAACGCGCCCAAGGCGTAACTGGCGGGGTTGAAGTTACGCGCCCCTACCGTGAAGCCGGGCACGGTGGGATTACCAAACGATTCCACCCGCACCGACTCAAGTCTGGCCCCGAAACTGAGCGTGCCCCAGGCACGCGCCAGTTCTTCGTAAGCAAATGCCGCCTGCTGGTTGGTGCGGCTAAAGGGCGCAAAAGCCTCGCTGCCGTCGGCAGAAAAGTCATGGTTCTCCACTTGCAACCCGACCACGCCGCTCAACGCGCCGCCCATCAGCATCAGGGGTTGATGGCTCGCTTGCAGGCGCACATCATTGCCGGTGGTGCGAAACACCGTCTTGGCCACGCCAGCATCGTTTTCGGTATGGTTGTATTCGGTACGGCTGATCTGGGCCTTGACCGACTGCAACAGCCCACCCAGGTTACGCCGCTCACCCTCAAGCGTAAGCTTGTTGGACTTCATGTCGATGAGCACTTCATCTTCCGCCACCGTGCCGTAACGGCTGGCAAAGGTGCTGATGGATGCGCCCACATAACCGTGGTCAAAAAACAGCGAGCCCCCCAGACTGCCACCCCAGGTTTCACTGGCCGAGTTGCAGATGCGCCGGGAAAAACTGCTGAGTCCGCCGCGCGTGCATTCCAGTGAGACAGGAACACTGACATCCTGGGTGTTGCGACTCATCACATCGGCATGCAGGGCATAACGGTTGTTGCCCGCTTCCAGAACCGCAGCGCCGCTTTGCTCGCGATTACCCGTTGCCAGGGCGGCATCCGTACGCCCGCTCACACCGCCTTTGGCATCAAATAGCGGTTCACGCGGAATGCGGTTGTCGATCAGGTTGACAACACCGCCTACGGCGCTGCCCCCGTAAAGCAGGGAACCCGGGCCGCGCAAGACTTCAATGCGCTCAGTCACTAGCGGGTCCACGCTTACGGCATGGTCAAAACTCAGGCCAGAGACATCCAGCGTTGCACCCCCGTTATTGAGGATGCGGATGCGGTCCCCATCGAGCCCGCGAATCATGGGACGGCTGGCGTTGGGACCAAAGTAGGTGCTGCTCAAGCCGGGCAAGCCATCGAGCGTCTGGCCCAGTGTTGACTGGCTGCGCAGCAGCAGCTCGGTGCCCTCCAGGCTGGTCACCGGTGCGATCTGCTCGCTAGCGCCTAGCGGGTTGGCCGTGACCGTGACGGGTGCCAGCGAGCGAGCCGTGTCAGGGATGCTTCGGGTCTGGGTCTGGGTCTGGCCCATTGCAGGAACAAGCGCCAATAAACCCAGCAAAGGCGCAAAAACAGTGGCTACGCGCCGAGAGCGGCGCAATTGAAAATAAATCATGAAAACCTCGTTGAATCAAAAGAACGGCAGACGGCTGCCCATGGGGCAGTCGCCAGTGACAAAGATGTGA